>NZ_NHOA01000110.1 GCF_002727125.1 Halorubrum persicum
GGTTGCGGCTCCGGGGGGATCACCGGCTCCGGGAACAGCTCCGGTCGTTCCAACACGTCCCGGAGGCGCGGTTTGACGATTTCGGGGAGACAGACGCGTTCGCGGCGGAAGCTACGAACGCGATCGATGTCCCAGATCGGGACGTGGACGCGGAACTTGCCGCACTCGTTCGTCGTCGTCGTCGCGATCGTCTCCCGCGTGCAGTCGAACGGGAAGAACCACCCGTACCCGAGACCCTCCGGGAAGTGAGAGAGAAACGAGCAGTCGGTGTCCTCGATGTGCACGGTCGCGTTCGGGACGGGATGGTAGTCGTCGGTTTCCGGATCGTGGGTGACGACGCGCCCGCTGATCTGCCGGTAGCCCAGCAGGTCGGGGTCGATCGCGAACTCCAACTGGTCGCGAACGTCGGGCGCCGTCGAGCCCTCCAGGTCCAGCGGCACGTCGTCGGCCAGCGATCGAATGTGGGTCAGCTGCCGCTCGGTCACTTGCCAGTCGTCCGGTGTGACGGCGTTGGGCTGTTTCACCGCGACGCGGTCGTCGCCCGGACTGACCGTCGCTTTGATGTCGCGAGCGAGGATGTCGTCGAACATCTCGACGTCCCGGAGGTCCTCCTCCGTGGCTGCCTCCAGGTCGTCGAGCGTCTCGTAGCCAGCAACGCGGAGCGCCTTCGCTCGCTTGGGGCCGATTCCAGGGATCGTCTCTAGTTCGGGGGGATCGTTTGTAGACATTGCTGGCACCATTGGTCCTGTATCTAACAGGACAGTTTAACACATAAGTTAATGATATATATTTTTAACCCAAAATAGTACTTACAACATACAGCGCGTTCGAAATTGAACGCCTCCGAGGACGTCTGCATCGGCGGCGGGGTCGTCTGCGGCGTCGGCAGAGTCGTCTGCGGCGTCGGCGGGCGTGCGGATCGGTGCCACCGATCGACGCGGTGAACGCGTCGGTCCCGGGAGGGCGCTGGTCGCTCGCGCTCTCCTCCCCGCATTGGACCATCCTGAACGTCCGTTAGAATCAAACGGTCACGCGACGGAGAGTCAGGTATGAGTGCCGAACAGGAGACGCGAGCCGTCCGCTGTCTGGTCGCGAAAGTCGGGCTCGACGGCCACGACCGGGGAGCACACGTGATCGCGCGGGCGTTCCGGGACGCCGGGTTCGAAGTGGTCTACTCCGGGCTCCACCGCGCGCCGGAGGAGATCGTGCAGGCGGCGGTCCAGGAGGACGTGGACGTGCTGGGCATCTCGATCCTCTCGGGGGCGCACAACACGCTCGTCCCGAAGGTGATCGAGGGCCTGAAAGAGTACGACGCGTTCGAGGACACCCTGGTCCTCGTCGGCGGGATCATCCCCGACGACGACGAGGCGGACCTCAAGGAGCTCGGCGTCGCCGAGGTGTTCGGCCCCGGCACGCCGATGGAGGAGACGATCGAGTTCATCCGGAACAACCTCCCGGAGCGAGCGTAGATGGGCGGGACGGACGCGACCGCGCTCAGCGACGGCGACGCCGAGCTCGTCGAGGAGCTGCTCGCCGGGAGCCACCGGGCGCTCGCACGCGTCATCACCCGTATCGAGAACCGCGCGGGCGGCTACCGCGGGATCGTCGCCGCGCTCCACGAGCACACCGGCGGCGCGGACGTGATCGGGATCACCGGGGCGCCCGGCGCCGGGAAGTCGACGCTCGTCGACAAGCTCGCGGCCGCCTATCGCGACCGGGGCGACACCGTCGGCGTCGTCGCCGTCGACCCCTCCTCGCCGTACACCGGCGGCGCGGTGCTCGGCGACCGGATCCGGATGGCCTCGAACGTCGGGGATATGGACGTGTTCTTCCGGTCGATGAGCGCGCGCGGCCAGCTCGGCGGCCTGTCGATGGCGACCGCGGACGCCGTGAAAGCGCTCGACGCCTTCGGGAAGGACGTGGTCATCATCGAGACGGTCGGCGCCGGACAGAACGAGGTCGACGTGGTCCGCACTGCCGACACCGTCGCGGTGCTGGTCCAGCCCGGCTCCGGGGACGACGTGCAGACCCTGAAGGCCGGCATCCTGGAGATCGGCGACGTGTTCGTCGTCAACAAGGCGGACATGGACGGCGCGGAGCGCACCCTCGCCGAGCTAGAGGAGATGGTCCACCGGCGGGAGGGCCCGACGAAGGGGCTCGACGGGGGCCACCACGGGTTCGAGGTGCCGGACCACCCGGACGACGGGGACGCCGCCGACGAGGGCGACGAGCCCGCGTGGACCCCCGAAGTGCGTCAGACCGTCGCGAACACCGGCGAGGGAGTGACGGAGCTGATCGAGACGTTCGACGCCCACGCGACCCACCTCCGCGAGTCGGGCGCGATCGAGTCGACGGAGCGCCGGCGCTACGCCGAGGAGATCCGCACGCTGGTCCGCTCGGACGTGGGCGCGCTCGCGACCGCCGAGATCGAGCGCCGGGGCGGGATCGACGAACTCGCCGACTCGGTGCGGCGGCGGGAGACGGACCCGTACAGCCTCGCCGCGGAGATCGTGGAGCCGATCGCGGACTGCGTCGAGGCCGCCCCGGAGGGAGTCGGCAGCGCGGCGGGGAACGAGGGCGCAGATCCCGTCGACGACGAGACGTGACCGCGGGCGCGGAGCAGCCGACCGCGGCGCGGCGTGAGCGCGGGTCCGCACAACGGGTCCACGAGCTATAAGTCGCCAGCGGACCAACAGGTTTCCATGAAGCTCAGGAACCTCGCCGGGACCGCCCTCCTCGGCGTCGGCGCGATCGCCGCCCTCAACACCGGCCTCCGGTACGAAGGAGAGTTGGAGTCGCCCCTCGACGGCGACGACGGCACGTTCCGCTGGCGCGGGATGGACGTGGCGTACACCGAGGCGGGCGACCCCGACGACCCCGACCTCGTCCTCCTCCACGGCGCCAACGCCGCCGGCTCCTCGGGCGAGTGGCGCGAGGTGTTCGACGACCTGGCCGCGGAGCACCACGTCGTCGCGCCCGATCTGCCGGGGTTCGGGCGGTCGGACCGTCCGCCGCTGCGCTACTCCGCGGCGCTGTACGAGGACTTCGTCCGCGACTTCCTCGCCGACTTCGATCGGCCCGCCGTCGTCGCCTCGTCGCTGTCGGCGGCGTACGCGGCCGCGGCGGCTGACAGCGGCGGATCGTCGGCCGACGGCGTCGAGATCCGGGGGTTCGTCGGCGTCTGTCCGACGACCGTCGCCGGGCCGAGCCCGCCCAAGTCGTGGCTTCGGGAGCTGATCCGGGCGCCGCTCGTCGGCGACGCGCTGTTCAACGGTCTCGCCTCGAAGCCGTCGATCCGGTACTTCAACGCCGACCACGGCTACGACGATCCGACGAATCCGAGCGACGACTGGACCGACTACGAGTGGCGGACGAGCCACGTCGAGAACGCGCGGTTCGCGCCCGCGTCGTTCGTCTCGGGGTACCTCAACAGCGATCTCGATCTGGCGGAGGCGTTCGCCGAGCTGGAGGCGGCGCCGACGATCATCTGGGGCCGCGAGGCCGAGGTGAGCCCCCTCTCAGACGGGCGCGACCTCGCCGACGCGTCCGGGGCCCGCCTCGTCGTCTTCGACCGCGCCAAGCTGTTGCCGCACGTCGAACACCCGGACCGGTTCGTCGAGACCGTCGAGGAGACCCTCGTCTCTGGCGCGACGGCGTGAGTTTTCGGTATCAGTTCTGAGCATCGGGAGGGAAACGGTTTAGCCGGATAGCGCTGAGAACGGGTATGACTGACGCACCGCTGCGAGTGCTCTGCGTCGACGACGAGCCCGCCCTCGCCGAGCTCGTCGCGGCGTACCTCGAACGCGACGACGCGATCGACTGCGAAACGGCGGTCGAGACGGACCCGGCCGACGCGCTCGACCGGATCGAGCGCGAGTCGTTCGACTGCGTGGTCAGCGACTACGACATGCCCGGACGGACCGGCGTCGAACTGCTCTCCGAGGCGAGGGAGAGCGATCCGGACCTCCCGTTTCTCCTCTTTTCCGCGACGGAGCCCGACGCGATCGCGGCCGAGATGGTCCGCGCGGGCGTCAGCGACTACGTCACGAAGCGGGGCGGCGCCGACGGCTACACCGCGCTGTTGCGCCGGGTCGAGCACGCGGTCGAGGGCGACGCCGGGCGCTTCGGCTCGGACCCGAAGCCGGAGTCGGACGGCGACCTGCCCACCGCCGTCGCGCTCGACGGGGTCTGTACCGTGGCGCCCGACGGCACGTTCGAGTTCGTCGGCGAGGAGTACGGCGAGCTGTACGGGTACGACCCGGAGGAGCTCGTCGGGGAGCGCTGGCAGCGGCTCCACCCGACCGAGGAGGTCGAGCACATCCGCACGCACATCATCCCGGCGGTGACGGACGGCGAGCGGTGGACGGGGACGAGCACCGGGCTCCGCGCGGACGGGTCCACGTTCGCGGAGTCGAAGATGGTGACGACGACGAGCGACGACCGGCTCGTCATCTCCGTCTCGGAGTTCGACGAGGTCGCGTCCGGTGCGCGGGCGGACGACTGAGCCGGTGGTCGCGGTCGCCCGCCTCACCGATCGCCTTCCTGATCGCCTCACCGATCCCGACGGACGTACAGCGTCTTCTCGCAGACCGCGTGAACCGTCCCGGCCTCGTCGACCAGCGAGACGATGTACTGCCGATCGGTCGACTCGCCGGGCGCGAGCGCCTCGCGGAGCGTCTCCGTCTCCCCGTCCGTGAACTCGAACTCCGCGTACAGCGTGTCGCGGCCGGGTTCGAGGAACTCGATCGCGGCCGACTTATCCCAGACGGTGAAGCCGTCGCCGAGCGTCCGGCGGAGCATCGTCATGTAGACCGGGTCGATCGCGCCGTAGAGGCTGCCGCCGAAGATCGTGCCGACCGCGTTGCGCGTCCGCCAGTTGAACGGGACCCGGATCCGGACGTACTGCCAGTCCGCGCCGATGTGGTCGACCCGGGCGCCGGTGCCGCGGTAGGCGGGCAGGAGGTTGAATCCGTGGCGCCACAGTCGGGTGCGACGGCTCTCCGCCGGCGGGTCCTCGCGGAGGGGACGCGGATCGGGGTCGCGGTCGACGCCGGTCGGAGAGTCAGTCACGGTAACAGGAGACCGCGCCCCGGTCAAACCCGTGTCGGAACCGGCGACAACGCGCGGGCGGTTGTCGACCACGCATGCTTGTTTATAAACAAACGATGCGGTGGCGCGTGCCTGCGAGGCCGCCCCGCGGCCGAGCAGCGCGCGCGAGGTCGCCGGCGCTACGCGGAGGACGACCGACGAGGCTGGGGAGGCGTGAGGCTGCGGTGCGGCTGCGGGTGGGTGGACTCAAAGGGGCAGTCGCGAGGCGGGCGCAGGTGACGCAAGCACCGCAGCGAGCGGTAGCGAGCGAGGAGCGCAGCGAACGTGCGCCCGCCTCGCGACTGGGGCTTTGGAGGTGTTCGCCGTCGATCCAGCATCAGTCATTTATAAGCGATCGACCGGGTTTTCGGAAGCGCTTCCGTCGGTCTTACTTCGGTCCGATCTCGCTCCCGCTCTCGCGTAGGCGGCCCGAAACGGGTATCCCCGCGCGACCGCAACCCGACACCGATGGAGTGTGACAGGTGCGGCGACGACGCGATCCACCACGCCGCCTACTCCGGGGCGCACCTCTGCGGCGAGCACCTTCGCCGGTCGGTCGAGAAGCGCGTGAAACGTCGGGTCCGCGAGGACACCCTCCTCGATCCGGACGCGACGCCGGACGACCCCGATCGCTGGGTGATCGGCCTCTCGGGCGGGAAGGACAGCGTCGCGCTGACGCAGATCCTCGACGACGTGTTCGGCAACGACCCGCGCGTCGAGATGCTCGCGTTGACGATCCACGAGGGGATCGAGGGGTACCGCGACGAGAGCCTCGACGCCTGCGTGGAGCTCGCCGAGGACCTCTCGATCCGTCACGAGGTCGTCTCCTACGAGGAGGAGTTCGACGTGCGGATGGACGACGTGGTCGAGAGCGACCCGGAGAACATGGCCGCCTGCGCGTACTGCGGCGTGTTCCGACGCGACCTCTTAGAGGAGTACGCCGCCGAGTTCGGCGCCGACAAGCTGCTCACCGGCCACAACCTCGACGACGAGGCCCAGACGGCGATGATGAACTTCCTCGAGGGCGACGTGCGCCAGGTGGCGAAACACTTCGACGCCTCGCTCGGCCCCTTCGACGAGCGCGAGGGGACCGACGCCTTCGTGCCGCGCGCCAAACCCCTGCGGGACGTGCCCGAAAAGGAGATCGCCCTGTACTGCCACGTCCGCGACCTCCCGACCCACATGGCCGAGTGTCCGCACTCGTCGGAGGCGTACCGGGGGGAGATCCAGTCGACGATCCACGAGCTGGAGGAGAACCATCCGGGCGCCCGCCACTCGATCATGGCCGGCTACGAGGAGCTGTCCGCGCTCGCCGCCGAGACGTACCGCGAGGGCGGCGACGCCGCCGCCGATTCGCCCGACCTCGGGGAGTGCGAGCGCTGCGGCTCGAAGACGAGCCGCGACGTCTGTCGGAAGTGCCGGCTGCTCGACTCGATCGAAGCGGCCTGAGCCGAACGACCGGGGTCAGTCCGCCGGATCGATCCGCCCGAGCAGGTCGAGCTGGTGCGTGAGGTAGACGAGCTCGCCGCCGNNCGGCGGCAGGCGACCCACTCGGCGAGTGCGGCGGCTGGATCCTCGGTGTCCGTCGAGGGGCCCCCCACCGACGGCCCTCCCGCGGTTCCGTCGATCACCTCGCCGACCGCCCCATCCACGGTGTCGAGGATGTGCCGGAGGAAGTACGCCTCGTCGGCAGGGTACGCCTCGTCGCTTGGGAGTCCCGCATCGTCGAGAGCCGCCTCGCCGGCAGGGGTAGGAGCCTCGGGACCGGGGCGCCGACCCGTCTCCGGGGTCGGTCTGACCACCCAGTCCGACCCGGCGACGCCGACGAGCGAGGTGCCCTCGATGTCGCGGAGCCGCGAGAGGGCGTCGCCGCCGGCGCGGCTGCTCCCGCCGGGCTTGGCGTCCATGTGCGCGTGGTAGCGACGCTCGATCGCCCGATCGGCCGGGTGTGACGGGCGGAAGCGGGTCCCGCCGTCGAACGTGATCGGGAAGTAGTACGTCCCGCCCGGAGCGAGCGCGCCGAGCAGGGTCCCGAGCCCCTCAAGATCGAGGACATCCAGCAGCGCCATGCCGATCATGGCGTCCCACTCGCCCGCGTTCGCCTCGGCGTGGGCGATAGCGTCCGCGGCGACCGGCTCGACCGTGACCGCGTGCGCGTCGGTCTCGACGGTGACCGTGCTCGTCTCTCCGCCACCGGCGGCGTCCGCGACGGAGACCGAGGCCTCCCGGTCCGCCGCCCACGCCCGGAGGAACGGACCGAGGCCGGCGAGCGTCCCCGCGTCGCGGTCGACGGCGACGTACCGGGTCTCGCCCGGCGGGAGCACCTCCCAGTCGATCAGGCGGGCGATCATCGTTCCGATCCCGGCCCCGACCTCCAGCACGCGAAGCGGTCCATCGGTCGCCGCGGCGCGGTCGGCGAGCCGCTCTCCGAGAATCCCGACGAGCCGCCGGTCGAGCGCCCGGTCGTCGACGGTGCGCTTCGCCCGGAGGTAGCGCCGGAAGGCGGCGGGATCGTCCTCGCGACGCCCTGTCGGTTCCTCCCCCGTCACGACACCACCTCGGGGTCGACGGCGTGGGGCGCGTCTGCGACTTCGGCGAGGAGTCGGCGGACGCGGGCCGTCGACGCCGCCCAACTCGGGTGGGCCTCGTACCGGCGTCTGGCCGCGCGCCCCATCGCCGCGAGACGGTCGGGATCGGCCGCGAACTCGTCGAGCGCCCGGGCGACGGCGACCGAGTCCTCCGGATCGACGAGAACGCCCGTCTCGCCGTCCGCGACCGTCTCGCCCGCGCCGCCCGCCCGCGCGGCGATCGCCGGGAGGCCGAAGCTCATCCCCTCCAGATAGACGATCCCGAACCCCTCGTACCGAGAGGGGACCGCGAGGACGTGGCTCGCCCGGAGCGCGTCGGCCAGCTCGTCGTCCGACAGTCGACCGGAAAAGCGCACCCGGTCGCCGAGCCCGCGCTCCCGGACCAGCCGCCGGACGTCGGCGACGTGGCTCTCGTCGACCGTTCGCCCGACGACGGTGAGGTCGACGGCGGCGTCGGCCCCGGCCACCCCCTCGACGAGCGTGTCCAACCCCTTCCGGGGCGCGAGGTTCCCGACGAACGCGACCCGGAGGGGTTCGGAGCCGGGCCCGCGTCCCCGTTCCGAACCGTCGGCCGCTTCGCCGCCCGCGCTATCCCCGCCGCCTCCGGTGTCTCCGCCGAGCACCGCGGCCCGCGCCTCGATATCGGCGTCGTCGATCGCGGGGTCGAACCGGTCGCCAGCGGGCGGGGCGACCACGGTCGCGTCGCGGTCGACGCCGAGGGCAGCGACGGTGTCGCGGGTCGCCGCGCTGTTACAGACCGCGCCGTCGACGGTCGCGAGGTACCGGCGCTCGACGGCGCGGTACAGCGGCGCGAGGCGGCGGGGCTCGCTCGCGCGCAGGTGGTGGACGAGGCTGACGATCGGGTACGGGAGGTCGCGGTTGGCGCGGAGCAGCGAGGGGTGTGCGAGCTCGTCTTGCAGCATCACGTCGACGTCGACGCGGAGGCGGTCGCCGAGGGCCGTGGTGACGTTGTCGAGCAGTCCGCGGGGGTACGCCCGCCACGGGAGTTCGACGACCTCCACGGTGTCGCCGGCCCGACGGAGCCCCTCGACGAGTTTCCGGTCGTAGCGGAAGCCCCCCGACTGCTCGTCGAGGCTCCCGTACAGGGTGAGACCGACCCTCATACCGGCCTCCCGAACCGCGTGCGTCTGCCCCTCATACCGGCGCGTCGTACGTCGCGGCGGCCGCGTCGTCCTCCCAGACCGTCACGGCCAACTCGGCCACGGTCTCGTCGGTCACCGCGTCGGTCACGCGCTCGAAGACGACGCGCGCGAACCGCTCGACGCTGGGGTTGTCGCCCTCGAACTCGGGGAGGTCGTTGAGCAGCTCGTCGCGGTAGCGGTCGGCGAGGTCGGCGAGCGCCGCCTCGGCGTCGTCGATGTCGACGAGGTAGTCGTGGGCGTTCAGCTCGGGGCCCCGGAAGGTCACCTCGATCTCGAAGTGGTGGGAGTGCGGCACGCCTTCGGGCCCGGGATCGGGGACCGTGAGGTAGTGCTGGGCCACCAAGTCGGTGACGACCGTCGTCGAGTACATGCACCGATACAGGGACGCGACGCACCTAAATCCGGAGGGCGGCGGGACACCTATACGTCTCGCCGCCTCGGTACGACCGTGAACTGTCTGTTCGTCGGGGCCGGGTCGATCGCGCCGGAGTACGCCGCCGGCCTGCCGGGGAGTTCGCTGTCGCTCGCCGGCGTCGTGGACCTCGACGGAGACCGCGCCGCCGCCCTCGCCGCGGACCACGGCTGCCCGTCGTTCACCGACTTGGAGACGGCGCTCGCGACCGTCGACGCGCCGCTGGTGGTGAACCTGACGAGCCACGCCGCCCACGCGCCGGCGACGCGGACAGCGCTGGAGGCCGACCGCCACGTCTACTCGCAGAAGCCGCTCGCGCTCGACGCCGACGAGGCGAAGGCGCTGGTGGCGCTCGCACGCGACCGCGGGCTCGGGCTCGGCTGCGCGCCCGGCACGCCGCTGGGGCCCTCGCAGCGCCGCGCTGGCCGCCTCCTCGCCGACGGGCGACTGGGTCCGGTGGGTCTGGGGTACGCCCACGCCCACGTCGGTCGCGTGACCGACTGGCACGACCGCCCCGACTCCTTTCTGGAGATCGGGCCCCTGTACGACGGGGCGGTGTACCCGCTCGCGCTCCTGGTGTCGTGGTTCGGTCCGGTCGAGCGCGTCCGCGTCGCCGACGCGCTCGACGTCTGGCCCGAGCGCGAGGACCGGCGACCGTCGACCCCGAGCCACGTCGAGGCGACGCTGGCGTTCGCGACGGGGGCGACCGTCAGGCTGACCGCGAGCTTCTACGCGCCACACCGGAGCCGGGAGTTCTACGGGCTGGAGCTCCACGGCGACGACGGCTCGCTGTACCTGAAGGGGACGGGGGCGATGGACGACGACCGCGACCACGTTCGGTTCGGGCGCGTCGGGCGGGAGTACGTGAGCGCGCCGCCGGACGCGCCGACGGAGCCGTACGAGTACGTCGACGCCGTCGAGCGCCTCGCTGCGACGGTCGAGACGGGCTCACCGTCCCGAGTCGGAGGGCGGCGGGGGGCCCACGTGGTCGCCGTCTGTAACGCGATCGAGGCGGCGGCCGAAGGCGAGGGGGCGGTCGCCGTCGACGACTGCGGGGCGACCGCCGACCCGCCGCCGGCCCCGGTCGTCAGGCCGGAACCCCTTTTCGACGGCTCGGGCGCCGCCGGGGTCCGCCTCCCCGCGGTCGGCTTCGGCTGCTCGCGCTACCGCGACGGGGCGTACGTCGAGCGCGCCGACTCGATCGCGACCGCGCTCGACGCGGGCTACCGCCTCCTCGACACCGCCGAGCTGTACGGCAACGAACACCGCATCGGCGACCTGCTCGCCGCGCCGGGCGCGCCGGACCGCGATCGGGTGTTCCTCCTCGGAAAGGCGTGGCGCACCAACCACCGCCGCGAGCACCTGCTCGCCGCCTGCGCCGGCAGCCGCGAGGAGCTCGGGATCGACGCGTTCGACTGCTACGCGCTCCACTGGCCCGGCGCGCTCGAACACCGCGGCGAGCTGCGTCGGCTCGCCGAGAAACCGGTCGAGCGACAGGAGGCGCTCGCCTTCCCCGAAGGCGAGGACGGCGGGCCCGCGACCGCCGACGTGTCGCTCGCGACGGCGTGGCGAAACCTCGAGATCGTCCACGAGCGGGGGTGGGCGCGGACGCTCGGGATCTGTAACGTCTCGCGGACACAGCTGGAGACGGTACTGGAGGCGGGCGCGGTCGACCCGGCGATCGTGCAGGTGGAGCGACACCCCTACCGGCCGCGGCGCGGGCTCGTCGAGCGCTGTCACGAGCGGGGGATACGGGTCGTCGCGCACTCGCCGCTGTCGGCGCCCGATCTCCTCGACGAGCCCGTCTTGGAGGCGATCGGCGCGGATCGAGGCCTCTCCCCCGCCGAGGTCGTCGTCGCCTGGAACGTCGCCCGAGGGGTCGTCCCGATTCCGTCCAGCACCACCGAGTCGCACGTCGTCTCGAACCTGGCCGCCGGAAGCGAGCGGCTGACCGCGGAAGAAGTCGCGCGCGTCGACGCCCTCAGGGATCCGGATTTCGAGCGATAGGAAGGCGGAACCGATCGGATGCAGCAGATGCGGGCGGTATTTCTATGTGAGAGAAGCACATGCATGTAACATGGCACAAACGGGAACGCGGCAGCCCACGGTCGACGTCGGCTCGTTGAACGGGCTCCACTGGGTAGGCATCGTCGCGGCCCTGGTCTCCGCCGTCGTCCACCTCCTCCTCGGCGTCAGGATGATTCCGTCTCCGATGGGGATCAGTTTCATCCTCGCGGGGCTCGGCTTCGTCGGCGGGGTCGGGCTGCTCCTGGTCGACTATCGACGGCGAGCGGTGTACGCGGTCGGGATCCCCTTCACCCTCGCCCAGATCGTCCTGTGGTACGTCGTCAACTTCGCGGGGGGGACGAAGTCGTTCCCGGCCGAGGTCGGGGCGCTCGGCGCCGCGGACAAGCTCGCCCAGGTGGTGTTGATCGCCGTGCTGGTCGCCCTCCTGCGCCGGTAACCGTGCCGACGCGGAACCGCCGACCCCGACGCGAACGCGTCGCCGCGATCGCCGGGGCGAGGGGTGACGGGTAGATGGCCGAAGCGCGCCCGCGGCGGTCCGTTCGCGTCGGGGTCGGCGTCGGACTGCCGCTCGTCGCCGCGCTCGCGCTCGCGGTGCTCCTGTCGCGGTTGTTGCCGGCGACCGCGGCGGGCCGATGGGGGCTCTCTCCCCCCGTCGTCGCCGGGGTCTGCTGGGCCGGACAGCTCTGGTACGTCGGCTACGGGATCGATCCGGGGAGGGCGACCGGAGCGGTCTGGCGGCGACTGTTCGGGCTGGCGAACGCGGTCACGCTCGTGCGGGGGGCGCTGTACGCCGTCGTCGCCGGGTTCGTCGTCGTGCCGACGGCGACGGCGCTCGCGTGGGCGCCGGCGCTGTGTTACGGGGGCGGCGTTGCCCTCGACGGCCTCGACGGGACCGTCGCTCGGACGGTCGGGCGGGAGACCGAAATCGGTCGCCGGCTCGACATGGCGTTCGACACCTTCGGATTCGTCGTCGCGCCGCTGGTGGCGGTGCTGTGGGGGTTGTTACCGGTGTGGTACCTCTCCATCTCCGCCGCGCGGTACGTCTTCCGCGGCGCCGTGTGGGCGCGGCGCGTCCGCGGCCTGCCCGTCGGCGACCTCCCCGACGGCGACCTCAGTAGATACCTCGCGGGCGTCCAGATGCTGTTCGTCACGATCGCGCTCGTCCCGCCGGTACCGACGGAGTTCGTGTGGACCCTCGCGCCCGTCGTCCTCGCCCCGTCGCTGGCGGTGTTCGCGCGGGACTACCTCGCCGTCAGCGGGCGGCTCCCCGGCCGCCGGTGAGGTCCCGGAGGGTCACTCGTACTCGAAGATCACCTGCACCGCCGCGTCGGGCGCCGAGTCGAGCAGCTCGTACGCTTCAGCCGCGCGCTCGAAGGGGATCCGGTGGGTGATCAGCTCGTCGGCGGGGATCCAGTCGAGCCGGTCGAGCGCCGCGTCCATGCGCCGGTCGCGGTCCCAGCGGCCGCGCAGCTCCGGGCTGATCGTGGACACCTGACTGGAGACGATGTCGATGCGGTCCCGGTGGAACCGCCCGCCCAGATCGATCGGCTCGCGCTTGGTCCCGTACCACGAGCCGACGACGACCCGAGCGTCGTAGCCGACCGCCCCGATCGCCTCGTCGAGCGCACTCGGCTGCCCGGACAGCTCGATCGCGATGTCGGCGCCGTCGACGCCGGGGGGCGCGTCGGCGGACGCGGTCGCGGCGAGTTCGTCCGGCGTCGCCGTTCGGTCGGCGCCGAGCGTCGCAGCGAGCGCCCGGCGGCGCTCGAGCGGGTCGACCACGACGAGCGATTCCAGCGGAAACGCCGCCAACAGGCGAGTGACACAGAGCCCGATCACCCCGGCGCCGAACACCACGACCCGTTCCCCGATCCGCGGGGCGGCGTCGAGGACGATGTTCGTCGCCGTCTCGACCGACGGGAGCAGCGACCCCGCCGCCGGCGTCGTTCCCGGCGGCAGCGCGACGACCGAGTCGGGGGTCGTGCGGAAGCGCGTCTGGTGCGGGACGAACGAGAACACCGACCGGCCGACCCAGCTTGGATCGACGTCGCCGCCGACCTCGCGGACGACGCCGCTCGCGGCGTAGCCGTACCGGAGCGGGTACGACAGGTCCCCGTCGAGCGCGTCGAGCGTCTCGTCAGCCGGGAGCTCGGTCGGGACCTGGTCGCGGTAGACGAGCAGCTCCGTCCCGGCGCTTATCGCCGATGCGCGGGTGTCGACGAGCAGTTCGTCGGCGGCCGGCGAGCCGACCGTCGCCTCCCGCACCTCGACGGCCTTCGGGCCCGTGAAGTAGAGCGCGGCGTCCGTCATCGGGTCGCGAATCCGGTCCGGTCGCGGGCGGCGCCCGAGCGACGCCGCGGGCTTCGGGTCGGCTGGTGGTGTGACACGGTGCGTCCCACGGACCGTGCGATGTTAAGTCCTCGCGCCGCCCGACGGGCGAGCCGAACGCGGCGAGTGGACGGACGTGAGAAACGATCCGAAGGATCGAAAGCGGAAGCGAAGGTGGAAGCGGAAACAGAGCCGAAAACGGAGCCAAAAACGAAAGCCGCGTCGATGGACGGATACCGCGGGATGCCTAGCGGATGACGTCGAGTCCGTTGTTCTTCTCGGTCGGCTCGCTGCCGCCGTCGGACTCCCACGCGCCCTGCTCGGTGCCGCCCGAGGCCGCGGCGGTACCGGCAGTGCCGTTCGCCTCGGCCGCCCGCGAACGCGAGTCGCCGAGGTCGTCGCTGTTCACCGCGGCGCGGGACTTGTCCGCCTGCTTCTGGGTCGACGGACCGAGCACCTGTGCGCTCTGGACGCCCGTCATAATCGCCATGACGCGGACCTTCCCCTTGTACTCGTCCTGGATGCGGGCGCCCCAGATCACGTTGGCGCTCGCCTCCAGCCGCTCGGTGATGTTGTTCGCGATGCCCTCGGCCTCTTTGAGCGTGAGGTCCGGACCGCCCGTGATGTGGACGAGCCCGCCGCTCGCACCGCGGTAGTCGACGTCCAAGAGGGGATGGTTCATCGCGTCGTTGACCACCTCTTGGGTCTTGTTCTTGTCCTGGGTCTCGCCGACCAACATCACGGCCACGCCGCCCTGGTTCATGATGGTCGACATGTCGGCGTAGTCCAGGTTGATGAGGCTCGGCTGGGTGATCGTTTCGGAGATCCCCTTGACCGTCTCCGCGATGATCTGGTCCATCACGGAGAACGCCTTCCCGATCGGCAGGTTCGGCACGTAGTCGAGCAGCCGGTTGTTGTCGAGGACGATGATCGAGTCGGCCTCGTTGCGGAGGTCCTCTAACCCCTCTTCCGCCTTCACCGTGCGGGCGCGCTCGACGTTGAACGGCGTCGAGACCATCCCGACGACGATTGCGCCCTGCTCTTTCGCGATCTTCGAGACGACCGGCGCCGCGCCGGTCCCGGTGCCGCCGCCCATCCCGGCAGTGACGAAGACGAGGTCGGCGTCGCCGAGCACCTCTTTGATCGTTCCCTGGGCCATCTCGGTGGCGCGCTCGCCCATCTTGGGGTCGCCGCCGGCGCCGAGCCCCTGCGTGAGCGACTTGCCCACGAGGATCTTGGTGTCGGCCTCGATCATCTTGAGGTGCTGTTTGTCCGTGTTGATGGCGACGGTGTCGGCGCCGTCGACGCCGATGTTGTACAGTCGGTTGACCGTGTTGTTGCCGGCGCCGCCGGCACCGACGATGACGATTCGGGGGTCCCCGAACTCGTCGTCGTCCATGTCGACGTCCATGTCGCGCTTCTCCGCTTCCGCGTTGTCAAGGGCGTCCTGAACGAGATCTTGCATCAGTTTACACCTTCGCCCAGTTGCGGTTGCGGCCGCGCTCCTCACGCTCGCCGTCCTGTTCGTTCAACATGTCGCGGACGGCCGACCGGATCGCCTCGCTCCGGTTCGGGAACTCGCCCGTCTCGACCATCTGTTCGACCTCGTCGATCTGCTGTTTCGGGATTCGTAGTGTCACACGCTCCATTGGTATTCCCCCGGTAAGACGGCGACCACGCGACGCGTGTGTCTTACAGCGACGAATCGCCCGACGACAGGGGGTCACCCCGTCCCGGACGGCCACTGTAAGACGACCGTCTTACGCAGTTGTAGTCACCGAGTCTACTATTATAAAACTACCGGTGGTTGTAAGACAAAAAGTAAAAACGGCCGATATCTGGCGTATACATGCGTATAGGCGGGAGTTAGCGATCTTTCAACACGTCGGCAGCGGGGGTTCGGCGTCCGCACCCGGGACAGAAGGCCCAGTCGGTCCGCAGCTCGTCACCGCACTCGCAGAACGCCCTGTGGGACTGCTTCTCGCCACAGTTCGGGCAGTAAACGTGGTCAGACGGGACGTTTTCGCCACATCCGCCGCAGACATTTTCGCGTGTTTGCACGTCCGAATCGGCCGGCGTCTTACGCGTTTGCTCGTCGGCGTCTGCGGTCGCCTCACGTGTCACACTCGCGTCGTCCCCGTCGGCACCCGGAGCGTCGAGAGTGACGTTTACGTTGATGTCGCCGGCGTTTCCGGGCGTATACGCAGAGTGAGGCGCCGTCGAAGTCGCCGGCCGGTCGCCGAGCCGCTCGTCCAACGCGGCGTCGAGCCGATCGGCGATGAGGTCGTCGATCCGATCCGCCAGCGCGTCGTCGACCGTCGCGTCCGACGCGGTCACGTCGCCGGCCTCGTCCCCGTCGATCGCCCCGTCGAGGTGGGTCCGGAGGGCCTCCCGCATCACCTCGCTTTTGGAGGCGTCACACGCTTCCAGCCGCTCGACGAGGTCGTCGTCGGCACGGAAGGTGATCTTGCTCATACCGAATCGGTATCAACCCTCGCTACAAGTATCTTCTCCCCGTGTCTGACGGTCGACAGACACGTTTCACACTGCTGAAACGGATCCCCCGTCAGCGGTCGAGATCATGCGACACGAACACACATGTCTGACGCAGATTTATACGGCCCGCGTGGGCATACGTGTGTATAATGAGTAACCGCGTGGAGGACCTCGAGCGGCAGGTTGCGGAGCTACAGGCGGCGGTCAACGGGCTCACCGAGGAGCTCGTCGAGATGAAAGAGCGTGTCCGACAGGTGGAAGACGCTCAGGAGGTGTCCGTTGCTGCCGACGCCGCCGAGTCGGCGGAGCCGGCGCGCGACGAGCCGGCGGACGCGGACGACTCGGCGTCCGAGGCGACCGGCGGCGAGCGCCAGACCCACTCCGACGACCACGTCGAGGTCGTCGAGCGGACCGACGACGGGTCCGGAGAGACCGAGGCCGCCGACGGCGAGGAGAGCGCCTCCGGAGACGACGTGATCGTCCCCGATCAGGAGGCGGCGACGCCCGACGCCGAGGCCGCCGAGGAGTCGGGCGCTGACGGAGAGGGCGACGAGGAGTCCGACAGCGACATCATCGTCGCGTAACCTGCGCTCACCCTCCCGCGACACATGCACATTACAGAAGTGGTTTTAGACGGGTTCAAGAGCTTCGGACGAACGACGAGGATCCCCTTTTACGACGACTTCACGGTCGTCACTGGGCCGAACGGCTCCGGAAAGTCGAACATCATCGACGGGGTGCTCTTCGCACTCGGGCTGGCTCGCACCAGAGGGATCCGTGCGAAGAAGCTCACGGACCTGATCTACAACCCCGGTCACGACGGCGGCGAGGGCGCGGACGGCCCGAACGAGGCGTCGGTGACGGTGGTGCTGTCCAACGAGGACGGGACCCTCGACCGCTCGCAGGTGGTCTCCGCGGCCGGGACGGAGAACGTCGGAGACGTCTCCGAGATCACGATCAAGCGACGCGTCAAAGAGACCGAGGACAACTACTACTCGTACTACTACCTCAACGGGCGGTCGGTGAACCTCTCCGACGTGCAGGACCTGCTCGCGGCCGCCGGGGTCACGCCCGAGGGGTACAACGTCGTGATGCAGGGCGACGTGACCGAGATCATCAACATGACCCCCTACCAGCGACGGGGGATCATCGACGAGATCGCGGGGGTCGCCGAGTTCGACGCGAAGAAGGAGGCCGCCTACGAGGAGCTGGAGACCGTCGAAGACCGGATCGGGGAGGCGGACCTCCGGATCGGAGAGAAGCAGGACCGGCTCGATCAGCTGGCCGACGAGCGCGAGACGGCCCTCCAGTATCAGGAGTACCGCGACGACCTCGACGAGTACCGCGGCTTCCTCAAGGCCTCCGAGCTGGAGGAGAAGCGCGAGACGCTCGCGGGCGTCGAAGCGGACATCGACGACGCCGAGGCGGACCTCGAAGAGCTCCGCGTCGAGCTCGACGCCAGACAGGGGAAGCTCACGCGGCTGGAAGAGGACTTAGCCGATCTCAACCACGAGATCGAGACCAAAGGCGAGGACGAACAGATCGAGATCCGCTCGGAGATCGAGGAGGTGAAAGGCGAGATCTCGCGGTTGGAAGACCGGATCGAGACCGCCGAGGAGCGCGCCGCGGAGGCGGAGACCGAGCGCCGGGACGCCTTCGTCCAGATCGACCGCAAGGAGGAGACGATCGAGGAGCTCGACGACGAGATCCGCGAGGTGAAAGTCGAGAAGGCGTCGGTGAAATCCGAGATCGCCACGAAGCGGTCCGAGCTCGCGGACGTGGAGGCGGAGATCGAGGGCGCCGACACCGAGTTCGACGAGCTGAAGGCGGAGCTCGCGGAGAAGAAGGAGTCGGTCGAGTCGCTGCGCGAGGAGAAAAACGAGCTGCAACGCGAGAAGGACCGCCTGCTCGACGAGGCGCGCCGGCGCTCGAACGCGGTGAGCGAGGCGCGGACGGAGCTCGAGGAGGCCCGCGAGTCGCTCCCCGAACACAAAGCGCGGATCTCCGAGCTGCACAGCGAACTCGACAAGGCCCGGAAGAACGAGGAGACGATCGAGGACGCGGTCGCCGACCTGTTCGCCGACAAGGCGGAGCGGAGCGAGCGGCTGGAGGCGATCGAGGCGGACCTCCGCGAGAAGCAGAACGAGTACGCGAAGCTGGAGGCGGCCGCCGACCAGCGCGGCGACGCCTCGTGGCCGCGTGCGGTGACGGAGGTGAAGAACGGCGGGATCGACGGGGTCCACGGCGCGGTCGGCGAGCTCGGCTCGGTCGAGGCCGAGTACGCCGAGGCGTGCGAGACGGCCGCCGGCGGCCGGCTCGCGAACGTCGTCGTCGACGACGACGGAGTGGGGTCGACGTGTATCGACTACCTCAAGCGGCGCAACGCGGGTCGGGCGACGTTCCTCCCCATCACGGAGATGGACGACCGAAGCCTCCCGCGCAAACCCTCGGTGCCGGGCGTCGTCGACTTCGCGCGTAACCTCGTGGAGTACGACAGCGAGTACGAGTCGATCTTCTCGTACGTGCTCGGCTCGACGCTGGTCGTCGAGGATATGGCGACCGCCCGCGACCTGATGGGCGACTACCGGATGGTGACGCTCGACGGGGACCTCGTCGAGAAGTCCGGGGCGATGACCGGCGGGTCGGGCGGCGGCTCCCGGTACGCCTTCACGAAGTCCGGCGGCGGGAAGCTCGAACGGCTCGCGAGCGAGATCGCGGAGCTGGAAGACGAGCGACAGGCGCTCCAGGCCGAGATCGACGAGCTCGAAGACGACATCGACGACGCCCGCGACCGGAAGGCCGACGCCGCGGAGCGCGTCCGGTCGTTGGAGGCCGACGTCGAGCGCGCCGAGGACGAACTGGCCGACGCCGAGGACCGAATCGACGAGCTCGAGGCGGAACTGGAGGAGCTGGAGGCGGAACGCGAGTCGGTCGACGCGGAGATGAGCGAGCTCGACGCCGACATCGACGAGCTGAACGCCGACATCGACGAGCTGAACGCCGACATCGACGACATCGAAACGGAGCTGGCGGACTCGAAGATCCCGGAGCTCTCGGAGCGCGCCGACGAGATCCGCGGCGAGATCGCGGACCTGGAAGACCGGATGGGCTCGCTCGAGGGGCGGCGCAACGAGCTCGAACTCGAGAGGGGGTACGCCGAGGACGCGGTCGACGACCTCCACGACACCGTCGAGACGGCGCAGAACCGGAAAGCCGAGGCCGAGGAGGCGATCGACGAGTACGAGGCCGAGATCGCGGAGCGAGAGGAGACGCTGGAGGCGAAACGCGAGGCGATCGCGGAGCTCGAAGAGGAGCTCACGGAGCTGAAGGCCGACCGCGACGACCTCCGCGACGAGATCACCGAGGCGACCCGCGAGCGCGACGAGCAGCGGTCGCTCGTCTCGGAGGCGGAGTCGGACTTGGAGGACCTGACCGATCGCCGCGACCGGCTGGAGTGGGAGATCGACGAGCTGGAGTCGCAGGTCGGCGACTACGACGCCGACGAGATCCCGGACCTCGACGAGGTGGAGGCGCGGATCGAGGAGCTGGAGGCGGAGATGGACGCGCTCGAGCCCGTCAACATGCTCGCGATCGACGAGTACGACGAGGTCCAGGAGGCGCTCGACACGCTGCAGGAGCGCCGGGACGTGCTCGTCGAGGAGCGCGACGCCATCGAGGAGCGCATCGAGGGGTACGAGGCCGAGAAGAAGCGGACGTTCATGGAGACGTTCGAGTCGATCAACGACCACTTCGAGGAGATCTTCGCGCGCCTCTCGGCCGGCAGCGGCGAGCTCCTCTTGGAGAACCCCGAAGACCCGTTCGAGGAGGGGTTGACGATGAAGGCCCAGCCCGCCGACAAGCCGGTCCAGCGGCTCGACGCGATGAGCGGCGGCGAGAAGTCGCTGACCGCGCTGTCGTTCATCTTCGCGATCCAGCGGCACAACCCCGCGCCGTTCTACGCGCTCGACGAGATCGACGCGTTCCTCGACGCGGTCAACGCCGAGCGCGTCGGCGAGATGATCGAGGAGCTGGCCGATGACGCCCAGTTCGTCGTCGTCGGGCACCGGTCGGCGCTGCTGGAGCGCTCCGACCGCGCCATCGGCGTCACGATGCAGGGCGACAACCTCTCGGCGGTGACGGGGATGCAGTTCGGCGACGACGGCGAGGAGGAGGTGACCGCGGATGACTGAGGAGTCGGCGGGCGGCGTTCCGGACCTCGACCTGACGAGCGATCGGGACGGCGGACCGCGGGACGGAGCGGCGTTCGGCGAGGTCGTCGAGGAGACCGACGAGCGGACGAGCACGGGCGACGGAGACGCCGGAGACGGAGACGAAGAGACGGTGGAGCCCGTCGAGCTCCTCGTCCAACTCGCCGAGGAGGGCGAGATCGAGCCGTGGGACATCGACATCGTACAGGTGACCGACGCGTTCCTGGAGCGGCTCGACGAGACGGACCTCCGGACGACCGGACGGGCGCTCTTCTACGCCAGCGTCCTGCTCCGGATGAAAAGCGACGGGATGCTGGCCGACGACGACGGGGACGACGAGGAGCCCGAGCCGGAGCCGTGGGAGGTCGCGATGGAGGGTGGCGCGGCGGACCCCGCCGACGGCGACATCGATCCGATCGACAAGCTCGAGGCGGAGATGGACCGCCGGCTCGAACGGAAGAACACCCGCGGCTCTCCCGAGACGCTCGACGAGCTGGTCCGGGAGCTCCGCGAGGCCGAGCGCGGCTCGTGGTGGAAGGACTCCCGCGAGTACGACACCTCGGAGTCGCCGCACGGCCACGCCCGCGGCACCCAGACGCTCGATTACCACGCCGGCGACGAGTTCCGGCAGGACGGGGAGCCGACCGCCGGCGAGGCGACCGACCGCACCCACGACGAGGACATCGAGGAGGTGATCGTGGAGATCGACAACGCCCTCCGGACCCACTTCGACCACGGGCGCACGGAGGTGTTGTTCGCCGAGATCGAGACCGCCGGCGGCCGCCCCTTCATGACGTACCTCGCGCTGCTGTTCATGGCCCATCGCGGCTCCGTGCGACTCCAGCAGGACGACCTGTTCGGCGACCTCTGGGTGAAAGACCCGGCAGCGATGACCGGGGAGTCAGAAGCGATCGCGGACTGATAGCTCGGTTGAGTCGAGGTCAGTCCTCGGCGTCCGGCGCGGCGGTTTCGGTCTCGGTGCTGGCGTCCTTGTCTTCCTCCTCGGAGCGCGCCGCGACGAGTGCGCCGCTTGCGACGCTGTACATCGGCTCGTCCGGCGAGCGGACGCCGCTGATCGAGAACGGCATGTTCGCGTCCTTGAGGTGGTCGGCGAACAGATCCTCGAATCCGCTGGGGCTGGAGGTGCCGCCGGTGACGACGACCGGCACGTCGAGTCCCTCTTCGACGTCTTCCTCGTCGACCTCTCTGCTGATGTTCTCGATGACGTAGTCGAGCAGGTTCTCGTAGTAGATGGCGAGCGCGCCCTCGACGCCGCCGACGTCGGTCCGGAAGTCCAGCTCGAAGTCGTCCTCTTTGATGCTCGTCACCTTGTCGACCGGCGTCCCGGTCGCCTGGGCGGTCTGTTCGTCAACCCAATCGCCCCCGCGGGCGATGGAGAACTTCATCACCGGCACCGCGTAGTAGGCCAGACAGACGTTCGTCATCCCGGCGCCGAAGCTGATACCGAGGCCGGTGAAGTTCTCGTCGGCGAGCTCGGAGTAGATGACGGCCATGCCCTCGTTGATCGGCTCGGGGTCGTATCCCATCTCACCGAGCATCGACTCGAGGGTCTTCTCGTGGTACAGCGTCGACAGATCCGAGTCGATCGGGTCGGCGGGACTCGAGTAGTACAGCCGTTCGTCCGGCCGCGATGGCTCTCCGACGACCTGCTCTGTGATGAGCTTGATCATCGGGATCGCCGACGACTCGTTGCTGGAGAGGATGCCGTGCTGCATCGGCCGGCGTGTTTCCTCGTTGAATATGTTCGCAAAGTTAAGCGCATCGTCGCCGACGACGTACACCTCGTCGTCCTTTCGAATGTGAAGGACGTTGCTCCGTGAGAGCATCTGCTCGGCCATATCACTATACTCGATCTCGACGAATGAGTTGCGCTGTTGGACGAAAACGGTTTCGGCACCCTCCTGCCGCGCGGAGAGGATGTTCATCGTTCCGACGTCAAGCCCCTTGGCCATACTCGACGTTCATAACCAATCCACATAAGCTTTCGTAGCAGCCGCATCGGTGGGGCGTTTTCACCGCTACAGCGGGGAGCTCTCTACGCCCGGACGGGAGAAGTCCGCCGCTCCGGCGGGCGCTCTGTACCGCCCCGGTCGACGGTCTCAGGGTCCTCCGCGGATCCGGTCGACGAGACCGCGGATCCGGTCGGTGAGTCCGTCGGTCTCGTCGTTCTGTTCCGCGTCACGCTGTTGCTCGCGCAGTTCACGGAGCGCGGCGGCCTGATCGTCGGTACTGCCGCCGCTCGCGGTCTCGACCTCGCCGCCCTGTAACCCCCTGAGCTGCGCGACCGCGGCGTCGACGCTGCCGTCGCCGGTTCGGGTCTCGGTGCTTGAATCCGGCAGCGAATCGCGGTTGATCTCGTCTATCTCGCTCGTGTTGAGGCTCAGCCGCCGGGTCTCAGTGCGCTCCACGCCGCCCCACGAGAGCTCGGCATCGCCGAGCTCGCGGTCGATGTCCGCGCGCACCTGCTCGTCGCTGACGGTCTCGTCGCTCTCGTCGGCGCCGTCGTTCGCCTCGGCCGCCGTCGCGCCGTCCGTGACGCGTTCGACACGGTGGGCGACAAGCGCGACGCCCGTCGCCGCCACGACGAGCGCGATGCCGACGCTGTAGAGCGCGATCACCCGCGCGCTGTAGTCCGGCGGGACAGCAACGTTCCAGTCGTGCGGGTACGCCCACACGAATACGCCGACCGCGGCGACGGTCACGGCCGAGCCGGCGGCCGCGACGTACAGCATCCGCTTGTCGACCGGCAGTAGGACGACGATCCCGAGCAACAGGGCCGGCAGCCCGACGGCCGCAGCGACGCCGGCAACCTCTCTGACGGCGTAGGTCGACAGCTCGGTCGGCGGCAGCGTAGCGCTGTAGAGGAACACGGCGACACCGACCGCGCCCAGTCCCAGCCCGACAAAGAACAGTCCGAATCCGGCGTAGACGTCGACCGTGCGGTCGGGGTCGCCGACGTATCGCCGGTAGTAGCGGAGGAGTCGGTTCGCGTCGGTCGGCTCGCTCATGCGTGGGCGTATCGGGCCGAGTGTAATGACTGTTCCCCTGACCCCAGTGCTTTACCACCCCGACGACGAAATGCGAGTGATCAGCAGTGGAACCGGACTGTCCGCGGTGCGGGAGAGAGCTGACGGCGTTCGCGCTGTCTGGCATCGAGGCGTTCACTTGCGAGGCCTGCGGCTACGTCGGCGTCGAGGCCGACCACTCCGGCGAGCCGCGCTCCGCAGAGAGCTGGGAAGACGCGCTCCGCCGGTTCCATCGCGATGACGACAGGTGACCATGCACACGATCGAAATAACCGAAGACCAGTACGACCGCATCAGGGCACTGCGCGAGGAGCTCGCTGACCACCACGCCGACCGCTACACGTCTGTCACGCTCCCCGACGGCGTCGCCTACCTGTTGGATCTGGCAGAGGCCGTCGACGACCCGGACCGCACCGCCGAAGTCGGGACGGGCGACGACGCGGGTGCCGTCGGCGCGGGCAGCACGGACGGGACCGACTCCACCGACGGGCCCCGACCGTTCCCGCGCGAGGCGCTCGAAGCCGAACTCACCGAGCGGAACCGTCGTCACACGGACCCGGAGGCCGCATCGCGAATGGACCTCTACGAGATCGCCGCCGAGTACGACGTCTCAGGTCGCAGCAGCATGACGAAAGGGGAGCTCGTCACGGCGATCACCGAGGCGGTCGAGCGGCGGTACACCGATCCGCTCGCGCCCGTCGACGTGGACGTGTCCGGGCTGTCGCCCGAAGACAAGGGAAGCGACGACAGCGAAGAGGAGATCGACGACGGCGGCGAAACCGTCGACGAGCCCGGCGAGCGCGATGAGGCCGACGACGGGTCGACCGACGACGGCGGGCAGCTCAACGCGATGTTGAGCCTGCTCGAGACCCACGAGGACAAGTGGCGGTCCGCCGACGGCGACGCCCGATACGAGGTCGATCTCCCGGACGGAAGCGTCGAAGCGGCTAGAACGAAAGACGATGTTCGCGCGGTCCTCTTCAGACACTACTGACCATGGGAGTGATCGAGACGCTCAGGTCGTGGCTCGGACTCGGAGGCAACGCCGACCGGGAAGAGGCCGAGACCACGGCCGGTGATACTGCGACGGCCGACCCGCCCGCTGAGGACGCCGCGGACGCGGACGGAGAGCCGAGACTGGACCCGGAGGGCGCGACAGAGACCCGAGTCGAGACGACGGAGACCGCGGTCGACGCGCTCAGGGAAGCCCGCAACGCGGACGACGAGGACTCTTCGGGCGACACCGTCGACGCGGACGACCGGGGTATCGGGTGAGTTACTTATAAGTAGTCGCCCAGCAGCGGCTCGACGCGCTCCTGGGTCTCCTCGGGGATCGCCTCCGTGGGCGTGTTGACGGTGCCGTCGAGGGAGGTGTGCGCCTCGCACTCCAACTCGTCCGGAAGCGTCCGCACGGCCTCCTCGACGGCGGCCTTGATCGCCTTCTGGTTCTGCTCGGCGTTTTCGAGCACCTCGGCCAGCGTCACCTCGCTGTCCGCCTTCCACACGTCGTAGTCGGTGACGCCGGCGATCGTCGCGTAGGCGATCTCGGCCTCCCGGGCGAGCTTCGCCTCCGGGATCGCGGTCATGCCGACCAGATCCCACCCCTGCGACTTGTAGAACTCCGACTCCGCGCGCGTCGAGTACTGCGGCCCCTCGATGCAGACGTAGGTGCCGCCCTTCACGACCGTCGTGCCGTCGCCCTCGCCCGCACCGCCGACGGCCGACTCCGCGGCCTCCGTGAGGTGGTCGACCAGTTCGGGGCTGTACGGGTCCGCGAACGGCTGGTGGACGACGACGCCGTCGCCGTAGAAGGAGAGGTCGCGGTGTTTGGTCCGGTCGTAGATCTGGTCGGGGACGACGAGGGTGCCGGGCTCCAGTTCCTCCTTCAGACTCCCGACCGCGTTCGACGCGAAGATGTGGGTGACGCCCGCTCGCTTCAGCGCGTACATGTTCGCGCGGTACGGGAGGTCGGTGGGCGAGACGCCGTGGTTCGAGCCGTGCCGGGGGAGGAAGGCGACCTCCTTCCCGGTGTCCGCGAACTCGCCGATCGTGATCGCGTCGCTGGGCTCGCCGTAGGGCGTGTCGTACTCGACCTCGCGCACGTCGTTCAGGGGGAGCGCCTCGTAGATACCGCTGCCGCCGATGAAGCCGATGGTGCTCATACGCGGAGTGCGTCCGCGCGCTACTTATACGGACTGAAGCGGGATCACAGCAGCCACCGCACCGCCGCCAGCGCGAGCGCGCTCACGGCGAGCAGGTGGACGAGGACGGCGCCGACGGCGGCCCCGCCGACCTCGCGCATCTCTCGGAGCCGGATCGAGAGGCCGAGGCCGACGAACGCCAGCGTGAAGAGGGCGTCCGAGACGCGCCCGATCGACGCCAGCGCCGCCGGCGAGAGGAGCCCGCTGTTCGCGATCGCGGCGACCGCGAGAAACCCGAGCAGGAACTTCGGGAACTCCGCCCACAGTCGGCGAACGCCGGGGTCCGTCGCCGAGCGCGCGGTGTACGCCAGCGAGTAGGCGACCGCGACCCCCCCTAAGAGGGAGTTGCGCGCGAGCTTCGTCACGGTCGCCCACTGCCCCGCTTCGGGCGAGTGCGCGAATCCCGCGGCCGCGACGGGACCGGTCGAGAACATGCTCACGCCGGCCCAGACGCCGAACTGCCGTCCGGTGAGCCCGAGCCACTCGCCCGCGATCGGGAACGCGACGAGCGTGACGGCGTCGAAGAGCAGGACGGTCGCCGCCGCGAACGTGATCGCCGACCCGCGCGCGTCGAGCACGCGCCCGATCGCGACGACCGCGGAGACGCCGCAGATGCTCGCGCCGGCGGCCAGCAGCGATGGCGTCGTCCCGTCGAGGCGGAACAGCCCTCGGGCGATCAGCTCCGCGAGGAGGAGCCCGCCGCCGACGGCGGCGACGACCAGTCCGAGCACGGTCGGCCCCGCGGCGAGGAACTCCTCGACGACCACCGCGGCGCCCAGCAGGACGATGCCGGTCTCCAAGAACAGCTTGTCGACGCCGACGCCCGGCTGGGCCGCCTCGGGCGTACCGACGGTGTTGCCGACGAGCGCGCCGACGCCGACGGCGACGACGAGCGGCTGCAGCCCGTCGACCGCGCCGGCGACGACCTGCGAGAGGAGCGCGCCGCCGGCCAGCAGTGCGAGGCCGGGAACGTACGAGCGAGCCGCGGCAGCGACGCCCATCAGAAGACGCCCGCGACCTGTCCCGCGGCGTGGACGGCGACGACTCCCAGCCCGAGCGCGAGCGCCTGCCAGCCGCGATCGAGCGCGGTCCACCGGTCGACGAGCGGAGAGTCGGGCTGACCAGCGGTGTCCGATACCATGCGCGGAGAACGTCGGGCTCGCTACTTATAAGAACGGAATCGGAGCGTTTCGGGAGCGGAGCGTCGGAGGGGACCGAAAAATGCACGTCGCGGGACGGTGTCGTGTCCACAATCGATGCCCACCACCCAGATCAAAGACCCCGTCCACGGCTACGTCGAGCTGCCGGACGCGCTCGTCGAGGGCGTCGTCGACACGCGGCCGTTCCAGCGGCTGCGGTACGTTCGGCAGCTCTCGGCGACGCACCTCGTGTATCCGGGGGCGAACCACACCCGGTTCGAGCACTCGCTCGGGGTGTATCACCTCGGGCGGACCGTCTTCGAGAACCTCCGCCGGCAGTCGTACTTCGCGCGGGGCGCGACGACCGACGAACTGGAGGAGATCCAGCGCACGCTGGAGTGCGCCTGCCTGCTCCACGACGTGGGCCACCCGCCCTTCTCGCATCTCTCCGAGGGGTTCCTCGACGAGGGGGTCCTCCGGAAGCGCGTCGCGGAAACCGGGCTGGTCGACGCCTTCGACGACGCCGGCGTCGGCGGCGCCCCGCTCCGGTCGGCGAACCCTCACGAGCTGCTCGGCTGCGTGATCATCGTCGAGGAGTACGGCGACGACCTCCGCGCGTTCGACGTGGACCCCTTCGAGGTGTGCGCGTACGTGCTCGGCTACAGCCTCGCGTACGAGCGCGGCGAGCCGTGGCAGTACGGGGTCGGCGCCCAGCTGCTCCACTCGCCCATCGACGTGGACCGCCTCGACTACATCACCCGGGACAACGACATGACCGGGGCGGGGGTGTTGAGCTTCGACGTCGAGCGCATGGTCGACGCCTACACCGCCCACCCCGAGGAGGGGTTGGCGCTCTCGGAGAAGGCGCTGTCGACCATCGGTAACTATCTCGAGGGGCGGATCGCGCTGTACATGTGGGTCACCCAGCACCACAAGTCGGTGTACGCCAACCGGCTCCTGCAGGCGATGCTCGGCGAGTACGCGGCCGAGACCGGCGAGAGCCCGGTCACCGTCGACGGCATCTTAGACCGCGAACTCGACGACAACGCGGTGCTCGAACGCCTCCGGATCGCCGCCCGCGAGCACCCCGAGTCGACGCTGGCGTCGATGTACGACCGCTTCCGCGGGCGGCGCTTCCCGGCCACCTGCTGGAAACACCGGATCGCGCTGGCGGACCGGGTGGGCGGCACCCTCGACGGCAGCCGCAGCGAGGAGGGCGAGGAAGGCGGCCCCGACATCGACGCGTTCACCGCGTGGCTCACCGAGGGCGACGACCGGCTGGAGCGGCTCCTCGCCGACGCCCTCGACGTGCCGGTCCACGAGGTGTGGATCGACCGGTCGTACGTCCCCGCCTACGACCCCGACGAGCTGGAGGACATCCCCATCGCGTACGGCGGGACGACGCGGTCCGTCGGCGACTGGGGGTTGTACGGCGACCGCGCGTTCGACGTGCCGATCCCCTTCGTGTTCGTCCCGGACGGGACGAAGCGGCGGGCGATCCGCGTGCTCAGAGTGGCGTTCGATCGGGAGGTCGGCGTCGCGTCGGAGACGTAGAACGCGACGGCGACGCCGTCAGACCGCGACGGAGGCCCAAAGCACATACCCAGAGGCGACGTAGGCGCAGGACGACGCCGAGCCGTCCCGAACGGACACATGACTCTTGACCCGAACGCGGCCCTCTGGCGAGCGCTCCTCGGGTCCCCCTCGTCGCCGAGGCGGCTCGGAGCCGCGGCAGGCGCAGGGCTGTTCGGCGCGACCGGGCTGTTCGCGTTCGCGTCACACGCCCTCTTCGACGCGATACCCGAAGCGTTCCTGTGGCTGTTCGTCCTGCTCGGCGCGCTGCTGGCGGTCGGAGCGGCGTACGCGGGAAGCGGGGTGCTCGTCAGTTCGGCGCTCGTGTTCGGGCCGGTGTACGGGCCGGTGACGTGCTACGCGTGGCTGATCTCGACGCGGGAGGCGGCGCCGGTGGCGTTCATGCTGTCATTTTACGGACACGGGGCGCCGGCGCTCTGGGCGCCGGTCGCGGTGGTCCTCGTCGCGGTCAGCTACGCGCTCGGGGCGCTCGGCCGACAGGTCGTGAACCGCCCCGAACGTCAGTGAATCGAGGGTCGCGTCAGTCGTCGGCTTCGGCGGGGACGCGGCTGTCGCCTTCGCCGGCCTCGGCGTCGGCGCCCTCGTCGTCGGCCCGCGGGAAGTTCTCGATCGTCGCCTCGCGGAAGGCGTCCTCGTCGAAGGCGTAGTCCTCCTCGAAGAAGTCGAGGACCGTCTGCACGTCGGTCATCGCGTTCTTCAGCGCGGTCGAGGCGCCCGGCGAGGGCGTGATGTTGAACAGGATCCCGTCGCCGGTGATCTTCGCTTCGCCCATGTCGAGCTCCTTGTTCTTCGTGTCGACGATCTGCGGGCGCACGCCGCCGTACCCCTTCGCGCGCTCGATGTCGTCGACGTCGACCGTCGGGACCACCTTCTGGACGTTCGGGAGGAACGCCCGCTTGCCGACCTCGGGGAGGTCGTACACGAGGTTCCGGACGACGTAGGGGAACAGGATGCGGTCCGAGAGGATGTTGACGTAGCTCAGGACCGACGCGGGAGAGAAGCCGAACACGTCGGCGAAGTCGCTCACGGTGGAGAGGCGACCGCGTTCGAGCGCGGGGACGAGCTTCGCCGTGGGACCGAACCGGGTGACGCCGTCGTCGTGGACGTCGGCGTCGCCGTGGACCGCCGCGAACGGGAGCTTCTTCATCTGGAGCGTGTACACCTTCCCGTTCAGCAGGTCGTCCGCGAGGAAGAAGCTCCCCGCGACCGGCAGCAGCGACATATGCTCGCCGTACCCCATCTCCTTGGCGAACTGGAGGCTGTGGGAGCCGGCGGCGACCACGACGGCGTCGGCCTCGAAGTCGCCGTCGTCGGTCTCGACGGTGAACCCGTCGCGCCCCTCGTCGACGTTCTCGACCGCGGTGCCGAGGTGGACGCCGACGCCCTCCTCCTCGCGGGCGGCGTCGACGAACGACTTCGCGACCGCGCCGTAGTCGACGACGTAGCCGTCGGGCGTCTGGAGCGCCTTGAGCTCCGTCCCCGGGTCGCGTCCCTCGACGACCTTCGGCTCCAGCTCCGCGATCTCGTCGCGACCGATCTCGCGCAGCTTCGGGAAGAGGTCGCCGAACCCGTTCTCGTGGTAGCGCTCCGCCAGCTTGTCGGTCTCCTCGTCGCCGACGCCGAGCACCATCTTGCTGCGCTTGCTGTGCATCTCCCGGTCCGGGTCGGTTCCCTCGAGGTAGCCCGCGAGCAGCTCGGCGCCCTCCTTCACTTCCTCGGCCTTTTCGAGGGTGTAGTTCGTCTCGATGTCGCCGAAGTGCAGCGTCTGGGAGTTGTTCGTCCGGTGAGAGTTGATCGCCGCGATCTCCCGCTCCTTTTCGATCAGTGTCACGTCGTCGATGTCGGTGAACTTCGCGACCGTGTACAGAAGCGACGCCCCGCTAATTCCCCCGCCGACAATGATCAGATCAGTGTTCTCGGACATGCGTGGTGAAAGCTCTCACTCTCCGAGACGAACTGATCCGTTAACGTTCTTACTATCTGCCGCCGCTGATCGGCCGTGAGAGGGCCTACAGTCGTCGTTTTCGGGGTTCGACGAACGTCGAATGGCGGCGTTCGGGCGGGAGCGCTGGAGGCTACGGGTCGGTGCGGGCCGCGCGGTACCGAGCGCGGAGGCGATCGAACAGCGCTCGGCCGGCGTCGGTCCGGATCCGGAGCTCGGTCGTCGCAAAGAACTCGTCGAGGTCGTCGTACTCGCGGAACGCGTCCGGGTCGCCGTCGGCGGGGTCGTACCGGTCTGCGCGCTCGTAGCACACCGCCTGTAGACAGACGTCGAGGAGGTCACACTCCTTGACCAACACCGCCTCGGGCGACTTGCGGGCCTCGTACGCCTCCCACGCGTCGCGGACCCGATCGGGGAGCGGGCCGGCGAGGTCCGCCATCGCCTCGCGCTCGGCGGCCTCCTTCGCGGCCGGATCCACCGAGTCAGCGGTCGAATCGGCACGCGTCGCCACGTCGCCGGTCTCGGCCTCCGCGACGTCGTGGACCACGGCGAGCCGGAGCGCGCGGTCGAGGTCGAGGTCGGGCAGGTCCTCGCGGAACCGGTCGCCGAGCGCGAGGACGAGGTACGCGACGCCCCACGTGTGGGCGGCGACCGACTCGGGAGCGTCGACGCCGCGGAGCTGCCAGCCCGTGCGCCGCTCGTCTTTCAGCGCGTAGGCGTCGAGGAGGGCGTCGATGGCGTCGTCCGGGGTCGAGTCGTCTAGGGCCGGGTCGTCCGAGACCATCGTCGTGCGCTACTCGGCGAGCGTCCAGGCGCCCTCGCCGGCGAGGTCGGCCACGTCGCGGCGGACCATCTCGTCGAGCACCTCGTCGAGGCGACCGGCTTGGGCGACCTCCATCTCGATGCGACCGATGCCGTGGTACTCGTCGAGGTAGTGCCGAACGTCCTCTCGGTCGAAGACGGTCTGGTCGGCGCGCTCCATCGCGCCCTCGGTGAGGTCGATCATGTCTTCGAGGAAGTTCCACGGGTAGACGACCCACGTCCACTGCTCCAGCCGCTCGCCGACGAAGTCGGGCTGGAACTCCGAGGTGCCGAGCAGCTGGAGGGTGGCGGTCCGGACCGCGCCCGCGTTCCGGTCGTCGACGTACTCCTCCGCCCGGCTGATCGAGCCGCCGGTGTCCGCGATGTCGTCGATGATCAGGACGTCTTTCCCCTCGACGCTCCCCTCGGGCATCGGGTAGCGGATCTGCGGCTCGTCGCTTTTCTCCGCGGCGCCGACGTAATGCTCCATCTTCAGGCTCGTGAGGTCGTTGAGCCCGAGGAAGTCGCAGATGCACCGCCCCGCGAACCAGCCGCCCCGGGCCAGCGCGACGACCACGTCCGGCTCGAAGTCGGCGCGCTTCACCGCGTTCGAGACGTTGCGGCAGAGCCCGTAGATGTACTCCCAGTTGGTCAGGGTGCAGTCGAAGTCGTCCGGGAGATCGCTCATACGACCGCTTCTCCCACCCGCGCGCTGATAAGGGTTTAGCAACGGTCCCAGCTGGGACGCGACCGCGTCGACGCGACGGAGGCCCGCCGCGTATCGGTCCCGACACGATTTAGGTGACCGGCTCACAACGGGTCGGTAATGAGCACTCAGGCCGCGACGGAGGAGCGGACGGTCGTGATCGGGCTGGAGGTCCACGTCCAGCTCGAGACCGACACGAAGATCTTCTGCGGCTGCTCGACGGAGCCCGAAGACGACGAGGAGCCGAACACGCGCACGTGCCCGACCTGCCTCGGCCTGCCGGGCGCGCTGCCGGTCCTCAACGAGGCCGCCGTCGAGGCCGCCGTGAAGGTGGGGAAGGCGATCGACGCCGACATCCCCGAGACGACCACGTTCCACCGGAAGAACTACTACTACCCCGACCTGCCGAAGAACTTCCAACTCACCCAGTACGACGCCCCGATCTGCCAGTCCGGGGAGCTGGAGGTCCGCGTCGACGACGAGGCGAGAGCCATCGGGATCACCCGCGCGCATCTCGAGGAGGACCCCGGGAGCCTCCAGCACGCCGGCGGCTCCATCGAGTCGGCGACCCACACGCTGGTGAACTACAACCGCGCCGGGACGCCCCTGATGGAGATCGTCACCGAGCCGGACTTCCGGTCGCCGGCGGAGACGCGGGCGTTCCTCGCGAAGCTCGAAGAAGTCCTCGAGTACCTCGGCGTCTTCGATCCGACCCGCGACGGGAGCCTGCGCGTCGACGCCAACGTCTCGTTAGTCCCCGAAAGCGAGATCGACGGCGACGGGGAGATCACCGACGAGGCCCTCGAGGCCGTGAACCGCGCCGAGGTGAAGAACATCTCCAGTCACAAGGGCGCCGAGCAGGCGCTCGCGTACGAGGTCACCAGACAGGAGAACGTGCTCCGGCGCGGTCGCGAGATCGAACAGGAGACCCGCCACTGGGACGAGGCGCGCGGCGTCACCGTCTCGATGCGCTCGAAGGAGGCCGAGAAGGACTACCGCTACTTCCGGGAGGCCGACCTGCCGGCGCTGGAGGTGTCGGACTGGAAAGCGCAGATCCCGATCCCGGAGCTGCCGGACGCCCGCCGCGAGCGCTTCCGCGAGGAGTACGGGCTCGACCGCGAGTCCGCCTCGAAGCTCACCTCCACGAAGGAGGTCGCCGACTTCTTCGAGGACGTCGCCGAGGAGTTCGACCCCGACCTCGCCGCGACGTGGGTCGCCGACAACCTGCTCGGCGAGCTCAACTACCGCGAGATGCAGATCACGGACGTAGAGGGCCGCCTCGACGAGTTCAAGCGCCTGATCGAGCTCGTGGCAGACGAGGAGCTCACCGTGAAGAACGCCGAGGAGGTCGTCCTCCGAGAGATGCTCGACGCCGGGGAAGACCCCGAGACCGTCATCGATCGGGAGGGGCTCGGCGTCGCCGACTCCGGCGAGGTCGAGGCCGCCGTCGAGGCCGCCATCGACGACAACCCCGACGCGGTCGCCGACTACCACGACGGCGACGAGGGCGCGATCAACTTCCTCGTGGGACAGGTGATGCAGGCGACGGGCGGGAGCGCCGACCCGGGCGAGGTGAACGGGCTGCTCCGCGAGGAGCTGGACGGGTAGCGACCGATGCGCGTCACCGTCGCCGAGGGGCGCCCGTGAACGTCACCGTCGAGGTCGTCGGCGAGGGGGCCGCGGAGTACGACCTCCCCGAGGACGCGACCTACGCCGACCTGATCCGCGAGGCGGGGTACCACCCGCAGGAGGCGTCGGCGCTTGTCGACGGCTCGCCCGTCCCCGGCGACCGCGTCGTCGACGCCGAGTCGGTCCGACTGCTCCGGCTCATAAAGGGCGGGTCGACGGACGGCGGACAGACGGACGACAGCGCGTGAGCGCGGAGCGCGACACGCCCGACGCCGTCGGGATCGAGACGGCCACGCCGGACGACAGACTGGACGTGCTCCGGGTGCTCGACGCCGCCATGCTGGAGACGGACTCCGAGACCGTCGACGCCGCGATCGACGCGGGCGACGCGCTCGTCGCCCGGTTTAGCCGGACCGGCGCGGTCGTCGGCGCGCTGGTCGCGACGCGTCCCGACCCGGGCCGTATCCACGTCGACGCCGTGGCCGTCCGGCGGGCGCGCCGCGGGCGGGGGATCGGCTCCGCGCTCGTCGCCGCGGTGGTGCGGCGCGCCGAGCGCGACGCCGCGGTCGAAACCGTCACCGCGGCGTTCGACGCGGATTTGCGGGCGTTCTACGCAGACCTCGGCTTCGCGATCCGGTCGGCTGAAGACGCAGACGAGAGCCGACCCGCAGACGCGGTCGGCAACTCCGGAGCGGATCGCGCCGCGGGACGGAGCTCGGAGCGTCTGTGGGGACGGGTGACGGTGGCCGAACAGACGCCGCCGTGAACCGGGCGCAAGCGGTGCGTCCGACTCGCGGCTGACTGAGTTTTTTCTATGTGGTATGTGTACACATGTCTCCCGAAAACGATGTCCGCTACATCCGGCACCCACGAGGATCCCGACGGTATCGAGGTGAAGGCGGTGGACTCCATCGACGGCCCGTGGTTTCGATCGACCGCATCTGCGCGCGCGGTCGGAGCGCGAGCAGCCGCCCGACTACCACCGACGCGTCCGCGCCGCCGCGCTCGCGGCCGAGGTAGAGGCGCTCGAAGCGGAAGTAGAGGCGCTCGAGCGGGCCGTCGAGTCGAAGGAACGACAGCGACAGCAGGTGATCGACACCTACGAGACGATCGTCGAGGAGCGATCGGAAACCGAGCACGCGTCCGAATCCGACGCGTCCAACGAGAGCAAGGGGTGGCGGCCGCTGGGCGCCGTCGCGTCGTGGGTCGAACGAGCAGCCGCGCGGCTGCGCCGCCCGAACGAGTGATCGGAGCCGTCGCCGGTCCGGGCCTCCACCAAACCGGACCCCCCATCCAGCCCGGACCTCCACCGAGTCGATCCGCGATCCCCGAGAACTGCCCACCGATGTCCATTTCCGGGTCGGTCCCGTCGTTCCGGGTATGAACGCCGATTCGCCCGCGGTTTCGACAGACATTCGGCCCCGACCCGTGGTGAGAGACGTATGAGTGGAAAAGACGAGTACTACAACAAGTCGAAACAGCAGGGGTACCGCGCCCGGTCGGCCTACAAGCTGAAACAGATCGACGAGGAGTCGGACCTGTTCGATCGCGGCGACACGGTCGTCGACCTCGGCGCCGCGCCCGGCGGCTGGCTTCAGGTCGCCGCCGAGGAGGTCGGGGAGTCGGGGACGGTCGTCGGCGTCGACCTCCAGCGCATCGACGACCTGGAGGAGCACGACGTTGAGACGATCCGCGGCGACATGACCGAGGAGCGCACCCGGCACTACCTGCGAGAGGCGGTCGGCGAGCGCGGCGCGGACGCGGTGCTCTCGGACATGGCGCCGAACATGACCGGCGAGTACGCCCTCGATCACGCCCGGTCGGTCCACCTCGCGCGGCAGGCGTTCGACGTGGCCGAGGAGCTGCTCGCGCCCGGCGGCGACCTCGTCGTGAAGGTGTTCCAGGGCGAGGATCTGGACGCGTTCCGCGAGGACGTCCGGAAGGAGTTCCAATACCTCCGGACCGTCTCGCCGCCCGCGTCTCGCGACACCTCATCGGAGGTGTACCTCGTCGCCAGAGGGCTGAACACGGCCCCCGTCACGGCGGGCGACCGGATCGAGGTGACGGTCGAGGAGCGCGGCGACGAGGGCGACGGGATCGCGTACGTCGAGGGGTACTCGCTCTTCGTCGCCGGCGCGGACGTGGGCGAGACCGTGACCGTCGAGGTCGACGACGCGAAGCCGCGGTTCGGGTTCGCGACGCCGGTCCATCCCGACGAAGACGGCCACGACGAGAACGCTCGCGACGAGTAGACAGCGCGGGGCGACCACGGCGACGACGGGATCGACGCGGCGACGAACCGGCGAGCGAGGAGTTCTGTCCCGAACGCCGGGATTGTTATTAACCGAGATAATTCGCGTCGAGCGATTATATACTCTCACGCGAAACGAGCGGCAAATGGATCGCAACGGCACCCGGAACCGATCGGACGAGTCGGAGATGGACCGAGAGATCGGGTCGGAGTCGAACGGCCGCGACCCCACTGAAGCGGCGGCACAGACGACGGGCGGGGAGAGGACACAGACCGCGAACGGAGAGACGACCCAGGCCGCAGGTGGCGACGTGCCGATCGACGCGTTCCGCGAGGTCGCGGCGCAGCTCGCAGGGGGCGACCTCGGGGCGCGGTTCCCGGAGGCGGCGGCGAGCGGTGAGGCCGCCGCGCTCGCAGGGGATCTCAACGCGTTCGTCGAGGGGGTCGCCGAAACCCTGTCCGCGGCGGAGGGGTTCGGGGACGAGGTCTCGGGGGCCTCCGAACACGTGCGGTCGAACGTCGCCCGAGCGAAGGGGCAGAGCGGCGACGTGTACGAGGCGGTCGACGGGATCGAGGCGGCGGCGACCCGCCAGCGAGACGACATCGCGGAGGCGACCCGAGAGCTGCAGAGCGTCTCGGCGGCGACGGAAGAGGTCGCGGCGTCGGCGGAGGAGGTGGCGACCACGGCGGGGAACGTCGCCGAGCGCGCCGACGAGGGGAACGACGCCGCGGCCGCGGCGATCGAGGAGCTCCAAGTGGTCGACGAGCGGACCGAGACGGCGCTCGACCGCGTCGAGGAGCTGGAGGCGGAGGTCGCGGCGATCGAAGACGTCACCGACCTCATCCGGGACATCGCCGACGAGACGAACATCCTCGCGCTGAACGCCTCCATCGAGGCCGCCAGAGCGGGCGAGGCCGGTGCCGGGTTCGAGGTCGTCGCCGAGGAGGTCAAGAGCCTCGCCGAGGAGTCCCGCGACGCCACGAGCGAGATCGAGTCGTCGATCGGCTCGGTGCGCGACGAGACCGACGCCACCGTCGCGGAGATCACGGACATGCGCGAGCGGGTCGGCGAGGGAATCGACACCGCCGAGAGCGCCCTCGAGGCGTTCACCGACTTGGCCGACGACATCGAGGAGACCACGAGCGGCGTCGAAGAGATCAGCGACGCGACCGACGACCAAGCGGCGGCGATCGAGGAAGCGGTCGACATGGTCGAAACGGTCGGGGAGCTCGCGGCCGACACCGCCGAGGACGCTGCCGAGGTGACGACGATCGCCCACACGCAAAAGACGTCGCTGACCGAGGTGGCGGCCGGCGCGTCGACGCTGAGTGACCGGACCGGAGCCCTCGACGACCGGCTCGACGCCTACGACCTCGCCGGGAGCGCGGCGGGCGACGACGACACGGTCGTCGAGTTCTGGCACGCGCTCGGGGGACGGAAAGCGCGGCTGCTCGACGAGTTCGTCGACGAGTTCGAGGCGGCGACCGAGGGCGTCTCGGTCCGCCCCTCCTCGAAGGGGAGCTACCGGGGCGTGTTCGACGCCACCCTCGCCGCGGCCGACCGGGGTGACCCTCCGGCGATCGCGCACCTCTACGAGATCGGGACCAAGCGCGCGCTCGACAGCGGGGCGTTCGCCCCGGTCGAGGACCTCCTCGCCGACGTGTCCCGAGGGAGGGGCGGCGTGGCCGACGAGATCGCCGCGGAAGCGAGCCTCGACCCCGACGACCTCCTCGACCCCGTCGCGAACTACTACCGGACCGACGGTCGGCTCCACTCGCTCCCGTTCAACGCCTCGACGCCCGTGCTCTACTACGACCGCGATGCCTTCGAGCGCGCCGGGTTGAATCCGGACGACCCGCCGTCGACGTTCGCCGAGGTGCGGCACTGCGCCGAGCGGCTGGTCGACCGCGGCGGCGCCGAGGCCGGGATCACGTTCGCGAACTACTCGTGGTTCGTCGAACAGTGGTTCGCCGAGGCGGGGCAACCGCTCGTCGACGCCGAGAACGGCCGCGCCGGAACGCCGACCGAGGCGTACTTCGACGCCGAGGCGGGCGAACGCGTGTACGAGTGGATCGCCGACATGGCCGCCGACGGCCTCTACCTCGACCCCGGGATCGAGGCCCGAGGACGGGCACGAGAGGCGTTCCACGAGGGACGCGCCGGGATGTTGATCGGGTCGACCTCGGCGATGGTGGGAGTGCGCGAGGGCGCGTCGTTCCCGGTCGGGACCGGGTACTTCCCGGTGGCCGACGAGCGTCACGGCGTCGTCGTCGGTGGCGGCTCGCTGTGGATTGCCGACCGGGCGTCGACCGAGCAGCAGCGGGCGGCTGCCGCGTTCCTCGGGTGGCTCGCCGCGCCGGAACAGCAGGCGCGGTGGCATCGGGAGACCGGCTACTTCCCGGTTCACGAGGGCGCCGTCGATCGACTCGCGCGAGACGGGTGGTTCGACGGGAACCCCGGGTACCGGACGGCGATGGATCAGCTGCTGGACGCCAAGGCGTCACCGGCCACGTCCGGTGCGCGAATGGGTCCGTTCGACACCGTCCGGACCCTGGTCGCCGAGGCCTCCGTCGAGGCCCGCGAGCACGGCGTCGGCGAGGCGCTCGACAGGCTCACAGAGAGCGCGGAGCTACAGCTCCGATCGTACGCGGAGAACGCCGAAACGAGAGTGGACACCCGGTAGGCAAATCAGGCGGGACCGTCGCGCCGGACCCACTCCCGAAGCGTAAACCGGTCGAACGCGGTCTCGGCGGCGACGGCCCACTCGTCGCCGTCCCACGCCGGGTAGAACGTGTCACCCTCGTAGCTCCCCGCGATGTGACTGAGAAACATCCGGTCGAGGAGGGGTTGGAACAGCTCGTAGATGGCTCCGCCGCCGAGGACGTAGACGAACGCCTCACCCCCGATCCCGTCGTCGCCCGCGACCTCCGCCGCGCGTTCGATTGCCGAATCGATGCCGTCGGCCACGACCGCGGTCGGGACATCGACGGCCTCGACGCTCCGACTCACGACGATCTGCCGGGAGCCGGGGAGGTCGGCGCGCATCGAGTCGAAGGTGCGGCGTCCCAAGATCACCGGCGACCCCGCGACGCGTTCGCGGTACTGCCGAACGTCGGCCTCGATGTGAGGCCACGGAACCTCGCCGTCCCTGCCGATCGCTCGGTTCTCCGCGAGCGCCGCGACGCTGACGAGTTGCACGGCCGACCTACGAGCGCGGACGACAAAAGCGGTCGGGGGAGGGGTGCGTGAGAGCGGCCCGACGGGACAGAGAGGGTGCCGCCGCGCTACTCCGCGAGCCCGAGGAGGTCGAAGGGGTAGCCGTTGTCGTTGGCGTTGGCCTGCTCGTAGACGACGCGGGCGGCCGCCACGTCCTGAATCGCGAGCCCGGTGGAGTCGAAGACGGTGACGCCGTCGACGGCGGCGTCGGGTCCGTCGCTGTCGCTGCCGAACCCGGCGCCGGTGCGTCCCGGACGGTTGCCGACGACGATCTCGCCGATCTCGCCGTAGATGTCGTCGTCCGTCAGCGCTCCCGCGGCGTAGGGGACGTTGATCTCGCCGGAGTGGGTGCACTGCTCGTGGTCGTCGATGACGACCGTCGCGTCCAACAGGAGATCGTCGGCGAGCTCGTGTTTGCCCGCCGCGTCGGCGCCCATCGCGTTGATGTGGGTGTGTCCGCCCACGTCGTCGAGACCGACGATCGGGTCCTCGACGGGCGTCACCGTCGAGAGCACGTCACAGTGGCCGGCCTCCGTGACCGAGCCTGCGCGCACGTCGAACCGGTCCCCGAAGGCGTTGATGAAGTCGGCGACGCGCTCCTCGTCGAGGTCGCTCACGACGACCTCCTCGATGTCGCGGACCGCCGAAATCGCCTCCAGTTGGGTGTACGACTGGACGCCGGCGCCGACGATCCCCAGCGAGGTCGCGTCCGGGACCGCCAGCTCGTCGGTGGCGACCGCGGCCGCCGCACCCGTGCGCTTCATCGTGAGCGTCGTGCCGTCGAGGATCGCCAGCGGGAACGCCGTCTCGGGGTCGGAGTAGATCATCGTCCCCATCACGGTCGGGAGGTCGTGGTCGGCGGGGTTGTCGGTGTGGACGTTCACCCACTTGATCCCGGCGGCGTCCCACCCGTCGTCCTCGGCGGTGTCCTCGGTCCGGACGTCGAGGTAGGCGGGCATCGAGCGGAAGTCGCCGTTGTACTCCGGCAGGTCGATGTACGATTTCGCCGGCATCTTGGCGTTGCCGCGCTCGTAGGCCGTGAACGCGCCCCGGACCCCGTCGATGACGCGGTCCATCCGAGCGTTCTCGTCGACGTCGTCGGCGTTGAGAAGCAGCGTCTGCATATCGCAAGCTTTGCCGGAGGGATACTTGAACCCTGTTGAATCGACGACGGGGCGGGGGCGACGGTGAGACGGGGATCGGAAACGCCGGCGACACGGCTTATAAATGCGCGAGACGGATGCGACGACCGGTTATCGATCGAGTACGGTGCGGCGGCGCGCCCCGGTGAGCGGCCCGAAGGGCCGCGAACCGACGGTGCGAGGGA
>NZ_NHOA01000020.1 GCF_002727125.1 Halorubrum persicum
GGTGAGGTCGGCCACGCGGTCGCGCACGTCGCCGGCGGGGACGCCGGCGCGCTCGGAGAGCGCCAACGCCCCGCCCATCCCGACGCCCTCCTTCGCCTCGCCGCGGGCGTACGCCGCCATCGCCGGGTGGTCGCTCTCGCCGAACGCCGGGTCGGTCGCGGCGAGCGTCAACTCGAGGTCGTCCGCGAGCGCGCCCACGTCGGCGGAGGGGTCGTCGGCGACGAACGAGGTGGTCGCGAGCGGGAGCCGTCGCTCGACGCCCGCGTGGCGCGCGAGCGCGGCGACCGCCGCCAGTTGGGTCCCGCCCGCGAGCGTGACCGGCACCCCGCGCTCGACCGCGCCGACGACGAGGCCGGCGGCCGCGGCGAGCACGGGGTCACCCATCAGCCGGAGCGCGGCGAGCGGGTCGCCGGCCGCGTCGCCGGCGGCGAGGCCGCTCGCGTCCAACCCCTCCTCGACGACCGCGCGCTTGGTCGCGAGGGGGTTCGCCGGCAGCGACGAGGAGACCGCCGGTCGCTCGCCGAGCGCGGTGAGCACGCCGAGCGCGGTCGTCGTGCCGCCGGGGATCGTCTCGGCGACGAGGAGTTCGCTGTCGCCGTCGTCGCCGGACGCGGTCGCTTCCCCGCCCCGCGCTGCCCGCGGCGCCAGTGCGCGCGCCGACTCGAAGATCGTCGCCGCGTCCGGGACGGGGTCCGAGTCTCGCACGTCGCCGCCGGGCGCGGCGCCCGCGTCGAGGACCGGCGCCCCCGTCGCGGTCGGGACCGCGAGGCCGGCGTCGACCCCGACGAACCCGAACCCGACGAGCTCGCGCACGGCGCGGGTGACGACCGCCGGCGTCGGACAGCCCGAGGGGCTGACCGGGACGGCCGAGTCGGGTGCGGGCCGCCCGTCGGCGACGATCTCGAGGTCGGCGCTCGGGGTGTGAGTCCGCAGGTCGGGATCCGCGCCCGCGGCGCTGATCCCGTCGATGGCGGCGGTCCGGGTCGTTCCCGCGACGACCGCGAGCGTCACGTCGGTCACGCCGCACCCCCGGCTCGTCGCCCCGATCTGTCGGGGGCGGGGGCCGGTCGATCGCGTCCGTCGCCCGCCCGGTCGATGACAACCACTAGCGGTTGATTAGCACAAGCGGACTTTAATCGATCGGGACTCCGGCTGATCGGTCGACGACGCCCGGCATCGCGGCGATCGATCGCCGGTCGGCCGGTGGGGACGGGGTTATCCGTGTGATTGACCTGCACATTTATATGGGCGGACACCCACGGACAATCGTTAACAATGGTAGCTGGAAGCCCGGATAACGAAAACAAGCGAAACCGGAACAGAGATATCGATGCGGGTTCGGAAAGCCGTTCGCCGGTCGGGCGGCGTCGATTCCTGCAGGCCGCCGGCGCCGGCGCGACCGTCGCGCTGGCCGGCTGTTCGGGCGGGGGTGGCGACGACGTGGTTCGGCTGGGCGCGACGTACATCCTCTCCGGGTTCGCCTCGCTGTACGGCGAGGCCGCCGAGCGGGGGATCGAGATGGCCCAGGCGGAGATCAACGACAACGGCGGCATCGACGGGCGCGACGTGGAAGTGATCGTCCGAGACACCGAAGCGAGCGCCGACACGGCGATTCAGCAGATGCGGAGCCTCGTCGAGGAGGATAACGTCCACGGGCTGTTCGGGCTGGACTCCAGCGGGGTCGCCCAAGCCGTGGCGCCGCAGGCGGCACAGCTCGAGATGCCGTTCATGATCACGCACGCGGCGACCCCGTTCGTCACCTCGCCGGAGGGCGAACACGAGGACTCCGTCGGCAACGACTACGTGTTCCGCGACTCCAACAACCTCACGCAGGACATCTACGGGGCCGCGCGGACCGCCGCCGAACTCGACGCCACGGAGTGGGCGACGATCGGTCCCGACTACGCGTTCGGGTACGAGACGTGGGACTACTTCCAGGACTTCTGTGCGGGCCTCGGTGTCGATGCCGAGTTCACCGCCGAGCAGTTCCCGCCGCTGGAGACGGGCGATTACACGCCGTACATCAGTTCGATCCTCGACGCCGAACCGGACGCGGTGCTCACGCCGCTGTGGGGCGCCGACCTCACCACGTTCATCGGACAGGCCGAGGACGCCGGCTGGTTCGATCAGATCGATCACACGCTGTTCAGCGTCGGCATGGGTACCGACCTCGCGAGCGACGGGAACCCGCTCCCGGAGGGCGAGTACGCCTCGACGCGGTACGACCCGTTCGCCCCCGACACCGAGGCGAACAACGCGTTTCGCGACGCGTACTACGAGGAGTACGACGCGCTCCCGACGTACAACGCCGAGGGCGCGTACCGCGCCGTCTACCTGTACAAGGAGGCGATCGAGTCGAGCGGGAGCACCGAGACCAGCGCGCTCGTCGACGAGTTCACCGGAATGGAGCACTCCGGCCCGGTCGGCGACTACCGGTTCAGCGAGACGAATCAGGCGACGGTGTCGTCCATCTGGGGCACCGTCACGTACGACGACGAGTGGGAGAGCAACGTGCTCGACCCCGTGAACGTGTACGACGCCGGCCCGGACGTGCTGTCCGAGGCGCTCGGTGACTCCGATCTGCCGGCGGGTATCTAATCTGGCGTCGACTCCATGAGCCTACCATCTCTCGTTCCGCTGATCGGGGTTGCCGACGTTGTCATCGGGCTGAGCCTCGGGAGTCGGCTCTTCCTGATCGCCGTCGGGTTGAGTCTCATATTCGGGGTGCTCGGCGTTCTTAATTTCGCACACGGGGGGTTCTACATGCTCGGCGCGTACGTGACGCTCGCCGTCGTGACGGGCCTCATCGACAACTTCTGGATCGCCGCCGTCGCCGGGGCCCTCGCAGTGGGCGTCGTCGGCGCAACCATCGAGTTCGCGGCGATCCGACCGTTGTACGACCGGGTCGACGCCGATCTCGATCAGCTCATCGTCACGTTCGGATTCGTCCTCGTGATCCACGAGGCGGTTCGATTCATCTGGGGGTCGGGATCGTACTCGATCGATCCGCCCGACGTGTTCAACTTCTCCGTGTCGCTCGGCGGGAGCACCTTCAGCGCGTACCGGCTGGTGGTCATCGGTCTCGCGATCGCCGTGTTGGCGGGGCTCTGGCTGTTCATCACGCGGACGTACTTCGGCTCGCTGGTGCGAGGGACCTCCTCTGACCGCGAGATGGCGTCGATGCTCGGCGTCGACGTGCCGCGGCTGTACACCGGCGTCTTCTTCCTCGGGAGCGTGCTCGCCGGGCTCGGCGGCGCGCTGTCCGCGCCGCTGCAGTCGACCAGCCCGGCGCTCGGGGACCAGGTGATCATCGACGCGTTCATCGTCGTCGTCATCGGCGGGCTCGGCTCGATGAGCGGGGCGTTCGTCGGCGCGATGCTCATCGGCATGATGCAGAGTCTGGGGCCGCAGTTCATCAGCGCCGGCAGCATCGCGATCCCGTTCCTCGCGATGGTGATCGTGCTGCTGTTCCGTCCCGAAGGGCTCTTCGGAGGGATCGGCGAATGAGCGCGACGACGACTGCCGGCGGCCGGGTCCGCGAGTTCGTCTCGGCCGCCGCCGACGGCTGGACCCGCGAGCGGTTCGGGGTCCTCGGCGCGCTCGGCCTGATCCTGTTAGCGTTCGGGCCGTCCTTCCAGGTCTACCTGTTCACCGACTTCCTCGTCGTCGCGCTGTTCGCGCTCGGCTTCAACCTGCTGTACGGCTACACCGGACTGCTGTCGTTCGGTCACGGCCTGTTCTACGCGGGCGGCGCGTACGGCGTCGCCATCGTGCTGCGGGACCTCGGTCCGGTGTTCGCCGACATCGTCGGATCCGGGATCTCCCCGCTCCTCACGTTCGTGGTCGGCGGCGTCGTCGGCCTCGCGCTCGTCGTCGGCGTCGCGGTGCCGGTCGGGTGGCTCAGCGTGCGGCTCGAGGAGATCTACTTCGCGCTGATCACCCTCGCGTTCGGGATGTTGGGGTACTCCCTGATCATCCAGGATCCGGCGGGACTGACGAACGGCACAGACGGGATCATCGTGCTGCTCGGCAGCGTCGATATTGGCGGCTCGAGCTTCCGGATCGGTGCTCGCCGGACGTACTACGCGCTCTCCGTGGTCGTCGTACTGGCCGCGACGTACGGAGCGTGGCGCGTCGTCAACTCCCCGTTCGGGACCGTCTGTAAGGCGATCCGCGAGAGCCCGGACCGGGCGTCGGCGCTCGGGATCGACGTCAGGCACCACCGCTGGATGACGTTCATCCTCTCGGCGGCGATCGTGGGGATCGCCGGCGTCTTGCGCGCGGGGCTCGCGGGCGTCGCGTCCCCGGGACTGACGCACTGGTCGACGAGCGCGATCGCCGTCATCGCCACCGTTATCGGCGGCGCAACGTACTTCTCCGGCCCGATCGTGGGCGCGTTCGTCTTCCTCTACATCCGCTGGGCGATCAGCCGCTTCCCGACGCTCGAAGCGTACTGGGAGCTGTTCTTCGGCGCGCTGCTCATCGCCGTCGTGCTGTACTTCAAGCAGGGGACCGTCGGTGGGCTCCTGCTGCTCCGGGATCGGCTGCTCGGGGACGACGGCGACGGAGGCGAAACGGACGCCGGCGGAGACGGAGAAGCCCCCGACGGCGACGGGGACTCCGGCGGCGCGGGAGCGACTGTACCGGACGACGAAACACGGACCGACCGCGGTGATGACTCGTGACGACCGTTCTCAAGACCGAAGACCTCCGCAAGCAGTTCGGCGAACTGACCGCTGTCGACGGCGTGTCGATCGAGATCGATGACAGCGAAATCACCAGCATCATCGGGCCGAACGGGGCCGGAAAGACCACGTTCTACAACTTGTTGACGGGCGTGCTCCAACCGACCTCCGGCTCGATCTGGCTCCGAGACGACGGCGAGGGCGGCCTCGCCGACATCACCGACGCGGAGCCGCACGAGGTCGCGCAGGCCGGCCTCTCGCGCTCCTACCAGATCACGAACGTCTTCGAGGGGCTCACCGTCCGCGAGAACGTCCGGGTCGCCCGGATCAGCCACGAGAAGACGCGCCTCGACTTCCGGTCGCGAGCGAGCGGCGACGCGGCGCTCGAAGCCGACATCGAGGAGCTGTTGGAGCTGACCGGGCTCACCGACATCGCGGACACGTCGTGCGACACGCTGAGCCACGGCGAGAAGCGAACCGTCGAGATCGCCTTAGCGCTCGCCATCGAGCCGGACGTGTTCTTGATGGACGAGCCGACCGCGGGGATGAACCCGACGGAGGTGACCGAGATCGTCTCGCTGATCCGCGAGCTCGACGCCGACCTAGATGCGACGTTCGTCGTGACCGAACACAACATGGACGTCGTCACCGACATCTCAGACCGGATCGTCGTGCTCGCCGAGGGAGCGATCCTCGCCGACGGGACGCCGGAGGACGTGTTGAACGACGAACGCGTGACGGAGGCGTACTTGGGGAGTGATAGCGTATGACGATACTCGACGTTGACGAGATTAACACGTACTACGGGAACAGCCACGTCCTCCACGGGATCTCACTGGAGATAGACGAGGGCGAAGTGGTGACGCTGCTCGGGAGAAACGGCGCCGGAAAGACGACGACGATGCGCTCCATCGTCGGGGCGTCGCCGCCGCGGACCGGCTCGATCACCTACCGCGGCGAGGAGATCGCCGGCCTCTCCTCGGACGAGATCAACGAGCGGGGGATCTCGCTCGTCCCGGAGGACCGGCGGGTGTTCCCCACGCTGACCGTGCACGAGAATCTCCGGCTCGCGCACAACCTCGCGAGCGACCCGCGACCGGTCGCGGAGATGTACGAGCTGTTCCCGGCGCTCGAACCGCTGCGGAAGAACGACGGGCAGAACCTCAGCGGCGGCGAGCAGCAGATGGTGTCGGTCGCCCGCGCACTGGTGCAGGCGCCCGACGTGCTGCTCCTCGACGAGCCCACCGAGGGCCTCGCGCCCGTGATCGTCGACGACCTCCGAGAGATCGTTCAGACGGTCGTCGACGAGAACGTGACAGTCCTGTTGACCGAACAGAACGTTGACTTCGCGTTCGATCTAGCCGAACGAGGGTATATCATGGACACCGGACAGATCGTGTTCGACGGCACCGTCGAGGAGATCCGCGACCGCGAGGACCTCCTCGAAACGTACCTCTCCGTGGGGACCGCGGATGCCTGAGGAGCTCACGCTCCGCCCCTTCTTCTGGCGGGCGACCAGGCTGTTCCCGGAGACGGAGGTCGTCTCGCGCACCCACGACGGGGTCGACAGGTACACGTACGCCGACTTCGGCGACCGGGTCCGGCGGCTCGCCGGCGCGCTCGCGGAGCTGGGCGTCGAGCCCGGGGACCGGGTCGGAACGCTCGGGTGGAACACCCACCGACACTTCGAGGCGTACTACGCGGTCCCGCTGTCCGGCGCACAGCTCCACACCGTGAACCTCCTGTTACAGGACGACCACGTCGAGTACATTATCAACGACGCCGCGGACGACGTGCTCATCGTCGACCGCGACGCCGTCTCGACGCTCGACGAGCTGTGGGACCGGATCGACGGGGTCCGCGAGGTCGTCGTCATGGGCGAGTCGGTGCCGGAGACGGAGTCCGATCTCCCGCTCTCGGCGGTCGAGGAGCTGATCGCCGACGCCGACCCGATGGAGTCGTGGCCGCCGCTCTCGGAGGATGACCCGGCCGGGATGTGTTACACCTCCGGCACCACGGGGAAGCCGAAGGGCGTCGAGTACACGCACAAGATGATCTACGCCCACGCGATGATGGTGATGACGCCCGCCGCGCTCGACATCGCCGAGGACGACGTGGTGATGCCCGTCGTGCCCATGTTCCACGTGAACTCGTGGGAGTTCCCCTACGCCGTGACGATGGCGGGGGCGAAACAGGTGTATCCGGGGCCCTCTCCGGACCCGGCCGACCTCGTCGAGCTGATCGAGTCCGAGGGCGTGACGCTCACGGCGGGCGTCCCCACGGTGTGGATCGACGTGCTCGACCACCTCGACGAACACGGCGGCGACCTCTCCTCGCTCAAGCGGATCGTCGTCGGCGGGAGCGCGGCGCCCCGCGAGGTGATGCGCCGGTACGAGGACGAACACGACGTGACGATCGAACACGCGTGGGGGATGACCGAGACGATGAGCATCGGGTCGGTCTCGCGGCCGACCTCGGAGATGGCCGACGCCGATCGGGAGTCGAAGCTCGACAAGCGGGCGAAGCAGGGGCTGCTCTCACCCGGGCTGGAGATGCGGGTCGTCGACGACGACGGCGAGCCGGTCGCCTGGGACGGCGAGGCGTTCGGCGAGCTGCTCGTCCGGGGCCCGTCGGTCGTCGAGGAGTACTACGACCGCCCCGAAGCCGACGCGACGGACTTCCTCGCGGCCGACGACGGCGGGGCCCGATGGCTCCGCACCGGCGACATCGCCACCGTCGACGAGGACGGTTTCATCGAGGTCGTCGATCGCGTCAAGGACGTGATCAAGTCGGGCGGCGAGTGGATCTCCAGCATCGAGCTGGAGAACGCCCTGATGGCTCACGGAGACGTCGCCGAGGCGGTGGTGATCGCGGCCGCCCACGAGCGCTGGCAGGAGCGCCCGCTGGCGTTCGTCGTGCCGAAGGCGGACCGCGAACTCGACGTCGAGGGCGTCCGGGCGTTCCTCGCGGACGAGTTCCCCCGGTGGTGGCTCCCGGACGACGTGCGGTTCCGCGAGGAGATCCCGAAGACCGCGACGGGGAAGTTCGACAAGAAGACGCTCCGAGAGACCGTCGACGATCCGCCCCTGCCGTACGCGCCGGGCGAGGGGGGAAGCGAATGACCGACGACGCCTCCCGGACGCCGGACGACGCCTCCCTGAGGCCGGACGACGCCCTTCCGGACCTCTCGGGGCGTGTCGCCGTCGTCACCGGCGGGGGACGGGGGATCGGGCGAGCGATAACCCTCGGGATGGCCGCCGCGGGGGCGACGGTCGTCCCCTCGGCGCGGACCGCGGCGGAAGTCGAGGCGGTCGCGGGCGAGGCCCGCGAGCTCGGCGTCGAGGCGCGGGGAATCACCGCCGACGTGACAGACGACGACGACGTGGCCGCGCTGGTCGACGAGACCGTCGAGGCGTTCGGCTCGCTGGACGTCGTGGTCAACAACGCCGGATTCAATCCCGGCGACGCGCTCGGCGACCCGGCGGATGTCGAGAGCGACGCCGTCGAGTCGGTCTTGGACGTGAACCTGCGAGGGGCGTTTCGAACCCTTCGGGCAGCCGGCCCACACCTGAAAGCGTCCGGCGGGAGCGTCGTCAACGTCGCCAGCGTGGCGGGGGTCGTCGGTCTGCCGAAGCAGCATCCGTACGTCGCCTCGAAACACGGGCTCGTCGGGGTCACGAAGAGCGCGGCGATGGACTGGGCGCCGGACGTGCGGGTGAACGCCGTCGCCCCGGGCTACGTCGCGACCGACCTCACGGAGACGCTACAGGAGAGCGAGCGCCTCCGGCAGTCGATTCTCGACCGGACCCCGCTCGACCGCTTCGCCGACCCGATAGAGATCGCGGGCCCGGTCGCCTTCCTCGCGAGCGACGCGGCGAGCTTCGTTACCGGCGAGACGCTCGCCGCCGACGGCGGCTGGACGGCGCGGTGAGCCCGGAGCCGGTCACAACCGGTCGGTCTCACCCTCGACGTACGCCAGCGTGCGCGCCGCGAGCGTGGGAACCTGCGTCTCCATCTTGGGGTACAGCGGGTCGTCGCTGTCGTCGTTCAGGTGCCGCGCGAGGAACATCTCGCCCAGCGCGGCCATCTTGTACGCCGCGAGCGCTCGGTAGAACCGCTCGTGGGCGAACTCGCGGCCCGTCGTGCTCTCGTAGCGCTCGATCAGCTCGGCGCGGGTCGGATACCCCTCGCGCGCGGTGAACGTCGACATCAGCTCGGGCATCGCCGGGACCGGATCGCCCTCGTCGTACCAGAACAGGAGCAGCCAGCCGAGGTCGGCGAGCGGGTCACCGAGCGTCGACAGCTCCCAGTCGAAGACGGCGACGACCGCCGGCGGCGTTCCGGGGCCGTACATCACGTTGTCGAGCTTGAAGTCGCCGTGGACGAGCGTCTCGGGGTGGTCGTCGGGGACGTTGTCGGCGAGCCACTCGCCGACGGCGACCAGGTCGGGGACCGCCCTGACCGCCTCGGTCGTCTCGAACGCCCACTCGAGCTGCCCGGTCCAGCGTTCGACCTGTCGCGCCGTGTACCCCGTGGGACGGCCGAAGTCGTCGAGTCCGACAGCCTCGTAGTCGACCCCGTGAATCGCCGCCAGCGTGTCGACGAGTCGGGTGCCGACCCGTTCGCGGGCGGTCGGATTGGCGAAGCGGTCCGGCTCGGCCTCCCGGAGCACGTCCCCCTCCGTTCGCTCCATGAGGTAGAAGTCGCTGCCGAGGATCGCGTGGTCGTCGCAGGCGCGCAGGGTCTCGGGAACGGGAACGGTCGTGTCGCCGAGCGCGTCGACGACGCGGTGCTCTCGGAGCACGTCGTGGGCCGTGTCGGCCGTCTCGCCTGGGGGCGGTCGGCGAACCACCAGCTCGCGGTCGCCCCACGTGACGAACAGCGTCTCGTTGGAGTGGCCCTCGGCGTGTCGCTCGACCGCGAACGTGTCCGCCGGTCCGAGCTCGGCGGTCAGGTACGCCCCGAGCGCGTCGTCGTCGACCAACCGGTCGAGGTAGTCGGGGTCGCTCACGGCCGATCTGCTCCTGGACGGCCCCCCCTCGATCGGGCCGCCTCCGCCCACTCTGTTTCCGATCGGCTCGCCGCCGACGCGCCGCTTCCCGGCCAGTTCCGTACCGAACGGAGTTCGCCGATTATGGGTGATATGACTAACATTGTAAATCTGTTTGTGATATCGAAGTGGTTAGACTCGGTATTTATAGCTTTTTTGGGCATCTCGCCGGAACTACTATTTACATTGATAAACTACCAACGCTATGGAATACGACGATATCGGTCGCGGGCCGGAGATCGCCGACGCCGTCAGGCAGTTCGTCGACGAGACGGTGCTGCCGGTCGAACGCGAGTGGCTCGGTCGCGGGCCGATCCCGGAGGCGGAGATCGAGGCGCTACGCGACGCAGCGCGCGACAGGGGGATCTACGCGCCGCAGGTCGACGAGGAGTACGGCGGGCTCGGACTCGGCTTCCGCGAGATGCTGCCGGTGTTCGAGGAAGCGGGCCGCAGCCTGCTCGGGCCGACGGCGCTCCGGTGTGCGGCGCCCGACGAGGGGAACATGCACACCCTCGAAATCGCGGCCACCGACGCGCAGAAGGAGCGCTGGCTCCGCCCGCTGGCGGCCGGGGAGATCGATTCGGGCTTCGCGATGACCGAGCCCATGCAGGGCGGAGGCTCCGATCCGAAGATGCTGTCGACGACCGCCGAGAAGGAGGGTGACGAGTGGGTCATCAACGGCCACAAGTGGTGGACGACCGGCGGAGTCGACGCGGAGGTGCTGTTAACCTTCGCCCGCACGGACCAGGAGGCCCACCCGTACGCCGGCTGTTCGGTCATCCTCGTGCCCGCCGACGCCGACGGCGTCGAGGTCGTTCGGAACATCCCGCACCTCGGCGAGGGGTTGGTCGGGACGACGCACGCCGAGATCCGGTTCGACGACGTGCGCGTGCCGGTCGAGAACACGCTCGGCGAGGAGAACGAGGGGTTCACGCTCGTCCAGCAGCGGCTCGGGCCGGCCCGGCTCACGCACTGCATGCGGTACGCCGGAATGGCCGACCGCGCGCTCGACATCGCGACCGCCTACCTCTCCGAGCGGGAGGGGTTCGGCGAGCCGCTCTCGGAGAAGCAGGGGCCGCGGTTCCGGATCGCCGACCGCCGCACCGAACTCCACGCCGCCCGCACGATGGTGCGACACGCCGCCGGACGGATCGCCGACGGTCACGAGGGGCGCATCGAGGTAGCGATGGCGAAGACGTTCGCGGCGAACGTGACCCAAGAAGCGATCGACGACGCGCTCCAGTTCTGCGGCGGCAACGGCATCGCGTACGACCTGCCGATCGCGCGCTTCCACGAGAACGTCCGGCAGTTCCGCCTCGTCGACGGCGCCGACGAGGTCCACCGCCGGTCGATCGCCCGAGACGCCTTCGAGGACCCGCCCACCGAGGAGCTCGAAACCGTCACGCGGTTCGGCGAGTTCGACTGAGCCGGGAGCCCGCGCCGGTCACTCCTCGTCCTCCTGAAACACCTCGAACAGCTCGGGGTCGGTCCCGAACTTGAGGACGTTCGTCACGACGGAGTTGCGGAGGTTGTTGACGAGCTCGCCGTACTCCTTGTAGAACTCGTGTATCCACTTCGACTCCTGCTCGCGGTCCTCGAACATCATGATCGTCTTCCACTGGTAGTCGCCGTCGGAGAGGAAGTACATGAACGTGTGCCGGCTCGACCGGATATGCTCGAGGGCGTCCTCCCAGTGCTCGTCGAACCCCTTCGGATTGAACTGGAACTCGAAGAGCGAAAAGAAGAGATGCTCCTCGTTGGGGACCAACGCCTCTCGGAACACGCCGTCGGCGCGCATCCGCCGGATCGACTCGTTGACCGTGACGTGAGAGACGTCGATGTCGTGTTCCTCGGCGAGGAGGTCGCGGAGCCCCCGCGAGGTGAGCTGGGGGTCCCGAGCGAGCTCCTGAAGGATGATCGTGTCCCGCTCGGAGAGGTTCCAGTCGGGACGCGGCTGTTTCTCGGGCATGCTTTCCGTGGAAGTGAACGCGTCACGGTAATCAGTATTTGGCTCGACGGTCGCCGCCTCGGTCCGCGGTCCGAGTCGGTCGGTCCCGTCCGTCTCGCGCTCGATGCGCGACGGAGAGCCCGACCCGCCGCTGTGCGGTGAGCGGGAACGACTCGGTGAGCGGGAACGACTCGGAGGGTGAGAGCTACTCGGTGAGCGGGAGGAAGATCCCGAAGATGAACGGGGTGGCGAGCGCGATCGCGGTGCCGAGGAACTCCAGATCGAGGAGGAGCTGCTCCTCCCACCCCGGTACCTGCGCGCCCGTCATGTGGATGTACGCCTCGCCGACGGCCCCGATCAGGAACAGTCCGAGCCCGATCGCGACGCCGCGTTTGGTGATCGTCGGGTAGTCCAGGTTGCCGTACCGTCCAGCCATGGCCGTGGCTTGCCGAGAGAATCGCATAAGTGTTGCTCTCTGGTGAGTGTCGCGCCTGCGTCGACCCGGTGGCGCGACCCGGCGCTCACACCAACCCGCCCGCGGTGAACGCCGCGTAGCAGATCGCCACGAGCAGCCCGGAGTGGAACAGCGCCGCGTACCGCCCGCGAGAGGCGGTGCCGGCGAACCACCCCGACGCGAGCATCGTCGCCTGCGTGACGACGTACAGCCGGAAGCGTTCGAGGTCGGGGAGCACCGTCTCCGGCTCGGTCACGAGGTCGGTGGCGCCGGCGAGGTCGGCGAGCCGCGCGGCGTCGATCACCTGCGTGTTGACGACGGCGACGACCGCCGCGACAAGCGCGGCCGCCGCCCACCCGACCGCGACGTAGGGGTGCATCGAGGAGCGGAGCGCGCGCTGTTCGCTGTAGAGCCGCCCGACCTCGATCCGGAGCGTCTCGAAGACGGCGTCGGCGTCGCTCCCGGCGTTCAGGGCGTCGGTGACGACCCCGAGCGTCCCCTCGGCGAGCGGCGTTCCGACGCGGTCGACGAACCGGTCGATCGCGGCCTCCCGGACGTCGGATGACTGGTCCGACGCGTCGGCCCCCGCTGTGCCGCCCGTCGCCGTCGTCGACCGGAGCGCGAACGCGAGGTCGGCCACGTCGTCGTCGAGCACGCCGAGGTCCGCGTCGCGCGCGACCGCCTCGACGGCCGCCGGGAAGGGCCGCCCCTGCGCGACGTGACCCGAGACGGCGTGGACGAAGTCCGTCAGCTCGCGGTCCTTCGCGTCGTCGATCCGGGTGCGTCGCCCCGCGACGACGCCGACGGGGACCGCGAACGCCGCGTACGAGAGCAGTCCCACGTTGACGAGGGTGTACCCCGAGAACGCGAGCGCGAGCGCGATCAGGACCGCGGGCGGCGCGCAGACGACCGCGGCGCTCGCGGGATTTCGCCCGACCGAGGCGAGGATGCCGCGGGGAGTCGCCGGGAGGTCGTAGCTCGCGCGCTGGTTCGGCGGGCGCAGCGTCCCGACCGCGACCGCGCCGACGAGGCCGATGGCGACGAGGAAGGCGACGGCGCCGTAGAGGACGACCGCCCGCGTCGGCACCACGCCGACCGGGGTGTCGACCGGCGGAAGCAGCTCCGGAACGACGACGGTGAGCGCGGTCGCCGCGATGACGAGCAGCGCCGGCAACACCAGCACGACGACGAACAGCTCCGTGAGCAGTTCGAGGAATCGCCGGGCGCGCTTCCGCGCGCGATCCTGCCGGTGCGCGAGCATCCGGCGCTCGGTCCGGAGGTACTCCGCGAGCGCCGCGTCGCCGGTCGCCGCGTGCTTGCGGAACTTCAGGAGGAACGGCGCGAGCAGCTCCCGCGAGGGCGTGTCGCGGGCGACCCGACGGAGTCCCTCGTCGAGGCTCCCGGCGAGGCGCGCGGCGTTGAGCGCCTTCCGGAGCGAGGCCGCGGTCCCGCCGTACGCGTCGTTCGCGGCCGCCTTCTCGACCATCTCTCGGGGACCGTCGCTCCCGGCGGAGAGCAGTTCGAGGTAGCGGACGGCGGGCGGGAGCGTCCGCTCGATGTCGGTCCGGCGCGCCGCCGTGAGCCAGCGGAGGTGGAGCCCGCCGAGCCGCACCGTCGCGCGCTTGGCGAGGAGCCCGGCGAGGCCCGCGGCGACGACGGCGACGCGGTCGGCCGACAGCGACCCGACCGGGACCGGCGCACGCGCGCCGATCCGGGCGTCGACCGCCGCGAGCAGGCCGGGGGCGGTCGACGCGGCGACGAGCAGCGCCGGGACGATGACGGCGACGCAGGCGACCCACGAGAGCCCGTACACCCTGGACAGGTACGTCTCGAACCCCGTGTCGAGCGCGGTGCCGCGGTACCGCTTCCGGTCGGCGTCGTGCCGGCGGTCGCTCGCGTGGCGCGCGAAGAGGGCGTACAGCACGCGGTCGATCACCGAGGAGCCGCCGGCGCGGGTGAACCCGTCGGCCTCGGCGGCGTCGAGGGCGCGGCGACCTCCCGAAGCGTCGGTCCCCGTCGGAGGCTCGCCGCTCACGGCCTCCCCTCCCCGCCCGTCGTGCGGGCGGCGCGCTCGACGGTCGCCGCCTCGTCGGTCCGGAGGTCCGCGAGGAACTCGAACAGCGCGTCGACGTCGTCGACCCCGTCGCGGACGAGGTACTCGACGTACCGTCGCTTGGACGCGAACTCCGCCTCGACGGCGCCGACGTCGCGGTCGGTGTGGTCGGCGATGCGGGCGAGCGCGTGGAGGCGGCGCCCGTCGCCGGGCGCGGTGGGGGTCTCAGCGGCGTCGGAGTGAGACCCGTCACCGTCCGCGGACGGCGACCCACCCGGCGCGCCCGGGAACCGGAAGTCACCGTCGGCGTCGCGCCACGCGATCGTGTTGTAGTACACCGCCTCCGACCCCTTGTCGACGACGCCGGCACCGCCGTGTTTGGGGTTCCCCGTCGGGCTGTGCGCCGCCGCCGGATCGAGCGCCTCGTACTCAGCCTCGGAGAGGAGCTCGACCGCCCGAGAGACGTAGCGCTCGCCGTCGGCCTGCCGCGGGAAGACGACCAGGTCGACCTCGCGGAGGAGATACGCCGGGAGCCCGTGCTCGATCACGCGGTTGACGAGGGCCTCCACGTCCTCGGCGTGCGTGGTTCCGATCACGCCGTGGCCGGTGTTGAGCGTCTCGGCGAACGTCTCGAAGCTCGCGGGCGTGTTGATCTCGGCGATCACCTCCACGTCGGGGTTCAGGTAGTTCGCTTCGGCCATCAGCTCCGACATGCTCACGGCCTTGTACGCGTCCTCGTGGTCGCGGGTCGTGAGCGACACCCCGGTCTCGTGCGGGAGCCTGACCTCGCGGGACCCCTCGTCGATCGACACCGGCCGGTCGTCGAACGGGATGAAGGGCGTGTGCGCGTTGAGCAGGGTCGTCTTCCCCACCCCGGTTGGCCCAGCGAAGAGGACGACGCCGCGGTGCTCGTACAGGAGCCACAACAGGGTGACCAGATCGGGGGAGAGCGTCCCGCGCTCGACCAGATCGACGGGGGTCAGGGCGTCCGCGCTCTGCTTCCGGATCGAGACGTGCGGGCCGCCCTCCGAGATGACGGGGAGCGCCACCGCACACCGGATCGTCTCGTCGACCCCGTCGACGTCGAGGTTCACCTTCGCCGACGGCGTGGAGGCGTTGAGCTCGGTGCCGTCGCGGGCGGCCAGGCCGGTGACGACGTTGACGAAGGCGGTCTCGTCGTCGAACGCGAGGTTGGTCGGGACGCGCCGCCCCGCGCCGCCAGCGTCGCCGAGGGCGTCGTCCGCGGACCCCCGCAGGATCGAGGTCCGGGGGACGACCTTCACGCGCTCGCCGACGCGGTTCGCCTCCACGTCCTCCAGGTTCGGGTCTCGGATCGGGACCGTCAGGATGCCCTCGCCGACGAAGTCGCGGAGCACGTAGTACGCGAGGTCGTCGAGCCGGTCGCGGGCGTACCGCGAGTCGACCGGCGGGACCGCGAGCCCGCGGTCGGCCAGCGCGGACCGGACGCGATGGGTCGCCGCGCCGAGCCACGCGCGGGTGTTGCGCGCGGTGAGCCGCCGCGAGAGGAACCGGCGGGCGTGCTCGGCGACGAACGCCTCGCGGTCGTCGACGACGCCGTTGACGGTCGTCTCCCAGATCCGCTCTTTACACTCCTCGATCAGCGCCTCGTCGCCGGGCAGGAGGTCGGGTTCGCGGACGGCGTACTTCGTCTCGAACGCGTCCGAGCCGAGCAGCCGCTCGCGGGCGACGACCACCTCGACGGAGAGCCCAGCGAAGTCGACCGCGTACCGGGCGAGCCGCTCGGCGGCGACGCGCTCGACGTACTCCGCGTCGGCGTCGATCCCCGTCTCCAGCGGCGCGAACGTTTCGGTGTGGACGACCAGCTCGCGCTCGTCGCCCACGTCGGCCACCTCGATCCGGTCGTCGAGGGCGAGCGGCGTCACGTCGCCGAGCAGTCGGAGGTCGCGCAGCGCGTGGTAGTCGATCCGGCGGCGCGCCGCCGCGCTCGCGTCGACCAGCCGGTCGAGGGCGCGCTCGTACTTCGGCTCGAACCCCGACTCGGCCCGCTCGTTCACGCCGACCCGCGTGAGCGGGCGGCGGTGGCGCACCCCAGAGAAGTGGTCGCGGACGCGGTCGAGCGCGCGCTCGTCGGCCGCGGACAGCGGCGGCTCCCGAACGTCGTAGCCGAACCGACCGCCGTCCCGCTCGCGAACGGTCGCGACGACCCCGGGCTCCGATTCGTACTGCGCGCGAACCGCGGGCGCGTACCACGCCTCGGGGTCGTCCGGCGGCACCGGTGCCGGGACCGCACCGCTCGGATCGTCGTCCGCGTCGTCGACGATCCGGAGGGTCGGCCCGTCGCTCACGGCTCGGCACCCCGCGTCGCTCGGTTCGTCGCAGCGCGGGCGCCCAGTCTCCGGATCATGGTTCGATCGGCGGGTGGCCGGCGGACCGATTTAAGCGTTATTTTCTGTCAGCATCGTTTTATTTCAGCGTTCGAAAACGTCCGTGTAAACGATCGGTTCCGGCGGCGGCGGCGCGGCCGCCGGCGCCTCGAGAAGGTGAATGATCGTTCGTCCGAGTTCTCACATATGAAAACGCATTTATACGGATCTCCGTAATTCGCGTTCCACGCCTCAATGAGCAATTCACTGTCGAGCGGCGTGCAGCGTACCTTTCTGCGGTATCAGCACGTCCTCGTGTTCCTCGCCCCGCTCGTGTTCGTCGCGGGGGTGTACGGCTTCGCCCCGGCGCCGGCCGACGCCGGCGTCGGGTACTGGACCGAGTACTGGTGGCTGTTCATCGCGTTCGTCGTCGGCGCGACCATCGTCAACACCGTCGGGATCAGCGGGTCGGCGCTGTTCGTCCCGTTCCTCATCTTCGTCTTCCCGCTCGTCGCGTATCCGTTGGAGCCGACGACGCTGGTGAAGATCGGGCTCATCAGCGAGTCGTTCGGGCTGTCGAGCTCGTCGCTCGCGTTCATCCAGTACGGGCTGGTCGATCGGCGGCTCTCGCTGTCGCTCGTGCTCGGCGGCGTCCCCTTCGTCGTCGGCGGGGCGCTCCTCTCGTTCGTCATCCCGGAGCCCCTGTTCCACGCGCTGTTGGGTATCGCCCTGATCGCGGCGTCATACCTCCTCTTTCGGGCCGATCTGGGTCACGGTGAGCCGACCGGGAGCACGGAGGGCGAAGAGGTCGCGACGGACGGCGGGGCGTCGCGTGACCTCCCGAACGACGCGAACAAGCTCGGTCCCGCGGGCGTCGAGACGGACGATTCCGGGACGGTCACTCGGGTCGACCGCGACGGCGACGACTACGTCTACTCGCGCGGCGGCTACCTCGAGCGGTTCGCCAACTACAGCGTCGGCGGCGTGTTTCAGGGGCTCGCCGGCTTCGGGATCGGCGAGCTCGGGATCATCTCGATGCTCCGCACGGAGGTCCCGGTTCGCGTCGCGATCGGGACGAACCACATCGTGGTCGCGACGACCGCCGTGTTGGCGTCCGTCGTCCACGTGTTCGGCGGCGGGCTCGTCGGCGGCCACGCGATGGACCTGACGACGACGCCGTGGAACATGGTCGTCTGGACCGTTCCGGCGACGACGCTCGGCGGCCAGATCGCGCCGTACGTCTCGACGGCGCTGAACACCGAGACGATCAAGGCGGGCGTGGGCGGGCTGTTCGCGATCATCGCGGTGGCGCTGTTCGCGATGGCCGGCGGCGGCCTGTGAGTCGGTCGGGTCGGCGGCGGAGCCGGACACCCCGGCACCGAGTGTGACGCCCGCGGCCGGAAGCGCCCCGAGCGCGGTACGCCCGGCGGTCGAGGCCCTCGCGTCTGAAGCGGTCGAGGCCACAGCGGCGACCCACGAGGGCGACGGCCGGGGGCAGACGGAGAGCCTTGCCCGAACTGTAGCCCCTTTCAGTCGGTCGTGATTACGCCGACGAGATGACCGCACTGGACCGGATCGAGCGGGTGGGTGAGCTCACGAGCAAGTACTTCGTCCTCTGGGTCCTCGTCGCCTCCGGGGCCGCGCTGTACGAACCGTCGGCGTTCACGCCGATCGCCGACTACATCACCCCGCTGCTCGGGGTGATCATGCTCGGGATGGGGCTGACGCTGACGCCCGACGACTTCAAGCGCATCGTGGAACGACCGCGCGACGTGCTGATCGGCGCGGCGGCGCAGTGGCTGGTGATGCCGACGCTCGCGTACGCGCTCGTCGTCGTCCTCGGCCTCCCCTGGGAGGTCGGCATCGGGCTGGTCCTCGTCGGCGCGGCGCCGGGCGGCACCGCCTCGAACGTGATGACGTACCTCGGGCGCGGCGACGTGGCGCTGTCGGTGACGATCACGACGGTGACGACGATCACCGCCCCGCTCGTGATGCCGGCGTGGATCGTCGCGCTCGCCGGCGAGCAGATCTCCGTCACCTTCGCGCAGCTCTCGGAGACCATCATCTGGGTCGTGCTCGTCCCGGTCGTCGCGGGGCTCGCGCTCCGGCTCCTCCTCGATCGCTACGCGCCGACCGCGGCGAAGGTCGGGCTCTCGGTGTTCCCCGCGATCAGTGTCGTCGCCATCGTCGGCATCGTGGCCGCCGTCGTCGGCCTCAACGTCGAGAACATCCTCACCGCCGGCGCGCTGGTCGTCGCGGCCGTCGTCCTCCACAACGGCCTCGGCCTCGGCGCCGGGTACGGGGTCGGGAAGCTGACGGGGATGGCGGAAGACCGCGCCCGGGCGTGCGCGTTCGAGGTCGGGCTCCAGAACAGCGGGCTGGCCGTCGCGCTCGCCACGGCCTTCTTCGACCCCATCGCGGCGCTGATCCCCGCGCTGTTCAGCGTCTGGCACAACGTCTCGGGGCCGGCGCTGGCGACGTTGTTCACCCGTCTCGACGACGAACCGATCGCCGAGTACGAGTCGGCGGTCGGCGCGGACTGAGCAGCCGGGACCGACCCGCGCGCTTTTGTCTCGGGCGCCGGTAGCGAATCGCATGCGCGCCGCCATTTTCAACGGTCCCGGAGAGATCGACGTCGAGGAGCGACCGCGTCCCGAGATCGAGGCCCCGACGGACGCGGTCGTCCGCGTGACACACACCGCGATCTGCGGCTCCGATCTGTGGTTCTACCGCGGCGACAGCGACCGCGACGCCGGCTCCCCGGTCGGCCACGAGCCGATGGGGATCGTCGAATCGGTCGGCGACGACGTGACCTCGGTCGACCCGGGCGACCGCGTGCTCGCCCCCTTCGCCATCTCCTGCGGCGAGTGCGAGTTCTGCCGGAAGGGGCTCCACACCTCCTGCGAGAACCGCGACTCGTGGGGCGGCGACAACGGCGGCGGACAGGGCGAGTACGTCCGGTCGACCCACGCCGACGGGACGCTCGTGCGCGTCCCCGACCGCCACGCCGACGACGAGGACACCCTCCGGTCGCTGCTCCCGCTGACGGACGTGATGGGCACCGGCCACCACGCCGCCGTCAGCGCGGGCGTCGAGGCCGGCTCGACGGTGGCCGTCATCGGCGACGGCGCGGTCGGCCTCTGCGGCGTGCTCGCGGCCCGGCGACTCGGCGCCGAGCGGATCATCGCCGTCGGCCACCACGAGGACCGACTCGACCTCGCCGCGGAGTTCGGCGCCACGGAGACCGTCTCGGAGCGCGGCGAGGAAGCGGTCGAGCGGATCCGCGAGCTCACCCACGGCGGGCCGAACCACGTGATGGAGTGCGTCGGCGCCGCGAGCGCGATGAACACCGCGATCGACGCCGTGCGCCCCGGCGGCACCGTCGGGTACGTCGGCGTTCCCTACGGCGTCGACGACGAGGGGCTCGACGTGTTCGGGCTGTTCGGCGACAACGTGACGCTCGCCGGCGGCGTCGCGCCGGTGCGCGCGTACGCCGAGGAGCTGATGGACGACGTGCTACAGGGCACCCTCGACCCCGCCCCGATCTTCACGGAGACGGTCGGCCTCGACGAGGTCGCCGAGGGGTACCGCCTGATGGACGAGCGCGAGGCGATCAAGGTGGTCGTGAAGCCCTGAACCCTCGCGTCGGCTCTCCTCGGGCTCGTTCTCGACACAATCCTTATCAGCCAGTAGTCCTTGGCAATAGTTGTCATGTGCCATCATCATATCGAGGCGCGCTCGATCGAGGAACTCCGAGAGCGTCACCGGTCCGAGGAGGCGGAGGAACGGCTCGATGCGGTCCCCGACGTCGACGCGGGAGACGAGCCGGCGGACGAAGCGGAGGAGACCGAGCCCCCGGCAGAGCCGCGCGCCCCGGCCGACGACTGACGCGGCCGGGTACGATCCCGCCTCGAACCCCGACTATTTTACGGACGGACATCGCGATGAGAGGTGCTGCACGACTCGGGCGGAGAGCGTCTCAGAAGCCGTTTCAGTCTCTCCCAGAAGATCTGTAGCGTTCCGGAGACGACGGTTCTGGCGGCGAAATACTACGTCGATGCCGGACCTCGGTGAGATATCTCTACCACCGAGCGCCGCAGTATGCATACGACCACCGACGCTCCGCTGACGATGAGGCGACGAACGGTGGCCGAGAGATGAGACGAGCGCGGTTCCGTGTCATCTCCGTTGCCACGGTCGTGACCCTGCCTACAGTCATCGCAACGGAGGCGACCGGGACCACGCCGATCGAGGAGACCGATCTGTTTTCGCTGACGACGCTCGGTGCGGTGGTCGGGGCGTTTCTTATCGCGCTGCTGATCGTGGCCGTAGTCCGGCGGCTGGACCGCTGAGAGCAGCGCCACTGCCCCGTCGCGTGGGCCGCGTCGTCGCGGGGGGCGAACGTCCGCGACGCGAATTCATTCAGTTCCGACTCAGAGAAAATACCCCCGCGTAAGGTATCTTTATTTTCATGGAAAAGTGTGATAGACCTGCTAGACATGACGGACGTTACTCTTCGACGAACGCAGCTTGCAACGCCCGCGAGCGACGAGAAGATGATGCACTCGGCGGCCGACAGCGACGCCGACGAGGTGTTCCTCGATCTCGAAGACTCCGTGGCGCCCAACGCGAAGCCCGACGCACGTGAGCCGCTGATCGAGGCGGCTCGCGAGGAGGACTGGAGCGATAAGGTCCTCAGCTTCCGAATGAACGGAATCGACACCAAGTGGTGGTACGACGACCTGATCACCGTCGTCAGCGAGGCCGGTGAGTTCATCGACGACATCATCGTGCCGAAGGTCAAGGCCGCCAGCGACATTCACACCGTCGAGAATCTGCTCGCGCAGGTCGAGGAGAACAACGGGCTGGAGGTCGGCGGGATCGGCCTCGAGCCCCAGATCGAAGACGGCGAGGGGATCCACAACGTCCACGACATCGCTCACGCCTCCGACCGGCTCTCCTCTATCATCTTCGGGCCGGGCGACTACTCCGCGGCGATGGGGACGCCCGGACTCGACATCGGGCAGTTCCCCGAGTACCCCGGTCACTACTGGCATCACGCCCTCTCCGAGTGCAACTCCGCGGCGAAGTCGGCGGGACTGCCGTGTCTCGACGGGCCGTACGCCGACATCGAGGACGCCGACGGGTTCCGCGAGTCCGCCGAGAACGCCAACATGATCGGCTGCGACGGGAAGTGGGCGATCCACCCCTCACAGATCGAGATCGGTAACGAAGTGTTCGCGCCCGACCCGGAAACGGCCGAGCGCGCCAAGCGCATCGTCGACGCCTACGCCGAGGCGATGGAGAAAGGCCAGGGCGCCGTGAGCGTCGACGGTCAGATGGTCGACGAGGCCACCAACAAGATGGCCCAGGACATCGTCGAGACCGCCGAAGCCGCCGGGATCCTGTAACGCCCGGGGGCGATCTCCGATATCGCTGTTATTCGTGGAGCCGGCCTCGGAACGCGCCGTCCGCGGCGCTCGTTTGCTCGCCGCCTCTTCGACTCGTAGGATACACTCAGTCGACGGATCTCGGGAGGAACGGCGTCGGATCGTCGTGGACGAACTGCACGGTGTCGTCGTTCAGTCGCCGACAGAAGAGTCGGACGGCTCCCGTCTCCCTGATCAGTTCGATCGCCTCCGCCGACTGGCTCGGATCGTAGTACGCGGGGACGAACACGGCGGTCTCGCTCTCGGGGGCGAGCTCGACGACGAGCACGTACACCAGCTCGTCACCCTCCGCCCGGAACACCTCGACGTCCCGGAACTGGCGATCCTCGACGAGCGATTCGAGCTCTTCGAACTCCGGACCGGGGAGGACAACATCGAGGCCGGTCCGGCGGTCCGAGTCCACGAGGACGGAATCGCCCGGGTGGAGTTCGAGCGTCGTCCAGCCGCGCTCCCGGTACTCCGCCGCGGTCGCTTCCATGTCTTCGATGACCGCTGACCACCCGTTTCCGGCCTGTACGTTCGCAGGTGCGTCGTTGCCTGCAGGTTCGCCCATACGGAGAGACGCTCGGGTAGTAGTATAAAAGGTTCCACTAGCCCCAAAGATATTTTTCCGTAAGGCGCTCTACCGCCGATAGTGACTGACCTACTCTCGCTGTCGGCGCTCCGAACCCAATTCAGAACCGAACGGGGCGCAGTCAAGGCCGTCGACGGCATCGACCTCTCGATAGAACACGGCGAGACCGTCGGTCTCGTTGGCGAGTCCGGATCGGGCAAGAGCGTCACTGCCCTCTCGGCGATGGACCTCGTCGACGATCCCGGCGAGATCGCCGGCGGGCGGATCACCCTCGCGGATCCGGCGCTCGCCGCCTCCCTCCTCGAGGAGTTCGACGGCGCGTACGTCCCGTACCCGTCCGGACTGATCGACGCAATATCGGCCGTGAGCAGCGACCTCCGCGCCGGCCGACGCGTCTCCGACACGCCGGCGGAGCTCCGCGGAATGGCCGACGACCTCGCGGACGAGGCGGACCCCGACGACCTCGCGGGCGCCCTCGAGACCGCCGCCGAGCGCCTCGCGAACGGCGTCGATCCGGAGGCCGTCGGAGACGACCTCGAGGCGTCGCTCGCCGACGCCGTCGACGGCTTCGTCTTCCTCGACGCCGGCGCGCGCGAGCGGATCCGCGACGGGGCGACGCCGACCGACGTCGAGATCGGCGAGGGGATCGTCGACGTGACGGCCGCCCCCGAGGCGGCCGTCCGTCGGGTCCGCGGGGGCGAGATGGGGATGATATTCCAGGACCCGATGACCTCGCTCAACCCGGCGGTCACCGTCGGGGAACAGATCGCCGAGTCGCTGCGGCTCCACCGGTACGGCGGTCAGAAGAGCGACTCGTGGGCCAACGGGATCCGCGAGATACTCCCGAAGATCGGGGGTCGCGAGGGCGACGAGGAGGTGATGGACGAGGTCGTCAGAATGCTCCAAGCGGTCGGTATCCCGGAGGCGAAACAGCGCGTGGACGACTATCCGCACGAGTTCTCCGGCGGGATGCGCCAGCGCGTGCTCGTCGCCATCGCGCTCGCCTGCCAGCCGAACCTCCTCATCGCCGACGAGCCGACCACCGCGCTCGACGTGACGATCCAGGCGCAGATCCTCGACCTGATCGACGATCTGCAGACGGAGTTCGGGATGTCCGTCCTGATGATCACCCACGACCTCGGCGTCGTGGCCGAGACCTGCGACCGCGTGGCCGTGATGTACGCCGGCGAGATCGTCGAGGAGGGGCCGGTCGAGGAGATCTTCTCCAACCCCAGCCACCCCTACACGTACACCCTGTTGGAGTCGATCCCCACCGAGGAGAAAGAGCGGCTAACTCCGATCGAGGGGAACGTTCCCGACCTGATCGATATGCCCGACGGGTGCCACTTCGCGCCGCGCTGTCCGTGGGCCGAACCGCAGTGTCGCGAGGGAGAGATCCCGTATCTCCAGCACGGTGCGGACGACGTCGACCACCGGTCGAAATGCGTACACGAGGAGTTCGACAAGGCGGCGTACGGCACCGACGGCGTCGAGGTCGGCGCGAGGTCCGCCATCGGCGACCCGATCGTCGAGGTCAGCGAGATGCGGAAGTACTACCAACAGGAGGACGGCGCGCTCGATCGGGTGTTCGGCGGCGGCGACCCGAGCGTGAAGGCCGTCGACGGGATCGATCTCGACGTCCGCGAGCGGGAGACGCTGGGGCTCGTCGGCGAGTCCGGCTGCGGGAAGTCCACGGCGGGGCGAGCGATCCTCCACCTGGACCCGCCGACCGACGGGAAGGTGGTGTTCGCCGGCGAGGACCTCGGATCGCTCTCGAAGTCGGACCTCCGCAAGCGGCGGAAGGACATGCAGATGGTGTTCCAAGATCCGATGTCGAGCCTCGACCCGCGGATGACCGCCGGCCAGACGATCATGGAGCCGCTGAAGATCCACGGGCTCGCCGAGGGGCGTCGACGCGAGCGCGTCTTCGAGCTGATGGACGCGGTCGGGCTGGAGCGCGGGCAGTTCGGCCGCTACCCCCACGAGCTCTCCGGGGGGCAGCGTCAGCGGGTCGGCATCGCGCGAGCGCTGGCCGTGGACCCGGACTTCATCGTCGCCGACGAACCCGTGTCCGCACTCGACGTGTCCGTTCAGGCGCAGATCATCAACCTCCTAGAGGACCTCCAAGAGGAGTTCGGTCTCACCTTCCTGTTCATCGCGCACGACCTGAGCGTCGTCCGGCACATCTCCGATCGGGTGGCCGTGATGTACCTCGGCGAGATCGTCGAGGTCGCCGAGACGGACGAGCTGTTCGAGACGCCGAAACACCCCTACACCAGGGCGCTCCTGTCCGCGATCCCGGAGCCGGACCCCCTCGCCGACACGGACGACCGAACGATCCTCAAGGGGGACGTTCCGTCACCGATCGACCCGCCATCCGGCTGTCGGTTCCGCACCCGGTGCCCGTCGATCATCCCGCCGGACGACCTGGACATCGACCAGGACCGATACCGAGAGGTGATGTTCTACCGACAGCGCCTGGAGTCCGGGGACATCGACCTCGACGCCATCGAGTCCGAGGTCCGAATCGAGGACGAGTCGGCGTCGACAGCCGTCGCCGACGGCGGCCCCCACGCGACGCTCTTCGAGTACTTCTTCGACGGTCCGCTCTCGGGGGAGGCGCGTGAGGTCGTCGCCGAATCCTTCGAACACCTGAAAAACGAGCGGTGGGAGGAGGCCGAGGCCACGCTGCGCGAGACGTTCGAGAGCGTCTGCGAACGATCGAACCCCGCCCTCGACGAGAGCGGCCACCCCGCCGCGTGTCACCTCTACGACGAGTGATCTGAGGGGCAATCAAACGCGCGGACACTCAAGCGGAGTTTATTCGGTGAGTTGTCCTATCGCTCCACCAGAATTATTTAGGTAGCCTATTTACCACCGGTGTATGTCCCACGACACCACGGAAACATCACGGCGTAGCTTCTTGCAACGAGCGGGCGGCGCGACGGTCGCGACGGCGTCAGTCGCCTCACTCGCCGGTTGCGGCGGAAACGGCGGCGACGGCGGCGACGGCAGCGACGGAAGCGACGGCAGCGACGGGAGCGACGGGAGCGACGGCGAGGACGGCAGCGACGGCGGGGACACGACGTCCCTCCGCTACGGTCGCGGCGCCCACTCCAGCACCCTCGACCCGCAGAACACGACCAGCGGCGAGGTCGCGAAGGTCACGAACCAGGCGTACGAGGGGCTGATCGCGTTCCAGCCCGGAGAGGCCTCGCTCACCGAGTCGCTCGCCACCGACTGGTCGCTCGACGGCGATTCGGTGACGCTCACGCTGCGGGAGGGCGTGAGCTTCCACGACGGCTCGGAGTTCACCGCCGACGACTTCATCGCGACGTATCGGCGGTTCGTCGACGAGGACTACGAGTACCACTTCGAGGACGCCTCCGGGTACGGGCCGTTCACCCTCGGCAACTGGGTCGACAGCATCGAGGCGCCGAGCGACTACGAGCTCTCGATCACGCTCACCCAAACGTACGCGCCGTTCCTCCGAAACCTCGCGATGTTCGTCTCCGTCGCCATCTCGAAGGACGCGATCGAGGGCGACACGAACCTCGACGAGGAGATGGTCGGGACCGGTCCGTTCCAGCTCGAGACGCTCGACAACGCGAACAACCGCATCCGGCTCACGACCTTCGACGACTACTGGGGAGACGCCCCGAACGTCGACGAGGTGCTGTTCCTCACTCGCGGGCAGAACTCCACGCGCGCCCAGGCGCTCGTCGAGGAAGAGCTCGACATCATCGACGGGCTCGACCCCGACAGCATGCAGATCATCGAAGGGTCCGACACCGCCGAGGCCCGGACGGCGACGGGGATCAACATCGGATACATGGCGTTTAACCTCTCGCGCGTCGAGCCGTTCCGGGACCGCCGCGTCCGCCGCGCGATCAGCTACGCCATCGACACCCAAGCGATCGTCGAGAACATCTACTCGGGGATCGCCACGCAGGCCGACCAGCCGATCCCGCCCGCGCTGTCCGGCCACAACGACGACATCAGCCCTTACGAGTACGACCCCGAACAGGCGCAGAGTCTGCTCGAGGAGGCTGGCTACGGCGACGGGTTCTCGTTCTCGCTGACCACGTTCCAGAACCCCCGCGGATACAACCCGGCGCCGCTCCCGACCGCGGAGACGATCCGGTCGAACCTCTCCGAGGTCGGCATCGAGGTGTCGATCGACGACCGACAGTTCTCCGACTACCTCACGTACACCAACCAGGGGAACCACGACGCGACGCTCGCCGGCTGGTACACCGACAACGCCGACGCCGACAACTTCTGTTACGTCCTCCTCCACCCCCAGACCGACGTTCCGGAGGGGCAGGACTGGGTCTCCTGGGACACCGAGGGGTTCAACACCTCGAACAACGCCGCGTGGGCCAACAGCGAGTACATGAGTCTCGTCGAGGATGCCCAACGGACCACGAATCAGGAGGACCGCGCGGAGCTGTACCGAGAGGCCGCTCAGGTCGCGCACGACGAGGCGCCGTGGGTGTTCCTCAACTACGCCGACGAGGTCCGCGGCGTGTCTAACAGCGTAAGCAACTACAGCGTCGCCGCGATCGGGGGACCGTACCTCGAAGCGGTCGAGCTCGAGTAGTCGACGCCGAACACAGATTTTTTGACCGTCCCATGCGCTCCTTTTCCTGAATGGTCTCCAAACGTTTCGTATTGAAACGACTGCTCATGTTGTTCCCCGTTCTGTTCGGGGTCGCGACGGTGGTGTTCGCCATTCTCCACCTCTCGCCCGGCGATCCCGCCGTGGTGATCGCCGGTGAGCGAGCGAGCCAGGAGTTCGTCAATCAGGTCCGCGCCGACCTCGGACTCGACGACCCGCTCTGGCAGCAGTACGTTCGCTTCCTCGGCGAGGTCGCGACGTTCGACTTCGGTCAGTCCTACCAGGTGAACCGGGGCGCGGCGGTGAGCCAGATCCTCGTGGATCGGCTTCCGATCACGATCGAACTCGCGCTGCTCGGCCAGTTCGCCGGGCTCCTGTTCGGCCTCCCGCTGGGGATCCTCAGCGCGGTCAAACAGGACACGTGGACCGACCACCTCACCCGCATCGGCGCACTGAGCGGCATCAGCATCCCGATCTACTGGAGCGGCCCGCTTCTCATCCTGCTTTTCGCGCAGTTCCTCGGGCTCCTCCCGACCAGCGGTCGAATCGGCTCCGAGTACTTCGTCGAGCCGGTCACGGGGCTCATCCTCGTCGACACGCTGTGGGCGGGGAACCTCGCGGCGTTCCAGTCCGCGGTCATTCACCTGCTCTTGCCGGTGGTCGTGCTCGGGATCTACCAGATGGCGCTGCTCTCGCGGATGATGCGCTCGTCCATGGTCGAGGTGATCCGCCAAGACTACATGCGGACCGCCCGGGCGAAGGGGCAGGGCTCGAAGATCACCGTGATGAAACACGGGCTCCGCAACGCGTTCATTCCCGTCATCACCGTGATCGGCATCCAGTTCGGATCGCTGCTCGGCGGCGCGGTGCTCACGGAGACCGTCTTCGAGATCAACGGCATCGGCACGCTGCTCGTCGACGCGATCAACCGCAGCGACTACCCCGTCGTGCAGGGAACAGTCCTCGTCTTCGCCGTGTTGTACACGCTAGTTAACCTCGGCGTCGACCTCACGTACTCGGTCCTCGACCCACGCATCGAACAATGAGCACAGAGACACAGACCGAAACCATCGACCGAGGCATCGTCGAGCGGCTGCGCGCGAGCCCGTTCCTCTCGCAGCTCCTCTCGAACCGACTCGCGATCACCGGGATCGTCATCATCGTGGGCGTCATTCTGCTCGCGATCTACGCGCGGATCACGTACGACCTCAGCGACCTCATGGCGACCCAGTTCGGGACGAACCCGTCCGAGGCCGCGCCCAGCGCGGCGTACCCCTTCGGCACGGACGGCCAGGCTCGGGACATCTTCCCGCGCGTGATGTACGGGGCCTGGTACGCGGTCCTCTACGGCACGGTCACCGTCGTCGCGTCGACGTTCCTCGGAGTGAGTCTGGGGATCGTCGCCGCGTACTACGGCGACCTGACCGACAACGTCATCATGCGGACGATGGACGTGCTGCTGTCGTTCCCGTCGCTGCTGTTGGCGCTGGCGCTCGTCACCATCTTCCCGGAAGAGCTTGGCCTGTGGCGGGCCGTCGGGGCGCTGACGCTCGTCTACACCCCGCGATTCGCCCGGGTCGTCCGGGGCGCCGCGCTGAAGGTGCTCGAAGACGAGTACACCGACGCCACGAAGGCGCTCGGCGCGACCGACCCGCGGCTGCTCATTCGGCACGTCCTGCCGAACTGTCTCGCGCCAATCACGGTCCAGTCGACGCTCAACTACGGGCTCGCGATCATCGACATCGCCGCGCTGTCGTTCCTCGGCTTCGGAGCCAGTCCGGGAGAGCCGACCTGGGGGATGATGCTCTCGAACGGCGTCGAGTTCGGGCTGTTCTCCGGGGCGTGGTGGTGGTCCTTCTTCCCCGGTCTGCTGCTCGCGCTGACGGTGCTCGGGTTCAACCTCCTCGGCGACGGGATGCGCGACGCGCTCGACCCGCGGATGCGGGAGACCGTTGACTGACCGCGACACCCGCCCGTCCGGGCGAACGATCGGCCGGTGGGTCGGCGTCGGCGGCCTTCTCGGGGTCGTCGTCGCGGGCGTGCTCTTCCCGATCGCCGGGGCGAAGCAGGCGACTGACACCTCGTTCGCGCTCGGCGCGCTCCTGTTCGGCTTCGGCGTCGCGACGTGGGGTGGCGCGGTCGGCTTCGGCGACTCCATGTCGGCGGTACAGGACCACCTCGGCGGCGAGTCGGAGTGGAGCCGCGAGGGGGCGCGCCAGGCGTTCGCCGTGTTGACTTGGGTCGGCGCCGGCTGGGCGGGGACCGCGGTCGCGGCGTCGATACTGTTCGTCGGAATCTAAGCGGGTCGCGTCGACGGCGACTCGGGACGCTTGGGGCGTGACACCGTCGCGCGGTCGGGCCGGGCGTCTCAGAGCGGCTCGATCAGCTCGACCGCGTGGCCGTCGGGGTCTTTCACGAACGCGGTGCGCGCGCCGGCCTCCGGCTGGTCGCCCGGCTCCTTCACGACGCCGTGGTGGTCGATCTCATCGAACGTCGCGTCGACATCGTCGACGCCGACGGCGACGTGGTCGTAGCGGTCGCCGTCGGCGCTCGGCTCCTCGCCGTCGGTGTCCGACAGCTGGAACTCGACGCCGGCGTCGTCGGCGACGTACACGTTGCGCGTGTCGCCGTCGGCGGTCGTGAACTCCCAGGAGCGCTCGAACCCGAGCTGCTCGACGTACCAGTCCGCGGTGCGGTCGGCGTCCGCCACGTTCAGACACGTGTGGAGAATCTCCATGGCCGGGGGTGTCGCGGCACCGTAATAAATCCCGGCGAGCGGCCGACTCGCGATTACCCCATGGAGTGTCATGAACAAAGGTTTTATTCGCGCTTCTCCCCCGCTTAGTATCATGGCAAGCGAGCCCACGCGAGGAGGGAACGTGCCCGACCTGGACACGTCAGCGGCGGCGCTCGGTCACGACCGACCCGACGTGCCGGCGTACCGATCGCTCGCGGCGGATCTCCGCGAGCGCGTCGCCGGCGACGTCCAGTTCGACGAGTACGCGCAGGTTCTGTACGCCACCGACGGCAGCATCTATCAGGCGCGACCGGCCGGCGTCGTGATCCCGCGCTCGGTCGCGGACGTACAGGCGACGATGGAGGTCGCCGCGGAGCACGAGGTGCCCGTCATCCCGCGCGGCGCCGGCTCCTCGCTGGGCGGCCAGACCGTCGGCCCGGGCTGTGTCGTCCTCGACTTCTCAACGTACATGGACGAGATCGTCGACGTCCGGCCCGACGACCGCCGCGCCGTGGTCCAGCCCGGCGTCGTGCAGGACCACCTCGACGACCGGCTCGCCGAAGACGGGCTCAAGTTCGCGCCCGACCCCGCCTCCTCCGCGCGAGCGACCGTCGTCGGCGGCATCGGCAACAACTCCACGGGCGCGCACTCGGTGCGCTACGGCATCACCGACGCGTACACGGAGGAGCTGAAAGTCGTCCTCGCCGACGGCTCGCTGATTCACACCCGCGAGGTCGTGCTCGACTCTCCCGAGTACGAGGAGATCGTCGCGCAAAACGACCGAGAGGCCGCGCTGTACGAGACCACGCGCGCGCTCGTCGAGGAGAACCAGGCCGCGATCGACGAGAAGTACCCGAACCTCAAGCGCTCCGTCTCCGGGTACAACCTCCACAAGGTGATCTACGAGAACGACGACGGCGAGGAGGTGATCAACCTCTCGAAGCTGTTCGTGGGCGCCGAGGGGACGCTCGGCACGATCGTCGAGGCCGAGGTGTCGCTCGTCACCCGCCCCGAAGAGACCGCGCTCGCGCTGTACACCTTCGACTCGCTGGTCGACGCGATGAAAGCCGTCCCCGAGGCGCTGGAGTTCCCGGTGAGTGCGGTCGAGCTGATGGACGACGAGGTGTTCTCGCTGGCCGCCGGCTCACAGGAGTTCGCGCAGTACGCCGAGCCGATCCCGGACCGCGCCACCGCCGCGCTTATGTTGGAGTGGGACTCTGAGCTCGTCGACGACTTCGAAGCGGCGATCGCCGACACGAACGCCCACTTCGTCGACGACGGCGACGCCTTCGACGTGCTGGAGGCGTACTCCCCCGAGGCCCAGGCCGACCTCTGGAACCTCCGGAAGGCGGCGATCCCCCTGCTGATGAGCATGCAGGGCGACCCGAAACCGTACCCGTTCATCGAGGACGCCACCGTGCCGCCCGAGGAGCTCGCGGAGTACGTCGGGCAGTTCGAAGAGGTCCTCACCGACCACGACACCTCGGCCGCCTACTTCGCACACGCCGGGAGCGGCACGCTCCACATCCGCCCCATCCTCTCGCTGAAAGAGGAGGAGGGCGTCGAGAAGATGCACTCCATCTCCGAGGACGTCACCGACCTCGTCTTGGAGCACCACGGCGCCTTCTCCGGCGAGCACGGCGACGGGCTCGCGCGCACCGAGTTCAACCCCAAGATGTACGGCGAGGCGCTCTGGCGCGCGTTTCAGGAGCTCAAGTCGACGTTCGACCCCGAGTGGCGGATGAACCCGGGGAAGGTCGTCTACGTCGACGACGACACCGCGACCGAGCGCGGCTACCCCGACACCGCCGCCGACACGGACATGCGCGAGAACCTCCGATACGGCCCGCAGTACCAATCGATCGAGCCGCAGACCGAGCTGGACTTCTCCGACGAGGGCGGGTTCTCCCATCTGGTCGAGCTGTGCAACGGCTGCGGCACCTGCCGGGAGACGGAGTCGGGCGTGATGTGCCCGACGTACCGCGCCTCCGAGGAGGAGATCCAGGCGACGCGCGGGCGAGCGAACATGCTCCGAGCCGCCATCAGCGGCGAGCTCGACGACGACGAGATCCACTCCGACCGGTTCCAGGAGGAGGTGCTCGGGCTCTGCGTCGGCTGTAAGGGGTGTCAGAGCGACTGTCCGACCGGCGTCGACCTCGCGAAGCTCAAAGCCGAGGTGAAACACGAACACCACGAGAAGGAGGGGTCGGGGCTCCGCGAGCGGATCTTCCGCGACATCGACCGCTTTTCGGCGCTCGGGAGCGCGCTCGCGCCGGTGTCGAACGCGGCGACGAAGATCCCCGGCGCCCGCGCGGTGATGGAGGCCGTCGCGGGGATCGCCGCGGACCGCGAGCTGCCGACGTTCCGATCCGAGAGCTTCGAAGAGTGGTTCGCGTCCCGCGGCGGGTCGACGGTCGACCCGGCGGACGCGACCGACACGGTCGTGCTGTTCCCGGACACGTACACGAACTACAGCTACCCGGCGGCCGGGAAGGCGGCGGTCGAGGTGCTGGAGGCGGCGGGCGTCCGCGTGGAGGTGCCGGACGATCTGGCGCCCTCGGGGCGCGCGGCGTTCTCGACCGGGTTCCTCGACGACGCCCGCGAGCGCGCGGAGGCGAACGTCGCGGCGCTCGCGCCGCGCGTTCGAGCGGGGCAGTCGGTCGTCTTCGTCGAGCCCTCGGACGCGGTGATGTTCCAGGACGAGTACCTGGACCTGCTGGACGGCGAGGCGGTCGAGGCGGTGTCGGCGGCCGCGTACGGGGTGTTAGAGTACCTCGACGCGGGGCGGGTCGACGAGCGGGTGGCGTTCGACGCGCCCGCGGAGTCGCTCACGTACCACGGCCACTGCAACCAGAAGGCGACGAACAAGGACCACCACGCGGTCGGCGTGTTGCGGCGGGCCGGCTACGACGTGGACCCGCTCGACTCCTCGTGTTGCGGGATGGCGGGCTCGTTCGGCTACGAGGCCGAGCACTACGACATCTCGAAGGCGATCGGCCGGATCCTCTTCGATCAGGTCGAGGAGAGCGGCGGCGAGACGGTCACCGCGCCCGGCGCCTCCTGTCGGTCCCAGCTGGGCGATCGCGACCGGGCCGAGAGCCCGCCGCACCCGATCGAGAAGGTCGCCGAGGCGGTGACCGGGCCCGCGTCCGACGCCGACATCGCTGCCGGCGAGCCGGCGAGCCCGGCGGCTGCCGACGACTGAGCGGGGCGCGCGTTCCGACCGGCGTTTCGTCCGGCTACGTTTCGTCCGACCGGCGGCCGCGCCACTTGCGGGGTCGACGCGAAAAAAAGTGCGGGGCCGTCCTGCCGAGTCCGCGTTCAGAAGACGCCGGGGAACACCACGTAGCTGAACAGCAGACACAGCAGTCCGACGCCGGTCGCGTAGTACAGCAGCGGGATCATGTTCAGCCGCATCACCCGCCCCTCCTGTCCGAGGAGGCCGACCGTCGCGAGCGCGGCGACGAGGTTGTGGATCGCGACCAGGTTCCCGATGGCACCGCCGACGGCCTGCGCGCCGACGATGACCGTTCGCGGGAGCCCGAGCTGGGTCGCGGCCTCGAACTGGAACGCGCCGAAGGTGATGTTCGAGACGGTGTTCGACCCGGCCATCGCGGCGCCGAGCGCCCCGATCAGCGCGGCGACGGCCGGGTACACGACGCCGAGAAGGTCGGCGGTCGTCTGTGCGAGCAGGACGATCATGCTGCCGACCGCCGGAGCGCCGGGATGCGCGCCGGACTGGAGCATCACCTGCACCATGGCGATGACGAAGACGAGCGCGATGAACGGCGACACGATCTTCCGAGCGGCCTCCTTCCACGCGTCAGTGACCTCCTCACCGGACATGCTGAAGATCGGGATCGCGAGCACGGCGCTCACGAGCAGCCAGAAGCCCGGCACGTTCATCCACGCGACGGCGCCGTCGAGGCTGGTGCCGAGGATATCGCTCCAACTGACGATGAAGATGTCGCGGTTGATGAAGTTCGAGATCGGACCGACCGCACGGGTCACGACCAGCAAGATCACGAGCAGGACGTACGGCGACCACGCCTTCAGCAGCGACATCTCTTCGCCGCCGCCGAGGTCGGCCGCCTTCGCCTCGGGCGAGACGCCGCCGCGAGTGTCGGCGCCCCCGCCGTTCGACCCGTTCGACTGGCCGGGTTCGATCGATCCGACCCAGTGGTCGGCCCACTTCTCCCGCTCCGGGAACTCCCACTCCTCGTCGGGCAGGAGGTACCCCGCGCGCAGGATGCTCAGGATGATGGCGCCGCCGACCATCGATCCGATAAGCGCCGGGAACTCGGCCGTGAGGAACCACGCCGAGACCCAGTACGGGACCGCGAAGGCGATCCCCGACGCCAGACAGAGCGGCGCGACCTCCCAGGCCGGCTCCAGCGAGCGGTCGTCCGGATCCCCGAAGAAGTAGACGACCATGCCGACCGCGAACAGCGGCATGACGAATCCGACCAGCGCGTGATACGTCGCCGCCCACGCCGCCACGTTGACCGAGAACTCCTGAACGGTCATCCCGCCGTCTTGGATCGCGGTGCGGGTGAACTCGACGCTCTCCATCGGACTCTGGATGCCGACCACGATCGGCGTCCCCACCGCGCCGTACGTGACCGCAATGATGTGTCCGATGATCCCGGCGACGACCGCCGCGAGCGCCGGGAAGCCGAGGCCCAAGAGCAGCGGCGCGACGACCGCGGCCGGCGTCCCGAAGCCGGCGGCGCCCTCGATGAACGTCGCCATGAAGAAGGCGATCAGGACGATCTGGACGCGTCGGTCGTCGCTGACCGTCGCGAATCCCCGATTGATCCGGTCGAACGCGCCGGCCTCCATCAGCGTGTACAACAGCACCAGCGCGCCGAAGACGATCCAGAGGATCTCGATCGCAGTCATGACCCCGACGGCCGACGCCGCCGCCAACCAGTTCACCGGCATGCTCCACGCGGTATAGCCGATCACCAGCGCCGCGACCCACGCCACCGGCATCGCGCGGGTCGCCGGCCAGAGGAATCCGATCAACAGGACCCCAGCGAGAAGCAGCGGAATCGCGGCCACCGCAACGTCGATACCGGTCGTCATGGATCCCCTCCGCGGTTACTCTCAATCGCTCGGTTCGGTCGACAACACATGTGACAGGCTACCATCCACATACGACGCGGAATACATCACGTTCATTAATTATAAAAGGTAACTTTTCGGACTCTCTTGCTTCGCAACTATTTCGTCCGGGAGCGAGTGGCACCGAGATCGGTTCGCTCGCGGTGGACATTCCCAGTTCGAGAGGTCAGCAGGCACGTCAGCGGGCACGTCACGACGGCGCGGATATATCCCCGCTCGGCACGTATCGATCCGCAATGGCACGCAGCGCGGCGAGCGACCGCGGGGGACCCCGCGAGCGCGACGGCGCCCGGTCCGGCGACGCCCCGTCCGGCGGAGACCCGGCGGACGCCTCCCCGCCGGCACTCGCGATCGAGGGCGTCTCGAAGCGGTTCGGCGACGGCGACGACTCGGTGCTCGCGGTCGACGACGTCAGCCTCGCCGTCGAGCGCGGCTCGATCGTCGGCCTGCTCGGCCCGAACGGGGCCGGCAAGACGACGCTGATCAAGTGCGCGCTCGGGATCGTCCTCCCCGACGCGGGGTCGGTTCGGGTGTTCGGCACCGACGTCGGCGACGGGCGACGGGCCGCCTACGCCGACGTCGACGCGATGCTGGAGGGTGCGCGCAACGACTACTGGCGGCTCACCGTCCGCGAGAACCTGCGCTACTTCGCGACGATCGCCGGCGTCGATCCGGACTCGGTTCGGGCCCGACACGACCGACTGCTCGACCGCCTCGAACTGACCGAGAAGGCGGATACGCCGGTCCGAGAGCTCTCGCGGGGGATGAAACAGAAGGTGTCGCTGGCGAGCGTGCTGGCGGGCGGCGCGGAGCTCGTCTTCCTCGACGAGCCGACGCTCGGACTCGACGTCGAGAGCTCCCGGACGCTCCGCCGGGAGCTCCGGCGGCTCGCCCGCGAGGAGGGGCTCACGATCGTCCTCAGCAGCCACGATATGGGCGTCATCGAGGACGTCTGCGACCGCGTGGTGATGATGGCGAACGGGCGGATCGTCGCCGACGACACCGTCGCGGCGCTCCTCTCCGGCACCGACCGCGACGTCATCCGGGTCGTCAGCGCGGACATCGACGACGCCGTCGTCGCGACCCTCCGGGACCGCTTCGACGTGCGGGCGGTCGAAACCGGGCCCGGCGCTGACGCCGCCAGCGTCGAGGTCGCCGCCGCGGGCGACGCACTGTACGACCTCATGGACGCGCTCCGCGAGGCGGGCGTCACGGTGGAGGACGTTCGGACCGTCCGTCCAGAGCTGGAGGACGTGTTCGTCGACCTCACCGGGATGGAACCGGACGGGCGAGGGAAGGCGCCGTGACGGGCGGCGAAGACCCCGCGGCGCGGACCGTCGCCGACCCAGACGACGAGCCCCGACCGGCCACAGACGACGAGCCCCGACCCGCCACGTACTACCACCTCGCGCGGGCCGTGCTCTACCGCGAGTACCTGATCTTCGTCCGGTATCCGGCGAACGCGATCGGGGGGATCGTCGTCGCGCTGTTCTTCTTCGGCGTCCTCTTCTACGGCGGGCGGCTGCTGGCCGGACAGGCGCTGACGGACTCGCTGTCTGGGATCATCGTCGGCTACTTCCTGTGGACGCTGTCGGTCGGCGCGTACTCGTCGGTGTCGAACGACATCGGCAGCGAGGTGCAGTGGGGGACGTTAGAGCGGCACATCACCACGCCGTTCGGCTTCGCGCCGGTCGCCCTGCTGAAGGGGGTCGCGAAGGTGGTCCGGACGTTCCTCACCTCGGCGGTCGTGCTCGCCGTCATGCTGGTGTTGACGGGGACCCGACTCAGCCTCGACCCCTTCACGGTCATCCCCGTCGCGGGGCTCGCGGTCACGTCGGTGCTGGGACTGGGGTTCGCCGCCGGCGGCGTGACGGTGCTGTACAAGCGGATCGGGAACTGGCTGAACCTGCTGCAGTTCGGGTTCGTCGCGCTGATCTCGGCGCCCGTCCTCGACGCGCCGTGGACCCGAGTCCTCCCGTTGGCCCACGGGAGCGCGATGCTCCAGCGCGCGATGGTCGATGGCGTCCGGCTGTGGGAGTTCGGCGTCGCCGACCTCGGGCTCCTCGTCGGCGTGGCCGCCGGCTACCTCCTCGGAGGGTACGTCGTCTTCCACTACGCGACGCGACGGGCGCGGCGGCTCGGGGTCCTGGGCGACTACTGACCCCCGCGTCACCGACCCTCGCCCGGTTCGGCGGCGAGCGCGGCGTCGCGCAGCTCTCGGCACCGGTCGCCCGCCACCGTCAACTCCGGGACCGGCGTCGGGTCCCCGTCGGCGTCGATTGAGACGAAGACGAAGTACGACTCCGTCGTCAGCTCGCGCTTGCCGGTCCGAGGAGACTCGCGGAACGCCCGGATCCGCGTGCGGAGGCTCGTTCGCCCGACCGCGTACACGTACGACTCGACGATGCAGGTGTCGCCCTGCGGCACCGGTCGCTTGAAGTCGAGCCCGTTGATCTTGGCCGTGACGCACGTCTCGCCGGCGGCGCGCATCGCCGACATCGCGCCGATCTCGTCCATCCACTTGACGACGTTGCCCCCGTGGGCCGACTCGTAGTTGTTGGTGTGGGTCGGCTGGACGCGCTGTCGGTTCTCGATGTACGTGTCGCTGACGCTCGGCATGCCCGTTGGTGGCGCGCCTGCGGGAAAAGCCCGCCCCAAGATCGGCTCCTGACCGACTCCTGACGGACTCCAGACCGACACCAGACCAGCACCGAACCTGTCCCTAACCCGCCCCCGAACCGGACCGAACCATCGATCCGCCGCCGCTCGCGGCTTCATCCACGGCGTTATCGGAACGTGTGATTTCGCCTTTAATCCGAAGTAGGGGAGCTTTCTCGGGGTGCGTAAGCAATGCTGAAATCGATCACCACACGGTACGGGGGCGGGTCGGGGCGGCGGTCCGCCTGACGCTCGCCGTGACCCTCGGATTTATCGCCCTCTTCGCGGGCCACGTCGCCACGGTCGGGACGGCGACGGCCGCGACGGCTGCGCTGACGTCGACGGCGGTCGTCGTCACGCTGAACCTCGGCCTGCTGGGTATCGTGCTGGTCGGCAACGTCGCGGTCGAGCTCCGTCGGCTGACGGAGACGGCCGAGGCGGTCGGGCGGGGCGAGTTCGACGCCCGTGCGACCTCCGAGCGGACCGACGAGTCGGAGCGGGCTCAGTCGGAGGCGGAGACGGCTCCGAGGAGACGAGCGAGGGCGGGGAACGCGGGGCCGGGCGCACGGAACCGGAAGCCGCGCCGACGGCGGCCGACTGATCGACCGAGGCGAGGCCCCGATCGGACGACCTCGTCTCTGGTCGAAACATCGAGCAGTTCTGCCGCCGAACGCCGATCGTTCGTTGCCGTTTTCGCAGAACGATAAAGCCGCAACAAGATATTTATACTCGCGTGGCATTCTTTAGCATGCATGTCTAGTAGTGCACCCAGCGCGGACGACGACGTGTTCGACGAGTTCCTGTCCGACCGCGGCCACGAGACGGAGATCGCACGCTGGGAGCGATCCTATAACAAACTCCAGTGTCCGGAGTGCGGTGCGCTACACCCGGAAGGAACCGCGCAGTGTGACGTGTGCGACTGGCGTCCGACCTGACGCCAACGGCGTCTCACGGCCGGTTAGCGCTTTTCTTTCGAGGTAAATAGGCGGCAGCATTATGTGGTATCAATCGATAGTGGCGAGTATGCCGACCTGCCAGAACTGCGGTTCGTTCGTCACGACCGACTACGTTCGGGTGTTCACACCGAACGAGGTCGATCGGCCCCGAGTCTGCCCCGCTTGCGAGGATCTCGTTCGCGACGGCGCCGACGTGCGCGAGGCGCGTGCGACGCGAAGCAACTGAACGCGCCGTCCGCAGAAAGTACGTCGACATCCCCGCCAACGAGCGCAGAAACGCCCCGATCCCGCGTGTGCTCCGGTACGACCCGAGCCACGGCGTTTAAGGAGAGTCGGGATCTGGAGTAGATAATGACCGATCCCACGGTGACGCGACTGTTCGGCGGTCCGGGCAGCGGGAAGACCACGGCGCTCCTGGATCGCGTCGAGGGGATCCTCGACGACGAGGACGCCGACGTTCGCGACGTGCTCGTCGTCTCGTACACGCGCGCGGCCGCCGCAGAGATCCGCGAGCGACTCGCCGAGCGGCTCGACATCTCCCCGCGGAGCCTCCAGGGGAACGTCTGTACCATGCACGCGAAGGCGTACGAGCTGCTCGATCTCTCTCGCGGTGACGTGGTCGGCGAAGACGACAAGGAGTCGTTCTGCGAGGAGTACGGCGTCGAGTTCGAGGACCAGAACGGCGGCGCCGGGCGCCGGACCGCGCGGTCGACGACGATCGGCAACAAGATCATCGCCACCTCGCAGTGGCTCCAGCGCACCGAGCGCGACGTCTCCGACTGGTACGACGTGCCCTTCCAGTGGAACGTCGAAGAGGTTCGGCTCCCGCCCGAGGAGGACCCCAACGCCCAGCAGGGGAACAAGTACACCCCGACGTGGCCCTCCGACGACGACCGGATCGACATTCCCGAGACGATCCGCGCGTGGCGCGGCTACAAGGGCGACCACGACCTTGTGGGGTTCGCGGACATGCTCGAACGCGTCGCGCAGCGCTCGCTGGTGCCGAACGTCGACTACCTGATCATCGACGAGTTCCAGGACATCACGACGCTGCAGTACAACGTGTTCGAGGAGTGGAAACCCCACATGGAGAAGGTGCTCATCGCCGGCGACGACGACCAGGTCGTCTACGCGTGGCAGGGCGCCGACCCCGACCTGCTCCTCGACACCGACGTCGACGAGGACGTGGTCCTCCCGAACTCCTACCGGCTCCCCTCCGAGATCCTGAACGTCGTCAACGCGGAGATCCGCCACATCGACAAGCGGCAGGAGAAGGACCTGCACCCCCGCAAGGAGGGCGGCACCGTCGAGGCGATCGAGTCGCCGTCGATGCTCGAACTCGTCCGGAACGTCCGGTACACCGTCGAGGACGACGAGGGGAGCGTGATGTGTCTGTTCCGCGCCCGCTATCAGATGTTCGACTTCATCGACGAGTTCATCGACCACGGGATCCCGTTCACGATGCTGACCGACGGTCGGATGTGGACGGATCGGGTTCGGGACTACGTCAGCGCCATCGAGAAGGCCGACGCGGGCGATCCCGTGAACGGCTTAGAGGCCCGGCGGCTCGCCGACATGCTGCAGGACTCGGCGTTCGGTACCCACGAGCGCGACGAGTTCTACGACTTCCTCGACGACCGCGAGGAGGCGGCCGACGCCGACGACATCGCCCAGATCGACGTGACGACGGACGAGCTCGACGAGTTCATACCCTTCATGCCGGACGCCGCGAGCGCCGACGACATGGTCCGGAAGGTGACGAGCTTCCAGCGGAAGTCGATGGGCGCCTACTTCGATGGCGAGTACGAGGGGATGGATCCGACCCGCGTCCGCGTCGGCACCATCCACTCCGCGAAGGGCCGCGAAGCCGACCACGTGTTCGTCGCGACCGACCTCACGGAGAAGGTCGTCGAGCAGATGGCCGCCTCCATCGACGACCCGACCGACGTGGACGGCGTCGAGGAGTTCACGAAAACCACGAGCCCGGTCCCCGTCCTCACCGACAACGAGCGCCGGGTGTTCTACGTCGGGATGTCCCGCGCCCGCGAGCGGCTCGTGATCATGGAGAGCCTCATCAGCGGGGCGCCGACGCTCCCGATCAGCGTGCTCCTGTTCAACGAGCTCCGCGACGAGCCCCCACAGGAGCTCGTCGAAGAGGTGCAGGCCGAGCTGGCCGTTCCCGAACCCGAGCCGTGAGCGACGGGGAGGGAAAGGGGGACGACGGGGTGGACGGCGACCGTGAGGCCGGTTTCGGCTCCCCAGTCGACCCCGAGCAGCGCCGCCCGCTCCGCACCGATCTCACGCCGATCGTCGAGGCGGTCAGGGCCGCGGACGCCGACGCTTTCGTCGCGGTCGGCGACCGCTTCGACGACGACCTGCGGTACCTCACGCGCGTCGTCGGCCCAGAACGGGAGTACGCGCTGGTGGTCGTCCCGGGCGACGGCGGAAGCGACGCCGACCGGGCCGTCCTCTGTGTCCCCCCGCCGTTCCGCGAGCAGGCCGAACGGGAGTTCGTCGCCGGTGCTCGGAGCCGACGTGACGGTGACGGCGAGTTCCACGACGGCGTCGCTCGCGAGGTGCGGATCGAGGGCGCCGACGACCACGCGGGCGAGCGCGCCGCGGCGGTCGTGCGCGACCTGCTCGGGGGCGCCGACGACCAGACACTCCTCGTCCCCGCGTCGATCCCGCACGACGCGGCGGTGTACCTCGAACGCGCCGGCAACGAGCTGGCGTCGACCGACGCGGTCGCGACGGCGCGGGCGCGGAAGACCGACGCAGAGATCGATCGACTGCGCCGCGTCCAGCGGGCGGCGGTCGCGGGGATGGCGCGCGCAGAGACCGTGTTGGCCGAGAGCGAGGTCGTCGAGGCGGGACCGGCCGAAACCGGGGACGCGGACCACAGACACCCACTTCGCTGGGACGGCACCCCCCTGACGACGGAGCGCCTGCGACGGGTCGTGAACGCGACGCTCGCCGCTCACGGCGTCCGGGACGCCGGCGACACCGCGATCGGCGTCGGCCCGTCAGCGGCGGACCGCCACTACGTCGGCGACGACCCGATTCGCCCCGGCAGGACGGTCCTGATCGCCATCTCGCCGCGCGGGCCCGACGGATACCGCGGCGAACTGACCAGGACGTTCGTGGTCGACGGGGACGGCGGCTGGGGCCGGCGGGCGTACCTCGCGGTCGAGTCGGCCCGGGACGTCGCGCTCGACGGGATCGAACCGGGCGTTCCCGCGAAGACCGTCCACGGCGAGGCGGCCGCCGAACTGGGCGCGTACGGGTTCGACCCGAACGCGGGGGAGGGCGAGGCGGGGTTCACACACGACGCCGGCCACGGCGTCGGCGTGAGTCGCCGCGAGCCGCCGTCGCTGTCGGGGGCGGCCGAACTGCGGCCGGGTCAGGTCGTCGCGGTCGGACCGGGAGTGTACGACCCGGGCATCGGCGGCGTCCGACTGGGAGACCTCGTCGCCGTCACCGAAGACGGCTGCGAACTGCTGGCCGAGTATCCGCTCGGGATCGTGCCGCGGGAGCGCGGCGGGTAACTACGGTCGATCTTCGAGCTATCGGCGCTGCTCGTCGCCGCGCTCGTCGCCCCGGAGCCGTTGCGGTAAGAGCCCGGAGAGCAGCCGCCGGAGGATCTCGGTGGGGTCGAGGAAGTACTGCGGGAGGACGACCATCGCGATCGCGACAACGAGCAGGCCGGCGCCGAGCGCGACCTCGCCGGCGATCAGCCGGAAGACGGCGTAGTTCCCGAGCGGGATGGCGAAGACCAACGAGGCCGCCAACCCGATCATGTCCAGCAGTCCGAGTCGCATCGATGTCCCGTTGGCTCTCGGGGGTCAAAAGGGGCGCGGGACGCGGCGAGCGGCGGGCCACGCGTCGGTAAACGGGCGACCGCGCAGCCCGGAACGGCGGCGCGAAGCCAGAACCGATAACCGTCGCCCGCGCCCAGTTCCGGTATGTTTACCGGGATCGTCGAGGACACCGGAACCGTCCGCGCGCGGACCGAGACCGATGACGGGCTCCGCCTCCGGATCGCCGTCGACGGGTTCGACGACCTCCACCACGGCCAGTCGATCAGCGTCAGCGGGGTCTGTCTGACCGTCGAGGCGTACGGCGCCGCTGACACCGGAGACGACGACTGGTTCGACGTGTTCCTCGCGAGCGAGACGGTCGAAAAGACGTACCTCGGCGACGTGGAGGAGGGCGACGCGGTCAACGTCGAGCGCGCGATGCCCGCCGACGGGCGGTTCGACGGCCACGTCGTGCAGGGGCACGTCGACACCGTCGCCGAGGTGAGAGCGATCGAGCGCGTCGGCGAGGACTGGCGGTTCACCTTCTCGATCCCGGCGGGCCACGGCGACTACCTCGTCGACAAGGGGTCGGTGACGCTCGACGGCATCTCGCTGACGGTCGCGGAGAAGCGGGCCGGGGAGTTCGACGTCGCGATCATCCCGACGACCTACGAGCTGACGACGCTCTCCGAGAAGTCGGTGGGCGACCCGGTCCACCTCGAAGTGGACGTGATCGCGAAGTACGTCGAGAGTATGGTCGACGGATACTGATCCAGCCGGCAGCGCACGCCGGTCCCGACGCGTCCGACGCGTCTGCCCGAGCTACGCGTCCTTCGCGCCCTTCACCGTCTCGCGGACCGCGTCGACGCCCTCGTCGTGGAGGAGGTCGCCGACGACGATCACGTCGCTGTGGGCGGCCATCTCGTTGGCCGACTCGTAGCCGTGGATGCCGCCGCCGTAGAAGAGCGTGGCCTCGTCGAGCGCGTCGTGGGCGGCGGCGACCTTCTCCGTGTCGCCGAACATGCCCGAGTACTCGACGTAGACGATCTCCTGGCCGAACATGCGCTCCGCTACCTTCGCGTAGGCCGCCACGTCGTCGGCGCTGAGGTCGCAGTCGGCCTCGGTCAGCTGGGCGACCGACGCCTCGGGGTTCATCACGATGTACGCCTCGGTGTGCGTCCGGCTCCAGTCGAGGTCGTCGATCCGCACCCACTCCTTGTGCGCGCCGGTGATCCAGAACGGGCCGCCGGCGTTGAACACCGTCGGGATCAGGTACCCCTCGAGCGCGGGCGAGTCGATAACGACGCCCGGGTTCGACGGCTCCTGATACAGCGGCACGTCGTACTCGGCGGCGGCGTCGACGACGCGGGTCATCTTCTCCGCGGTGACGTCGAGGGTCCCGCCGATCTCGATCGCGTCGGTCCCGGTCCGGCAGACGTCCTCGAAGGTGTCGTTCCCGTACAGCTCCTTGTCCGGGTCGACCTTCAGCACGTGGTCCCAGTCGTCCCACGGGTTGTTCATCGGAAACGACTCCAGCGGGCGGAACCAAAAAGGTGCGGAACCTGTCTCGCCGGCGCGGTCGACGCCGCCGGTCCGCGCGACGAGGGCTCAGAGCAAGTCGTCGAGCTCGTCGTTCTGGAACGCTTCGGCGGGGTCGGGCTGTCCCTCGGGCTCGTCGCGGACGGCCTGCCGTGCGCGTTCGAGGAACTCCTCGACGCGGCGCGAGCGCTCGACGCCGCCGAGGAGGACCAAGGCGGCCACCTGATCGGAGTCGAGCGGGAAGTCCCCGCCGCGCACCTGCATCGAGCCGGTCTCCTCTTGGAGCCACTTGCGCGCCTTCTCCGCGCCCTTCCGGGAGATCCGCTCGGGGTCGCCCGCGATGGCGACCAGGGCGGCGTCCGCCTCGGTCGCGTTGGGGAGCGACATCCCCGTCATCACCGCGCTCCGGACCGTGCTCATCACGGTCGTCACGTTCTCCTCGGGGTCCGCGGCGGCGGGCGCGGACGCGAACCCGGCCGCGGCCATGCCGCCGGCGCGCAGCGTGTTGATCACCTCGCTCGTGTCGACGACCGACTCGGCGACCCCCTCCACCGACTCGCCGGCCGCGAGGAGGAGCCCGACCCGCTTCGCCATCGAGGCGTTGATCGCGGCGTAGCCGCCCTCGACCGACTCTCCCGAAGAGCGCCACGCGTCGTTGTCAAGCAGGAGTGTCGCGTCGGCCTCACGGACCAGCGTCTTCAGCGACCGTCCGGCGTTCACCTGGTACATCGCCCCCTCGTCGCGGCCCGGGAGGATCCCGACCGCGTACACCGGGATGTCGTACACGCGGCTCAGCTCGCGGACGAGCACCGGCGCGCCGCCGGAACCGGTGCCGCCGCCGAGTCCCGCGACCACGAACAGCGCCTCCGCGGCGGCGTTCACCTTCGGCGCGAGCGCGTCGAGCACCTCGACGGCGTCTTCCGTCATCACTTCGGCGCCGAGCTCGTTGTCGCCGCCGACGCCGTGCCCGTTTACCCGAGACTGACCGACGAGGACCGTGTCGAGCGGGAGGGGATTCAGGTCCGCCGACGCGGTGTTTACTGCGAGCGCGTCGAGCACCGCACCGTAGCCGGCGTCGGCGTCAAACTCAGCGAGCGCGGTCGTGAGCTTCCCGCCCGCCTGTCCGACGCCGAGGAGGACCGCTTTCATGATCGTAAGATAACCGATCACGTGGTAATACCTTTTCCCCCGATGTTTAAGTAGAGAACTGCGGCCAATCGGCCGCGTGACCGACGACACGAGCGACCATGACCGACCGATCGTCGACGCCGACGAACCGTCCGAGACGGCGAGCGACGGGCGTTCGGAACAGCCACGGGCTTCCCACCGATCCGACCGCACGCCGGTCGAGACGGCCGAACGGGGCGACGACCGCGTCGAAGAGCGCCTCCGCGCGGTCGAGCGCGCGCTCACCGAAACCGACGACGCGGTCGCCGACGTGACCGACGAGGCGACCGCGACCGCTGAGCGAGCGGAGCTGTCGAAGCGACTCGACGACCTCGAGGGCCGCGTCGAGGAGTTGGAGGCGGCGACGCAGGCGATCAGAGGCTACGTCGGATCGGTCCGGGCGGTCAACCAGGCGGTCGAGCGCCGCGCCGATCTGGCGCTCGCGAAGGCGAGCGAGAACGGCGGCGTGGCCGCGGACGACGGAGCGACCGCGAGCGACGGCGAGGTCGCGAACGCGAACGAGGTCGGAGACACGACCGGCAGCGGCGGGCTCGACGGCGGCGTCCCCAGCGAGACCGATCTCGATACCGCCGTTCCAGCGGACCGGCGCCGAGGAGCGGGGGCGGGAGCGCCGGCAGAACCGGGAGCCGATCGGCTCGAGACGGACGAGGAGAGCGCGGACGACTCGTGGGGCTCCGGCGCGCTGGATCGGCTCCGTGACTCGCTGTAACCGACTCCGTGTCGCGGAGGCGAGCCGGTGATTCGCGTCGTTCTCACGGTCCTCGTCGCCGTCGCGCTCCTCGCGGTCTCGATGCCGGCGCTGGAAGACGCCCGCGCCGTGACGACCGACGAACGGCTCGAGGCCGAGTCGGACCGCGTCGAGCGGGCGATCGGGGGGCTCGCATCCGGGTCGATGAGCGTCTCTGACCCGTCGCTGGCCGCCCGGACGACGGTGACGGTCCGTGCGCCGAGCGGCGTCGCTGCCGCGCGGATCGACCGGCTCGCGCTGGTCGAACCGGAACGGCCGGGGGACGAGTCCGGCGCCGCGCTTCGGTATCGGATCGGCGGCGGACGCGACCGGACGGTCCGGATCGCTCCCGAGGCGGCGGCCGCGAGTGTCGACGTCGTCGACGGGCCGATCGCGCTCCGGACGCGCGGCGAGAGCCGTCTGGAGCTCCGACTCGTCGACGAGGACGGCCCGACTGTCGAGATCGCGCGACTCGAGTGAGGGTTTATACGTGATACCGAGGGCACGCCCGCCATGAGCTTCGATCTTCAGTCGCTGTCTCCGCTCGACGGCGACGCCGCGCCGCTCCGATCGCTTCCGTGGGGCGGCGGCGACGGTGACGACTGTCACTGCGATCCGTCGTTCAGAGAGCCGGCGGGGACCGGCGTCGAGGGGCGCGTGGTTCTCGCGGTCGACTCCGACGACTGCCCCGGACGCGGCGACCTCGCCGCGAGCCCCGACTGCCTCGCGACCGTCGTGGAGGCGCTGACCGAACGCGACGCCGACGTGGTCCGGACGCGTCACGCCGGTCGGGAGCGAACCTACGCCGGCCGGGCCGCGGCGTGTCTGATCGCCGCCGGGCGGTTCCGAGAACAGGTCGAGTTCCACGAGACGCGGCTCGCGGAGCGGGTGACTCGCGAGCCGGTAGCGGCGGCGCGGGAGGCGAGCGGCCGTGAGGGGTCGCCGAAGCGAATCGCCGCGGAGACCGGGTTGATCGAGACCGTCGCGAACGCAGGGGAGGTCGACGACGTGCTCCGCGCACACTCCGGGCCGACGATCGCGGCGACGCGCGTCGCGTCGGCGCCGCCGTCGGACGCGGCGCTCGTGGACCGGTGGGAGATCGACACCGGCGCGACCGTGCGGCTGTACGAGGGTGCGGGGCCGCTGCGGACGTACCACCTCACCCCGCCGTCGACGCGGCTTGACGACGAGGCGGTCGAGCGCCTCGCCGCGGCCAAGGACCGACTCCTCGACGACCCGACCGGCGGCGACAGGGCGCCAGGTCGGGCGGTACGGTCGGTCGCGGCGGCGGGCGATCCGGTCTCGACGCTGGTCGACGTGCTCCGGCGGCACACCCGTGGATACGGCGCGTTCGAGCACGTGTTCGCCGACGACCGCGTGAGCGACGCGACGCTCTCGGCCCCCGTCGAGGAGAACCCGCTTCGGGTCGTCGTCGACGGAGAGCGCTGTCGCACCAACGTCAGGCTGCCGCCCGAGGGCGCCGCGACGCTGGCGTCGCGACTTCGACGGACGAGCGGGCGGGGGTTCTCCCGCGCGAGTCCGACGCTCGACGCGACGATCGAGACCGAAGCCGGTCGCGTGCGGGTCGCGGCGACGACGGGCCCCGCCAGCGACGGCCTCTCATTCACGTTCCGTCGCGGCGACCCGGACGCGTGGACCCTCGCGCGGCTCGTGGACGTCGAGACGATCACCCCGGCGGCCGCCGGGCTCCTTTCGGTGGCGGTCGAGCGGGGCGTAACCGGTCTCGTCGCCGGCGGCCGGGGCGCGGGGAAGACGACCGCGCTCGGGTCGCTGCTCTGGGAGCTGCCCACCGAGGCGAGATCGATACTGATCGAGGACACCCCGGAGCTGCCCGCCGAAGCGGTGGCCGCGGCCGGACGCGACGTCCAGCGACTCCGCGTGGGCGACGGCGCCGAACCGTCGCCGAGCGAGGCGGTTCGGACCGCGCTCCGGCTCGGCGGCGGCGCAATCGTCGTCGGCGAGGTCCGCGGCGAGGAGGCGGCGGCGTTGTACGAAGCGATGCGCGTCGGCGCCGCCGGCGAGGCGGTCCTCGGGACGATCCACGGCGAGGATCCCGGCGCGGTCCGAGAGCGTGTCGTCAGCGACCTCGGCGTCTCTCCCTCCTCGTTCGCCGCGACCGACCTGATCGTCGTGCTCGACGACCACCGCGTCCAGACGGTCGCAGAGGTCGTCGGACACGACGGAGACACCTCGTTCGAGCCGCTGTTCGAGCGAACCGGAGCGGGACTGACTCCCACCGGGCGGATCGATCGCGGAGAGAGCCGGCTCGTCGAATCGGTCGCCGAGACCGGCGAGTCGTACGCAGCCGTCCGCGAAGCCATCGATCGACGAGCGAACAGCATCGGGGAGGCAGCGAGAACCAGCCGGATCGCGCCGGAACGCTACGTCGGCCGCGACGGGACCGGTCGGCCGAGGGGCGGCGATGTCGCCGGTGGCGACCGATGACCGGGCCAGACGGCGATCGTGATCGGGTGCCGCGACGCAGTCCGGGGGACCGCGAGGAGGGATCGGCGGAGCTCCGTCGGGCCGTGGCGTTCCTCGGGTGGGAGGCGACGAGCTCCCGGGTGATCGAAGCGGGATACCGGGCGGGAGTGGGAGTCGGCCTCGCCTGCGCCGTCGTCGTCGCGTTCGTCTCCGGACCCGTTCCGGGACTGCTGTTCGGGCTGGCGGGCGGTCTGGGTACCGTGCACGCCGTCCATCGCGGACCGGTGTGGCTCGCCTCGCTCCGCCGGACCAGAGCCTTGGGGGCGGCGCCCGGGCTCGTCGGGCGCCTCGTGTTGCGGATGCGGTTGGATCCGTCGACCGAGCGCGCCGTTCGGTTCGCCGCGCGGACCGGCGACGGGCCGCTCGCCGAGGGGCTCGCTCGACGCGAGCGATCGAACGCCGACGGGCCGACCAGTGGACTCCGGGAGTTCGCCCGCGAGTGGCAGCCATGGTTTCCGGCGATCGATCGGGCGGCGGCGCTCGTCCGGACGGCGGCGTCGGCGCCGCCAGAGCGTCGAGGTCGGTGTCTGGACCGCGCGCTCGACGCGACGATCGCCGGAACGACCGATCGGCTCGCCGCCTTCGTCGGCGAGGTCCGGGGGCCCGTCTCGGCGCTGTACGCCTTCGGAGTGTTGCTCCCCCTCGTGCTCATTGCCCTCCTTCCGGCGGCCGCCGCGGCTGGCGTCCCGATCGGTCCCGGGATCGTCGCGGCGCTGTACCTCGGCGTGTTACCCGCGGGACTGCTCGCGGCCTCGGCGTGGCTCCTCTCCCGGCGTCCGGTCGCGTTCGCGCCGCCGAGCATCGGTGGAGACCACCCGGATGTCCCGGAGAGGGGGATCCACGCCGCGGTCGCGGGGGCGGGAATCGGGGCCGTCGCCGCCGCCGTCGCGGCGCGGGTCGCCGCCGGATGGGCCGCGCCGGTCGCAGGGGTCGGCGTTGGCACCGGCGTGGCGCTGTTCGTCGCCGTCCGTCGTCGCAGAGCGGTGCTGTCGAACGTCCGCGCCGTTGAGCGCGCTCTTCCGGACGCGATGACGGTGATCGGCGGCGACGTGGCCGAGGGCGTCGCCGTCGAGACCGCGATTGCGCACGCCGGCGAGCGGCTCGACGGCGCGACCGGCGAGCTGTTCGAACTCGCCGGGCGACGGAGCGAGACGCTCCGCGTCGGCGTCCGAGAGGCGTTTCTCGGCCGCGGCGGCCCGGCGGTTCCGGTGCCGTCGCCCCGAGTGAAGGGCGCGGTCGCGCTGCTTTCCGTCGCGGCGCGAGAGGGGCGTCCGGCGGGCGACGTGTTGCTCGAACTCGCCGACCAGCTTGAGGACCTCCGGGAACTCGAGAGCGACGCGCGGCGACAGCTCGCGACGGTGACGGGAACTCTGACGAACACCGCCGCGGTGTTCGCGCCGCTCGTCGGCGGAGCGACGGTCGCGCTCGCCACCGGTATCGACACCGTCGACGCCGGGGGACTGGGCGCCGGAGCGGCGGCCGGGGCGGACGCTCTCAGTACGGGCGGCGTCGACGGCTCCGGTGCCCTCGGCGCCGACACGGGCGGAGGCGGTGCAGGGTCGAAGTCGGGTACCGGCGGTGCGCTCTCGGTACCGGTGCTCGGGCAGATCGTCGGCGCGTACGTGTTGATCCTCGCGGCGCTCCTCACCGGGCTGGCGACCGGTCTCGAACGGGGGTTCGACCGGACGCTCGTCGCCTATCGGGTCGGGATCGCGCTCCCGACCGCGACCGCGACGTACCTCGTCGCGTTCCTCGGCGCCGGGGTGCTGCTGTAGCGAAACGGAAAGTGCGCCGAGGCCTGCGGACGAGCGTTTAAGTGCGAAGCCGCGGCCAGCCGGCCCGTGTTCGAGACCCATCTCGACGCCACGTACGCGTGGCTCGGCCTGGCGCTAGTGAGCGTCGCGGCTGTCGGCGTCGTCGCCGCGCTCCCTGCCTCTCCGCCGCCGGACGCGAGCGGCGTCGCGCACACGATCGATTCGGTCGCCGCCGGCGAACACCCCGCGACGGCGGAGCACGGACTCGCCGCGGACCGCATTCGCCTCACCGACCGTTCGGTTGCGCTCGGCGGCGAAGGCGGGGCCGCGCGGGCGCCGCTGCGCGCACCGCGGGTAACCCCGGTTCCGACGGAGCGACACGGAGCCTCGGACGCCGACGGGCTCCGGCGAGTGCTCGGCGGCGTCCCGCCCGACGCCGCGTTCGACGATCCCGAGGCCTTCGCGGCCGCCGCCGAACGTGCCCGGGCGAGAGACGACGAGTGGCGTCCGGCACCGGATCGGCTGACGGTGAGACGCGTTCACTACGGAGGAGTACGTGTCACGCTCGTCGGGTGAGGGGTTCCTGCGCGGGGACCGTGCCGCAGTCGAACCGCTCGCCGCGCTCGTCGCCGTGCTCGCGGTGGGCGCGGCGCTGGGAGTGTACACTGTCGCACTCGACGACGCGGCGCCGGATCGGGAGCGCCCGACGGCCGAAACGACGCTCGATCGGGTCGAGCCGGTGGTGACGAGGGGCGGTATCGTCGAGCCGGAACGGCTGCGCGGTGTCGATGAGTTCCGATACGCCGCGACCGTCACGATCGAGGCCGACGGGAAGACGTGGCGGGTCCGGTCGGGTGACAGGGCCCCGGCGCCGACAACCACCCGGCGCACGGACGCGGTCGCGGTCGCCGAGCGGACGGTAACGGTCGGCGTCGGACCGGGGCAGAACGACCGCGGAACCCTTCGGGCGGTGGTGTACCGATGACGAGCACCGTGCTCGACATGACGGTGCTGCTCCTGTGCGTCTCCGCGAGCGTCGTCGCGCTCGGTGCGGTCGGGAACGACCCCGCGGCGGCGGGACCTCGAGCCACCGAAGTCGCCGATCTGGTCGCCACGGAGACGGTGACGGTGACGTACGCGTCGGACGAGGCGCCGAACGGGACGCGAACGATTCACGCGACACGCGCAGAGCTGGTGGCGCTGGTGGCGACCGAACGCGGAGGAGAAAGCGAAGAGCGCGCGCCGAGAGGGACGTTCGAATCCGAAGCGCTAGCGGCCGTCAAGCGAGGCATCGGTCCGCGAACGCGGATCGACGCGGAGGGAGGTGCGGGAGCGTCAGACGGCGCCGCGAGCGAAAGCGAATCGGGGGACCTGTCGACCGCGTCCGTATCGTCGGCGTCGATCGCCGTCGGGAGCGAACCGCCGCGGAGCGCTGACGTCACGGTCGCGGTGATCGCGCATCCGGCACCGAACGGCTCGGGAGAGACCGAAACAGTCAGGATCGTGATCAGGAGGTGGTGAGCGTGGGAACGCGATCGGGCGAAACAGACGCCCCCGGATCCGGTCCGCGATGCCGATCCTTCACCGTCGACGAGCGCGCACGGGTCCCGTTCGCGCTGATCGGCGTGCTCCTCCTCGTAACGAGTTCGACGTACGCCGCGGGGATCGCCGATCAGGGGCTCATCAGCGAGGACCGAAGCGTGGAGCGTGCCATCGAGCGCGTCGACGCCGATTCGACCGCCGCGCTCAGGGCCGCGGCCCGTCGGGCGGCTCACGACGCGGCCGCGGAGCCGGTGACGCGGGCGCCAGACGAGACGACCGCTGGCCCGGGAGACGGACACGCCACGACCGCGGTCAGAAACGAGTCCCCCTTCGAAGACGCGTTCCGGATCCGGCTCGCGATCGCCGGTGCCGAGGCGCTGTCGGCCGTCGACGCCGAAGTCGGCGGCGTGAGGGCGTCGGCGTCGCTTCCGGCGGTAGACGATCCCGAGGAGTTGGCGGCGGCGAGAGGCCGGATCCGCGTCGAGTCCGCAGCGAACGGAACCGCGACGCGCGTGACGTTCGAGGACGTGGAGACGACCGCGACGCGGGGCGGGCGAACGATCGTCGAGCGAACGGAAGACCGGACGGTCGTCGTCGCCGTACCGACGCTCGCGGCCCACGAGCGGACGGCGCAGTTCGAGAGGCGGCTCGATCGGGGGCCGACCGAGGGGCCGGGGTTGGGGCGTCAGCTCACCGCAAGCCTCTACCCGATGGCGTGGGCGCGCGGATACGGCCAGTTCGCGGGGGCGCCGGTCGAGAACGTCCTCGCGAACCGCCACGTGGAGCTGTCGACGAACGCGGGGATCGTCCGGACGCAGCGGGACGTGTTCGGCGCGAGCGATCCGAACGCACGCGGTGGGGTGGCACGGGCGACGGCGCGAACCGGAGTCACCGACCTGCTCAAACCGACCGGCGTCGACGAGGGATCGTGGACGGAGGCCGTGCTCAGCGCCCCGACACCGGGAGAGAGCGACGGCGCGGGAAGGAGCCGCGGCTCAGCCGAGAGCGGCGATCTGGCGCCGCAACCGAGCGAGGACGCCGCGTTCGAACCGCCGGGCGATCCGACAGACGAGCGAACGTCGGTCCCGGTCGGCCGCGCGGCCGACGAGGGGGCGACCCGCGTCTACGACGATCTGGACGCGATCATCGAGGACGCCTACCGGGTCGAAGCGAGCGTCGAAACGTCGACGGCGCTGGTCGTCGACGGCGGGCGTCCGACGCCACCGTCACCCGCTGCACCGGAGTCCACGACGACCGGCGGCTGGGACCGCGTCGACCTGACACGGACGGAACGGTCGCCGGTCGTCTCCGGGAGCGGCGTGCCGGAGGGCGTTCCGTCGGGGACGGTCGACCCCGGCGAGCGCGTCTCGTTCGGCGTCGCGACCCGCGAGGCGACCGTCGAGCGCGTCGCGATCGCTGAATGGGAGCGTGTGACGATCCAGCGTGGGCCAAACGGAACCGTCGTCGACGAGCAGGTCCACCGGACGACCACGCGCGACGCGGTGACCGACCGCTACCGGGTGCGAGTGTCGGTGTCGGGGGAACACGCTCCGACCGACGGGGCGCCCGACCGGGCCGCCGCGACGTTCGGCGCGGGCGACACCACCGACGGACCGGACCTGCGCGACGCGCCGTCGGCCGCCCGTGCCGATCTCGGTGTCGACACCGACGGCGGCGTCGACCGGATCGCCGAAGAGGCGGTCAGCCGCGGGGCGGTCCGCGATTCGACGACCGTCGTCGGCTCCCGATCGGCCGGCGATCGGGACGCCGTCGCGGCCGAGGTGGCCGCGCTCGCGAGCGACGTTCGCGACATCGAGACCGAGGCGTCGATGGAGAACGCGGCGTTCGGTGAGGCGGAGCCGTACGCCGACCTCGCTCGCGCGCTCCGCGACCGACGCAGTGCTCTCGTCGACGCGCCGGCGACGTACGACGGCGCCGTTGATCGGGCGGGGACCGCCGCCCGCGCCGCGTACCTCGACGCCGTGATCGACGAGCTCGAGGACGCTGCCGACGACCGCGAACGCGCGACGAACGGGTTTCTCGACCGCGTGAACGGCGCGTTCGACGGCCCCGACGTGGGCGACGCGCTCGCCAGCCGCGAGGCCGCCCGCGACCCCGGAACGTACGCAGTCGGCGCGGACGGTCCGGGTGGGGAAGTGACGTTCGCGCCGCGCGGGTCGCCGGGATACCTTCCGCGGACGACGGTCGACGGAGAGTCGGTCAGCGGCGTGAACGGAACGACGACGCGTCCGCTCGCGGTTCGCAACGTGAACTACGTCACGGTGCCGTACGGGGAGGTGTCGAGCGGCGTCGTCGACCGGATTCTCGGCACCGAGAACACGGTGCGGGTCGGGACCGCCGGTCGGTCGCTCCGCCTGGCGAACGAGGCGCTGGCGGTCGGCGACGACCCCGATCTGCGGGCGGATCGGGACGCGCTCGCCCGACAGATAGACGGATCGCTGGCCGAGGTGGACAGGGAGCTCGAAGCGGCGATCCGGGTCCGGACCTCGCTGTCGCGCGACGAGCGGCGCAGGGCGCTCGACGAGGCCGCAGCGAGCTACGGGACGACGGGCGAACGCGCCGTCGCCGTCGGCAACGGCTCGTACCCGGAACGGGTCGCCGCCGAGGCCGCGAGCGTCGGGTCGCTGTCGCCGGCGGCCGAGGAGGCGCTCGCCGCGAACCTCCGCGTCGCGACTCGGACCGCAGCCGGGAGAGACGCGGTTCGGGTCCCGACCCGGTTCGTCGACGACACGACGAGCGGCGCGCGAGTGCTACTCAGAGACCGGCTGGAGAAGGCGATCGAGCGAGAGGCGGCGCGAGCGGGCGAGGCGGCGGCCGGAACGGTGAGCGAGAAGGCGGTCGAGGAGCTGGGCGAGGAGTGGTCGCTGAAGCCTGCGCGGACCGTCGGCGCGGGGCTTCCGGTCGCGCCCGTTCCGGGGTACTGGGTGACGACCGTGAACGCCTGGCGGGTGCAGGTCCGCGGAGAGTATCCGCGCTTCGCGCTCCGTGCCGACGTGGGAACGCCCGGCGAGCGCTTCGCGTACGTCCGGAGCGAGGGCGACGTGACCGTCGAGGTCGGCGGCGAAACTGTGCAGCTCGGCGAGACGGACCCGGTCGCGTTCGAGACCGAAACGGTGGTGGCCGTCGCGGTCCCGGCCGGTCCGCCCGGCGTCGGCGACGTTGACGGAACTCGCGACGAGCGATCCAAGGGGTGGCCGTGCCCCGGCGCGATGGGGGAGCCGTCACCGAAAGGCGACGGGGGCGGGAGCTGTGCGGAGCCGTGACCCGACCGCAGCCGTTTTGAGACGCGACGACCGAGTGCGACCATGTTTCACGAGGTCGTCGTCGACGGCACGACGGGAGCCGAGAGCGGCGCGGACGAGGTGACCGCGGCAGCCCTGCTCGCGTCGTTCGAGACGCTGGTGAGCGAGGCGGCCGCGGAGGCCGAACGAGAAGCGCTCGCCGAGGAGACGGGACTCGACGAACCGACCCTCGACGCCGCCCTCGGCGGTGACGTGGCGGAGATCCGGTTCGAAGACGCGGCCGCGATCGTCGCCCTTCCGACCGATCGCGACGGCGACGCAGTCGTCGCCGAGGTCCGCGACCACCTGCTGATGGGGATGGCGACCGCGGTGCTCGACGTCGACTCGATCGCCGCCGCGATCGACGCGGATCTCACGGGACAGGAGGTCCAGCAGGCGCTCGAGGGGCGCGCCGCGATGACGCTCGGCCAGCTGGCGGAGATCATGGCGGTCATCGAACAGCGGAAGCCATGAGAGTCGTCGTCGTCGGCTGCGGCTACGTCGGCCTCGAACTCGCCCGACAGCTCGCGGAGCGGGGACACGCCGTGACGGGGGTTCGGCGATCCGACGCCGGGATAGACGCGATCGGATCGGTCGGGGAGCGCATAGACGGCGAGGGGGACGCGGAAGGCGAGGGGCGGGTGGACGCCGTCCGCGCGGACGCGACGGACGCGGCGTCGCTCGACGCGCTGCCCGACGCCGACGCGGTCGTGTTCGCGGCCAGCTCCGGCGGGCGTGGCGCCGCGGCCGCCCGCGAGGTGTACGTCGACGGCCTCCGAAACGTGATCGAGGCGTACGGCTCGCGCGGGTCTGCTCCGGACAGACTCGTCTACACGTCGTCGACGGGCGTGTACGGCGACCACGGCGGCGCGTGGGTCGACGAGGAGACACCGATCGAACCCACGACCGAGAAGACCCGCGTCCTCGCCGAGGCGGAGCGGACCGCGCTGGAGACGGCGGCCGAGTTCGGGATCGACGGGACGGTCGCGCGCTTCGCGGGGCTGTACGGACCCGACCGCTACCGGCTCGACCGCTACCTCGACGGCCCGGTCACGGCCGGCTACCTCAACATGGTCCACCGCGACGACGCCGCCGGGGCGGTCCGATACCTCCTCGAAACCGACCGCGCACGCGGTGACGCGGTTCTGGTCGTCGACGACGAGCCGGCCGACAAACACGCGTTCGCCGACTGGCTGGCCGACGCGTGCGGCGTCGCGCGGCCCGAAAAGCGATCGAAGAGCGAACGGATCGCCGCCGGGGAACTCTCCGAAGCGGCCGAACGGCGGATCCGGACGAGCAAGCGCTGCTCGAACGACCGCCTGCGGGCGCTCGGTTACGAGTTGGCCTATCCGACCTTCAGAGAGGGGTACTGCGACGCGGTGCGGGCGTTCCGAACGGCGGACGAGTGATCCGTCCGACCGGCGCGGCCGGCTTCGCCCCGGTCATCGCGTCGTTGTCGGTGGGTCGAAACGGTAACGAACCTTGATGTATCGTGAGCGAGTCGACCGGCACGTATGTGGTCTCTGAGCGGGATCGACGACCGGCTCTCGCAGGCGGAAGTGCTGGCGCGGGAGAACCCGGAGCTCGTCGTCGTCGCCGCGGTCGTCGCGCTCGTCGCGCTCGTCGGTGCGTACGTGCTGTTCCGCGCTCGCAGGACGCCCGGCGTCAGGTTCCGCCGGCTGTTGGCCGATCGCGACGAGGTCGCGGTGCTGATGCACCCGAACCCGGACCCGGACGCGATGTCGGCGGCGCTCGGCGTCGCGTCGCTCGCGGAGCAGCTCGACGTCGACGCGACGGTCCAGTACCCCGGACAGATTCGTCACCAAGAGAACCGGGCGTTCCGCACGGTGCTCGATCTGGACTTGAAGCCGATCGAGCACGTGAGCGACCTCGCCGCCGAGTCGGTCGTGTTGGTCGATCACAACGAGCCGCGGGGGTTCGCCGGCGCCGACGGTGTGCTCCCGTTCGCCGTCGTCGACCACCATCCCGGCGACGGCGCCGGCGACGCGTTCACCGACGTGCGGACCGACTACGGCGCGACGGCGTCGGTGATCGCGGAGTACTTCCAACAGAACGGCGCGACGCCGGTGCCGCCGGACAAGCACGCGAGCGAGACGGACAGCGACCTCACGCTCCCCACCGACACGGCGACGGGGCTCCTGTACGGGATCCTCACCGACACGAAACATCTCACCGTCGGCGCGAGCGAACCCGACTTCGCCGCCGCCGCGTACGTGTACCCCGGCGTCGACCAGGACCGGCTCGACCGGATCGCCAACCCCGCGGTCGACGCCGAGGTGTTGGAGGTGAAGGCGCGGGCCATCGCCGGCCGCCGCATCGAGGGGTCGTTCGCGGTCGCCGACGTGGGGGGTGTGAACAACGTCGACGCGATCCCGCAGGCGGCCGACGAGCTGATCCAGCTGGAGGGCGTCAGCGCCGTCGTGGTGATCGGCGAGCGCGACGGGACGGTTCACCTCTCCGGCCGGTCGCGGGACGACCGCGTCCACATGGGGAACGCCATCGACGCCGTCATGTCCGACCGCGACAACAGCAACGGGGGCGGCCACTCACGGATGGGCGGCGGGACGATCGCGCCGACGGTCGACCCGACCGGCGACGAGGATCCGGAAACCGTCGACCGCGACGCGCTCGCCGACGACCTGTTCCGCGCGATGGCGGGCGACGTGTGAACGGCGACAGACGGCGGGGGAGGAGCAGCGCCGGAGACGGAGCAGCCACCGGGAGTTAAGTCGACAGCGACGAAGGGTCGGGTATGAGCACGGATCTCGCGCTCGGCGATCTGCCGACCGACGACGGGTGGCGCGCGCTCGTCGGCGTCGGCGTCGGTTACGCGATCGCGACCGGACTGATCTTCGCGTTCCTCTTCGTTCTGCCGTACGTGGTCGTACGCGCGCTGTAACGGCCGGCGACGCGTCGAACTGACGGACGGCGTCTCGAACGGTCGACGACGTGACCGAACAGGGGAGAAATCGGAAGCGGTGAGCCGTCTCAGGCGAACGCCAGCGAGTCGTCGGCACCGGTCTCGTCGTCCGTCTGGAGCTTCTCGTGAGCTCCGAGGAAGTCGTCGAGCGTGACCTCGGTGCGGTCGTCGCGGATCGCGAACATCCCGGCCTCCGTGCAGATGGCCTTGATGTCGGCGCCGGACGCGTCCGGCGTCAGCTCGGCGAGCTCGGTGAAGTCGATGTCGCTCGCGAGGTTCATCTTCCGGGTGTGGATCTGGAAGATGATCTCGCGGCCCTCGGTGTTCGGCTTGGGCACTTCGATGAGCCGGTCGAAGCGGCCCGGGCGGAGGATGGCGGGGTCGAGCATGTCGAAGCGGTTGGTGGCGGCGATGATCCGGACCTCGCCGCGCTCGTCGAAGCCGTCCATCTCCGAGAGCAGCTGCATCATCGTGCGCTGGACCTCGGCGTCGCCCGACGTCTTCGAGTCCGTCCGCTTCGAGGCGATCGCGTCGATCTCGTCGATGAAGAGGACGGCGGGCTGGTTCTCCCGCGCGACCTCGAACAGGTCGCGGACCAGCTTCGCCCCCTCGCCGATGAACTTGTGGACGAGCTCGGAGCCGGCCATCTTGATGAAGGTGGCGTCCGTCTCGTTGGCGACCGCCTTCGCGAGCATCGTCTTCCCCGTACCCGGCGGGCCGTACAGCAGGACGCCGCTCGGCGGCTGGATGCCCACGTCCTCGAACATGTCGGGATGTTCGAGGGGCATCTCGACGGTCTCGCGGACCTCCTGCATCTGGTCTTCGAGCCCGCCGATGTCGGCGTAGGTGACGTCGGGCGAGTGCTCGACCTGCATCACGCGGGCGCGCACGTCCGTCTCCTTCTCCAGCTTCTTGACGACGGACAGCGAGTTGTTCACCGCGACCCGGTCGTCCGGGTTGAGCTTCTCGCGCATCTCGGCGGTGATCTCGGTGAGCGCCTCCTGGTTGTTCCCGTGCTGCTTGATGACGGCGCCGTCGGGCGTGATCTCCTGAACCGTCGCCACGAACAGCGGGGACTGCTTCAGCTTCTTATTCTCGTGTGTGAGCCGCTCGAGCTTCTGCTGGTACTTGTTGTTCTCGGCGTTCGCGTCGAGGAGCTTGTCGCGCATCTCCTCGTTTTGCGACTCCAGCACGTCGAGCTCCTCTTGGAGGGACTCGATCTTCTCCTGTCTCGACGCCGACCCCTCGTCGTAGGGGAGCTCGACGTCGTCGACGGTGTCTGTCATTGTGCGTAATAAAGCGTCTCGCGGGTAAGAGGTTTCGGGTGGGGGAGAGATACCAGGCTGTGTTCGCCCAAAATATTTCCAATAGTAATTAAATAGGATAGTAAATATTATCTAATGGCATGAATTAGGAGAGTGTACGCATGAGTGCCACCGACGCCGTCACCGCCGAGGAGGACGTCACGGACCGCTGGAGCGCCGTCAGAGACCTGCCGCCGAGCGCGAAGCTCGTCGCGAAGGTGCTCGACTACAACGACACGCTCACGCAGAGCGAGCTCGCCGAGGAGACCCTGCTCCCGCCTCGGACCGTCAGATACGCGCTCTCGCGGCTGGAGGAGGAGGAAGTCGTCGACTCCCGGTTCTCCTTCGCCGACGCCCGGAAGCGGCTGTACACCCTGTCGGTGTAGCCGATCGGGAGCGACCGCTTCTTCTCGGACCACTCCCCGCCGCGTACACGCTCTCCATCCGACACACCCCAGAGCCACCGCTTATGAGCGATGGCGACCCAGCACGCCCATGGTCTCGACCGCCGCCGTCAAGCGGGCGCTCTCCGCGCTGGCCAGTCGCACCGACACCGCGACCCGACCGTCCGTCGCCGTGATCGACGAGGCCGAGGCCGCGCGGGGCGACCTGCGCCGCGCCGCCGCGTTCGTCGACGCCGACGGGCTCGACCGGCTCGACGACGCGATCGGCGCCGCCGAGCGCGCAGGTGACGAGGCCGACGCGGAACGCGGGCGCGAGGCGCGCGCCGCGTTTCGCCGGTTTCGCGAGGCGGCCGCTGGCAGCGACGAGCGAATCGTCGACGGCTGGAGCGACGAGAACGACGAGAGCGACGAGCGTCGCCGATAACCCGCCGGACCACTTCCGCCCCGCCCCCGGAACCACTAAACCCGATACCGGCCAAGACCGGGGCAGATGACACGGGTGATCCACACCGGCGACACCCACGTGGGGTACGCGCAGTACCACTCGCCGGTCCGACGACAGGACTTCCTCGACGCGTTCGCGGCGGTGATCGACGACGCGATCGACGGAGAGGTCGACGCGGTGGTCCACGCCGGCGACCTCTTCCACGATCGCCGACCCGAGCTCGCCGACCTGATGGGAACGATCTCGGTCCTCCGACGGCTCGACGACGCCGGGATCCCCTTCCTCGCCGTGGTCGGGAACCACGAGGCGACGCGGGGCGGCCAGTGGCTCGACCTGTTCGAGCGGCTGGGGCTCGCGACGCGGCTCGACGACGAGCCGACGGTCGTCGGCGACACCGCCTTCTACGGCCTCGATCACGTCCCCGTTTCGCGCCGCGACGACCTCGACTACGCGTTCGCGGACCACGACGCCGAGTACGCCGCCCTCGTCGCGCACGGGCTCTTCGAACCGTTCGGCTACGCGGACTGGGACACGGAGGAAGTGCTCGCGGAGAGCGACGTGGCGTTCGACGCGATGCTCCTGGGCGATAACCACACGCCCGACGTGGCCGAAGTCAACGGCACGTGGGTCACGTATCCGGGATCGACCGAGCGGGCGAGCGCGAGCGAGCGCGAGGGGCGCGGGTACAACCTCGTCACGTTCGACGCCGACGCCGCCGGGGGCGACGACCGCGTGGAGATCCGGCGGCGGGCCCTCGACACCCGCCCATTCGTCTTCGTGGAGGCGGATCTCCGCGAGGGAGAGGGCGCGGCGCGAGTGCGCGAGCGAGTCCGGCAGCACGACCTCGACGACGCGGTCGTCCTCGTCGACGTGACGGGCGAAGGCGATCCGGTCACGCCGGCCGCAATCGAGGAGTTCGCGACCGACGAGGGGGCGCTGATCGCCCGGGTGACCGACCGCCGCGAGGTGGAGACGGACGCCGAGGTCGACGTGAGCTTCGCCGACCCCGAGGACGCCGTCCGAGAGCGGGTCGAAGAGATGGGGCTGTCGGAGGCCGGACTCGACGTCGAGGAGGCGGTCCGCGCCGACACGGTCCCCGACACGAACGTCAGGGAGACGGTGAAACGACGGATAGAGGAACGGGTCGACGACCCCGACGACCTCGGCGCGTTCGACCGGAGCGAGGCCCGAGACGAGGCCGGCGACGGCGTCGAATCCGAAGCGGACGACGGCGGTTCCGACGAATCGACCGACGGCGACGCCACAACTGAACCGACCGACAGCGGCGACGAGCCTGACGGGCAGGTCTCCATGGAGGACTACCTATGAACTTCGACCGGGTCCGGCTCGCGAACTTCAAGCCGTACGGCGACGCCGACCTCCGACTGGCCGAGGGCGTCACCGTCATCCACGGACTCAACGGCAGCGGGAAGTCCTCGCTCTTGGAGGCCTGTTTCTTCGCGCTGTACGGCTCGAAGGCGCTCGACGGCACCCTCGAAGACGTGATCACGAACGGCGAGGAGGAGACCGACGTGGATCTCTGGTTCACGCACGACGGCGTCTCCTACCACGTCGAGCGGCGACTCAAGCGGTACGACGGGCGGATCGACCACCGGTGCACCCTCGAGTCGACCGACGGGAGCGACGTGTCCCGCGACGGCGCCCGGGCGGTCCGGGAGTTCGTCACCGAGCTCCTCCGGATGGACGCCGAGGCGTTCGTCAACTGCGCGTACGTCCGGCAGGGCGAGGTGAACAAGCTGATCAACGCCACGCCGCGCGAGCGGCAGGACACGATCGACGACCTGCTCCAGCTCGGCAAGTTGGAGGAGTACCGCGAGCGCGCCGGCGCCGCGCGGCTCGGCGTCGAGGACGTGCTGGAGAACCGCCGCGGGCGGCTCGACCAGCTCGACGACCAGATCGCCGAGAAGGAGGAGAAGGGCCTCCACGATCGGCTCAACGCGCTCGAGACCGACCTCTCCGAGGTCACCGACGAGATCGACCGGTACGAGACGCAGCGAGAGCAGGCGAAGGAGACCCGCGAGGCCGCCGCGGAGACGCTGTCGGCCCACGCGGAGAAGCGGGAGAAGCTGGAGTCGATCGAGGCGGAGATCGACGAGCTCGAATCCACGGTCCGGTCGACCGAACGCGAGCGCGACGAGCACCGCGATGCGATACGGGAGAGCCGCGAGCGGATCGCGGAGATCGAGGCCGCGATCGACGAGCGGCTCGACGACGCCGGGATCGACGACGCGAGCGACGAAGCCATCGCCGAGCGGCGCGCCGAACTCGACGACAGGGAGGAGGCGATCCGCGAGGAGCTCGACGACGGGCGAGTGAGCGCCGAGGCGTTCCGGAATCAGGCGACGAACCTCGCCGGGAAGGCCGACGACCGCACCGAACGCGCCGCGGAAGTCGAGGCCGAGGCCGACGACCTCGCCGACGAGGCCGAGGCAGCCGCGGACGAGGCGGACGAGCGCGAAGCCTCGATCGAGGAGCTCCGCGAGGAGGCCGACCGGCTCCGCGAGCGGTTCGCGACCGCCGACGCCGAGGTCGACCGCGACGGCGTCGCCGACGAGCGGGAGGCGCTCCGCGAGCGACGGGGCGAGGTCCGCGAGCGGATCGCGGAGCTGTCGGCGGAGCTGAAAAACGCCCGGGAGCGCGTCGAAGAGGCCGAGGAGCTGCTCGCGGCGGGGAAATGCCCCGAGTGCGGCCAGCCGGTCGAGGACTCGCCGCATGCGAGCGGGATCGACGAGGACCGCGAGCGGGTCGCCGAGCTGGAGGCCGAGCTGGAGGCCGCCCGCGAGCGCGAGGGCGACCTCGGCGACCGGATCGCGGAGCTCGACGACCTCGCGTCGGCGGCGGACCGGCTCGACGAGATCGACGAGACCGTCGAGATGCTCGAAGAGCGGGTCGAGGAGAAGCGCGCGGAGGCGGAGCGGAAGCGAGAGGCGGCGACGGAGAAGCGAGCGCGCGCCGAAGACCTCCGCGAGGAGGCCGAAGAGACCCGCGATGTCGCCGCCCAGAAGCGCGAGGAGGCGACGGAGGCCGCGGCCCGCGTGTCGGAGCTGGAGGACGCGCTCGCGGCGGTCGACGACGCGCGAGAGGCGGTGGCGGCGATCGAGGAGCGGCTCTCCGCGATCGCGGACGCGGAAGGCGAGATCGAGCGCCGCCGCGAGAAGCGGGAGAACCTGAGCGAGGTGAACGACGAGCGACGCGAGCGGCTCGCGGACAAGCGCGAGCGCCGCGACGAGCTCGCCGAGGCGGTCGACGAGGACGCGGTCGACGAGGCGAAGGCGAAGAGAGAGCGGGCGGAGGAGTACCTCGAGCAGGTCGAGGCCGAGCTCGATCGGCTCGCCGAGCGGCGGACCGAGCTCGAGAACGCGATCGGCGGAGTGAACGGCGAGATCCGAGAGCTCGAGAGTCTCCGCGGAGAGCGTGAGGAGCTGGCCGACACGGTCGCGGCGCTCGAAGACCTACACGAGGAGACGAGCGAACTGGAGGCGATGTACGGCGACCTCCGTGCGGAGCTCCGCCAGCGCAACGTCGCCGAGCTGGAGCGCACCCTCAACGAGACGTTCGACCTCGTCTACGGGAACGACGCGTACTCGCACATCGAGCTCGACGGCGAGTACGTCCTCACCGTCTACCAGAAGGACGGAGAGCCGCTCGACCCCGAACAGCTCTCGGGCGGCGAGCGCGCCCTCTTCAACCTCTCGCTGCGCTGTGCGATCTACCGGCTGCTCTCGGAGGGGATCGAAGGCGCGGCACCGACACCGCCGCTCATCCTCGACGAGCCGACCGTCTTCCTCGACTCCGGACACGTCTCCCGGCTGGTCCGGCTCGTCGAGGAGATGCGCGGCTTCGGCGTGCGACAGATCCTCATCGTCAGCCACGACGACGAGCTGGTGGGCGCGGCCGACGAGCTGGTGACGGTGGAGAAGAACCCGCGCTCGAACCGGTCGACGGTGCGGCGGGAGGACGCCGCCGCGCTCGACGTCGCCGAACTCGCCGACGACTGAGCGGGCTCGGGCGGAAGCGCGTCAGTCGGGGCCCGACGACCCGCCCCGCAGCGCCCCCATCGCGTCGACCGCGACCGGCGTCGCCTCGTAGCCGCGCCGCCCCGCGACCTCGACCTCCTCGATCAGGCCGGCCGCGCGGAACTCCGTGAGCGTGCCGTGGAGGTCGGACTCGCACATGTCGGCCGCGTCGAGGAGGTCGATCGCGGCGAGCGGTCCCTCGTCGACGACCACCGCGAGGAGCCCGAGGGACCGGTCGTCGCGGACCGCCCCGAGCGTCCGGCGGACCGGAGCCGGCACGCCCGAGGCCGCGGTCGCGAGCGGCGACTCCCCGTCGACCACGCGAAGCTCGTCGTTGTCGACGTACCGCTCCTCGCCGGTGTCCGGGTTCCGGACCCTGCTCGACTCGGCGGAGCGTTTCACGAGGAGGTACGTCTCGCCGGCCGCGTCACGAACCGTCTGCATGGATCGGAGAAAGCGGTCGCGCGGACATTACGCTTCCGGGGTCTCGGTGTCGTCGTCCCGCTCGACGTCCGGAGCGGAGTCGGCGTCATCCGACTCGGCGACTGGCTCGTCGGTGGCGGCTTCGTCGTCGGAATCCGACTCGGCGGCGTCCCGCGAGCGCTCCCACGACCGGTACGTCTGGTACGTCCGAACGCCCGCGAGAAGGCCGGCGGCGAACAGGGCCGGACCGATCCGCGACCACCCCTCGAAGAACCACAGCATCGGCCCGAGCGCGACGAGGAGCACCGCGGCGTTGGCGTAGATGACGGCGATCACGAACGCGCGAAGCGTCCCCGAATCGACGTCGCTGGCGCCCTCGAAGTCGCCGCCGTCGTCGAACGTCTTCACCGAGGGCGCCTTCGGGATGTCGGGCGTCATCTCCCGCTCGGCGTCGGAGCTCTCGCCGAAGGAGACCTCGCCCTCGTCGTCCTCGTCGAGGCTGAACACGTCGGACGTACGCGGGGACGGGGCAAAGGGGTTCCGTCCGACCGCGAGAAGGCCGGCGACGCGTCGGCTGGGAGTGAGACGCGCGTCGGAGGAACGTGAGACGGACGAAGCGACGACTGCGGCGAGCGGAGCGTCGATCAGGTCGCGTCGGCCAGCCGAACGGTTCGGCTCGCCTCGACCCACGCGAGGGGGTTCGCGGCGTCGAAAAGCACCACGTTCCCGTCGTCCTCGTACACCTCCACCTCGGCGTCGACCGCGTCGCGACCGGCCGGGCGAGCCACCTCGGGTTCCGAACGTGGGTCCGAAGACATAGAGCGTGGTATGCCGTCACACATTATATGCCTTTCCGTGCCGGGACTCCTCGCCGCACCCGAAAGCCGAGTTTTTTAGCCGGGTGCGCCGAAGCGGGGGTATGACTCAGTCGGGGTTGTCGGACTTCTCGTCGGCCAGCGCGGGCGACGGGGAGAGCGACGACACGGAAATCGAACGGGAGGAGCTGGCCGCACAGGAGGCGGCCGCCGTCGCCGGCGGCGGGCGCGGACACGTCAGCGACGTGGTCGACGTCGACGAGGCGAAGTTCCCCGAGTCGACGGGGACCGTCGAGCTGATGATCACCCAGATCGACTACGCCGTCGAGGGGTACGGGAGCGACGAGTACCCCGTCGTCCACGTCTTCGGTCGACGGCCCGTCGAGGACGGTGACGACATCCGCGAACACGTCCGCGTGCTCGGCGTCGAGCCGTACTTCTACGTCCCCACGGCCGACCTCGACCGCGACCCGGTCGAAGAGTACGACGTGGTTATCGGTACCCGCGAGGAGACGCCGGACGGCGAGGGGTACGAGAGCATCCGCGGCGAGCCGCTCACCCGGATCGTGACGCGAACGCCGCGCGACGTGGGGGCCATCCGCGACGACTTCGCGACCAGCTTCGAGGCCGACATCCGCTTCCCGAACCGGTTCCTGATCGACAACGGGCTCAACGGGGGGATCCGCGTGGAGGAGCGCCGGCTCGACGACGGCTCGGGAACGATGCAGGTCCACGAGGGACAATTGGAACCGGCCGAAGTCGACGCCGAGATGCGGGTGAACACCTTCGACATCGAGGTCGACGACCGCCGCGGCTTCCCCGAAGACGGCGAGGAGCCGATCATCTGTCTCACCAGCCACGACTCCTACGACGACGAGTACGTCGTCTGGCTGTACGACGCGCCGGAAGCCGAGATCCCTCCCCCGTCGGATCTCCCGGACTACGAGGGGATCGTCGACGAGGGCGGGGATCTCACCTTCGAGGTGCGCACCTTCGAGGCGGAGGCCGCGATGCTCGACGCGTTCATCGAGTATCTCAACGAGACGGATCCGGACCTGCTGACCGGGTGGAACTTCGAGGATTTCGACGCGCCGTACGTCCTCGACCGCATGGAGGTCCTCGACGACGGGAGCCAGTACGACCTCTCGGTCGACCGGCTCTCCCGGATCGGCGAGGTGTGGCGCTCCGGGTGGGGCGGCCCGGACATCAAGGGCCGGGTCGTCTTCGACCTGCTGTACGCGTACAAGCGGACGATGTTCACCGAGTTGGAGTCGTACCGGCTCGACGCGGTCGGCGAGCGCGAGCTCGGTGTGGGGAAAGAGCGCTACACCGGCGACATCGGCGACCTCTGGGAGCAGGACCCGGAGCGCTTACTGGAGTACAGCATCCGCGACGTGGAGCTGTGCGTCGAGATCGACCGGAAGCAGGACGTGATCGCCTTCTGGGACGAGGTGCGCACCTTCGTCGGCTGCAAGATCGAGGACGCGCCGACCCCAGGCGACACCGTCGACATGTACGTCCTCCACAAGGCGTTCGGGAAGTTCGCGCTCCCGACGAAGGGCCAACAGGAGTCGGAGGATTTCGAGGGCGGCGCCGTCTTCGATCCGATCACGGGCGTCAAGGAGATGGTGACGGTCCAGGACCTGAAGAGCCTCTATCCGATGTGTATGGTGACGATCAACGCCGGCCCGGAGACGAAGGTCGACCCCGCGGAGTACGGCGACGAGACGTACGTCGCCCCCAACGGGACGCACTTCCGGAAGGAGCCGGACGGGATCATGCGCGAGATGGTCGACGAGCTGCTCTCCGAGCGCGAGGAGAAGAAGGCGCTCCGGAACGACCACGACCCGGGCACCGAGCCGTACGAGCAGTACGACCGACAGCAGGGGGCTGTCAAGGTTATTATGAACTCTCTCTACGGCGTGACGGGATGGGATCGGTTCCGGCTGTACGACAAAGAAGGCGCAGCAGCCGTCACGGCGACCGGTCGCGAGGTTATCGACTTCACCGAGGAAGCCGCAGAGGAACTGGGCCACGACGTCGCGTACGGGGACAGCGTCACGGGCGATAGGCCCATCGTCGTGCGCGATCCTGAGGGAACAGTTCGAATCCTGCCAATTGCCGATCTCTTCGAGCGGTCGGACGCGACCGCGAGCGAGAACGTGCTTATTACCGCCGACGGCGGATCGGTCGCTTCGGTGTCGATCGACAAGGAACGGCGTCGCCTGGACGGATGGGAGGCGCTTTCGGTGACCGAGGACACCGAACCGGAGTGGCAGCCGATCGAGCAGGTGATCCGGCACGAGACCGACAAACCGGTGGTGAATCTCCAGCACAAGTTCGGCGAGTCCACGACGACTAGAGACCATTCGTATGTCGTCGAAGAAGACGGACAGCTGGTCGAAACGAAGCCGGAAGACGTCGAAGAGCCACTTCGGGTACCTGATCTCCCCGAGGTCGAAACAGTGGAGAAAATCGACGTGTACGACGTGTTGGAAGGATACACGCGAGAGTATGAGGACGGCCGAAGCGTCGGCAGCGAGAACGCGGAGAAGAAGGTCAAGCGAGTCCACGCGAACGACGACTGGGTCTGGTTCGGCCACAAGCATCACGATGCGATAGAGAAGAGCATCAAGGTACAGCGATACGTCGATTTGGACTCCGAAGACGGACGGGCGCTCGTTCGGTTGCTCGCCGCGTACGTCACCGAGGGGAGCGCATCGACAGTCGAGACGACGGCTTCAAGATTCGGCGCAAGCATCGCCGAATCCAGAACAGAGTGGCTGGAAGGCCTCCAAGAGGATTACCTCCGTCTGTTCGACGGAGCGATAGCGAGTGTTATTGCGTCGGACACGTCCAACGAACGAACCGTCGAGTACGGAACCGACGACGGGGACCAGTCAGTAACGTACGACGACGGCACCCACAAGCTCCAGATGATGAACGAGCTCTCGGCGGTGTTCTTCCGTGAGTTCGCCGGGCAGACGTCGCGTGGGAAGCGCATCCCTGGGTTCGTGTTCAACCTCTCCGACGATCTCCAACAGCTCTTTGTCGACGTGCTCGTCGAGGGAGACGGCTCACGCGAATTCCCGCGGTACTCGGCCGAGTACTGCGAGCGGAATTTCGACTTCGAGACGACGAGTCGAGAACTCGCTGCGGGGCTCTCCACGCTGCTCACACAGCGCGAGGAGAAACACTCGCTGAAGTACAGGGAGAGCAAAGGAAGCTACACGATTCGAACGTGTGATTACTACCGAAACGGGCGGGATCCGGTCGTCGAGGAAGTGGATCACGACGGGTACGTGTATGATCTCAGCGTCGCCGAGAACGAGAACTTCGTCGACGGCGTCGGCGGGGTCGTCCTTCATAACACCGACTCCGTCATGCTGTCTCTCGGACAGGAAGTGGATAAAGCGGAGGCCATCGAGACCTCCTTCGAGATAGAGGACCACATCAACGAGCGCTACGACGACTTCGCGCGAGAGGAGCTCAACGCCGATGCTCACCGCTTCCAGATCGAGTTCGAGAAGCTCTACCGGCGGTTCTTCCAGGCGGGCAAGAAGAAGCGGTACGCGGGTCACATCATCTGGAAGGAGGGGAAGGACGTCGACGACATCGACATCACCGGGTTCGAGTACAAGCGGTCGGACATCGCCGGGATCACGAAGGAGGTCCAGCAGAACGTCATCGAGACGATCGTGACGGGCGACGACATCGACGAGGATCTAGAGGAGGTGAAAGCGTACCTCGTGGACGTGATCGCCGAGGTGCTCGACGGCGACGTGGACCTCGACGAGATCGGGATTCCGGGCGGGATCGGCAAGAAGCTCGACGCCTACGAGACGCCGACCGCGCAGGTGCGCGGAGCGAAGTACGCCAACCGCATGCTCGGGACCAACTTCGGGAGCGGGTCGAAGCCGAAGCGGCTGTACATCGAGAAGGTCCATCCCGACTTCTGGGCACGGATGGAGGAAGAGAAGGGGCTCGACCCGCAGCGAGATCACCTGTACGGGGAGTTCAAACGCGACCCGGACGTGATCTGCTTCGAGTACGCCGATCAGGTGCCCGACGAGTTCGAGGTCGACTGGGAGAAGATGCTTGACAAGACGCTTCAGGGCCCGATCGAGCGCGTCATCGAGGCGCTTGGGATGTCGTGGGAGGAGGTCAAGACGGGGCAAGAACAGACCGGGCTCGGCTCGTTCATGTGAGCCGTTTCGACGCCTGAATCGGAAGCCCGAAAACCGCTTTTCGATAGTTGAGAAAAATTCTTACCGATCTCGGGAGATTCTACGGGGAGATGCGTAACCATTAACCCGCCAAGTCACCACTGTTGGGACACGAGGCACGAGAATACATATGGCAACTCTCGAAATCAACGATCTTCACGCGCGAGTGGCGGAAGAGGACGGCGAACGCATTCTTCGGGGGGTCGACCTGACCGTCGAGTCCGGGGACATCCACGCACTGATGGGCCCGAACGGCTCCGGGAAGTCGACGCTCGCGAAGGTGATCGCCGGCCACCCCGCGTACGAGGTCACCGGCGGCGAGGTCCTCCTGCATCTCGACGAGGAGGACGTCGCCGACATCGACGCCGAGATCGACGACGAGGATTACCACTGGGAGCTGCTTGAGCTCGAACCCAACGAGCGCGCCGCGCTCGGCATCTTCCTCGGGTTCCAGTACCCGGCGGAGATCGAGGGCGTCACCATGACGAACTTCCTCCGGCAGGCGCTCAACGCCAAGGCGGACGAGCGCGAGGAGCTGTTCGAAGAGGAGGAGGAGGCGGAAGCCGACGCGGACGACGAGGACGACGGGTACGACACCTCCCCGATGGAGGGCCCCGCGGACGACGGCGAGATCGGCGTCGCCGAGTTCCAGGAGATCCTCTCGGAGAAGATGGAGCTGCTCGACATGGACGAGAAGTTCATGCAGCGCTACCTCAACGCCGGCTTCTCCGGCGGCGAGAAGAAGCAGAACGAGGTGCTGCAGGCGGCGATGCTCGAGCCCGCGGTCGCGGTGCTCGACGAGATCGACTCCGGGCTGGACATCGACCGGCTGCAGGACGTCTCGAAGGGGATCAACGCGCTCCGCGACGAGCAGGGCACGGGCGTCCTCCAGATCACTCACTACCAGCGGATCCTCGACTACGTCGAGCCCGATCACGTCCACGTGATGCTTGACGGCGAGGTCGTCAAGAGCGGCGGCGCGGAGCTCGCCGAGAAGCTCGAGGACAAGGGGTACGACTGGGTCCGCGAGGACGCGTTCGAGGCCGCGTAACTGAATCCAGTCACGCGATACACGTAAGTCCGGAACAACGTAACATCATACTATGAGCTCACAACAGGACGAACTGAAGGAGACAGACACCGAGGCCCGCTTCGAGTTCAAGAAGGAGGAGAAATCCGCCTTCCAGACCGAGAAAGGTCTCACCGAGGAGACGGTCCGCGTCATCTCGGAGGACAAAGACGAGCCGGAGTGGATGCTGGAGCGGCGCCTGCGCGCGCTCGAGCAGTTCCAGGAGATGCCGATGCCGACCGACTGGCCCGCCCAGCCGGACCTCAGCGAGGTCGACGTCGACGAGATCATCCCGTACATTCGGCCGGACGTCGACGTCCGCGCCGGCGTCGACGACTGGACCGAACTCCCGGACGAGATCAAAGACACGTTCGACAAGCTGGGCATCCCGGAGGCCGAGAAGAACGCGCTCTCCGGCGTCGGCGCCCAGTACGAGTCGGAGGTCGTCTACCAGAACATGCAGGAGCGGTGGGAGGAGAAGGGCGTCATCTTCTGTAACATGGACGAGGCCGTCCAGGAGCACGAGGAGCTCGTCCGCGAGCACTTCATGACGAAGTGCGTCCCCCCGAGCGACAACAAGTTCGCCGCGCTTCACGGCGCGATCTGGTCCGGCGGCTCGTTCGTCTACGTGCCGGAGAACACCACGGTCGACATGCCGGTACAGGCGTACTTCCGGATGAACTCCGAGGGGATGGGCCAGTTCGAGCACACGCTCATCATCGCCGAGGAGGGGTCCGAGGTCCACTACATCGAGGGCTGTTCGGCCCCGAAGTATTCGGCGTTCAACCTCCACTCCGGCGGCGTGGAAGTGTTCGTCGGCGAGGACGCCCACGTCCAGTACTCCACGGTGCAGAACTGGTCGAAGAACACCTACAACCTGAACACCAAGCGCGCCATCGCCGAGAAGGGCGGGCGCATGGAGTGGATCTCCGGATCGATGGGGTCGAAGGCGACGATGCTGTACCCCTCGACGATCCTGAAGGGGCGCGGCGCCTCCGACAACCACATCACCATCGCCTTCGCGGGCGAGGGGCAGGACATCGACACCGGGGCGAAGGTGTACCACAACGCGCCCGAGACCAAATCGACCATCGAGTCGAAGTCCATCTCGAAGGACGGCGGCCGCACGAACTACCGCGGACTCGTCCACATCGCCGACGGCGCCGAGAACTCCTCGACCGCCGTCGAGTGCGACGCGCTGATGTTCGACAACGAGTCGACCTCGGACACCATGCCGTACATGGAGATCAACGAGTCGAAGGTCGACGTCGCCCACGAGGCGACCGTCGGGAAGATCGGCGACGAGGACATCTTCTACCTGCAGTCGCGCGGGCTGGACGACGACGACGCCAAGCAGATGATCGTTTCGGGCTTCATCGAGCCCATCACGGAGGAGCTGCCCATCGAGTACGCCGTCGAGCTCAACCGGCTCGTCGAGCTGGAGATGGAGGGCTCGCTCGGATAACATGAGCACGCAAGCAATCGAGAGCCTCTCTGAGGACACGGTACGACGCATCGCCGAGGAACGCGACGAGCCCGAGTGGCTCTTGGAGACCCGTCTGAACGCGCTGTCCGCGCTGGAGACGGCCGAGCTGCCGGACGTGATCCAGACGCCCGGGCGGCGCTGGACGGACCTGGAGGCGCTCGACTTCGAGTCGCTGGTCGATCCGCTGAACCAGTCGGACACGACAGAGCGGTCCGTCGGCGACGACGAGGTCGTCGTCCTCCCCTTCACCGAGGCGTTCGACGAGTACGGCGACGTCATCGAGGCGAACTTCGGCTCGGTGCTCGACCCCGAACACAACTACCTCACCGCGCTGTCGGTCGCGCTCTTCACGACCGGGACGTTCGTCTACGTCCCCGAGGGCGTCGACGTCGAGGACGTGACGGTGCGCGCGGAGATGAACTCCCGCTCGCTGTTCAGCCAGACGCTCGTCGTCGCCGAGGAGTCGTCGTCGGTGACGATCCTCGAGTCGATCGAGCCCGGCGACGGCGAGGTCGACGGCGACCGGTACTTCTCGAACCTCGTCGAGATCGCGGCGGGCGAGAACGCGAGCGTCCAGTTCGGGTCGCTCCAGAACCTGGACGACGAGACGTACACCTACTCGCTGAAGCGCGCCGACGTCGGCGTCTACGGCACCGTCGACTGGATCGAGAGCAACTTCGGGTCGAAGCTGACGCGCTCGGACGTGGAGTCGGAGCTGAACGGCGACGGCGCCGAGAGCCAGATCGTCGGGACGTTCTTCGGCACCGAGGACCAGCACTTCGACATCAACGCCCGCGTCTGGCACCAGGCCGAGCACACGACGGCCGACCTGGTCACGCGCGGCGTGCTCGACGACGTGGCCCGCTCCGTCTACGAGGGCGTCCAGGACGTCGGCAACGACGCGTGGAACACCTCCAGCTACCAGCGCGAGAACACGCTGATGCTGTCCGACGACGCCGAGGCGGACGCGTCGCCGAAGCTGATCATCAACAACCACGACACCGAGGCGTCCCACTCCGCGACGGTCGGACAGGTCGACGCCGAGGACCTGTTCTACTTGGAGAGCCGCTCGATCGACTCGCACACGGCCCGAAACATGCTCGTCGAGGGCTTCTTCGTCCCCGTGTTAGAGGAGATCGCGGTCGACGAGTTCCGCGACGACGTCGAGGAGCTCGTCTTCGAGCGCCTGCAGTAGTCCGGTCGCGGACCAGCGGCGTTTCTATTTCTCCGCGAACGGCGCGATGAGCGGTGAGCGTCTCGATCGGTCGGCGAATGAAGGGGAACTCCTTAAGTCGGACTACGTCTGAGTTGACGTGTATGCGAAGGGTCGTATCGAACGGTGACGGGTGGTCGCCGTGAGCGTGAGCCAGCGGATCGCCTCGGACGACCAGCTCGCCCGGCTGCTACAGATCGGGATCGTGCTGGAGGAGGTCGTGGAGGCGCGGGCGCACCACCACTACCAGAGCCTCGACGCCGAACTCGATCAGGAGATCGAGGACCTGCTCGCGGACGCCGCCGAGGAGTCCGCCGAACACCGCCAGCGGCTCGAATCGCTGATCGAGGGGCTCGGCGTCGACAGCGTCCCGTTCGACGAGATCGAGTCGCTCGTGGACGCGCGGTACGGACGGACTCAACCGGAGGACTTCGACGGGGTCCTCTACGACCAGCTGTGTAACGAGGAGACCGCTTACAAGTTCTACGACGACCTCATTCAGGCGATCGAGGAGTCGGACGCCGAGTTCTCGCTTGACCGCACGGAGCTGCTGGACGAACTGCGGGCGATCCGCGAAGACGAGGCCGAGGGGGTCAGCGAGGTAACGGAGGTCATGGAGCGACGATGAATCAGGGGATCGAGCCGACGACGAGCGCCGACGGAGGGAAGCCGTGAACACCGCAGACCAGTACCTCAAAACGATATACGTCGTACAGAAGCAGGAAGACGGTCCCGCCTCGACCGGGTCGATCGCCGATTCGCTCGGAGTCAGCCCGGCGAGCGCCAACGAGATGATCGGAAAGCTCGAGGAGCGCGGGCTCGCCGAACACGAGAAGTACAAGGGGGTACAGCTCACCGACGACGGGATCGTCCGGGCGCGGGACGCGCTCCAGACCTACTGTATCATCGAGCGCTTCCTAGCGAACGTGCTCGCGGTCGAGGAGTTCCGCGACGAGGCCCGCGAGCTGGAGGCGGTCATCGACGACACCGTCGCCGAGCGGCTCGACACCATTATCGACCGCCAGCCGGAGTGTCCGGACTGTTTCGATCCCGAGACCGACGCGTGCGCGTGTCTGGAGATCGCGACGCCCGTAGAGCCGGAGCAGTAGGGGAGAAAGCCGGAGAGATGTTTTCGACGCCGACGCTTAGACGCCCGTCGAGTAGCGCAGGATCCCAGCGATACCGCCGAACGCGTCGAGCAGCTGTTCGCCCTTCTCGAAGTCGGTGGAGATGAACTTGGTGTCGGTGCCTCGCTGCTCGGCGATCGCCATCAGGTGTTCGATCACGTCCTCGCGCTCGTCGACCTCGGCCTCCTCCCCGCACTCCGAACACTCGTGAGACGGGGTGGAGTGTCGCGAGTCGATGACTTCGTACTCCTCGTGGCCGTTCGGACACTCGTAGACGACCACGTCGGAGCGGAGGTCCTCGGAGATGAGCAGGCGGTCGACGGAGCCCATAATCAGGTTTCGGCGGGTCTGGTCGAAGCCGTACGTGGCCTCCTCGCCGGTGTTGAGGTTCTCGAAGAACTCCTCCATGTGGCGCTTATCCTCGACGATCTCCTGGTCGGCGAGCGCCTCGCTGGCGTTGTCGACGAGGTCCTTCAGCCCGGACTCGTCGGTATACGCCACGTCGAACTTGCCGAGCACCTTGTCCTGAAGCTCGTGGTGGAGGTAGTCGCCGTCGAGGAACTCGTCTTTGGTCGGGGAGGGGCCGCCGACGAGGATGCCGTCGAGCTCGTGGCGCTTGTCGACGAACAGGTCGTTGGCCATCCCCGCGACCTCCTGGTAGAAGTTGTCGATCGCTTCCAGCCGCAGTCGGGCGAACCGCTGGGCGGACTGGCCACCCTTCCGCTGCTTGCCGGGGACGAGCGAGGAGGCCGACTTGACGGCCTCGACCCGCTTCCCCTTCAGCCAGCCGACGTTGGCCTCGCGGCGGTCCAAGACGATGAGCCCGAACAGCCCGGTGTCCTCGAGCATGTGTTCGAGCGGCTCGGTGAGGAACGCGGAGTCACAGTGGTACCGGAACGACTGGACGGGCTGCGGGGGCGACTCCAGCGTCTTGGTGACCATGTCGGTCTGACCGCCGCCGGCGTCGATCGCCCCGGAGAAGATCACCATGCCGTTCTCCGGCGGGAAGGTGTCGTAGTAGCGGAGGCGGTCCTTGATCGACGTGAGCGCGTCCTGCACGTTCGTCCGGGTCTGCTTGGACTTGATGTTGGACGCCTCGCTGTGTTCCTGCGTGACGTGCGCGACCACGTCGGATACCTGCCGGTCTTCGGGGATGTAGATGGTGACGAGCTGCGTCCCGGAGCCCTCGTACTCGCGGAGCTCCTCGATGACCTTGCGGAACTCGTACTTCCGCCGGTCTTCGCTCGCCTTCTGTGCGTCGCTACTCATTACCCAAACTACGGCGGCGTGCGTGTAAGTAAGCTTTGACCTCCCCGCCGGCGCGGCGGAGCCGAGCCGCACGGCCGCCGAACGCGGTGCTGCGTGCCTCGCCGTCTCCTACATCGACTCCGGCGCCTCGACGCCGAGCACGTCGAGCGCGTTCGCCATCGTGTGCTTCGCGGCCGCGACGAGCGCGACGCGGGCGGCACGCAGCTCCGCGTCCTCGGCGGTCACCACGGGACACTCCCGGTAGAAGGCGTTGTACGCGTCCGCGAACTCGCGGGTGAACGTGGCGATCGTGTGCGGCTCCAGGTCGTCCGCCGCCGCCTCGATCGCGGCGGGGAAGCGAGCGATTTCGCGGAGGAGGTCGCGGGCTTCCGCGGTCTCCAGCGTCGACGCGTCGACGTCGAGAGCGCCGCCGTCGACGACTCCCGCGTCGTCCGCCGTCACGCCCGGCACCTCGATCCCCGCGTCGGCCGCCTCGTCTAAGATTCCGCAACAGCGCGCGTGGACGTACTGGACGAACGGGGCGGACTGCCCCTCGAAGTCGAGCGCGTCCTCCCAGTCGAAGGTGATCGCCTTCGCGGGCTGTTTGGAAACGATGTCGTACCGGACCGCGCCGATCCCGACCTGGTGGGCGATGCGCTCGACGTCCTCGTCGGTGAGGTCGTCGTCGCGGATGCGGTCGTCCATCCGCGTTTCGACCGCGTCGCGAGCGCGCTCGATCGCCTCGTCGAGCAGGTCGTCGAGCATCACGCCCGTCCCGCGCCGGGTGGACATCTTCCCCTCGGGGAGGTTCACGTACGAGTAGATGACGTGGCCGAGCTGGTCGGTGTCGTTGCCGAGCAGCTCCAGCGTCGCGTCGAGCTGGTCGGCCTGCAGCTTGTGGTCCTCGCCGAGCACCGTGACGGCGCGGTCGTAGTTCGCGAACTTCCACTCGTGGTGGGCCAGATCGCGGGTGGTGTAGAGGCTGGTGTCGTCCGAGCGCAGGAAGACGAGGTTCTTGTCGATCCCCCACTCGTCGAGCTCCAGCTGCCAGGCGTCCTCCTCGTAGACGGCGTGGTCGGTCTCCTTGAGCCGCGCGGCGACGTCGTCGGTCGAGCCGTCGCGCATGAACCGCGTCTCCTTGACGAACTCGTCGAACTCCGCGGGCAGGCGGGCGAGGCACTCCTTCATGCCGCCGAGCACCGCGTCGACGACCGCACTGACGCGCTCGTACGTCTCCTCGTCGCCGGATTCGAGCCCCTGGAGGATCGCGGCGATCTCGTCTTCGGCGGCCTCGACGGCCTCGGGGTCGGCCTCCTCCAAGAACGCGTTCCCCTTGCGGTAGTAGCGCACGAGGTCGTACTCGGCGCGGTCGCGGGCCGGTTCGGCGTCGAGATCGGACTCGTCGAACCGCTCGTACGCCCACGTGAACACCGCCATCTGGCGGCCCGCGTCGTTCACGTAGTAGTGGCGGTCGACGTCGTAGCCCGCGTACGCCAGGAGGTTCGCGACCGCGTCGCCGACGATCGGGTTGCGCGCCCGGCCGACGTGGACCGGGCCGGTCGGGTTCGCGCTCGTGTGCTCGACGACGACGGAGGTCTCTTTGTCCGGGAGCGCCCCGTAACCCGCGTCGGGGGCGGCCGCGTCGAGCGTGTCGGCGAGGTAGCGCTCGCCGGCGTGGAAGTTGACGTACGGGCCGGCGGTGTCGACCGTGTCGAGGTAGTCGTACCCGTCGACATCGACCGCCGCCGCGACCGTCGCGGCCACGTTCGGGGGCGCGTCGCCGACCTCGCCCGCGAGCCGGAAGGCGACGCTGGAGGCGAGCGTCGCGTCCATGTCGTCCGGCGGGCGTTCGATGCCGAGGTCGTCGGTCGGGAGGTCGAGGTCGTCGAGCGCCGCGGTGAGCGCCGTCTCGACCTCCGACCGGAGCTGCCTGAACATACCGTCCGTTCGACGGGCGGGTTAAAAGGCCCTTCCGAAGCGGCGCGGGCGGAGCCGCGCCGTCCGCCGAGGCTGCGGAGGCGTGAGGGCGGGATTTTCGAGGTCCCCTCGACGTCGGTAGCGGCGAGCCTACCGCAACCGCGCTGTCGAACTCAGTCGGGCCCGTCAGGCGCGGCGCGGCCGAGACGGGGGTTCATTCGGCACCGAACTCGACGCCGGTTATCTCGAAGCGTGCGCCCCCCTCGTCACCGTCTGTCACGTCGATCTCCCACTCGTGGGCCTCCACGACCCGTTGGACGATACCCAATCCGAAGCCGGTCCCGTCCGCCTGCGTCGAGTAGCCGGCGTCGAAGATGGCCTCGCGTTCGTCCGCGGGGATTCCGGGGCCGTCGTCCTCGACGTAGAACCCCGCGTCCGTCTCGCCGACCGTCACGGTCACGTCCCCGTCACCGTGCTCGATGGCGTTCCGAATCAGGTTCTCGAACAGCTGTTTCAGACGGCTCTTGTCGGCCCGTACGGTTCGGTCGGTGTCGGTGATCAGCGTGGCATCGCCCGTTTCGACGTTCGCCCAGCACCCCTGGATAAGTCCGGTCAACGCGACCGACTCGAACTCCGTTACCGCCTCGCCCTCACGGGCGAGCGTCAGGAGGTCTTCGATCAACGCCCACATTCGCTCGTGGGCGCGCTTCACGTGTTCCAAGTGCTCGCTGTCGCACTCCGTGGCAGCCAGCTCCAAGTGCCCTTCGGCCACGGTGATCGGGTTCCGAAGGTCGTGAGAGACGATGCTGGCGAACTCTTCGAGCCGGTCGTTCTGCTCGGTGAGCTCCCGTTCGCGATCCCGGAGCTGCGCGGTTCGCTCGACCTGTTCAAGCGCTCTCGTCAGCCCGCCGGCCAAGATCTCGCCCAAGAGCACGTCCTCGTCGTCGAACGACTCCGGTGACGGCGATCCGGCGATCAGGATCCCGTAGTCCGCGAGCGGGAGGTAGAGTTCGCTCCGAACCGGCGTGTCCGGATTGTATCGGTCCGGGTCTTCGTGGACGTCGTCGACTGCGCGTGGCTCCCCTCGCTGATAGACGCGCCAGGCGATGCTGTCCTCGCCGGTGAACGACGGAGGCTCGCCGATGAGGTCGTACACCGCGTCGGTGGCCGCCGCCGGGACGAGCGCCCCGGCGTCCTCGTCGTAGAGGTGGATCGCATTAAGCTCGATTCCCAGGAGGTCTCTGGTCGTCTCGGTTCCGATCTCGAGGATCTCGTCCCGCGTTTCCGCACGCATGAGCACTTGGGTGACCTGATTCAACGCTTCGAGCTGCTGCTCGCGGACCGTGCGTTCGGTGATCTCCGTCGCAACGCCGAAGACGGCGACGGGCGAGTCCGGGTCGGAGCGCCTCCCCGTATCGTAGACGGGGACCTTCGTGGTCAGGAAGATCAGCTCGTTCCCGTCGACGGCGATCGATTCTTCGACCTCGATCGGCTCGCCGCGCTCGATGACGGTACGGTCGTTCCGTCGGACATCGGTAGCCATCTCCGAGGAGTGGATCTCGCCGTCCGTCCGCCCGACGATTTCCTCGTCCCGGAGGTCGAAGAGGTCGCGGTACGCCTGATTGACGAAGAGGTACTCACCCCCCTCGTCCTTCATAAACATCGGCGTCGGCGTGTTCTCGAGGACGGCTTCGAACCGCCGCTGGATCGTTTCGATCTCGTGGTCGCGGATCTTGCGAGCGGTCACGTCCCGGTACACCCACAGATGTCCCTCGCCGTTCGGGAGCTCGATCGGTCGGTGGGTCCGTTCGAACGTTCGCCCGTCAGCGAGCTCAAGCTCTTCCCCGTCTGCCGGTTCGCCTTTCGCGATCAGTTCGTTGGTGCGCTCGACGAACCACTCGGAGTCGGCAAACATGTCGCTGATCGCTTCGGCCAGACGCTCACAGTCCTCACCGACGACTCCCTCGGGCGAGCTCGGCAGCTCGAAGAGGTCGAACATCTGCTGATTGACCGCCAAGACGTTCCGAGCGTCGTCTTCGACGAGAACGCCCTGGGGGAGCGCGTCGAAGAGCGTCGAAAGCAGCGCGTTTGTCTGTTCGATCTCCCGCTGATGTCCCTTCTGGGCGGTTATGTCACGGGTGACGCCGACGACTCCTTCGACGGTCCCGTCGATCGTGAGCGGAGTTAATCGGTACTCTAACACGGCGTGTCCGTGGTTGGGAAACTCCGCTTCGATCTCCCCCGATATTTGGTCGCGCTGTCCGTCGAGAAGCGCTTGATAGGGGTCTCCGTTGTCGGCCCGCTCTTGGACGATCTGGATGAGGTTGCTCTCTTCGCCTTCGAGCGCCTCGCGAGTCGTATTGTACCAGCCGGCCAGATACTCGTTCACGATCTCGAAGCGGCCGTGTTCGTCGTAGAGGCAAGCGGCTTCGTACATCGAGTTGATCATGTGTTTATACCGGCTGAGGTCTCGGTCTCGTTCGACCAGTTTCTGTTGAGACCGGCGTGATTCGACGACGTTCCCGATGCGATTGGCTAAGACCGCGTAGTGGTCAGTTCCGCTCCCTTTTTGCAGGTAATCGGTGACCCCCGCGGTGATCGCGTCCGAAGCGACTTCCTCGGACCCCTTCCCGGTGTACAGGATAAACGGGAGGTCGGGACACTCCTCGCGCACCTCCTCGAGGAACTCGATCCCGTTCATGCTCGGCATATCGTGATCGGAGACGATGCAATCGAACGCCGGGAGTTCGAAGGTAGCGAGCGCGTCGCAGGCACTGGTCGCCGTTTCGACCTCGAATCGGTCATCCTCACGTTCGAGGAACGTCGCGGTCAGATCTGCGAAATCTGGTTCGTCATCGACGTGGAGGACGGCGATCGTGTCAATCGTGCCAGTCATTCCTGTGGCACGATGACATGGCTAGGCATATGTGTATGGGGGTGTCTCTCAATCTGAATAATTGCCCCTGAGATCGCAGCCGTAGCTGCGGGATCGGAAGCGGGCGCGACGTTCGCGCCCCGTATACAGCGCAGCCTCCGACGCCTACTCCGCGATCTCGTCGATCAGTTCGCGCGCGCTCCGCCGGACGGCCTCGTCGCTCTCGATCGAGGGCTTCCAGCCGAGGTCGGTGAGCTTCTCGATCGACAGGCGCATTTTGGGCACGTCGCCGGTCCAGCCGCGGTCGCCGCCGGTGTAGGCGTACTCGGGGTCAACGCCGAGCTCGTCGCTGACGATGTCGGCGATGTCGGTGACGGACGTGGTGGTCTCCGTCCCGAGGTTGTACACGTTCAGCTCGTCGTCGGCGTGCTCGACGACGTGCTGGATGGCGTCGACGCATTCGGAGACGTGCATGTACGACTTCTCCTGCCGTCCGTCCCCGAGGATCTCGAGCTCGCTCGGGTCGGCGTCGAGCTTCTGGATGAAGTCGGGGATCACGTTCCCGCGCTGGTGGGGGCCGACGATGTTCGCGAAACGGAACACCCACGATTGCACCCCGTAGGAGTGGGCGTGCGTCGAGATCAGCGCCTCGTCGGCGAGCTTCGAGGAGCCGTAGATGGAGATGGGCTCCAGGGGGCCGTGGTCTTCGGGCGTCGGGCGAGGCGCCTCGCCGTACACCGTCGAGGAGGAGGTAAAGGCGAGCCGGTCGACGCCGACCTCGTGCATGCGTTCCAAGACGTTGTACGTCATCTCCGTGTTCGCCTCGAACAGCTCCCGGTCGTCGTCGTAGTTCGTGTCGGTGTACGCGGCGAAGTGGAAGACGACGTCGAGGTCGCCGGTGACCGCCTCGGCGACGCCGTCGGGAGCGGTGAGGTCCGCCCGGACGAACTCGACGCCGTCCGGGACGCGCTCGCGGTCCCCCTTCGAGAGGTCGTCGGCCACGCGGACCGTCGCCCCGCGGTCGCGGAGCCGCGCGGCGAGGTGGCTTCCGACGAGCCCCGCGCCGCCGGTGACCAGTGCGGTCGAATTGGAGAGGTCCATACCGGGTTCCTGAGGCCGAGTCGGGTAAGTAGGTGCGGAATCGGGACGCGGCTCACGCGGGAGCGGCGCGAGGGAGCGGCCCCGCGTTCAGAGCCCGTCCTCGCCGCCCTCCTGCGCGAGCATGACGACCATCGAGAGCCCGGAGATGACCAGGAGCAGGAGGGTCGGGACGACGGCGTACTGGTAGAGCCCGGACTCCTGTGCGCGCCAGATCTGCGTGACGATCGTCTCGAACCCGGAGGGGCGGAGAATGAGCGTGACCGGGAGCTCCTTCATCGTCGTGAGGAACACGAGGGCGGCGCCGGCGACGATCCCGGATCTGACGAGGGGGAACGTCACGCGGCGGAAGGCGCCCATCGACGACTCGCCGAGCGCCCGGCTCGCCTCGACGAGTCGGGGGTCGACGCCCAGGATCGAGGTCCGCGTCGATCCGACCACCTGCGGGAGGAACCGGACGACGTACGCGAACACCAGGAGCGGGAGCGTCTGGTAGAGCCACGGAAGGTAGCCCGACCCGAAGTAGACCAGCGCGAGCGCCAACACGATCCCAGGGACCGCGAAGCCGACGTACGTCGCGCGTTCGAACAGCGTCGACAGCGGGGTGTCGTGGTTCGCGGCGAAGTACGCGACCGGGAGCGCCGCCAGCGCGGCGACGACGGCGGCCGCCGCGGCGACCGACACCGAGTTGAGCGCCTGTACCCACTCGAACGCCATCGAGGGGCGGCGGCCCGTGTCGGTGCGGACGAGCCACAGATAGAGGATCCACAGAGGGACGACGAGCGCGACCGCGGACACGGACGCTGGCAGGAGCGTCGCCGGCCAGCGCCAGCGCCCCAACCCGACGAGCCGGTCGGTGTGACCCGCGTCGTCGCCGTGCGCGCTGCCGTCGGACTGCACGAGCCGCTCCAGCGCGAGCACGACGAGCACGACGGCGAGCAGCTGCAGGGAGAGGAGGGCGGCGTAGTCGCTCCCGAAGGAGTTGTACTCGACGTATATCTGGCGCGTGAAGACGGGGAGCCGCATGATCGTCGGCGTCCCGAAGTCGGACACCGCGTACAGCGCCGCCAACAGCGACCCGGCGGCGATCGCGGGGCGGATCACGGGGAGCGTCACGCGGCGGAACGCCTCGAGCCGCCCGTGGTTCAGCGTCCGCGCCGCCTCGATCAGCGTCGTGTCGAGCGAGAGGAGGGCGGCGCGCGTGGTCAGGTAGACGTACGGGTACGTGTACAGCGAGATGACGAGGATCGCCCCCGGAAGGCCGTAGATGTCGGGGAGCCGCTCGATCCCGAGCGGCGCGAGCAGGTCGTGGAACTCGCCGCTCGGGCCGAACGCGGAGACGAAGGAGAACGCGCCGACGTAGCTCGGAACGACGAGCGGGAGCGCGACCGCGATCGACCAGAACCGGCGGAAGGGGAGGTCGGTCCGCGCCGTGAGATACGCGAGCGGAACGCCCACCAGGATCGAAAACGCGGTGACGCCGCCCATCAGCAACAGGCTGTTCACCAGGATCTCGGCGGTCCCCGCGCTGAACAGCAGCTCCATCGCCCGCGACCGCTCGACGGTGACCGCCCGGATCACCAGCCACGCCAGCGGGAACACCAGCGTGCCGGCGATGGCGGCGGAGAGCAGCGTCAGCCCCACCGGTAGTCGGTCGTCGCCGTCTGTCAGGATGTCGCGGATCCGGCGTGTCAAGCTCATGGTCCGGAAGGGAGGGGTTATCGGGAGGAGGCCACACCGACCGTTAGCAGTTGCGATCCGGTCGTCGATCGGGTCCGACGGATATAATAGTTTAGGGAAGCCTAAACCGGATATGGAACTGACGCGGCGCGACGCCGTTGCCGCGCTGGCGACCGTCGGCGCGACCGGCGGCGTCGCCCTCGGCACGCGCCGATCGGACGACGGAGGCGACGGCGCCGGGGGAGCGGACGGCGCCGGGGAAGCCGAAGCGGCGGCCCTCGACGAGGCGGCCGTCCGCGCGTCGATGGCCGCGGTCGCGACCGTCGTCTACCCGGAAGCGGTCGACGGGGTCGAGGCGTTCGTCGACCGCTTCCTCGACGGTCGGCTCGACGGGTCGGCACACGCCGCGGGACTGCGAGCGACGGTCGGCGACCTCGACGACGCCGCCCGCTCGTGGCACGGGGCGCCGCTCGTCGACCTTTCCGAGACCACGCGGGACGAACTCCTCCGCGAGGTCGGCGCCGACGTCGCCGACGAGGTCCCAGACGGAACGCTCGCCGAGCGGGTGCGCTACTACGTGGTCAACGAGCTGCTGCTTGCGCTGTACGCCTCGCCGACCGGCGGCGAGCTCGTGGGACTGGAGAACCCGCAGGGCCACCCCGGCGGGACCGAGAGCTACCGGCGAGGGCCGCGATGAGCGCCGGAGACGTCGACCGGACTCCCGTGGCGGACGCGGAGGTCTGCGTGGTCGGCGCGGGGCCGGCGGGGGCGCTCGTCGCGGACCGGCTGGCCCCCGATCACGAGGTGGTCGTCCTCGACGCCGGCCCCCGGTTCGATCCCGCCGACCGACTCGCGCGACAGGAGCGGGCGATCCGACCGAGCGACGGTCGACCGGACGTGTGGGACGTGGGGGGTGAGCGCGACGCCTACGCCACCTCCGGGGAACGCTCCTACCCGCTGAACCACGCCCGCGTCAAGGGGCTCGGCGGGTCGACGCTCCACTGGCAGGGGATGGTGATGCGGCTCCACGAGGACGATTTTAACTCGGGGACCGAGCGCGGCGTCGGCCCGGACTGGCCGATCGACTACGCCGACCTCCAGCCGTACTACGCGGAGGCCGAACGCGAGCTGGGCGTCGCCGGTGCGTCGGACAACCCCTACGCGCCGCCGCGCGAGGAGCCGCACCCGATGCCCGCGTTCAAGCCCTCGTACAGCGACTCGCTGTTCGCGGAGGCCTGCGAGGAGCTCGGGATCGACATGCACTCGGTGCCGAACGCGCGCAACTCCGAGGCGTACGACGGTCGGTCGGCCTGCGCCGGCTACGGCACCTGCCAGCCCGTCTGTCCGGCCGGCGCGAAGTACGACGCCACGGTCCACGTCGAGCGCGCGGAGGAGCGAGGCGCGACGGTCATCGACCGAGCGCCGGTCCAGCGGCTCGAACACGACGGCGACGACTCGGTGACCGCCGCGGTGTACGCGACGCCCGACGGGACCGAACACCGGCAGGAGGCCGACGCGTTCGTCGTCGCCTGCGGCGGCGTGGAGACGCCGCGGCTCCTGCTGCTCTCGGCGTCCGACGCGTACCCCGACGGCCTCGCCAACTCCAGCGGGACGGTCGGGAAGTTCTTCATGGACCACCTGTTCGCGGGCGTGGGCGGCACCCTCGACGAGCCGACGCGACAGAATCACGTCGGCTTCTACACCAGCGCGTGCGACCAGTTCTACGACGAGGCGAACGAGGAGGTCGCCCCGTTCAAGCTGGAGTTCTTCAACTACGCCGGCCCCTCGCCCGTCGAGATGGCGCTGACCGGCGACGACTGGGGCGACGAGCTGCTGGGTCGGCTCCGCGACGGCTACGGCACTCACGTGGCGATGGGCGGGCTCGTCGAGCAGCTCCCGCGGTCGGACAGCTACGTGACCCTCCACTCCGAGCGCACCGACGACCGCGGCAACCCCGTCCCCGAGGTCCACTGGAGCGTCGGCGACCGGGCCCTCCGGACGATCGAGCGCGCCAACGAGATCCAGCGGTCGATTCTCGAAGAGCTCGGCGCGGAGATCGAGTGGGTCGTCGGCCCCGACGCGACCGGCCCCGCGTACCACCACATGGGAACGACCCGAATGAGCGAGGACCCCGACGCCGGCGTCGTCGACGCCGACTGCCGGACCCACGATCTGGAGAACTGCTGGATCGCCTCCAGCAGCGTCTTCCCCACGAGCGGCGCGATGAACCCCACGCTGACGATCGCCGCGCTCGCGCTACGCGCCGCCGACGACGTTCGAGAACGCCTCTCGCAGTCGCTTTAGGCAAACCTAAAAACTCAAGTGCGTAGGGTGACTCGTCCGGAGTAATGAGTTCGATCACGACGCCCGACGACGAGGCGACCGACGGGGCCGACTCCGTCGCTGTCGACGCGACCGCACAGGCCGACGGCGCGACCGAGGAGGAGAGCGGGGACGCGTACACCTTCGACGACCTGAGCGTCGTCATGGGGACGTACAACGAGGAGGAGGCGATCGAGACGGTCCTCGACGACATCGAGCGCGTCACGGACGGGCGCGCCGAGGTCGTCTGCGTCGACGGCTCCTCGGACCGGACCCCCGAGATCGGCCGCGAGCACGGGGCGACGGTCATCGAGCAGGAGCCGCAGGGGTACGGCGTCGCCGTCCGAGAGGCCGTCCTGACCCCCGACCGCCCGGTCGTGGTCACGACCGACTGCGACGACACGTATCCGATGGAACGGCTTCCCGACTTCCTCGACGCGATCAACGACGGCGCCGACGTGGTCAGCGGCGATCGCCTCTATCACGGCGCGGACGCGATGCCGGCGTTCAACCGGTTCGGGAATCAGGCGTTCGCGGCGCTCGCGTCCCTGCTCATGAGCGAGCGTGTTCACGACACCACGACCGGGATGCGCGCGTACCGCCGCGAAGTCGTGCAGGACATCGGGTGGACCGAGAACACCGGCCTCTCCGCGGAGCTGCTGATCCGCCCGCTGATGCGGGGATACGACGTGCGCGAGGAGCCGATCGCGTACGCCGAGCGGCTGGGTGAGACGAAGCTCGACCCGATCGAGGGCGGCGCCGCCATCGCGAAGTCGATCGTGACCGTCTGCCTCGAGGAGCGGCTGCGGCGGTTCTGAGCGGGAGCGATCGCCCTTCGGAGATGGGTGAGTCAGTCACACCAACGCGGACTGCCGGCGTCGACTGTGTATCGGAGTAGTTGCTAACGCGATTTCTGCACGCAGACGAGCGGCTGAAACTGAAAGGACAGAATTGGTACGCACGGGGAGGGCATTTATCTGATGTAGATTCAACGGTCAGTGTAAGATGACGGCTGGAGACGTGATTGGGGGGCTGCTTTTGATTGTAACAGGGCTCGGAACGGTTTACGTTGGGCGTCGAACACAGACAGATGACCGGGCGGATCTCATTTTCGCACCAAACGCCAGTGGCTCACCGGAACACACTGCACGGGTCGGTGGGTGTGGGGCGATTCTCGGCGGCCTCGCCACGATCGGTCTCGGGCTGGTGCTGTGTTTCGTTCCCCCCACCGGACTGCGTTGGTTTGTCCTCCTCGGGGCCTATACTGCGCTCTGCTTGGCGATCGGAATAGCGAGTTGGCGACGGATCGGAAACCAGCCGAACTGATCCGTTTGCAGATGTAATGAACCGGCGTTTCACCGCTACCACCGAATAAAGAAGCAGGATTGGCAACTACTGAAAGATGACCGAGACGGTGGTGCGCGCCTCCGAGTGGCCGTCTCTGGCGGCCACGAGGCGCGCGTGCGGGGTCACCATCGCGGAACCGCCGACAACCGCTTGGAACCAACCGCCGGCGACTCACCGATCGTCGACGCCGTCAGCGCGCGTCTCGAAGACCACCCACTCGGCGTGAGCGTCCGGGTCCTCCGGGAGGTACGTCCCCTCGGTGCCGCACTCGGTGACCAGGCGGCACACCGAGCGCTCCGGGGGCCAGACGACCTCGACGCCGGCGTCCGCGGTGCCGCCCGCTTCACTACCGCCCGCTTCCCCGCCGCCCGCGGCTCGAACCGCCGCCTCCTGTCGGTAGGTGAACGTCGAGCCCGTCGGGTCGACGAGCGTCACCGTCACGATCGCCTCGTCGCCCTCGGGGGCGATCGGGACGGTCGCGTTCGGCGCGCCGGCCAGCCGTACCCCGTCGGGCCCGACCGACCAGTCGACCGAGAGCGAGCCGTCGGGATCGTTCACGACGTAGCGCGCGAACTCGTCGCCCGTCCCCTCATCGGCAGCGCCACGCACCGTTTCCACGCGGATCTGCGCGGTCTCGACGCGCTCGGGGATCCCGACCGTCGTCGTCGCGTCGACCCGGGCGCCGGCGCGAACGTCGAGGGGTTCGAGCTTGGGGTCGACGTGGCGGTCCGGGTCCGGCGTCCACTCCCCCTGGTACGCGTACCGGTGGAGGTCGCGGTCGGGGTAGGCGTCGATCACCGCGAAGTCCTCGACCGGGTCGCGGTCGAGCGCGTACACCACCTCCCCGTCGAGCCCGGGGTCGTTCCGGAACGGCTGGAACGGGTGATGGAGCCACTCGCCGTACGAGGTTGGGACGAAGACGAGGTCGTCGTCGAACGTGGCCGACTCGACCGGCTCGTACGCCGTCTCGTACTTGTCGGCGTGCGCCGCGTGCCGGTCGAGCGGCGCCTCGACCGCGGCGGCGGCGCCGAGCGCCCCGCCGAGGAGCGCGAGCGCCGCGACCGCGACGACCGCGGCACGCGCGGTTCGTCGAGGGATCCGAGATGAGAGCCGCGCGCGGAGCCGGGAGAGCCCGCGCCCGCCGGCGGCGACGGCGACGCCGCCGAAAACGGACAGCGGGACGAGGAGATCGAAGTGGTAGAACGGGCCGAAGCCGGCGACGAGCCCGTCGGTCGGGTCCGAGAACGTCGCGAGGAGGTTGTTCGTCCCCCAGAAGAAGAGGTTTCCGAGGACGACGGCGACGACGACGCCGACGAGCAGGAGCCCGGCGGTGCGCTCGAACCGTCGCATCGCGCGGGCGTCGGCGTCGTTTCGGTCGGTTCCGTCGCTCCCGTCGCTCCCGGCACTCGCTCCGAGGGCCGGCCGGCCGGACAGCCACCGCCGCGCGGCCGCCCCGCCGCCCGCGAGCGCGAGCAGCGTGCCGAGCGGTCCGGCGACGACCCAGCGCGTCGCGAGGTACCACAGCGCGTACCCGTTGGAGCGAAGCGCCAGTTCCGGCGTGTACTCCTCGGTGTGACCGAGGATGCGGCGCTCGCCGAAGCCGGGACCGTCCATCGGTGCGAACGCCTCGTACGGGAAGGTCAGGGGCGACCCCGTCATCCGGAAGTTGTACGCGAGCGTGACGCCGACGAACAGGGTGCCGAAGAGGGCCGTGAGCCCGTGGCGGCGGACGGGGCCGGGGAGGGGGAGCGGCGGACCCCCCGCGTCTCGGACCGCGACGGCGACCCGGACGAGCGCGTGCAGGATGAACGGCGCCGCGAACAGCACCGCGGTGTACGGCCGGGCGAAGAAGGCGAGCCCGATCGCGACGCCCGCGAGTCCGGCGAACGCGACGGACCGATCGCGGACGCTTCGGAGGTAGGCGACCGCGAACACCAGGTTCAGGAACGTCGTCGGCGCGTACGGGAGGAACACCGAGGAGGTGACGAGCGCCATCGGCGAGGCCGCGAAGAGGGCGGCGGCGGCGAGGCCGACCCGCCGGTCGAAGACCGTCGCGCCGAGCAGGTACACGAGCGCCGCGTTGCCCGCGGCGACGACAGCGAGCGTCACCCGGGGCTCGCCGAACAGCCACATCGAGACCGCGTACATCGCCGCGGGGACCGGGTTGTACTTCGGGTAGAGCCGGCCGCCGTCCTCGATGAAGAACCACGGGTGGACGGCGTCGGCGAGCTCGCCCGCGTGGATCTCCAGTTGGCCGGAGAGGAGCAGCGCGGCCTGCATGAGGTACACGCCCTCGTCGTGGTTGACGGAGTGGCGCGCGAAGACGGTCGCGGCGATGCCGAAGGTGAGGACGCCGACCGCGACGGCGAGGAGGGCGGCCGCGAGCGTGAAGCGGTCCGCGCGGGCGATCCGGGCGCGGCCGCGGCTCACGAGGCGGCGTGCGAACGAGCGCGGGGCAGAAGGGTCCTGACGGGACGACACGGGAGTCAGTGGGGGGAGTGCCTAGACCTCGACGCCGGCGTCGCGCATGAGGTCGATGGTCGCTTCGAGGTCGGACAGCTCCGCCAAGTCGATGTCGGGAACGTCGAGCTCGTCGATCGTCGGCAGGTCCCCGATCGGCTCGACGTCGGGGATGAGCGGGTACTCGAACGTCGACCGGGCGAAGTAGTCCTGCGCCTCGGCCGACAGCAGGTGGCGGACGAAGTTCCCGGCGAGCGTCGCGTCGCTCGCCGTGTCGACGACTGCGGCGCCGGCGACGTTGAACACCGCGCCGGCGTCACCGCTGGTGAACGCGGTGGCGATCGACGCCCCCGGGTTGCCGTCGAGGACGCGCTGGATGTAGTAGTGGTTCGTGAACGCCGCGTCGATCTCCCCGTCGGCGATCCCCTGACAGGCGGCGAACTCGTTGTTGTACGGGGTGATGCCCGACTCGACGACGGCTTCGAGCCACTCGCGGGTGGTCTCCTCTCCCTCGATGATCCGCATCGCGGTGACGAACGCCTGACAGGAGCCGTAGGAGGGGGCCCAGCCGAGGTCGCCGTCGAACTCCTCGGGGTACGCCATGATGTCGTCGGGCATGCCCGACTCGGAGAACGACTCGGTGTTGTACGGAACGGTGCGGGCGCGGCCGGACGTGCCGATCCACTGGTCCGTCCGGAACTCCTCGCGGACCAGTTCGGCGACGTCGTCGGGGATCGCCTGCGTGCGTCCCGCGTCGGCGAGCGCGCCGAGCGACCCCGCGTTGACCGAGTAGAACACGTCGGCCGGCGACCCCTCGCCCTCGTTGACGATCGCGTTGACGTGGTCGGTGGAGCCGGCGTACCGAACGGTCAGGTCGAAGTCGTCGTACAGCTCTTCGATGTAGCTGACGAGCTCGCCGACGAGGAACTCGCCGCGCCCGGAGTACACCGTGAGCTCGCCCTCGAGATCGGGCATCTCGGCCATCGGCGTGCCGCCGGGGGCGTCGCGGCCCTCACGGCCGGAGCCGATCTGGCCGATGGACTCCCCGGCGTCGCCGTCGCCGCCGTCGCCGCCGTCGGAACTCTCGCCGTCGTCATTGTCGTCACCCATGCATCCGGCGAGCCCGACGACGCCGACTCCTCCGGCCGCAGCGAGGAACCGTCGTCGGTCGACGCTCTCGTCTGATCCGTGTGTCGCCATGTGTTTTAGGCCAACCTAAATAGACTTAGTGGTGTCGGTTCAGTCGTCGGCGGGCGCCGGCGTCCGGCGGAGCGCGTCGAGGCAGTCGAGCCAGTCGCGCATGTACTCGCCGCAGTGATTGAGAAACGCGCCGTTGTTCCACTCGGCGAAGTCGCCCTCGGCGAGCGCGTCGGCCATCGCGTCGAAGACGGCCGCGTACGAGTCGGCGTCGTCGCCCGCCGCATCGATGACCTCCCAGACGTGCTCGTTCAGCTCCAACCCCGCCACCTCGTTCGCGAGGTCGTCGAACGTCGACCGCGCGGCCTTGTTGTGTTCACACAGCGGGTCGCCGTTGTAGATCCGCTTGTCGAGCACGTCGCAGGCGCGCTTCAGGAACAGGCCCGACCAGATGTCGTCGAACCGCCCCACGTCCCACTCGTTGTCGTCCATGGGAAGCTGGTAGAACGCCGGGATCACCTCGCGGCGGAACGCGAGGTTCATCGAGCAGACGGTGAGGTAGTTGCCGCGGGCGGCGACGAAGTCGCTCCCGAAGTCGTCGGCCGTCGTCCGCGTCTGGGCCTGTCCCTCCAGGTCGCCGTCCATGAGTATCCGGACGGCGTCGAGGTCGGGGACGTTCGTCCACAGGCCCTGGGATGCGACGACCTCGCCGGGCTCGACATCGACCGTGTCGGTCTCGACCACCTCGTCCATCGCCGAGTACGGGTAGCCGCGCGGGTAAAGCCCGTGCTCGTCGGCGTTCTGATAGAGCACGTTGACCCAGCTCTCGTCGGAGCGGACTCGCTCGATCTCGCCCCCGAACGCGAGGTTCTCCATGTGGCGGCCGAAGTAGTCCTCGTCGTCGTGCGGGAGGGTGTCGTCGTCGATAAAGAGGCCGTACTCGAAGGAGTCGTCGGCCCACATGTACAGCAGGCCGAAGCTCGTCTCGGCGTGGCTCGCGGCCGGGACGACGTGGCCGTACTCCGCGACCCCGTTGGCCTCGTACCACTCCTCGCGGCGGCTGCCGTCGAACACCTCGCCCGAGACGTCGAGGTCTGAGAGCAATGCTCGCATCTCCTCGACATCGCAGAAATCCTCCGTGACGAGCACGAAGTGGAGCCGAGAGACGTCGAACCCGTGGTCCCGGGCGTTTGCGACGTACTCGCGGAGGCACTCGTACTCCCGAATCGTGGGGACGATCACGCAGATGTCCCCGCTCTCGACGGCTGAGCGGCGTTCTTCCATACTCCGATGTTTTTAGGCGGGCCTAAAACCTTGACGATCCGGGATGCGACGGCTCGCTCTCGGCGTCGGTGGTGCTTCCCCCGTCAGGTTCGGCGGCGCCCTCGCCGTCGACTTCGGCGGGGCTCCCCCCGTCGGTCTGTATCGAGGGAGTCGCCTCACCGTCCCCGGCGGGCCCGGCCGTCGGCGAGAGGCCGAGCGCGATCGCCGCGACCCCGCCGCCGGCGAGCGTGATCGCGTTCTTCAACGCGTGGTCGAGGATCGCCGCTGCGAGCGCCGTCTCGACCGGCAGTCCCGTCGCGCTCACGACGAGGCCGGTGAACGCCGCCTCGTACAGCCCGATCCCGCCCTGCGAGAGCGGGAGCACCTTCGCGAGGTTCCCGACGCTGACCGCGAGCGTGCCGACGACGAGCAGCGTCGGCGTGGGGACGAGGCCACCGATCCCGCCCACGAGCGCGGCGAGGACGAGCACGGCCGTGAGAACGTCGAGCGCCCAGACGACGGTGCTCCAGAGGAACACCGCACCGAGGCTCCGGGGGTCGGCGGCGACGACCCGGACGGCGGAGCCGAACCGGACGACGGCGTCGACGGCCCGAACGAGTCGGGGGCGCGCGACCCGCGCGCGGAGCGCGGGGCCGACCCGCCGGTCGCTCCGGGCGACCGCGACGACCGCAGCCGACACGATCCCGGCGACCGCGGCGATGCCGGCCGCGGCAGCGAGGGCGGTCGAGGGGGCGACCGCGCCGATCGAGTCGCCCGATCCGGGCGAGCGGCCGGTCAGGAGCAGGACCCCGAGCGCGACGCCGCCGAGACCGCCGATCGCCACGAGGTCGAACGCGCGCTCGACCGCGAGCGAGGCGACGCCCGTCGGGTACGGAACGTCCCGGCGCTCCTTGAGCAGGTACGCGCGAACACCGTCGCCGGCCCGCGCGGGGATCACGAGGTTCGCGGTCTGGCTCGCGAACACCGTCGCGGTGAGGAACCCGACCCGACAACGACGGCCCATCGCCGCGAGCACGTCGGCGTACCGGCGCCCGCGGACCGGCCACGAGAGGAGGTAGACGACGAGCGCGGCGCCGAGCAGCGCCGGATCCGCCGCCGTCGCCGCGCCGACCACCTTGTCGGCGTCGAGCGTTCGAACCGTGACGGCGACCCCGATCGCGAGGACGGCGAACGTCCCGACGACCGTGAGCCGCTCCCGCGAGAGGTGGGTTCGGAGCCGGCCTCGAACGCGGCCGTCACTCATGGGCCAACCGCCGTTCGACGGCGTTCGAGGAGTCGTTCAGCGTGCACACGTTGATTTAGGCCGGCCTAAATAACTTAACCTTGGCGGTCCTCACCGCCGAGAGCGACGGGCTCGGTGGTCCGAGGGCGGCGAACTGCCGGTCGCTCGGCACTCCGGCTCGTCATATCGGCCCGATCGCTACCCGGAACCCGTTTGTGTGTAGAATTCGAAAGACAACACATGACTGGTTCAGAAGTCGACGCCGAGGCCGAGCGCGTTCGGATGTGGCTCGTCGAGCGCACCTACTCCGACGACGAGCAAAACATGGTGATCCTCACGTACGCGACCGCGGACGGCGAGCGCTACTTCCGCAAGGAGCGGGCGCTGACCTCCTTCACCGACGTGCGCGACACGACGGCCGCCGTCGATGCCGCCCCCGAGAACGTGGGCGTCGTCGACGACCCCGCCGACCGTGAGCGGTACGCCGCCGAGGCCGAGCGGATGGCCGCGGAACACGACCCGGACGACGTGATCTGACGCCGCCGCATTCGGATTTAACCGACTCCGGCGTGAACGAACGCACGATGCGTGCCACGGTCGAGACCCTCGCTGTCGCGACGCTCGTCGGAATCGCACAGCTCGCGTTGAGCGTCGTCGGCCTCGCGGGGATCTTCGCGCTGTCGACGCCGCTTACCGCCGCGCCGTGGACGCTCGCCACCAGCGTGTACGCGCACGGATCGATCGGCCACCTGCTGGCGAACGCGCTCGCGCTGGTCCTCGTCGGCCCGCTCGTCGAGCGACGGACCACGCGGCTCCGGTTCCACGCGTTCGTGCTCGGAACCGGCGCGCTCGCTGGGGCCGCCCAGGTGACGCTCGGCGGGCTGATCGGTCCGCCGACGGCGGTGCTGGGACTGAGCGGCGCCGTCTTCGCGCTCGGCGGCTACCTCCTCGCGGGCAACGTCGTGAGCGCGACGCTGTTCGACCGGCTGCGGCTCTCCGCTCGGGCGCAGTTCGCGCTGTTCGGGCTCGCCGCCGTGGTCCTCACGGCGACGACCGCGGCGCCGGGCGTCGCGCTGATCGCCCACGCGACCGGCGCGTTCTGCGGGCTCGTCGCCGGGCGAACGCGGTTGCTCGACGCGCGATAACGGCGCGACCGACGTGTAGTCATCGGCGCCGAACGGCGGCGACGCTAGCGAGCGTGTAAGAAAACGAAGGGAGCGTGTGAACGGACGCCCTAGCGCTTAGTCTTCGAGAACGATCTCGATGCTGACGTCGTTCGGCACTTGGACGCGCATGAGCTGACGGAGCGCGCGTTCGTCGGCGTCGATGTCGATCAGACGCTTGTGGACGCGCATCTCCCAGTGCTCCCACGTCGCCGTCCCCTCACCGTCCGGGGACTTGCGCGACGGGATCTCGAGCGTCTTCGTCGGCAGCGGGATCGGGCCCGACAGGGCGACCCCCGTCGAGTCCGCGATCTCGCGGACGTCGTCGCAGATGTCGTCGAGGTCCTCGGGGCTCGTGCCGGCGAGGCGGACGCGTGCCTGCTGCATCGATTATCGCTCGTTGACTTCGAGCACCTTGCCGGCCGCGATGGTCTGACCCATGTCGCGGATGGCGAAGCTGCCGAGTTCCGGGATCTCGCCGGACGGCTCGATGCTGAGCGGTTTCTGGGGGCGCACGGTGACGACCGCGGCGTCGCCGGACTTGATGAAGTCCGGGTTCTCCTCGGCGACCTCACCGGACGACGGGTCGATCTTCTGGTCGATCGACTCGATCGTACAGGCGACCTGCGCCGTGTGGGCGTGGAAGACGGGCGTGTACCCGGCCGTGATGACCGACGGGTGCTGCATGACGACGACCTGCGCCTTGAACGTCTCGGCGACGCTCGGCGGGTCGTCCGCGGGGCCACAGACGTCGCCGCGGCGGATGTCGTCCTTGCCGATGCCGCGGACGTTGAATCCGACGTTGTCGCCGGGGCCGGCCTGCGGCACTTCCTCGTGGTGCATCTCGACCGTCTTCACTTCGCCGCCCACGTCGGACGGCTGGAAGGAGACGTTGTCGCCCGTGTTGAGCATCCCGGTCTCGACGCGTCCCACGGGGACGGTCCCGATACCGGAGATGGTGTACACGTCCTGGATCGGCAGGCGGAGCGGCGCGTCCGTCGGCGGCTCGGCCTCCGGCAGGTCGTTGAGCGACTCCAGCAGTGTGGGGCCGTCGTACCAGTCGGTGTTCTCGGACTCCTCGGAGATGTTGTCGCCCTCGAACGCCGAGATCGGCACGAACGTCGTGTCGTCGGTCGCGAAGCGGACCTGGTTGAGGAGATCGTTGACTTCCTCGACGACCTGGTCGTACGAGGACTCCTTGTAGTCGACGAGGTCCATCTTGTTGACGCCGATGATGAGCTCGTTGATGCCCAGCGTGCGGGCCAGGAACACGTGCTCTCGGGTCTGGGGCGCGACGCCGTCGTCTGCCGCGACGACGAGCACCGCGTTGTCGGCCTGCGAGGCGCCCGTGATCATGTTCTTCACGAAGTCACGGTGGCCCGGGCAGTCGACGATGGTGAAGTAGTACTCGTCGGTGTCGAACTCCTGGTGGGCGATGTCGATCGTGACGCCACGCTCGCGCTCCTCGGCGAGGTTGTCCATCACGTAGGCGAACTCGAAGCCGCCCTTGCCCTTCTCTTCGGCTTCCTCGCGGTGCTGCTCGATTACGTGCTCGGGGACGCTCCCCGTCTCGAAGAGGAGGCGACCCACGAGCGTACTCTTGCCGTGGTCGACGTGGCCGATAATGGCCAGGTTCTGGTGCGGTTTGTCACTCATGGGGTAATCACGCGCTAAGGCGCTCTGTGAGTAAGTTTCGGTAGATTCCACTAAAACGGTTTCGATACGCCCCACAGACGATCGCGACGCCGTCGGGCGATTCTCGACAACGCGGCGCACGGGAAGACGACACACGGCCCGGTTCGCGTCCCCGGTCCGGTGAGGCGGTTCGGAAGCGAAACGGGTTACTCCAGCCGCCCGACGTCGCCGAGCACCGCGCTCGCGGTCTCCGGACCGCCCGCGCCGCGCCCGGAGATGTTGAGCCGGCCGGCGTGGGTGGTCTCGATCTGGACGATGTTCTGCGTCCCGGAGACCGCGAGGGTTCCGTTCTCGGGGACGAGCCGCGGCGCGACGCGGACGGTCTCGCCCGTCGCCTCACCGATGAGCCGGACGGTCCGACCGTCCTCGGCCGCGAGCCGGAGCGCGGAGCCGGGCACGTCGCGGATCCCCTCGACATCGGCGTCGGCGAGCGTGAACTCCCGGGCGTCGGCCGGGTCGTCCGCCGCGCCGAACGAGAGCACGTTCGCGAGGATGACGCATTTGAGCGCCGCGTCGGTCCCGTCCACGTCGAACGAGGGGTCGGCCTCGGCGACGCCGAGGTCCTGCGCCTCCGCGAGGACGTGCTCGTAGTCGAGCCCCTCGGCGGCCATCCGCGTGAGGATGAAGTTCGCCGTCCCGTTGAGCACGCCCCGGACCGCCGTGACGTGGCCCGGTTCGATGTCCTCGACGGTCGAGACCGCGGGGATCGCGCCCCCGACGGTGGCCTCGAACCGGATCTCGCCGTCGCTGTCGTCGACGAGCCCCCGCAGGTCCCCGAAGCGCTCCGCGACCGGGCCCTTGTTCGCGAGCACGGCGTGGCGGTCGCGCTCCAGCGCGGTCCGGACGTGAGAGAAGCCGGGCTCGGCGTCGCCCAGCGTCGTCGGCGTCGCCTCGATGAGGACGTCGTAGTCCGCCGCCAGCGCGTCTTCCGGATCGTCGTCGCCGACGATCCCGCGCTCGGCCTTGCGGGCCACCACCGCGTCGGAATCGACGCCGGAGTGTCTGCTGTCCACGCCGTCCGCGACGACCGCGCTCGACGAGTCGGCGACCGCCACGACCTCGTGGCCGTACTCGCCCGCGAGGTCGACGACCGATCGACCGACCGCGCCGGCGCCGACGACGGCGAGCCTCACGCTTCCACCCCCGTGAGCGGCTCGACCAGACGCAGATCCTTCTCATCGGCCAGCTCTCGGACCGCCGCGAGCGCCGCCTCGGTCTCGCCGGCGCGGGCCTCCAAGCGGAGCCGGGCGCTCGACGCCTGCTCGGTCCCCTGCGGCGCCGCCAGCGACACGTCGGCGACGGACGCCGACTCGCAGGCCTCGATCCGGGAGAGGGAGTCCGACAGGTCCGTGTCGATGAGGTGGCCGAAGAGCAGGATGGTCACCTCCTCCGCGTACCGCTCCGTCCCCGCCTGCATCACGTTCACGCCCTCGCTTCGGAGGGCCTCGACGATCCCCTCGAACCGTTCTTGGGTCGCCTCGAAGTCGACCTCGACCGGGATGCGACCGCGGGGCGTCTTGTTGCCGCGCTCGTGGTAGATCGAGAGGAGGTTCCCCCCGTTGTCGGCGATCGGGTGGAGCGCGGCGAGCAGCTGTCCCGGTTCGTCGACGAGCTCGAGCCGCACCGTGTGCGTCGAGGGCGTCGTCGCGGCGTGGCCGCCGTCGGGAGTCGCGTCCTCGCCGTCCGCCGCCTCCTCGGGGACCCCGTCGCGGGCGTCGCTCACGCCGCCACCTCCGCGGGACGCGTGGTGACAGCGATCCGGCACGGTCCTGTCGGCGGGGCGGAGCGGTCGCTTGCTGGCTCCGTCACGATGCGCCGAGCGGGAGTCGTGCCCGTCTGCATACCCGGAAGAAGTCGGGGGATCAGGTATAAGCCTTCGGCGATGGCAGGCGTTGCCTCGCTTCAATCGTGTGAACCCACAGCACGGCGACGGGATCGCCCCGACAAGCGGAACACAAGAGTGAGAGGGGCAAAAGGGAGCGCAGGACCGACGCGAGATCCGTAGAAAGCCGCAGAAACCGCGAACCGCGTCGTCGACTTAGAAGTAGTCGATCGACTGCGGCAGTTCCAGCTTCATCCCCTTACGCTCGCGGATCTCCATGATCTTCTCGCGCTGGAGGTTGTCGACGAGCACGCGGAAGCCCGCGTTCTCGGTGTTCCACGAGGCGCGGCCCTCGGTGGCCGAGCGGATGTCGGAGGAGAAGCCGATCATCTCCTCGACGGGCGCGATGCCCTCGACGACCATGAGGTCGCCCTCCTGGTACATGTCGTCGACGCGACCGCGGCGACCCTGAATCTCGCCGGACGCGGCGCCCATGTGCTCCGAGGGCACGTCGATCCGGACGTCCTGAATCGGCTCCAGCAGGCGGACCTCGCCGTCGATCAGCGCGCGGTGGACCGCGTCGCGGACCGCGGGGATAACCTGCGCCGGACCGCGGTGGATGGTGTCCTCGTGGAGCTTCGCGTCGTGCAGCCGGAACAGCGACCCCTGGACGGGCTCGGCGGCGAGCGGCCCGTCGTCGAGCGCCTCCTGAAGCCCTTCGAGGACGAGCTCCATCGTCTCGTTGAGGTGCTGGATCCCCTTCGTGTCGTCGATGAGGATGTTCGTCCGGTGGATGTCCTCGACGTTCTGGGAGGTGTCCTTGTCCATGCCGGCCTCCTGCAGCGCCTCGCGGCGCTCCAGTTCGGGCATGTCCATCGAGACCTCGCCGAGCTGGATGGCGTCGACGATCTCCTGGTCCATCGGCTCGACGGTGATGTAGAACTTGTTGTGGCGGTTCGGCGACTGCCCCTCGACCTCGCGGGAGGACTCCTGCGGCTGCTCGCGGAAGACGACGATCGGCTCACCGGTGATGACCGGGATGCCCTGGTTGTCGCGGATCCGCTGGGTGATCACTTCGAGGTGGAGCTCGCCCTGCCCGCTGATGAGGTGCTCGCCCGTGTCCTCGTTGATCTCGATCTGGATCGTCGGGTCCTCCTTCGCGACCTGCTGGAGCGTCTCGATGAGCTTCGGCAGGTCGTCCATGTTCTGCGCCTCGACGGACTTCGTGATGACCGGCTCCGAGATGTGCTCGATGGACTCGAACGGCGTCATCTCGACCGAAGACACCGTGGAGCCGGCGATGGCGTCGCGCAGGCCGGTGACCGACGCGATGTTCCCGGCCGGAACGCGGTCCACCTCCTCGCGCTCGGACCCCATGAAGAGCCCGACGCTCTGGATCCGGTTCTTGCCGGCCGTCCCGGAGACGTACAGCTCCTGGCCCTTCTCCAGCGTGCCGGAGAAGACGCGACCCGTCGCGATCTCGCCCGCGTGCGGGTCCATGGAGATGTCGGTGACCATGAAGACGACATCGCCGTCCTCGTCGACGAGCTGCATCCCCTCGGCCAGCTCCGAGTCGGCGTCGCCGCGCCAGATGCGCGGGACACGACGGGGCTGCGCGTCGACCGGGTTCGGGAAGTGCTCACAGACCATGTCGAGCACGACGTCCGAGAGCGGCGTCCGGTCGTGGAGCTCGTCCCGCTTGTCGTTCTGCTCGAGGTCCATGATATCGCCGAAGTCCATGCCGGTCCGCTGCATCGACGGCATCGAGACGCCCCACTTGTACAGCGCGGAGCCGAACCCGACCGTCCCGTCCTCGACGGAGACGGTCCAGTCCTCGGGGATGTCTTCCATGTTCTCGGCCATCCCGCGGATGAGCTCGTTGACGTCGGCGATGACCGACATCAGCCGCTCCTGCATCTCCTGGGGCCCCTCCTGGAGCTCGGAGATGAGGCGGTCGACCTTGTTGATGAACAGCGCCGGCTTCACGCCCTCGCGGAGCGCCTGCCGGAGCACCGTCTCGGTCTGCGGCATCGCACCCTCGACGGCGTCGACGACCACCAGCGCGCCGTCGACCGCGCGCATCGCGCGGGTGACGTCGCCCCCGAAGTCCACGTGGCCCGGGGTGTCGATGAGGTTGATGAGGTGGTTGGTGTCCTCGTACTCGTGGGTCATCGAAACGTTCGCCGCGTCGATGGTGATGCCCCGTTCCTGCTCGTCCTCCTTCGTGTCCATCGCGAGCTGCTCGCCCGCGGTGTCCTGGGAGATCATGCCGGCACCGGCCAGCAGGTTGTCGGAGAGCGTCGTCTTCCCGTGGTCGACGTGGGCGGCGATGGCGATGTTCCGGATGTGCTCCGGGTTGTCCATCAGCCGCTCGCACTCTTGAACGATCTTCTTGCGTCGGCCCATTATACCGCTTGTTATCGATAGGAGGGTCAAAAGGGTAGTGTTTCGTCTCGGCCGTTTCGACCGGATCGACCCGCGATCGCCGCCGTTTTCGTGTCGATCGGTCGCACGATCGGAGGCTCAGTCGGAGAGCGATCTCCCGTGCGCATCCGGTTCTATTTAAGTAGTCGTCAGAAACGAGGGCGTATGAACGAGACGCTCTCACGGCTCGTCGACAGCGGCGTCGTCGCGGTGCTGCGCGGGGTCGAGGCCGACCAGCTGATCGAGATCACCGAGGCGCTGCGCGAGGGCGGGGTCACCGCCGTCGAGATCACGGCGGACACGCCCGACGTGACCGAAAAGCTCGGCGCGGTCGCCGGCTCCTTCGACAACGAGGTCGTCGTGGGCACCGGGACGGTCCTCGACAGCGAGACCGCGAGGGCGACCCTGATGGCCGGCGCGGAGTTCGTCGTCTCGCCGAGCCTCCACGAGGACGTGATCGAGACGTGCAACCGCTACGGCGCCGTCAGCGCGCCCGGCGTGATGACCCCGACCGAGGCGGTCCGCGGCTACGAGGCCGGCGCCGACTTCGTGAAGGTGTTCCCCGCGAAAACCGTCGGCCCGGCCCACCTCGGCGCGATGAAGGGGCCGCTCGGCCAGATCCCGATGATGCCGACCGGCGGCGTCGGCCCCGACAACGCCGCGGAGTATATCGACGCCGGCGCGTTCGCGGTCGGCGCGGGCGGCGCGCTCGTCGACTACGACGCCGCCGAGCGCGGCGACTACGAGGCGATCACCGAGACGGCCCGCGAGTTCACGCGGGTGGTCGAGGAGGCGCGGGCGGACGACTAGAGCCGCCGGAGATCGCGCGGCCCGACCGCGTCACATGAAGTCCGCGATGCCGGACTGCTTGTTCGTGTCGTCCTCGAAGATCGACTCCAGCGACTGGTCTAACACCTTCAGCCGCTGTTTCGTGTAGGGACGACAGCCGAACCGGTCGGCGACCTCGATCGCCGTGTCGACGTACTTGTTCACCGACCCCTGGTGGACGGTGAGGTTCACCCGACCGCCGCACTCGCGGCAGTCCCCGGACAGGGGCATCCGGCGGTACTTCTCGCCGCAGTCGAGACACCGCGTCTCCTGCCGCGAGAACGCTCTGAGGTTGCCGATGATGTCCGGCAGGAAGTGGTACTCGATCACGCGCTCGGCCACGTCGGTCTCGTCGACCGCGCGCAGCTTCCGGGCCAGCTCCAGCTGGGCGTCCATCTTCTCCATCATGTCGCCGAGCGTCTTGTACGCCGACAGGTCCGGCCCCATCGCGATGTCCGTCGTGTCGTGGGTGTGACCGAACCCGTGGTACTCCTCGTCGGTCCCGAGCGTGTCCTCGCCGATCTGAATCAGGTCCTCGACCGACTCCGGATCGGGCATCTCCAGCGTCGCGTCGTAGAACTCGCGGGGGTACTCCCGCGCGATGTCGACGTTGTGCGCCTCGTCGTCGATCTCCGACGGATCGATCCGCGAGGACATCACGAGGGGCGCGTCCATCCGCCCGCCGCGCTGGTCCGGCAAGAACGATTTCGAGAAGTTGAGCAGTCCGTCCATGAGGAGCATCACGCAGTCCTCGTCACCATCGCAGTTTCTACGTTTGGCTGCGTGAAAGTACGGATGAGCGTATCCCACCGCTGCCGACGTGAAACCCACCACTCTCCCGACAGTCGCCGCGCTCGTGTGCGGCGCCATCCCGAAGACGAGCTCGCCGACGAGGTCGTCGCGCTCGTTGACCTCGTAGAAGCGCGGGATGTCGTAGAACTGCTCCAGCAAGTCGTCGACGAAGTCCGCGGTCTTGAGCATGTGTTCCGCGGCGCCGTCGGAGAGGACGATGTCCTGCACGCGGAGCTCCACGAGCTGGTCGTCGTGGCGCAGCGGTTCGCCGTCGATGTCGGTCTCGTAGCCGATCTCCCGGAGGTGGTCGGCGGTGACGTCGAGCTCCTCGGGCCGGACCGACGTGACGGGGAGGTCGGTCATGTCGTAGCGGACCGTGCCGTCCTTGAACGACGTGACGCCGTTCTTCGCGCGGAGGACTCCCTTCTCGATCGGTTCGGGGGTCTTGTTCCGCGAGGTGAGCCCCTGAACCCCCTTCAGGATCTCGAAGGCCGACTCCCGCTCGCCGACGTTCCCCAGCGCGGAGCGGTACGCGTCGTTGAGATCGACCTCCTGGCGGGTCGCCGCGGTCACCTCCCACTCGCAGCGCGGACACTCGACGCGGCCGGCCTCGTCGGGTTCGCAGACGGTGCCGCAGTCGCCGCACTCGTAGTGGAGGTCGGTGTGGATCTCGCAGTCCGGGCACTGCGCCCGGTACGTGTGCTCGCCGCACTCGGGACAGACGCGGTCGGAGACCTCCAGGTCCAGCCGTCCCCGGTGGCCCGTGTCGTCCATGACGCTCGCCGCCTCCGCCACGTCGCGCTGGGGGCCGCCGGCCTCGTTGATCGGGAACAGCGTGTGGACCGCGGGCGAGAGGTCGCGGCTCTCCGACTTCTCCGGGCGACCCATCCGGTTGCCGATCCGGGTCGGCGCCCGCTCGCGGACCTCGAAGGGAGCGACCTCGTTGACGGCTTTCACCGCGTTCTCGCCGTCGTCCCACTCGCGGGCCGCCGCCGAGATGTCCCCCGCTTCCCACGTCTTTCGGAGCCCGTCGTCGACACCGAGCGACCGCGCCAGCGGGCGCCATACCGGGACCCGGAGCGCGTCCGGCGTGGCGACGTGTTCGATCAGCAGCGACTCCAGCGCGTGCTGCGTCGTCTCGGTGCGCTCGAGCGCGAGGACGCCCTCGACCACGTCGCCGGCGGCGACCGCGTCCGCGAGCGCCTCGAACGCGTCGACCGAGACGTCGTGCCAGAGGTAGGTGTACGTCGGGTGGAGCGGGCAGTCGTACTCGCGCGCCCACGCGAGCGCCTCGTCGACGTCTGGGTGTTCGAGGTCGATGTGCGGGTCGTCCCGCATGGCCTGCACGTCGGCGCCCGCCGCCTCGAACTCCTGGACCCACCACTCGTAGACGTACGAGGCGGGCGCAAGCGGGTGGTTGTTCTCGACGAACTCGCCGTAGTTGACGAGGTACTCGCCGAGATCGAGCACCTTCTCGACGCCGTTCCGGATCTCCTTCGCCTCCTCTGGGTCGTCGATCCGCCGGACCTCGCCGTTCGCGAGCCGGACGGTCGGCCCCTCGATGGAGTCGACGGGAACGACGCCGTGGGCCTTCCCCGGGCGCTCCGTCTTGATCTGGGTGCCCGCCGCGAGGAAGTCGTCGACGAGGTGCATCGTCGCCGGGTGGACCCCGCCGGTCGCGAACCCGTGATTGCGCGCGCGACCGTACCGGAGCCGGAACCCGCCCGACTCGCTCGGATGGGTGAAGACGGGGCGACCCGCGATCAGATCGCGGAGGAACTTCTGCGAGGGCTTCGGGCGGAGGGGGCCGTCGGGCTCGGCGGCTTCCGAGTCCGCGGCGCCACCGTCCGTCGCGTCGTCGGCGTCGTCGCCAGTGTCGTCACTCTCGGCGCTCTCGGCGTCCGCCTCTCCGTCGGCGTCCGCGGCGGCCTCGTCGCTCGCGCCCGCCCCGTCCTTCCCGATCGTGCCGTCGATCAGGTCTTGGAGCCACGGCCAGTCGACCTCGTCCAGATCGCGGGTGTACCGCTGGATCTTCGGGGCCTTCAGCGCGATCCCCTCGGCGGCGACGAGACACATCCCGCCGCGCGCGGAGTTGGTGTCGACGCGCTCCAGATCGCGGAACCCGGAGACCTCCTCGTCGCCCGTCGCCTCCCCGTCGAGCATGACGGGCATGTGCTGGGCGATGAACTTCGACTCCTTATCCTTCGGCGTGTACTGGAGCCCGGTCTCCTTGTCGTAGAGGGCGATCTCCTCGGCGTAGCGCTCGACCTCCACGTCGCGGGGTTTGTACTCGTCGATGTCGAGCAGCGACCGGGCGTAGTCGGCGACGAGCACGGAGAGCGCCTGCGCGGTCCCGCCCGCCGACCGGATCGGGCCGGCGTAGTAGACGTTGACGAACTCGCTCCCGTCGTCGTTCTCCAGCAGCTCCACGCGGTCGATCCCCTCGATCGGCGCGGCGACGACCCCCTCGGTGAGCAGCGCGACCGCGGTCCGGACCGCGCCCTCGACCTTACCGGCCCGGGAGTCGTAGTCGCCGACGGTGCCCTCGACGAAGTCGGTGACGAGCTCCAGCGCCGCCTCCTCGCGGGACATCTCGCCTTCCAGCTCGCGGACGCGCTCCGCGACCCCGTCGATCCCGAGGATGTTCTCGACGCGGTCCGCCATGTCGCGGGCGATCGGGATCTCGATCTCCGGTTTCGGGTCGTGACCCTGCCGTTTGGCGGCCTCGGCCACGTCCCACGCCTCGTCGAGCCGGTCTTCGATCCGGGCGAAGTAGCGCTCGTCGTCCTGCCTCATCGCCGCGTGTCCCGCCTCAGAGCCATAGGTCGAGGTCGGTGGCCTCGTCGTGGGAGCGCTCCAGCGGCTCCGCGAACGCCCGGAGATGACACTCGCCGGCCCAGACGGTCCCGGCGTTGAGGTGTCCCGCGAGCGCCTGCCCGCTCGGCCGCGACAGCACGGCGTGCGTGTGGGCGAACACGTCGCCCTCGAGCAGCGAGACGTTGCCGACGCAGGCGGCGACCTCCAGCGGCTCGTCGAACGTCACCGAGCGGTACTCGGTCTCCTCCTGGTCGTAGAACCACACCTCCGCGTCCTGCACGGCCCCGAGCGCCGTGAACCAGCCCGCCTCGACGTCCTCCGCGCGAGCGAGGTCCTCGATCTCCTCGCGCCAGTCGGCGCCAGTTTCGAATCGTGCGACGTACTCCGCCGTCGACTCGACTTCTCGATGGTGCATAGGAACCGTCCACGACCGCCGGGGGCAAAAACCCTTCAGTCGGACGGCGGTCGTGAATTGATATAGCGAAATGTGATTTAACGCGAGTCAGCGACCGTCGGCCACGTCCACACGAAATCGGCCGGAGAGACGCCACTCACCGGATAACCGAACGAACAGCTACCGACGGGTGAAAAACGCGAGCCGTAGAGGGGGAGAACCGCTCAGAACGGGGCCTGGGGGCCTTCGTCGTCGCCGCCGTCGTCGGTCGTCTCGCCGGGGAAGGAGGGCGACATGCCGCCGCTGCTGGTGCCGCCGAGGTCGCCGTCGGCGCCCGAGTCCATCCCGGTGTCCGCGTGAACCGTCTCGATCTCGGGGATCTCCTTGACCATCCGGGACTTGATCGCCTGGATCGTCATGGGGGAGATACCGCAGCCGGAGCAGGCGCCGCCGAGCTGGATCGTGACCTCGCCGTTCTCGCGGTCGAGGTGGCTGATGGCGGCGCTCCCGCCGTGCATCTGGATCTGCGGAAAGTTGCGCCGCAGGAAGTTCGTGATCCGCTCGCGGAGGTCGTTGTCCGCGTCAGTCGTGTCCGTGCTCATGCCAGCGGGTTGGCGTCCGGGCGGCTTATGCCTTTGGTTCGACGGAACGCGCGCCGCGAGAATCGGCGTATCGGGCGGTGAAGCGGCCGGAACGCGGCGGTGTCACTCTGGACGCTCGACGCCCAGCGTCCGGTACAGCTCCGTCTCGATCCGGTCGACGTACTCGTCGAGCGTCTCCTCGAACGTCTCGTCGTCGACGGAGACCGCTCCGCGGATGCGCTCGCGGGGGTTTTCGGGAAGTTCGACGCGGAACTCGCCGTCCTCGTAGAACGGTTCGGACTCGTTGAGCACCGTCTGGTCGATCCCGTGGATCAGCTCCGAGTCGTACCGGTCGTTCATCTGGTTGAACGCGTTCTTGTACGCCCGCTGGAGCTCGTTGAAGTAGTTCGCGTACTTGTCCTCGAACTTCTCGGGGTCGAACTCGTCGGCCATACGCGGGCTGACGGCACGACGGGGAAAAAGCCGGTCGATCGTCGCTCAGGGGGCGGAATCGACCGGCGAGGCGGTCGTCGCCGTCGATCGGGAATTGAGGGCCCGATCGAGTTTTAAATGGTATGTCGCTATACTAAATATGTATTCGCGGGCCATCCGTACCCCACCGAGAGAGCCCCCCACAAGACCCTTCACACGCTGGCGGGCAGAACGAGTATGCGCCGACGCTCCCTCCTCGTTGGCCTGTCGGCCACACTCGGAACGCTCGCCGGCTGCAACACGACAGGGAACGAGTCGACCGATCCGGCAGGCACATCCGGGCCGACAACCGACTCGGGGTTCGCCGGGATGTCGGTGCCGGATCTTCCAGGCGAGAACGAGGTCACTTGGTACCACGAGTCCGACGAAACGACTCAGGGGTTCGTCCGTCCGAGCACCGAAAGGACGGAGCTGCCTGCTCAGATCGACTTCACGTATCACAATCGATCACAGGAATCGACCAGTTGCGGCCACTGGAGCCTCTACAAGCTGAGAGACGACCGGTGGTTTCTCGTCGGCCCGTACGGCCACGATGGCATCTGTCACAATCTCCCCGCGGGCGAGAGCGAGACGTGGACAATAGCGGCGGCGACCGGCGAGGTGGACGACGGAGACGCGGATCGCTATCCGTACCTCGGTGGCGGCCGCTACGCGGCCGTCGCGGGATACGGGCACGCGACGGCGAAGAGCGCCGCCCTCGTCGAGTTCGACGCACCGCCGGTCTCCGTCGTGTCGACGGACGACGCGACGAGCGACTCGAACGGGAGCGCGGTGACCGTCACCGCGGACAGGTGGCGTACCGCCGACGGCGGAGAGCGGGCCACCCTCACGCTGGAGCGAGCGCAGACGGCCGGCCGCACGCTCATCGTCGAGCAGGTGATGCGACATCCGAACCGCGGCTACCGAAATCTGCTCGCGTTCGTGGACGAAGACGTCGAGAGGGTGGTCCTCCGGACGGACAGGCAAACGGCAGACTGGATCGTCGACGACGGCGAGACGGCCCGGGTTCGGTACGACGATCAGGCGTACAGTGTCACGAAGAGCGAGCCGTGACCGGGGCTAGCGGCCTCGCTCACCGTAGCCGGCCGAGGATCCGGTAGTCGCGGTCCGGCTTGTACCGGCGGAACAGCAGGCTGTTGGTGAGCACGCTCACGCTGGACAGCGCCATCGCCCCGGCGGCCAGCGCGGGCTGGAGCAGCCCGAGCGAGGCGAGCGGGATCATCAGCGTGTTGTAGCCGAGCGCCCACACGAGGTTCTGTTTGATCTTCTGGAGCGTCGCGTCCGAGATCCGGATCGCCTTCGCCACGTCGACGGGGTCGTCTCGCATCAGCGTCACGTCCGCGGCCTCGATGGCCACGTCCGTGCCGCTCCCGATGGCGGTGCCGACGTACGCTACCGCGAGCGCGGGCGCGTCGTTGACGCCGTCACCGACCATCATCGCGTGACTGCCGTCGGCCTGAATCTCCTCGACCGCGTCGGACTTGTCCTCGGGGAGGACCTCGGCCCGGACGTTCTCGGGGGCGATCCCGACCTGCTCGGCGACCGCGCGGGCCGTGCGCTCGTTGTCTCCCGTGATCATCATCACGTCGATACCGCGGTCGCGGAGCAGGTCG
>NZ_NHOA01000049.1 GCF_002727125.1 Halorubrum persicum
TGAGCTCCCGAGTGGCGGTTCTACGCGCACGCACGATTCGGATCGGAGCCGAAGGGGGGGAGGGGGGTTAGCGGTCGTCGACGTTGGTAGCATCCTCCAGCCGCTCCACTCGCTCTCGCAACGCTTCGAGGTCGGGGGCCTCGGTCCGTGCGTCCTCCAGCGGTCGGACGTCGTCGAGTGCTTCGTTGACGCGTTCGTCGTCCGCCTCGCCGCCGAGGTAGAGGTCGCGCCGATCTTGGTGAAGGGTCCGGAGCGTCGACTCAGCGAGACCGGTGTCGTTGGAGACCTTCGCGAAGGCTTCCCCGCGGCCGACGCGGGCGACCGCCTCGCGGACGTGTAGGAACTCGGCGGGATCAACGCGGAGGAAGCCGTCCTCGACGACGAACCCTGCCGGCGGCCTCCCCGTCCACTTTCCGGCGGACTGTGCGGCACGGACGCCCGATCGGATTCGCTGGAGCTTTTGCTGGTGTTCTATCTGTGCGAGGTCTCCCATCAGCCGGGCGACCATGCTGTATATCGTTTGCTGGAGATCGCCGTCGTCGACGTGAATCTTCAAGCCGACGTCGAGGGCCTCGACGCCAGTGTCGTGCTCCAAGCAGTGTTGAATGAATTCGTGAATCTCAGTTGGTCCGAGGCGAGAGAGTCGGCTGATCTCGTGAACGACGACGAGGTCGAACCGCTCGGTTTCGACGTCGTCGAGGAGCTGGTTGTAGACCTCGCGGGTGTCGGTGTCAGCGGCGCCGGAGACGACCTCCGGATACTCCTCGATGTCTTCCACACCGAGACGTTCCAGGTGTTCGCGCGCCTCGTCGAGCTGTCGAGACACGTCCTGATCCGACGTCGAGACCCGGGCGTAGATCGCCGCGGTCGTGGGTCCGTTCTCGCTCATGTTTTCGAGGACGCGCCACTAACTTAAACAAGTGGGGGTTACTGCGGTTCATCGTATACCACTACCTTTAGAAAAGTTCTAAGTGATACGCCCCCAACACTACACCTGCCGGGCCACCGACCCCGGCGTCAACAAATTCATCTCGCATTTTCTGACGGGGTTCCTCTGGGGCGCCTTCGTCCCCACGAACTATATTTCGATATATCGATCAAATACCGGTCCCTGAGATCGGCGGTCTCCGGTTCTCTCGCCAGCGGCGCGAGAGCCGGCCCCTGCGCGTGCGTATATAAGGGAACCTGAGGGGGAGGGGTGTGTCTCAGCCATTCGCAACAATTTGTTGAGAATGTCGAAATATGGACCGTCTCAGGATCGCCCGTGTTCAGCCTTCTCGCTTCCGACGCCAGCGGCGCTACACGCCCGCGCGTACCTATGGGAACGTCAGGGGGAGGGTGAGAAGCGCCTCATTCGTGTTCAACTGGCTATCTGATATAGGACCACGGTCGAGATCGGTCGCTGTCGAAGCTCTCGCTCCGGCTCGGAGAGGGCTGCGTACGCGCGCGTAGTTAACGGGAACGCAGGGGGAGGGAGGAGGAGATAGCGCTCAGACGGCTATTTGCTCCAGTATCGAGATATGGACCGGCTCAGGATCGACCGCGTCCGGTTCTCTCGCTTCAACTCTCAGCGTCGGGCCACGCGCGGGCGTATTTATGAGAACGTGAGGGGGACGGGGTGAGACCTGTCGCTCTCGCGCGTTCGATCGGCGTCGAGCCAGGCGTTACGACACCGACCGCAGCTCGACCCGCGCCGCCGCGTCGGTGTCGTGAGAGAGACCATGCTTCTCGTGGAACTCGACGCGGAGCTCGTCGACGATCTCCACCGCGGCCCGATCCTCTACCTCGCCGACGTCGACGTCACCGCGCTCGGCCGCTGCCTCAAGGGCGGCGATCGGAGCGAATACAAGCGGCTCGACAGCCGCGACCTCGAAGCCGGGGAGCACCTCGGAGAGGTCGGTGAACACCGTCCCGGCCTCGACGAACTCGACGCGGACGACACCGCCCTCCGCGTCCCGAAGCCCGCCCTCGAAGTACACACAGTCGGTCGCGTCGGCGAGTGCGGCCAGTCGCGCCGCTGTGTCTGTGTTCTCGTCGTCGTACCCTCGGATCGTTTCCTCCGCCGTCACCGACTCAAGCTCGTCGCGAGCGGTTACAGTAGCCTTCATTTTCAGCGCACCTCGCCCGAAAATGGAACTCCACGGCGTTAGGCTTTGGTGCGGCGGCTTGGAGGCGGTGCTACTGTTCTCGGTCCCTCTCGACGCGCTCGGCGACGTTCTCCAGTTCCTCGCGGGTCATGTACTCGTTGAGGTCCTTCCGGCGGCTTCCGGGCACGATCTCGGCGAGTGTCTCGACGGCAAACCGGAGTTCCTCCAGCTGCGCGTACAGCTCGTCGACGTCGGCTTTCGTCGGCTCCTCGCCGCGGCTGATTTTGTGCGCGACCTCACCGAAGGCGTCGCCAGCCTCCGACGAGGTCGTGTTAAGCCGCCGCCGGAGGAGCTCTCGCCCCATCGTTTCCCATTTCTCCGCGGTCGTGTCGGTGTCGTCTGCGGCGCCGATCTCCCCGACGTCCTCGCGCTCGGCGTCGCTCATCGGTCCTCCACCACCTGGGCGACCGTCGCGTCGTCGTAGGCGCCTCGGCGGACGTCGAAGGCGTCGAACTCGATACTACTGTCGTGACCGGATTTATTCCGGCCGTCGTCGAATGCGTTCATGCTTCGTGTGTAGCGAAGCGCGGTCGGTGTCCCACCACCGGCCGTTTCTACGGCGACCCGCGCTTCTTACTCTATACAAGAAGACACGGCCACTTAATCTTACTGGATATTAGAACACTTACCCAATACAAGAAGTTAAGTCCCCAGCGTCTTCTCGTATAAGGTATGAGTGAGGCCGTTGAAGGGCGGAGCATGACCGAAGGTCGAGCGCTTCTTACCGAGCGCGAGAGGGAAGCTCTCGCCGGCGACGGGTCCGACAGCTATCGCTACAAGACACGGACGTACTTCAGATCCCGGCTAGAGCAGCTGGAGACGGACGTCGCTCTCCTTGCCGAACACGATCCGGAGCTGCTCGACGATCTGCGAGAGGTTGTTTGCGAAGACGCTACTGACGGTGACGGTCGAGAGGCGACAGACACTACAACTGAATGAGTGACGCTCGGAGCGGTGCGGGGACGATCGTCGACGTCGACGGGGGCCTCCTCGCTCGGTTCAAGAACGCTCGCGACGCGCTCCCTGAGCGGGCGGTCGCGAAACCCGATTCCGAGCGATTCCACCGCGGCGAGGCCGAAAGCGACGACACGGCTCCGGCGTGTCAGCGCGTTCATTCGGACGATTGGCACGTCGTCGACGTCGACGAGGCCCTTCTTGCCGGCCTCACCCCATGCCGTGTGTGTTGGAAGACGGTCCTCGAGTACCTCGCGACCGATCCGAATTCACGAGTCGCGTACCGAGCTCCCGACGCGACGCCGGAGCCGACGGGGTCGCCGACCGACGTCCCGTTTCCTCCCGACCGCGACGATCGCGATCGGCCGCGACTCTCCTCGCCAACCCACGAGGTAATGATCGACGGCGGAGCGAAGTACCACGCCCCAGCTGGAGACGAGACGCTTTGCGGGCGGACCGGTCACCGGGTCGTCGACCGCTGCGCTGTCGAGAGTCACTACGAACCGTGCCTCGACTGCTTCACCGACGTCGGGGATGAATAGCGGGTACGGGCGTCCGTGCTCGCCACAGGCGCGACCACAAAACGCGATACGCCGGCGCTCGCGTGTACGAACCTCACACGCGGGCACGGCCACGGTACCGCGCCGACGTGCTCGCCTGCGGGTTTTCCCCGTCCTCCCGGGGGGCACGCACGCATCGGAGTCCGGATACGCGCGCGTAGGAACAGCACCGGCGGTCTGTTCGCGCCGTCGGCGGCGACAGTGGAGAGAGTCTTAGGCGCCGCCCCGTCCTCGCCCTTCAGGAACTGTCAGAGCCGAACCGTTCCTTCGTTGCTCGCCAGACCAACTGGGTCATGAAAAATATCCAAGCCAACGATAGAACGCCTCCAACACCTGTCGTGAGAGTGTTTAGGGTTGTCAAGCCGAGTAGCGTTGTCTGGAGGAGCCCGCTGGGGAGAGAGCTAAACACCAGTGCGAACAAGACGAGAGCGACAGCTGAACCTCCTGCGCGTCGGGTAGATTCCTGAACCGGCGAGGTACGTCGTGTGCCCTCCAGAAGGAGACGGCGGACGGTGTCGTCCGGCTCCTCATCATCCTTGGACCGTTCCATGATACGCCCCTTCAGCTCTCCCCCTGCGCCGATCGCGTCGAAGAGATCGCGTTCCTGAGCTTCGATCCCTTGACGGATTAGACGTCGGAGCGCATCCTCAGAGGGCTCTCCTTCCTCCCGAGCTTCCTCGACGCGCTCTCGAAGCTCGTCGGACGCGCCGAGTGTGTCGAGCACGTCGTCGTCCCAGCTCTCGACAGCGTCGCGAAGCGCGCGGCGGACGGCATCTTCTTCGTCCTCCCCCGCCTCGCGAAAGTCCTCCAGCCGAGCGGCGTGGCGATTGGGCAAGCCGAGGCGAACGTACAGAGGCTCCTGGCGAACGCGCAGACCCTCGTCCAAGAGCTCGCGCACGAATTCAGATTCAGTTTTGTCGTCACTTTCCTCGGGTTTTCCTTCCTTGTACCTCTCCAGTAGGTCGCCTTTCGCCTTGGCCGCGATCAGTTCGCTCATACCCGTTAACTCCCGTTAACCGCGGGAATCAGATAAAACTACTCCTCCACACCACAGCCGCGAACTACACGGCTAAGCGGGTTCACAGAGCGTTCACTGAGCGTTTACGCGGGTCGTGGGCGGGGATTTAAGTAGTGTCACACGGATATACGGGTAAGAGCAAATCGCACCGATCACCAAGCGACGCTCGGAACCCAGGCGTCGCTGCTCGGTCGGTTCTGAAGTAGGATGGGTCCCCGGTCGCCCGGGGACCCCGTCGATGATCTTTGGCAGGATTGTGGCGGGGTGCTCGGGCGAGCCGGGACGAAGTACGGAACCCGACGACGTGATGTCGTCAACAGGGTATTTCTCCCGGACGGTCTTAAAAACACCGCCCCAGAGTTCCCAATTCGGCACTCTCGTCGTCGGTGAGACGTTGACGCGTTAACCGACGAAATGAGCACACAACCCGGATACGACAGTAGGAACGAGACGAACCAGACGGCTGCGAGACCCGACACGCGGCAGCTCGCCGCGGAACTCGGCGTCGACGGCAAACTGTTGGTTCAGTTTGTCGACCATCACCCGAACCCGACAGCGCCGATCGTCCTCGGGTGGGCGAACGAGACTGGAGACCTCTCTGCGCCGCCGACAGTCCTCCGTGACGACGTCGAGGCGTGGGTCGAGGCGCGCAGGCACACGGACGCCGCGAGAGACGGAGGGCGACGATGAACGCGCTGCTCACTTTCAGCCAGGGGCTCGGTGTCGGGCTCCTCGCCGCCGCAGCGCTGCTCCTCCTTCTCGGACGGCAGCCGGCGATCGCCGCCGGCGTCGCGGGGACCGTCCTCGCGATCGGTGGCTCGGTCACGAAACAGGGAGGTGAGCCTCGATGAGCTCGCAGGCCCAGCCCGGCAGCGACGGCGGGCGTCTCCCTGACGCTGACAGCTTCGACCTCGGCGACACCGTCCTCGACCGCGAGGACGACGACCCGAACACCGCGACCGTGATCAACTGCCCGCCGGTCAGCTGCGACGCGTGGGACGTCGGCGAGGAGACGGTCGCGGACCACAACCCCGAGTACGACGCGGAGGCCGACGTGATCGTCGTCGCGTTCGACGACGACCTCGGCGAGGCCAAGCCGGAGTACACCGGTGGCGAGCCGATCCCGCTCGCCGAGATCGACGTCCCGACGTACGCCTTCCCGCCCGGGCGGCTCGCGAACGTTGACGCGAGCGGCGACGACGGAGGAGACGCACCGGAGGCGGCCACATCGCCGCTGGAAGGGTTCGACGACGTTCGCGACCTCAAGGAGCGCCTCGAGGAAACCAGCGACGTCGACGTTCGGAGCGACGACGGGGAGCCCATCCTCGCGCTCACGAAAGCCGGTCGTGAGTACCGGATCCGAGCGGACGGCACGGTGTCGGACGGACCGTTCCAGAGCAAGCTCGCAGATGTCGCCGCAGATTTCCTCGGAGGTGAAGGCGAATGAGCCTCGAAAGTACGGAGGAGGACGGAGAGCGTGAGCGGTGGGTTGCTGACCCCGACGACATGGAGCGTCGCGAGGCCCTCGCCGAGCGGGTCGGCTCTGAGCTCAAGCGCGACGAGCAAGAGAGCGGCCTCTCTTTCTTTGGCGACGACGACCGATTCCGAGTCTTCAGTTACTCGCCTGCGATCGTCCGGAAGCTCCTCCGCCACGAACACGCTCGCGTTGAGTGGGTGTATACGGCGGAGGGTGGAGAGGCGAAGGGGCGAGAGGAAAACCTCTCGGAGATTGACCTCTCGGAGGAGGGCGTAGAGATTGAAGGAGTGTGCGTCGAGTTGCCGCTCGGGACGCTTTCGATTAAAGGGTCGCCGCGGCAGCGGAACACGCCGAGCGGTGTTGTGTCGACGCCGTCCGACGCTCGCGGTGTCGCCGCCGCGTTCGATGGGGGTGAAGAATGACGGACACAGCCACCACCGACCGACAGTTCCGCGCTATCTGTAAGACGTGTGGAAAAAAGTACGATTGGAGGGACTCGTTCGACCGCGCGGGGACCGACCGCGACGCCCACCTCGAAACCTGTTGGACCGTGGCCACGGCTCGGGACGTTGAGGCGGCGAGTGAGCCGAATATCGGGTTTGAGTCGCGTGAGGTGGAGGCATGACCGAGATCGACCGCGGCGGGTGGAGGCGGATCCTCACCAACCTCAAGGAGCCAGCGATCGGCGCCGTCGCAGAGGGAGTCGCCGACGTGTTCGATGTCGGCATTCTCGACGCGTACGACCTCGTCGAGGAGGCCGTCGCCGACGGGGACCTTGTCGAGGAGGACACAGGCGGCGCATTCCCCGCCGTTCGCGTCGCCGAGGGTGACGACGCCGGGGGATCGCCTGATTCGGGTGAAAAACTGAGCGGAGAAGGTGGTTCTTCGACCGGTGACCCCAAGGGTGAAGCCGCCGAAACCGCCGTCCCTGACGCCCTTGATGCGTTCAACGACGCGATCACCTGGTTCGCCCAGCAACTAGACACCGAACTCCCCGACGAGTGCGACTACGACACGGCGCGCGACTACTACCGCGACGGGCGGGGCTGGGACGACGAGACTATCGACGAGAAACTCCTCGGGTTCGCGCCGGCGAACTACCGCGACGAGCTCGTCACCCACCTGTTCAACCGCGGACACGGTCGCGAGGAGATGCTCGCAACGGGTCTATTCGGCGAGCGAGACGACGGGAACCTATACGCGACCTGGAGCGGGCGATATGTCCTCCCGTACTTCGACGCCGACGGCCGCCCAGTGTTCGCGATCTCGCGGGCGACGGACCCGGTCCACCCGGCCGACTGGAAGGGTAACAAGTACGATAAGCTCCAAGTCTCGAGAGAGGAGGTCGCCGTCGAGGAGCCGATATACGGCCTCGACACCGCCCGTGAGGGCGAACCGGTCATCATCACTGAGGGGATCGCCGACGCGATCACCGCCCACCAGAACGGGATCCCAGCGCTCTCTCCGGTGACGACCACGTTCAAGAAAAGCGACCGAGAGGCTCTTCTCGACGTTTTGGAATCGTACAACGTTCCGAGGGTCTACATCGTTCAAGACGCGGAGGCTCCCTCCTCCGCGATCGACGAGAACGACCGGCTCACGCTGCCTCAGTACGGGGAGGGGATTCGCGGTGCCGTTTCGACAGGCGCGTTCCTCACCGAGGAGGGCGTCGACGCCCGTATCGCGGAGCTGCCGCGTCCCGGCCTCTCGAAGGTCGACCTCGACGACTATCTCATCGAGTGGTGCGGCGACCTCGCTCCCGTTCTCGCCTCGGCGGCGCCAGCGACCGAACACCCGGCATACATGGACCGGGAGAGCGGTCGTACCTCCGGGCAGGACCGCGACACCTCGACGGTGTCGTCCTCCGACGACCGCTCGGCGCTGTTCGACCTCGATATCACCGACGTCACCGGCCTCAGCGAGGGCGAGCGAGGGACGAACCCGCTGGGACACCACGGTGAGAGTGAAGACTACTTCGTCGTCATCAGCGACGAGCTCGCAACCGACCACAAGTACGGAGCGAGCTACAACGCGCTCACCTACCTACTGGTTGAGGCCGGAGAGCGTCGCCCAGACGCTCCCGACGGAAGCCTCGACGACGGGGAGGTCTTCGAGGCGTGGCGGCACGCCAAGGAGGAGAGGTACGTCGGCAGTGAGGATCCGGTCCCGTATCGCGGTCTTATCGGTGTCGCCGTTGCCGACGGCCTCGTCGACGCCGACGATCTTGTTCGACGCGATAGTGAAACCGGAAGCGTCGTCGGGGGAGGGGAGGACCACGACGGGGCGACCTACCGAGCGCTCCCGGCCGGCGCGTACAACCAGGTACTCGACCATATCACCGAGGAGTACGGTCTCGAACCGGGACGTGAGGCGGTAAGCGGGCGAGGCGGAGACGGCTCCGGTGGCTACGACGACGACCCGCGGTCGGTGTCGGCGACCGTCGACGTCCGCCGGGCGTGGGGCGCCGCCGGTCGTGTCGAGCCGAGCGACCTCGACGGCGACCGCCTCCAGGGGACCGACCAAGACGGCGGTTCGTTCGCGTGTCCCGAGTGCGGTTCCGCCGTCGATGTCGTCCGCGCTGTCGCCGTCGCCGAGGGGATCGTCGAGAAGTGCGACGCTGGCCTCGACCACGCGTACCCCGAGGCGTACGGCCTCGCCCGGACCGAGTACGGCGCACCGCTGCCGGAGTACCTCACCACGGGCGACGCGATCGCCGAGTTCGACGCGGTCCTCGACGTGATCGGCGAGGTCGGCTTCTTCCACCTGGAAGAGGACGCCCTCGCGAGCGAGACCACCGGGACGGGTGAGGAGGTTTCCGGTGAAGCCGTGCGGACGCTAAACCCCGCGTGGCGGGAGTCTGAGAGTGGTGAGTCGGTCCTCGTCTACGAGAGCGGAACGGTGTGGGACGCCGATACGCAACGTGTGGTCGACGCGCTGCGGTTCGTCGCGCTCGACAGCGGCCTCCTCACCGACCCGCGCCAACCGCTGGAAGGCGAGGACTTCACCGAGGCGTACCGCCGCGCACGGACCGAGTACGGCGCCCCGCTCCCGCGGTGGGAACCGGCCGCCGACGGCGCCCGCGAACTCACGCCGCAGCTGCCGCCGAGCGACGAGCTCGTCGACGCGAGAGAGTTCGACGGCGTGAGTCCGGACGAACTCGAGCTCGCCCGCGAGGAGGTCGAGGCGCTTATCGGCGAGGCGGCGACCGACACCGACGAGCCGACTGTCGTGACCGCGCTCCCCGCGACGGGGAAGACCACGGGGACGGTCAAGAACGCGCGAGACCGACCGCTGTCGTACCTCGCTCCCCGGAAGGAGCTACAGGCGCAGGCGCTCGAAAAGGCCGACAGGTGGGGCGTCGATGCGGAGATTCTCCCCGTGCTCTCCGAGGAGCGCGTCCGACCGGCCGTCCTCGACGGTGCGGTCTCTCACGTCCGCGAGGCAGGGAAGACCCGCCTCCGGGATCGGTGGTCGATTGTCGCCGCGGCGTTCGACGGCCTCGAAGAGGAGGACGCCGCCGACGTCGACATGACCGACATCTTCGAGGAGACCGAGGAGGGCGCCGATACCGTCGAACTCAACCGCGCGACGTGTCCGACCGCGGAGGGCGACCACGGCGCCGCCTGGGCGATCGCCGTTCATGTCGCCCGGAGACTCGGATACACTCCAGAGGAGATACACAACCAAGCTCAGGGACTGTTCGGCGCCCCGCTGCCATGTACGCATGACGAGGAGGAGGAGTGTGAATACAGCGAGGGCTGGAACAGTGTACAAGACCCCGACAACGCCCCGGATCTTCTCGTCGGCTCTTACATACACGCTCACGTCGCGAGCGTCCGGACCCACTTCTCTCGCGCCGGCGACGGGACCGTCGACACGGCGCCCCGCGCGGTCGTCCTCGACGAATTCCCCGGAGAGGCGTTCGTCTCCGAGTTCGGGGAGAACGCCGAGGACTTCGCGACGTGGCTCGCAGGCTGTCTCCGTGACCACGTCGACGATCGCCGCGATATGCTGGAGGCCGATCTCTCGGAAGACAGGTGGGTCCGGGGCTGGCTCGACGGCGACGCCGCCGAGGCCGACGACGACATCGACGACGCGATCACTGCGCTCGGCCGAACCGAGGAACTACTCGACGCTCGCGAGAACGCCGTTGAGATCCTCGTCGAGGTCGACAGGGAGGCGCTGGAGGACCTCGGGCTACTCGAACCGCTGGAGGCCGTCACGGACCGCGATACCGACGCCGAAGACGCGTACGGGCGGCTCCTCTCGGCGCTCGGAGCTGTCGACGCCGAGCAACCAGGGTCCGCCCTCGCCGGGTGGGTCGACGGCGCCGTTCGCGAACCGTTGGAGGTTGCGACCGCAGCCGGCACGGGGACACCGGAGATCGGCGACGTCGAGCTCGGCGACCTCCCCGTCGCGAGCGACCTCCGCGCGCTCGTCGAGGACGCCGTCGACGCCGCTCGCGAACGCCGCGACGGTGCCCGTGCGGTCCTCGACGCGGCCGTCACGGCTCTTCGCGGCGGCGCCGAGGGGTGTCGCCGCCTCGCGGCGTGGGCGGACGACGGGTACGCTCACCCCGACGCGCACCACATCCTCGGGAACATCGTCGAGCCGCAGCCGACGCGGATCAACACCTCCGGCTGGGCCTTCGATCCCGACGCGACCGACGGGACTGTCGTCGACGTCGCCGACACCGGCGACCGCGCGGTGACCGTCCTCGACCGGAACAGCCACGGAGCACGACTCCACACGCCGCCCGCACGTACCGACGCCGGGGGCGAGGACGTCCCGCTCGTCGGCCTCGACGCGACCGGGAGAGCGCCGCTGTGGTCGGTTGCTCTCGGCGAGGAGGTCGTCACGGACGATATCCACGACACGCCTCGCGAACGCGCTCGCTTCTTGGAGAACGCCCTCGACCTGCGCGTTCTCCAAGCCGCCGACCAACCGCGCGCCTACTCGGGCGATCCCAGCTCGAAGGACACCGACGGCGACGTCGCGCTCCTGGAGGCGATCGCCGAGGAGTACGCCGGGATCGACGCGCCGCGACGCCGGGGAGAGGAAGCCGTCGAGGTCGGCCGCCCCGCCGCGATCACGACGAAGTCCGTCCGGGAGGTCCTCGAGGACGACGCCCGCCTCGACGACGTCGTCGCCGAGTGGGACCACTACGGGAACGTCACCGGGTCGAACGACCTCGGCGCGCACCGCCTCGCGGCCGTTCTCGGCTCGCAGCACTACGGCGACGACGCGATCGAACGGTTCTGCGCTCTCGCCGGCGAGGAGGTTGACACCGAACGAAACGGCGCGTGGGGTTCCGAGCTCGACTACGGGAGCGACCTCGCGAACACCTACCTAAAGCACATGAGAGAGGACCAGACGACGCAGGCGATCCTCCGGTTCGCACGGGGCGACAGCGGCGCGACCGTCGTCGCGCGGACCTCCGCGCTGCGGGACGATCTCCCCGTCGTCGGACGCGGCCAGGTCGTCGAGACCTGGAGCGACACCGCGGCGAAGGTCGCACGGGAGTACCGGCGGCTCGGCGGGGAGTTCACGATCGCCGACGTCGCCGACGCCGTCGACGTGAGCCGGAGACAGGTTCGGCGTGTCCTCGCGGAGCTCTCCGACGCCGGGTACATCCGGCGCGTCGACGGCGGAGACGGCCTCGCGAACGTGTACGAACCCGCCGACGAACCTGGAGCCGGTGAGGTCGACCTCCCCGACCGGGACGACGCCGTCGACGCTGACCCCGGACGCTCGCCGCTAAACCAATACTATACATGGAATGTCCGGGTGTTCGGAGGTGAACCGGCGCCGGACACGGCTCGCGACGGGCCGCCGGTGCGACAGCGGGGCGCGCCACCTTCCCCGACCGCCGTGGAAGGCGCTCCAGGGGACTAACTCCGCCCGCCGAGGGACCCGCGGCCGCCCTCCTCAAAAGCGACAGCTCCAGCACCGAGCCGAGGGACTCGCGCGCGCACTCTTGATCCGCAGCCAACACCCCCGGGGGGATGAGCACCTAACGCCCGAATATTCAAAGTGAAGAGGCCGCAACACGCGGGTATGAACGATTTAGCCGAGGCGGTGACCGTCCGAAAGCGCCGTTCGCGGGGCCGGGTTATCGTGTCGGTGACCGAGTCGATCGACGACGACGCTCTCACCGCGAAGGCGGAGAAGCGCCTCCTCCTCGCGGGCGACGTCGACGACGATCGCGTCGAGAAGACGAAATCCCAGCTCGCCGAGCGCGCCGTCGAGGAGGCAGTGAAGCGCAACGCGCCCGAGGCGTTCGATCCGGGTACGTCGGTATCGGTCCGCCTCAACACCGACCGCGACCTCTCGCTGTTCTGACTCCCCCGCGCAGCCCCCCGACTCGGCGCCTGAGAGTCGGCTCGTCGAGGTACTTCTCCGACCGGTTCGTATTCATATCGCCTCTTTTCTTTGGACGAAACGCGCGATATTCACGGCCGTTTCACGGCATGAAAACGGTCTAGAGGTTGGTCGGGCCGATTTGAGTGTCTAAAAAGTACCTCGACGACACACCGCCTACCCCACCGTATTCGAGAAATTGCTCGACGAGGGGGATATAGTGCGGTTTTCGACAGGTACGCCCTCGAGGTCGAACACCGACCGGTTATCGGTCGGTAGCGCCGTTCGGTTGGTGAAACCTACCTGTCGATCGCTGGGATCTGACATGGACCGAGCGACTTCTCACCCGGCCGATTACGCGCCCGCGTGTACGCCAACCCACCCCTCCCCCCGCGGTGGTCGGTGAGGAATTGGCCGAGAAGTTGGTCGACTAACTATCAGAGGATTGGTCGACCAATTGAGCAGAGTTGGTCGGGGTGCGAGGGGATAATTGGTCGGCCAATTCGACGCTTCGGGGTCGTCGATCGGCGCCGACATATACCTCGAGGCTAGTCACGAATATAGACACGCCGATGGGTGACAACAGCGTCGAGTATCGGGACTGGGTCGAGTATCCCCACGCCCGGCTCCGCGTCGAGATCGTGAAGGAGGCGGGGACCCCGACGCGATTTGTCGTCCAATTGGAGCGTCGCGTCGACGACGAATGGCGGGAGGTCGTCCGGTTCGACCACGACCCGGAGAACCCGATGGGCCACGATATTACCGAGGAGGGGCTTCACATGGACGTCTACAAATTCGGTGAGAAGGCCCGCGTCAAAGACGATTTTCCACCCGTGAGTTTAACACACGCGCCGCGCTACTGTATCGCGTACATCGAGCAGCACGCCGACCCGCTGCTCCGGAGGTTCGAGAAATGGCACGATCTGAATCAGGATCCGACTGGAGGGAGGAGTCCATGAGCGACGCCGAGCTCGAAGCGTTCGAGGACGCCGTTGGAGACCTCGGCGACCGCGTGAGTGAATTCCTCGCCGAAGGGTCGGACCTCTCCGCCGAGGAGATCGACGCCGGAGTCGAGGACCTCCCCATGCCCGACCCCCTCGACGACCGCGCGGTCGACGAGTAGAGCGCCTCAGTCCGCGGTGCGTACGGTGTCGCAGGCCGCTTGTCTGACGCGGTTTTACCTACAGCGAATCCTATAGGAGCGACTATAGGAATTCCTATGAGCGAAACTATACGCCTCGCTGCGTTCATCGACAAGGGCGGAACCGGAAAGACGACCGCGACAGCGCACCTCGGCGTTGCTCTCGCCCGCGAGGGCCTCGACGTACTCCTCGTCGATCTCGCGGGAAAACAAGGCGACCTCGCGAAGACGTTCGGTGTGTGGGGTGAGTACCGGGAGCTGATCGACGCCGGCGACGCGTGGCCGAACGTGACGACTGTTTTCCAAGACGAGTGGGCTGCGATCGCCGAGAAGCTCGGCGAGGCGGCTGTCGACGACCTCGTCATCGAGACGGGCGAGGGAGTGGATCTTATCCCCGCACACCCCGGGTTAGACAGCCTCGACGCCGACCTCGGTAACATCGACGACGCCGCTGAGCGGTACTCGCGGCTGGAGACGTTCCTCGACGAGTACATCGACCCTCGCGGGTACGACGCCGTGCTCCTCGACCTGCCGGGGCTCACGAACAACGTGAGCTACTCCGGGCTGTGGGCGGCGAAACACGTCCTCGCACCGGTCGAAATGGGGCCGTTCGAGGCGGAGCAGGCGGACCAACTCCGCGAGGACCTCACGCAGATGGTCGAGGCGTTCGACGTCGAGGTCGACCTCGCTATGGTCTTGCCGAACAAAGTCGACACCCGAACCAAGCTCGCCGAGGAGTACCTGGAGGCGTTCCGCGAGGAGTACCCCGAGGCGATCGCGCCGGAGTACATCCCGTATTCGCAGGACATTCGAAACGCGGTCGACGGCGGGGAAACTGCCTTCGCGCTCGAAGAGCCGTCGACGACAGCCGAGGACGCACGCGACGCGTTCGAAGCTGACGCTCGCGCGCTTGTCGATCGGCTGGGGGGTGCGTAGAATGGACGACGACGAGCTCGAGGAACTCCGAGAACGGACCGACCGCGGGAGCCGTCTCGACACCGCCGCCGGTGAGACCGATCGCGGTGCCTTCCGCGAAAGTATCGCCGAGCACCTCGAAGCGATCGACGCCGGCGAGCGACAGAAAGCGCTGTCCGCGTGGGACGGCCCCCTCGCTGCGTTCGTCGCCGCACTCGAGGAAGAGGAGCACGCGGACCGCCGCGAGGCGATCGTCGACGCGCTCGGCGAGGAGCTCGGCGTCGACGTCGACGACCCAAAGAAAAGTGAACTGCTCGCGCTCACGCTACGCGTCGGGTTCCAAGAAGTAGCCGGCGAGGACTTAGAGGCCCTCCGGGAGGCTCTCCGAGAAGACGCCGCGAAAGGCCTCTAACGCTCTTCCCCCCGAACGCTGCGACTATGGGATATCCTAGATGATTAGCTAAAGGAAATCCTATAGGATATGCTGAGGTTTTCCTAGGTAGATCGAAAAGCAAGCTCACGTCGGGGGGGAGCGGTGCTGTCGACGGGATCCTCGCGGCCGGGGCTGTTTGGTGAGATGCGCGGAGCTTACGCACGCGTACGTGGGGAAATGGAATCGCACGGGGGGGTTACCAGTCCAGATCGATACTCCGGCCAGTGTCGTCGTTGTCGTCGTCGACGTCCGCGAGCATCCGCGGCTTGACGAATGGCTTCCAGGTGTCGCCCTCACAGACGAGCCAGTCGTCCTCTCGAAGTTGGTCGAGGATCCGATAGATTGTCTGTCTCGATGGCGGGTCCGACTCGTCGCGAGCAAGGTCTGAGACGGTGAATTCCTCTCCCCGGAGCGACATTTCGACGGCCTTCGCGGCGATCTTCGCCGAACGGTGTGTCACAGAATCAGGTACGGGCCGGGGATGTTTCAATATTGAGTCCCACATTCTGGGCCGATTCACCACTTTGTGCTTATATAGTAGAGTCGGTTATTCGCTGGAAGCGTCAGAATGTGGAAGATTCAGACCCCACCGCAGTCATGCGATTTGGGTAAAATGGTGTGATTACTTGGATAATCACACCCAATAGCCGATCTCGGTGTTTAGTTCACTCCCTATATCCACCCTCTGTTCCCGTCAGGATGCCCGTCACCGT
>NZ_NHOA01000030.1 GCF_002727125.1 Halorubrum persicum
GAATCCGCGTCCGGCTCCGGATCTGATTCTGACTCCGACTCCGGACTCGCGGACCGCGACGCGCTCGTCGGGCCCGACAGGCTCCGTCGCGTCGCGGCAAACGAACGCGCCGAGGCGTGGCGGCTGCTGTACGTGGCGGTGACGCGCGCCCGGGATCACCTCGTCGTTCCCCTTCCCCGCTCGGACGGGGGTGCGGACCGGAGCCGGGACCGGTGGCTCGACGCGATCCGCGAGGGGCTGGCGTTCCCGCGCGGCGGGACCGACTCCTACGAGCTTCGGCTCGACGCGGACCCGAACCGGAACGCGATCGACGTCGGCGTCAACGACGTCGACCTGTTCGCCGGACGCGACGTCCCGTCCCGAACCGGATGTGACCTCGTCGCCCGGTCCCCGCCGCGCCGCGATCGGCTCGCCCCGTGGGTCCCGCGGTTCCTGAGCCCGAGCACGATGTACCCGCTGACGGAGGACGCGGACCGGTACGCGCTCGCTCACCTGTTGGGCGAGCCGCTGCACACGACGACGAACGCGGTCGCCGACGATCTACCCCTCCGGTTCGACCGGCTCGGTCCCGAAGCGGTCGGCACGTGTCTCCACGACGCGCTCACGGAACTGGTCGCCCGCGGTGTGGACGAACGGGCCATCCGGGCCGGGGGACCGGCGGTGCGCGCCGCCTTCGACGAGGCCGTTGACGGGATTCGTACACCGGTCGGCGAGCCCGAGCGTGAGGGGATGTTCGCCTTCTTCGAGACCGTCCTCGACGACTTCGTCGGCTCCGACCTGTGGGACCGGATCGCGGATCCGGCGACCGAGGTCGGGATCGAACGCCCCCTGGACGGACTGGCCGAAGTCGGCGGTCTGGAGTTCGAGATCCACGGGCGGGCGGATTTCGTCGTCGAACACCCCACCGGAGAGCGGTTCGTGACCGACGTGAAGATCGCCTTAGCCGAGCCGACCGCCGAAACCCGGCGACGCTACGAGATTCAGATCGCGGCGTACGCGTTCCTCGCGGCCCAGCACGGCGCGTCCGACGCGCCCGTTCACCGGACCGTCGAGACGTTCGGCGTCGCGACCGAGACGACGACGGCCTCGTGGCCGGTCGACGTCGTCCACCGTCGACTGCGGCGGCTTCTCGATCGGTGAGGCAGACTCGGCCACGGCGCTGACGCGAGCCTTTAAGCCCGTCCGACAACAATAGTGTGTATGGAATCCAAGACTGGATCGGCGGACTCGGGGTCTGCGGAGGACGCCTCCGCCGAGCCCCGACGGCCGACCCCCCTCGACGACGAGGACGCGCTCGACGCCTTCGTCGCCGACGCGGACGCCGCCGTGGTCGAGTTCTACACGGACGGCTGCGGCATCTGTGCGAGCATGGAGCCCGTCCTCGGAAACGTCGCCCGCGAGCTCGACGTCGCCGTCGCCACGGTGAACCCCCGCGACGACCCGCCGCTCGTCGAGCGGTTCGACGTGCGAAGCGTCCCGCTGTTCGTGCTGTTCGTCGACGGCGAGCCGGTCGCGCGCCGCGCGGACGGGTTCATCCCGGGAGACGATCTCACGGCGTGGATCGCGGATCGCGTCGCGTAACGCCGCATCCCGTTGAGCCGGCCGCACGGCCGACGCTCTCCGGTCACGGACGGTCGCTTCGAAAAGGTGTGTTCGCGCCGTCGACGAGATCGGCGTCGTCTACAGGCGGCCGACGTTCTCGACGGCGACGGACTCGACGCCGTCGACCTCGTTGAACGCCTCTTCGACGGCCTCGGTGCCGCCCGCGCCGTCGGGGACGATGACGGTCGGCAGGAGGGCGACGAGCCCGAACGCGACGTCGTCGCGCTGGAAGCCGCGGATCTTGGCGCCCTGCGGGAGCGACTCCTCCAGCCGGTCCTGCAGGTCGTCGAGGTCCACGTCGGGGCTGTTCGGCATGACCTTGATCTTGGCGGCGACGTCTCCCATTGTTAGGGCCCTCGGAAGCCGCAGTCGGGACACTCGTAGAGGTTGCTCTGCTTCCGGCACTTGGCGCACCGGTGGATCGTCTCGCCGCAGTCGGGGCAGGAGAACCGCGCAGCGTTCATCCCGGCCACCTGAATGCCACAGGAGACACACTGCCGGGTGCCCTGCGTTTCACTCTCGCTCATACAGTGATCCACCACCGCGCGACTTTTAACCGTTGTTCTTTGCCCTCGGTCCCGCACGGCCGATTGCGACGCGATACCGTGGTTCATCCGAGCATGAGCGGCCCGATCAACACTCCCATCAGGTGTACTCGCCGCGCGCCGACTCGCGGCGGGACGAGCCCCAGCGTCCCGGCGAGGGCGAACACGCCGACGCCGAAAGCGCCCGCGAACGCGTACGATATCACTGCGAGCAACCCCAGTACGCCGACTGAGAGCCGCGTGTAGTCGGCGTTCCCGACGACGCGGAGGTAGGTGTCGCCGACCAGCAGCACGAGCGCGAAGCCGCACGCCGCGGCGGTCGCGGCCGCGACGAGCAGGATCGGGAGCGCGAAGGGGACTTCGGCGCGGTCGATCGCGACCGTCACGCCCGTCCGCGGCGTCCCGAGCGCGACGAGCGCGAACAGCGCGAAGATCGTGTTAGCCATTTGGGTGGCCCTACAGTGCAAACAATACGACCCAACTAGACTAAGTGTATTCAATCAAACAACATTAGAATATGGCTACTACACCTTCAGTTATATTGGGAGTAGGGGTTATGATATGGTTGATCCTCCCATTTTATGTACTACAAGATGCTAAAAGACGTGATAAGAATGAACTTTTCTGGGCTTTCCTCACAATAATTTTCGGAATTATTGCTGTAGTCATATATAGCGTGGAGATAACACCATATCCTAAAAATCGTCCGTTGAATAACTCATGGAGTAATTCCTCAACGAATGAGGTACCAGATATACCAAAACAATCTGGTTGGAGACATTCAATTGAAAGACATAATGAGGATAATGAGCCAGTCGTCTATGTCTCTGACGGGGTGAACGACGCCGAATTCATAATCAAAGAAAATGAAATATCACCCTACTCTAAGGTATATCAACGTAAGTACGGCGATAAGTGGATAGAATCTGCAGAGTCGTACCTACGAACGGAATTTAAGAACGAATAACACCGCTACAGCAGTGTCGTCCGCGCACTTTCCCGCAAATCGGCTACTGATTACGCCTATGAGCTAGCGGCTTACGACCGTGACACTATCCGACTCAGATACGGCCTTGTGATTGACGCTTACTCCCCCACTAGGGCGATTCACCTCCCCTCGCTTTTCACGGAAGGCAGTTTCCTGTTCGTCCGTGGTGCGACCGTTAAGCAACCCTACGGACTTGAGACGGTCCTTCACGTCCGTCTCCCGTATCTCAAGTAGCTCTGCAATTTCCTCAGTGCTACAACCTACCAAGTATAAGGAACTAAACAGCAACACATTGTTACTGTCTAACATGGACCCATCTATCTCATATCCAAGTACCTCAGAAACAAGGCCTTCACGGTCGAGTTCCTCCCGTGAATCTGCGAATAGGTCTTCACTGGATAACCCGTGAAGCTCTGCCGCCGACTCTAGACTGTCTAGCCAAGAGCGCATCATACCCTCCGTTCTGGCACCTGTCATTTCCTTTACAGCATCGGCATACGACCCTACCAATTCATGGGAAAATAGTGTCTCTAGAAACTCCCCTTGAGACGGGTTAGCAAGGTCTTCACGGTCGGGATAGTCGTTGTAGCTAGAACCGACTAGAGGATCTCCCGACCCAAAGCCAATAGTATCAGATACCAAAGTATTGTCAATTCGTGAAGGGCGGTCATCTGCCGCGTTCCCACCCCTCTGCCGCGCCTCTTCAACCGTCTCTGTGTCAATTTCAAGCATTGTATCCCCGCCCGTAGTTCCGTGGTTCACTATCGCTCGTTTCCTCTGGCTCATCGGCGTTGTCGTCCGACACAAGCCGTTCTATAGCAGAACGAGCCTCCCCCTCAGTCACGTCCGAATCTGCATCAAGAACGACCGTGAACCGCTTTGCCTCGGTCGTTTCCTCGAAGTCGAACGTTTCAGTATTCATTCTCCACCTCCGTATTCCTCGATAGGCACCAAGGCACGGAGGTTTCCCCCCGACATTTCGAGAATAATACTTCCATCGGGTAGCGTAACATCGGTTGTTTGTTCCGCATTGTTATAGTTGAAATTTGCCACGACATACTTGTCTGGCTCAGCATCGGCCTTATAAGCGGCCTTTAAATACTCCCCATCATAGTCTACCTTTCCGTCTTTCACGACTTCAACACGGTCGAAAAGGTCTATCCGTGTTTCTAAGACCGTAATCTCACTCATCGATATTCTCCATGTGGTCTAGCACAGTCTCAAGCACTAGCTCCAGATTGTCCCGCCGTGCTTGCGGTTGGCTGTCGTAGTGACCTATCTCAATACCCACATTTACCAAGCGGTGATACTGAGCCGAATCAATGGGGATCTTCTTCGTTTTGCGGGAACGTGTTACCATGTTACACCCCCGTCGTCATCCTCCGAATCTGACGACAGCAACGACCGACAAGCCCGAGCCACTACCACCCCAAGAGGGACGTTCTCATCATAGACCGTTTCTTGTGTCAATTCCAAAACCCGTTTCTCGTCGTCTGAAAGTCGAATACGATTGTCACGTACCATAGTATGAATAAAGTGAGAAGGCAGTTATCCACGGCGGTGAACCAACAATGACTGAAACCTTCTAAACACACGGTAGAAGGGACGACAACCGCTTTACCTGACCTGAGTAGTACACCGCCGTGTTCCCCACCTCCCCATATATGTATGTAGTGGCAGTGAAAATATTAGACAGTCTCTCGTCTATTCTACGGTCGTTATCCAATATCGGCAGTGATGTAATGCGTGTGTATGGGTATCGGCTCGACAAAAATACCCGAGTTATACAAGATTATGTATAGTTTTAGCCTTCATTTGCGTGGGAACAGTTGTAGTATGGCAGTTAGAAAGGTGGTTAGAAGGCCTATAAAGGGCAGAAATGTAATTAGGGGGAGAAATTCGATTAGGGGTGATACGGGAGGTGGGGGAAATATCAGGTGGCTGATACTCGGGGTGTGTGATACACCCACATGCTCCCCAACTGTCGTAATCAGGTTTCGACAACTGTGAAACTCGCCCGTGACGCGCCGCACAGACAGCAACTTGAATCAGGATACGTGGCTGATACCCGATTATCGGTCATTACCCACATGAGTCGGGGATACGTGGCTGATTTCCGATAGTGAGAACTACCCACATGCTCCCCACCAAAACAATCGATTTCTGAAACCGTCGTTTTCGGGGGAAAAACACTGCCACTACTGATGCTGTCTTATTATGTACGTACATAGACCACGGACGTTGTAATGCTGTACTACAACGTACATGACCGGCCTCGGCTCGTGTTTGCCCCCCGCCTCTGAGCAAACAACACACATGAGCCGCCGAACGTACCTGAGCCAATTCGAGATCCTACAGAGAACCACCCCGATATACGCACTAGTTATTCTTTCAGTTACTCCTCTAAACTACACCCCCCTCAAATTCGGCAGTCTGAGTTACCTGAGAGTATCGCAGAAGAGGGGCAAAATTTGTATTCACAAAACCCCCACCCTTCACGCAACCAGAACCACCTTCCACGGGGTTTCGTACTTTGCGATTCTCCAATTTATTGGTCCCTCAGGTGCATGAGACGTACACAAATAGCACTTGAGTAACTTTTTACGGATATGCCGTCTAGGACCACAATCCTAGATAACCTCATTAATCTAGATATGTGGGACCACCGAATCTTTGATACAGTATTAATTATGTGTAATGAAGTTAATCACGGCTTGTAGGTGATTCAATTAAGTTTGGTAGATGCGTATCTACTTTTTGGCTGTTCAATCTCCACCTTCGACTGAGTATCACGTCCCTCCCCGGTCAACAATAGTATGCTTATAAAGGGACGTTTCTGCGCTATATGGGGTGCATCAATACGGACGACGTGCCTAGACTTTTCGAGACAGTATATATGAACCGCCGACACAACACATTTAAAAATTATTATTTAATTTTTCAGATATGAGTCAAACATTCGGCTCAGATACTCGGACCATGTCTGCGAACCGAGTTTTGTAGATCCTTGGTGGAGTATTTCAGGTAATTCTCTTTCGTCGTCTCAATGTCGTCATGTCCGAGCAAATCAGCCAAGAAGGAAATATCGCCGCCGTCATTGATGAAATGCACCCCGAACGACTTTCTCAAAGTATGCGCTCCGACTCGATTGATAGCCCTTCCAGTGTCTGATTCTACCTCCCCCTCTGGTGGCTTTCCTCGATACACTACCTCCTGTAAAGATGCATTTTCGGCGGCAGTGGTTACTACGTCCGTGACTGTCTGTTCGTCCATACGTTCTTGCCGCCGTGTTGGGAACAGATAATCCGAATCCTCTGCATTGAAAACCGCGGGTCGTTCCGACTCAATCCACCTGTTCAAGTGCCAATTGAGAGACGACTGATACCATACGTCACGTGGGTCTTCCGTCTTCTTTCCGTACACTGCGATATGGTTTCGCTCTTGGTCGATATGGTCGAGTTTCACACGGACAAGTTCCGACCGCCTCATACCAGTCTGATACAGCATACGGCAGATTAGTTCGTTCCGAACGGTGGGAGTAGGGACGTTCTCAATTAACTCAGCCACCTCTTCGCTAGACAGTGGCTTGTCACCCCCTTCCACGTCCTTCTTAGACGACTTATGCATACCGTCTAACCGTTCGGGGGTTGCGTGTTCCGTAGGATCTTGGCTAACAGATACCTCAGGGAACCCCCGTCTTCCGTCCGTTCCGAACGTCTCTAGTGTACTGTAGAAATCCCCCAGAGACGCGTGAGCTACCCGCACAGAGGAAGGTGCATACTGCTTGTCGTCTTTCATCCATTGATAGAAATCCTCTGCATGACCGCTATGACAATCCCACAAGGTAGCCTCTGTATGGTCTTCGAGGTAATCACGGAACCGCCGAACGTGACGGCGGTATTCACGGGCGGTGCTGGCAGACTGTTTCTCCTTGTATTGGTGGTATGTGTCAATCGCCCGTTCTGCATCGGTAGTTTGTGACATGGGCGTTATTCCCTCTTGTACCACAGAGGGTTTCGGCGACGTATCGCAGTACCAGTATCTTCAATCTCAAGCTCCCGACCTTGGTGGTCCGTGATTGTCGTGGTTCCCTCCCCCTCTTCGACTTGCTGTATTTCCCGTTTCTCCACGGCGGCAGTCGTCTCATACAATTGGTCAAGAGCCACGCGGGTCGTTTCAGCATCCACGTCAAGCCCTTCTGCAATACCCTCTGCCGTAGTTGCACGGTCGGGAGCCGTGGGAAGGGCATTGAATACCTCTGTTAACGTGGATTCAGACACACCTCCACCCGCATTAATCGCCCGTGTTGCGTTCTCTAGCCGTTCCTCAAGGTCTTCAAGTTTGGAATCCATCTGTTCGACAGTCGTTACAAGCTCCCCGACTTGTTGACTGCCAACCCCACCCCCTTGCCCCTCTGGTCCGTAGTGGTCCGACATTTCATGAGCTACGGCTACACGGAGCAAATGACTCAGACTGTCGTATTCGGGATTATCCTCTGCATACGTATCCCACCGTTCTTTTTGTGACTCATCAACACGGAACGCGATTGTAGGTCGTTCCATACTGCCATGTCACTGAGCCTCGTACTTGAGTGTTTGCACTGTTCCCCCAGCCAGTAAGAGAACACCGTGTTCGCCGTGTTCGCGCCGCTCGTCGCGACGACGAACCCGCGGTCCGACTCGTCCCGCGGGACCGCCGGCAGCGCCGCGACCGCCGCGATGGCCGCGGAGACGCCCGGCACGTAGCCGACGACCGCGCCCGCGAGGGACCCGCCGCCGGCGCTGACCCCGAGCCCGCGGCGGCTCATCGCGATCCGAGCGTCGGCCTGCGGCGGGACGCCCCCGCCGCCCATCGCGTCGACGAGCACGGGTGCGCCGAACAGGCCGGCGAAAAGCGGCGCGAGGACCCCGCCGGCGTCGAGGGGCGCCGACGGGTCGGCGTCGAGCGTTGCGAGCCCGAGCGCGGCGCTCGCGAGGAGGGCGACGAGCCCCCGAGCGCGGCCCGCTTCGAGGACTCCGTGAACACGAGGAAGGCGACGACGACGCCCAGAATCAGCGGGAGGTGGTCCCTGACGACGGGGTAGCCGCGCATCATGCCCCAGGTGATCGGGAGCGCCAGCGGGACCGCGAGCGCGACCGCCAGCCCCGACCCGACGGCGGACAGCCGAACCGCCTCCCGACCGCGGCCGGCCACCACGAGCCGATGGCCCGGCAGCGCGGCGACCGCCGTGGCCGCGTCGGGGACGCCGAGCGCGAGCGCGGGCACGATGTCGAGGAAGGAGTGGACCACGCCCGCGCCGAGCATCGCGACGCCGACGAGCAGCGGGTCGGCCGACACCGAGGGGGCGATCCCGGCCAGAAACAGGGCGAAGTTGTTGGCGTGCAGTCCCGGGACGAGCCCGCTCGCGGTTCCGAGGGCGACGCCCCCGCACAGGAACGCCAGCGCCGCCGCCGCGAACCCCGGATCGACGACGGGCCGGACCAGTGCGTCCATCGCGCCGAGGTGGCCTCGGCTTCCGGGATAAACATGGAGGACGCGAGAGACGCTCGACCGCCGCCGCCGCGGCGATTACGTGCGACGCCGCGGCTCAGCGGTGGCGGAACGACCCGGCGAGAACTCGAATCCGTTACGCCTTCTGGGCCGCCTGCGCCTTCTTCTGGGTGACGTAGCCGGCGATCCGGTTGCGGACGCCCTTCGACTCGACGGTCGTCAGCGCGGTGACGCTCTCCTTGTTCGTCTCGAAGTCCGTGTTGAACGAGTCGGGATACCGTTCGAGCAGGACGTTCCCGAGCTGCTTGATGTACTTGGGTTTGATGGCCATACCGAGCGATACCGCCGGCCCGAACTAAAAGGGTTCGTTACGCCGCGAGCGGGCCGCAGGCGCGCTCGTGCCCATCGACGCCTCGATCGGTTCCCCTCATCGCCGGTTGCGTCTCGCCGTCGGTTACTCCTCACCGGCCCGCGCCTCCGCCTGCTCCCGCCACCCGGTCGCCTCGTCGATTCTGGCGAACGCCTCGCGCTCCGCCGGGCCGCCGCACCGCTCGACCACGTCGGCGAAGTACCGCAGTCGGTCGAGCAGCTCCGCCGTGTCGAACCCGGGCACGTCGAGGCGCGAGGCGGCCACCGTCGCGTCGACGACCGCGCCGAACCCGCGGTTCACCGTCGGCACGCGCTCGCTCACGACCGCGCTTTCCACCGGATCGAGCGCCCACGTCCGGATCGTCGTGTCGCCCTCGACCTCGCTCCCGACCTCCTCGGCGGTCACCTCGACCCACGCGTCGGCGGTCGGGAGGACCGGGTCGTCGGCCTCGCGGACCGTCAGCGCGGCGTCGACGAAGGTCCGCGGATCCGCCGTGAACTGCACGACTCCGCCGCCGCGCTCCGCGAAGTTCCGCCACGTTCGGGTGCGACCGTACGTCCGCGCGGTGACGGGGTCGTCGGGGCCGTCGGGAGCGTGGAGCCCGAGCGCCGCGACGTTCCACCGGTCGTTCGGTCCGAGCGTCGTCACGACCGACTCGGTGACGCCGCGGAGGGCGACCGGCCAGCCGTGCGGTGTGACGGCGTCGGTGTGGTTGGTGTCGCTCCCGCTCACGGCGCCACCTCCGCGCCGCGCCGGAGCGCGACGTACAGCGCCGCGCAGGTGATGTCCGCGGTCGTCCCGGGGTTGACCCCCTCGTCGGCGAACGCGGCCGCCAGCTCCTCCGCGGCCTCGAGGTCGGCGCCGTGGACCGCCGCGGCGTCGACGCCGCTGCCAGCGGTGCTCCCGTCGGAATCCGCGCCATCCCGGCCGAGCAGCGCGGCCACCCGATCGCTGACCTCGCGGGCCGTCTCCGGGCCGTGGTTCGCCGCGACCAGGGTGTCCGGCTCGCCCGCGAGCAGACCGAGAAACGCTCTCGCCGCGCGGTCGGTCAGCGGTCCCTCGTCGCCCCGGATCCACTCGGCCGCGCGGAACGTCCGCGGGAACCCCTCGACCCACTCCTGCGCGTTGCGGTCGGGGACCCGCTCGGTGTCGTCCGAGCCACCGGAACCGGCCGGATCCGCGGAGAGGGCCATCACGTCCCGGAGGGTCGCGTCCCGCTCTCTGAGCGCGGGGGCCGCGTCGCTCCCGCGCCGCACGTCGAGGGCGGCGGCGTCGGTCGGCGGGTCGGCCACCGCCACGTCGACGTGCTCGAACGCGCGGTAGAACGAGACCGCGTCGTCGACGGTCGCCGCTCGGGTCACCCGATCGACGCCGGCGGGCGAGAGGGCCCCGCCGGCCTCGCCCTCCGCGACGGTCGCCCGCACCAGCGGAACGAGCAGGAGGAGACAGCCGAACTGGGTGTTCGTTCCGGCCCGCGCCGCCATCCCCGCGACGCCGCGCTCGAAGGCGCGACCGATCTCGGCCTCCTCGTCCGCGGCCAGCTCGAGCCCCCGTCGGGCCCCGACCGCCCCGCCGAGAAACGCCTCGAACCGGAGGTCGTCGAGGTCCCGACGTCGGTCGACGTTCCCGGGCTTCGGCGTCCCGGCCACCTCCAGCAGAAGCGCGAGCGTCGCGTCGTCGACGGGCGTCGATGTCACGGCGGCGCCTCCGCCGGGGTCGTCGGGGGGTCATCGAGCAGCTCTCCCTCCCCCCACGCCGCCACCGCGTCGGCGACCCGAGAGAGCGCCGGGGGGCGTTCGCTCGGTCGCCCGACGCTCACGGCGTCCGCGCCGTACGCGGCGTACTCCGCGACGGTCTCCCGGCCTCGGACGCCGTTGTTGGCGATCACGGTGAGGTCGTCGCGGGGGCGACTCGTCGCGCCGGCCGTCCGATCGGCGGTCAGCTCGTCGATTGCCGCCTCGGAGTCCATGGCGTCGACGTGGAGCCAGTCGGCGCCCGCGTCCGCGACCGCGTCCGCGACGGCGCCGAGGTCGACGCCCGGGACCTCGGCGCGGACTTTCACGCTCGTCGTCGCCCCGGTCTCGGCGGCGGCGGTCACGTACGCGGCCAGCCGGGCCGGATCTCGAAGGAGCGACTCGCCGCAGCCGACCGCGCGCAGTTCGGGCTGTCGGCAGTGGGCGTTCACCTCGCAGACCGCGTCGCGCTCGGCGCAGATCGCCGCCGCCTCGCGCACGGGACCGACGGTCGCGCTCCGGACGTTGGCGCCGGGGCGGAGCGGGGCGTCGGCGAGCCGGTCGAACTGGCGACGGATCCACGCGAGCGGGTCCGCGGGGAGGAACTCCGAGCGGTCGCGCGCGACGAGATCGCGCGCTGCGGCTCGGCTGGCCGGGTCGAGCGCGATCCCCCCGAGAACCGCGGCGTCGACGTGCGGGGCCGCGGCCCGGGCCCAGTCGGCGTCGGCCGCGCCGCTGAGGCTGGCCGCGACGAGGAACGGGGACGGGCCGTCGGCCTCGGTCGCCGTCACTCCGCCACCTCCGCGTCCGATCCCGCCTCCCCGCCTCCCACCGCCGCCAGCGCGCGCTCGCACGCTCGGGACACGCGCTCGGCGTCGTCCGCGTCGTCGATGCGGGTGTCGGTGCGCTCGACGTGACGGTCGGGGAGATCGGTCGGATCGTCCTCGTCGAGGACGAACGCGTCCGCGAACGGGTACGCGTCGGCGACGCCCGCCGTCGAGGGGTCGCGCCCGACGCCAGCCATCAGGTCGGCGGCGGGCCCGGAGAACACCTCCTCCCCGACGAACGGCGAGACGGCGACGACCGGGGTCGCCGACAGCGCCGCCTCGACGCCCGGCAGGGCGAGCATCGGCCCGACGCTCGTCACGGGGTTCGAGGGGCCGATCACCACGGGGTCGGCGAGGGCCTCCTCGACGGCGGCGGTCGGCTCCGCGTCCGCGGCGCCTCGGAACTCCACGTCCGCGACTGCCGGGTCGGCGCGCCGCGCGACCCAGTACTCCTGGAAGTGGATCGTCTCGCCCGCCTCGGTGTGGATCAGCGTCGCGACCGGGTCGTCGGACATCGGGAGGAGGTCGACCTCGAGGTCGAAGGCGTCCGCGAGGCTCCCGACCGCCTCGGTGAGCGTGCGCCCCTCGTCGAGCAGGCTCGTGCGCGTGACGTGGACCGCGCGGTCGCGGTCGCCGATCTCCATGAACTCGCCGACGCCCGAGAAACGCCGCCAGCGGGCGATATCTCGACCCGCCGTCTGCGCTTCGTCGCCGAGGTATCTGGGGCCCGATCCGAGCTCGGCGGCGTCTGCGAGCCGGCGGAGCTCCTCGTGGGTCGCCGTCGTGTCGTCAGCGATGCCCCACCACGTCTCGCGGTCGAGGACGCCGCCGCCAGCGAACAGCACGGTGTCGACGTCGGGGCAGACGAGGTGACCGCCGAGCTCGACGTCGTCGCCCGTGTTGGCGACGACCGCGGTCTCGACGGGGTCCCACACGCGGGCCGCCCCGTCGAGGAGTTTCGGCGTCCCCGTGCCCCCGGCGAGAAACGTAACCATACGCGGGCAACGCGGCGGGCGGGTTTGTATCCTCGCCTCCGCGGTCGCCGCCGGCGGGCGGACGCGCCGCCGCCGAGCGGCTCGCCTCGGCTCGATGGCCAAACAACTAATCCCGTGGAACCGGTCGTTCGCGACGATGAGCGCCGGTGAGCGCGCGCCAGCCGCCGAACTCGGGCTGCTGGACGCGACAATGATTGGGATGGGGGCGATGATCGGCGCCGGAATCTTCGTGTTGACGGGGCTCGCGGCCGACATCGCCGGGCCGGCCGCGATATTCGTCTTCCTGTTCAACGGCGTCGTAACGGCGTTCACCGGCTTGTCGTACGCCGAGCTCGCCGCCTCGATCCCGAAATCTGGCGGCGGGTACGCCTTCGTCCGGGAGACGTTCGACGACCTCCCCTCGTTTCTGATGGGGTGGATGCTCTGGTTCGCCTACATGATCGCGGGCGGCCTCTACGCGCTCGGGTTCGCGCCGAACTTCCTAGAGCTGTTACACGTCTACGGGCTCACCGCCGCCCCGGGGGAGGTCGGCGCCATCGCGGTACCGATACTGCCGGTGTCGGTTCCGGCCGCCGTCGGGCTCGCGCTCGCCGCCGTCGCCCTCCTCGTGACCGTCAACGCGCTCTCGACGGCCGCGAGCGGCAGCGCCGAGACCGTGTTCACCGCCGTCAAGATCGCCATTCTCGTGGTGTTCGTCGCCTTCGGATTCCTCTCGGCCGGGGGCGGCGGCGAGACCAGCTTCACGTTCCAGCAGTTCGATCCGCTGTTTCCCGCGGGGAACTCGCCCTTCTCGATCCTCCCGGCGATGGGGCTGACGTTCATCGCCTTCGAGGGGTACGACCTCATCACCACCGTCACCGAGGAGGTCGAGAACCCCCGCGAGAACATCCCGCGGGCGATCTTCTACAGCCTCGGCGCCACGGTCGTCGTCTACGCGCTCGTGGTCGTCGTCGCCATCGGCACCCTCGGCGCCGAGGGGCTCGCGGCCGCGGGCGAGGCGGGCATCGCCCAGGCCGCCACCTCGTTCATGCCCACGGGGCTCCCGATCATCCGCAACGGCGGCGCACTCATCGTGTTCGGTGCGGTCTTCTCGACGCTCACGGCGCTGAACGCGGTCGTCATCGCCTCCTCGCGGGTCGCGTTCTCGATGGGGCGGGAGGGACAGCTCCTCCCGCGGCTCGGACGCATCCACCACCGGTACGGCACCCCGTTCCTCGCCATCCTCGTCAGCGCGGTCGTGATGCTCGGGTCGGTCGCCCTGCCGACCGAGAGCGCGGGCAACATGTCCAGTCTCTTCTTCCTCCTCTCGTTCATCATCGTGAACGCGGCCGTGATCAAGCTCCGCCGTGAGCGACCGAACATGCGGCGCCCGTACGAGATGCCATACTACCCGATCCCGCCCGTGTTGGGGATCGTACTGAACAGCCTCCTCACCGTCGTCCTCGTGGTGTATCTGGTCCGCACCGACCCCCTCGCGCTGGCGCTGAGCGTCGGCTGGATCCTCGCTGGGGGCCTCGCGTACTACGCCCTGCGGCTCCGCCGGAGGGGGTCGCCCGCGGAATCCACGGACAGTTCTAATGCGGAGGGCGGCGTCGACTGATCCATGGACGGGAACTTCCGGATCGTCATCGCGGGCGGCGGCCGCGTCGGGAAGCGAGTCGCCCACATCCTCGACGACAGGGGCCACGACGTGACCGTCATCGAACGGGACCCGGAGCAGGCGGCAACGCTCAGCGGCGACTACGTCGCCACGGTGATCGAGGGCGACGCTACGCGACCGGGCGTCCTCGAGCAGGCGGGGTTAGAGCGCGCGGACGTCGTCGCCGCGCTGACGAGCCAAAGCGGAACGAACCTCGCAGTCTGCCTGCTGACCCGCGAACTGGCCCCGGACACCCAGACCGTCGTCCGGACCGAGGACGAACCCGGCACGGAGTTCGACCGCTTCGTCGACGAGGTGATATTCCCCGAGCGCGCCGGCGCGCGGGCGGCGGTCAACGCCATCGAACCCGACGTGAACACCTTAGAGGACGTCACCGGCACCCTCGACATCCTCGAACTCCACGTCGCCGAGCACGCTCCGGTCGCCGACCGATCGCTCGAGGAGGTGTCGCTGCCTCGCGGGAGCCTGATCGTCTCCGACGCCGCCGGCGACACCCTCGCCGGCCCAGACACGGTGCTCCACCCCGGCGAGTCGTACCTCGTCGCCGTGGAGCCGTCGGTCGTGGACGAGGTGCTGAACCTCTTCCGGGGGTAGGCGTCGGCGCCGGGCCGGCTCGGTGACTCCCCCGCCTCACTCGTCGACGGTCCCGCCTCACTTGCTGACCGTCCCGCCTCACTCGCCGACGGTCCCGCCTCACTTGCTGACCGTCACGCCTCACTCGTCGAGCGCGACGCTCGTCTGCATCCCCGCGGTGTTGAACGCGCTCCCCGCGGCGCCCCCGCCCGCCGCGTCCGGGGCGAGAACGATGACGCCCGCGCCGGACCCGGTGATCGCCTCGAACTCGTCGATCGCCCGGTCGGCGGCCGCCTGCGCGTCGAGTCCGTCGTCGAGGGCCTCCACCGCGCGCCGCGAGAGCGTCACGCGCGCGATATCCTCCCCGGCCCCGGTCGCGCTCGCGCCGCCCGCCTCGGTACAGAAGAAGCCCGACCCGACCTGCGGCACGTCGCCGACGCGCCCCGCGAGCGCGAACGACCGACCGCCCGTGGAGGTCGCCGCGGCGACCGTCTCGCCGTCGGTCGCGACCGCGCCGACCGTGTCGTGGTCCGGAGCGCCGCGCTCCCCGTCTCCGTCCGATCGGTCGTCGCGGCCCCCCGCCTGATCCTCGCCGGATCCGAACCGCGTCGCGAGCCAGTCGAGGTGCTCGCGGGGGCCGCCTCGCGGCGGGTCCTCGGCCTCGTACCGCTCGCGCGTCTCGTCGGTGAGCAGATCGGTGCCGGTCTCGATCCCGAACTCGTCGGCGAGGGCGACCGCGTGCTCCCCGGAGACGAAGACGTGCGGAGTCTCCGCGTGGACGACGCGGGCGACGCTCGCCGCGTGCTCGACGCCCGGCATCGAGCAGGCCGCGCCGATCTCGCGGTCCGATGTCATCACGCCCGCGTCGGTGCGGACGACGCCGTCGGACTGGACCGCGCCGCCGACGCCGGCGTTGAACCGCGGGTCCGATTCGAGGACGCCGAGCGCCGCCTCGACCGCGTCGAGGGGCGTCTCGGCGTCGGCCCCGCGGCGTGTCGCCTCGTCGAGCGTCTCCTGTCTGGCAGCCGGTTCGTCCGGGGATCCCCCGGCGCCGCCGTGAGCGATGACGCGCATACCCCGGCGTCTCGCGGCGCCCGGATAAGCGCCCGGGACGCGCTGGGACCGCCCCGGCTTCCGGTCCGTTCGCCCCCGTAAGACCTATTCGCCCTCCTCGGAGAGTCGTCACCATCGTGGCCGACCACCGAGACGCCCGCGCCGGATCCGGCGATGACGACGCCTGGAGCGTCGGCGACACCGCCGAGAGCGCCGGCGACGCCACCAGCTCCCCGTCCGAGGCGTCGGGGTCACCGGACGACCCCCCGCCTGCTGACCCCCCGCCTGCTGACCCCCCGCCCTCCGACCGCCTCCGCGCCGCACTCCGGCGCCGGCTCGGAATCGACGTGCGCGCGCTCGCGGCGTTCCGGATCGCGCTCGCCGCCGTCCTCCTCGTCGACCTCGCCCTGCGCGCCCGGAACCTGACGGCCTTCTACACCGACGCCGGCGTCCTTCCCCGACCGCTGCTCGCGGAGGCGTACCCACTCGCGCGCGTCTCGCTGTACGCCCTCTCCGGCGAGGCGCAGGTCGCCGGCCTGCTGTTCCTCGCCGCCGCGGTCGCCGCGGTCGCCCTCGCGGTCGGCTACCGAACCCGGATCGCGGCCGCGGTCTCGCTGGCCCTGCTCGCGTCGCTGCAGGCCCGGAACCCGTTCGTGCTCAACGCCGGCGACACGCTGCTCTGGCAGCTGCTCGGAGCCGGACTGCTGTGCCCGCTCGGCGCGCGGTGGTCGGTGGACGCGGTTCGGCGACGGGGGGACGCTCCGGGGACTCGCTCACCGACCCCGGACGGCCGATTCGCCGGTCCCCGATCGGCGCTCCTGTTCGCCGTCGTCCTCGCGGTCTACGTCTCGAACGCGGTCGTGAAGCTCCGGGGCGAGGCGTGGCCCGCGGGCGAGGCGGTCGAGACCGTCTTCCGACTCACGTACCTCCACGGCCCGCTCGGGGGGGCGGTGCCCGAGAGCCCGGAGCTGCTCACGGCCGCCACGTACGGCTGGCTCGCGCTGCTCGTCGCGTCACCGCTGCTCGTCGCGGCCGCCGGTCGCATCCGGGCCGCCCTCGCCGGAACCCTGATCGCTGCCCACCTCTCGATGGCCCTCACGCTGCAGATCGGCGTCTTCGCCGCCGTGTCGGCGACCGCGCTGCTCCCCTTCCTGCCGCCGTTCGTCTGGGACCGGATCGAGTCGCTGGTCGCCCCGGCGGTCCGGCCCTCCCGGTCGGCGGCCGAGCGGCTCCTCAGCTCGCTGGGCGGTGGATCGGTCGCCACAGGTCGGATTTCCGGCCTCGGCCTCGGACGGGCGACCCGCGGTCGCGTCGCCGACGCCGTCGCGGCGCTCCTCCTCGTCTCGCTGTTGGCGTGGACCGTCATGGGGCTCGGGGTCGTCGGCGCGCCCGACTCCGTCGCGGCGGTGTCCGACCCGACCGAGAGCGACTGGGACATGTTCGCGCCGGAGCCGCCGTCGACCGACGACCTCGTGCTCGCGACGGCGACGACCGCCGACGGCGACCGGATCGACGCGCTGTACGGCGACCCCGTGGCGACCGACCGCCCCCCGTCGGACGCGCGGGGATACCCCACCGCTCGCTGGCGGAAGCACTTCTCGCTGCTGTCGGCCGCCGACGCCGACCGCGTCGACGCGACGCTCGCACGCCTCTGTGACCGCGCCGCGGGACTCTCCGGCGCGGAGGCGGAGTCGGTGACGGTCTCGTCGGTCGAGGTCGCCGTCGGGAGCGGCGACACGCGGGTCGTCGAGCTCGGCTCGCGCGAGTGCCGGTGAGATCGAGGCGCGCGGTTCTCGGTGGGAACGCGGTACGGGGTTCTCGGCGCGCAGGCGACGGGTCGAGCAGTTACCACTTATACGTCCCCCGCGCGAAGCGGTCGGCGTGACGAGCACGGATCAGGACCACGCGCCGACCTCCGTCCTCCTCCCCACCGTGCGCTGGACCGACGCCTGCGAGGAGGTGGCCGCGCAGCTCGGCGACCGCGACGAACTGCTCGTGATCTGCGACACCGACGCCGACCCCGTCGCCGACCGCCGAGGAACGACGCCGGACGGCGTCCGGATCCTCCTCGCCGGCGAGCCCGAGGGGTGCTCCGGCAAGGCGAACGCCATCGCCGCGGGGATGGAGGCGGCCGACCGCGACCGACTCCTCTGGACCGACGACGACTTCGCGCACCCGGACGACTGGCTCGCGACGCTCAACGCCGACTACGAGCGACAGGGACCGACGACCGAGATACCGGTCTTCGTCGGGGAGGACCCCCTCGCTCGCCTGTTCGAGCCCGCGTACGCGATCGGCGGGACCGCCGCGGTGTTCGCCGGCGGGATCGCCTGGGGCGGCGCGGTCATCTTCGAGCGCGACGACCTCCGAGACGGCGAAGACGCGTTCCTCGCGGACCTCCGCCGGACCGTCAGCGACGACGGGACCCTCTCCGAGTACGTCGACGTAACGGCCGCGGACCGGACGCGGACCGTGCCGTGCGGCGGGTCGCTTCGCGGCTCGCTGGAGCGGTTCGTTCGGTTCTTCCGCATCATGCGGTTCCACGCTCCCCGCGCGGCCGCGTTCGACGTCGCGTTCGCGACCGCGTTCGCCGCGCTGTGTCTGTTCGCGCCGGTGATCGGCGTGACGCTCGTCACCGCGGTGTCGGCCGCGGTGTACGCACGGTTCGGGATCCGCCGCGCGACGTTCCTGCTCACCGGACCGTCGGTGCTCGTCTCGCCGATTTTCCTCGGGTACGCGATCGCGCGTCGAACGTTCGTCTGGGGCGGGCGGCGGTACCGGTGGCGATCGCCGTTCGACGTGGAAGTGCTCCCCGAGTAGCGCCGGCAACAGCCGCCGATTCCGCGGGATCTGGCGGCCAGCGGCAAAGCGGCAGGCACTTTACGCGGCTCCGACAACGCACGAACGTTCATGAGCTACGACAAGGTCGATGTCCCCGACGACGGTGAGGCGATCACGCTTGCCGACGAGGAGACCGGCGAGCTGAACGTTCCCGAGAACCCGATCATCCCGATCATTCACGGTGACGGGATCGGCACCGACGTCGGGCCGGCCGCCCAGAAGGTACTGGACGCGGCCGCGGAGGCGACGGGTCGCTCCATCGCGTGGATGCGCGTCTACGCCGGCGAGAGCGCCCGCGAGAAGTACGACGAGAACCTTCCCGAGGACACCGTCTCGGCGATCCGAAGCCACCGCGTCGCGATCAAGGGCCCGCTCACCACGCCCGTCGGCGCCGGCTTCCGCTCGCTGAACGTCGCGCTCCGCAAGACGCTCGACATGTACGCGAACGTCCGGCCGACCTACCACCTCGACGGCGTCCCGTCGCCCGTCAAGAACCCCGAGGCGATGGACATGATCACGTTCCGGGAGAACACCGAGGACGTGTACGCCGGCATCGAGTGGGAAGCCGGCACCGACGAGGTCGAGCGGGTGCGCGACTTCCTCGAGGAGGATATGGAGGTCCCCGACGTCATCCACGACGGTCCGGTCGGGATCGGCGTCAAACCCATCTCCGAGCACGGATCGAAACGCCTCATCCGCGAGGCGATCGACTACGCGCTCGCCAACGACCGCGACTCGGTCACCCTCGTCCACAAGGGGAACATCATGAAGTTCACCGAGGGCGCGTTCCGCGACTGGGGCTACGAGGTCGCCGAGGAAGAGTACGGCGAGGACGTCATCACCGAGGACGAACTGTGGGACGACCACGACGGCGAACGCCCCGAGGGAACCGTCGTCGTCAAGGACCGCATCGCGGACAACATGCTCCAGCAGCTGCTGACCCGCACCGACGAGTACTCCGTCATCGCGACGATGAACCTCAACGGTGACTACATGTCCGACGCCGCCGGCGCGCAGATCGGCGGCCTCGGCATCGCCCCCGGGATCAACCGCGGCCACGGCCGCTGTCTCGCCGAACCCGTCCACGGCTCCGCGCCCAAGTACGCCGGCGAAGACAAGGTGAACCCCACCGCGATGATCCTCTCCGGCCGCGAGATGCTCGACTACCTCGGCTGGGACGACGCCGCGGACCTCGTGCGCGACGCCGTCGAAGAGACCATCTCCTCGGGGAAGGTCACCTACGACCTCCACCGGCAGATCGAAGGCGGCGAGAAACTCGCCACCAGCGAGTTCGCCGACGCCGTCGTCGAAAACATCGACGAGCTCGCTTAAGCGAGCTCGCCGAACCGCGCGCCCGTTTCGCTTTCTGTCGACATCGCGTCGATCGCATCGCGCACCGCTCCGGCCTCGACCGCTTCCCGTGCGTCGCGGACACTCTCCGCGGTGGCGCCCGCGCCTCGGTCGAGCGCGCTATCCCCGGAGCGAAATTGTTTATAATGGTTGTAAATTACAAACCAGAGATTGGTGCGAATTGTAACCATATACCTGCGTATCGGATAACGTTCCTTTACTATATCCTCAGATATATATACTTGTCTTCGTATTCGATTAACGTATGTCATCACACCGAACACGACGTAGATTCCTTGAGGCGACAGGTGTCGCTGGCGTGGCCGCACTCGCCGGCTGTAGCGGAAACGGCGGCGACGGCGGCGACGGAAGCGACGGAAGCGACGGAAGCGATGGCAGTGACGGAAGCGATGGCAGTGACGGAAGCGACGGAAGCGACGGAAGCGACGGTGGCGACAGCGGAAGCCGCCTGAGCTGGCACGCCGGCGGTACCGGCGGCACCTACTACCCGCTCTCGAACGAGTTCAAGACGATCGTCGAGGCCAACACCGACTTCTCGCTGAACGTCCAGTCCACGGGCGCGAGCGTCGAGAACGTCGGCAGCCTCGCCGACGGCTCGGCAGACTTCGCGCTGATCCAGAACGACATCGCCTCGTTCGCGAAGAACGGGACGGGCATCGACGCCTTCCAGGACAACGCGATCGAGAATCTCCAGGGCGTCGCGACGCTGTACCCGGAGACGATCACGCTGGTCACGCTGGCCGGGAACGACATCTCCTCGGTCGACGACCTCAGCGGCGCGACGATCAACACCGGCGACCTCGGGTCGGGGACGCAGGTCAACGCGGTACAGATCCTGGAGTCGCTCGGCATCTCCGACTACAACGAGCAGAACGCCGGCTTCTCGCAGGCGTCCGAACAGCTCGCGAACGGCGACATCGACGCCGCCTTCGTCGTCGGCGGCTGGCCGGTCGGCGCGATCGAGGACCTCGCGAACACGAACGACCTCGAGATCGTCCCGATCGCGGGCGACAACCGCGAGGCCGTCAAGGAGGACGCCTCCTGGTTCGCGGACGACACCATCCCCGGCGGCACCTACAGCGGCGTCGAGGATGACGTCGAGACCGTCGCCGTGCAGGCGATGATCGCCACCAACTCCGAGGTTTCGGCCGACACCGTCGAGACGGTCACCGCGGCGATCTTCGACAACCTCGGCGAGCTGACGATCAAGACCGACTTCATCACCGCCGACAGCGCGCAGGACGGAATGTCTATCGAGCTTCACGAGGGCGCTGCGTCGTACTTCGACGCCTGACTCGCTCCACCGCGAACCGCCTCGATCGATCCGCTCCATTCGGCCCGTCCGCGGATCGTTTCACAAACGTTTCAAACTCGATCCCACGACAATCACCCGAACCATGGGCCACCTTTCTCGCTCGACCGCGGGCGCCGCGATCCTCGCAGTCGCGGTGCTCGTCCTCGTCGGCGTCGCGATGACGGCACCGGTCGGGGCCGTGCTCGTCGTCGAGGACATCGAGACGGGTGAACGCTATCTTACGGAGCCGGTCAACTCCGGAAGCACCGTGGCGCTGGAGTACACCCACAGCGTCGAGAAGTCCCGTGTGTACGACGAGTACCGCGTCGACGGCGAGACGCTCGTGAACACGCGGATGGAGTTCGAGTCGTACGGATGGGGGCTCCCCGCGCGCGTCAACGTCACGAACGTGAACGGGACGCTCGTGTACGATCCCGCGGAGCCGATAACCGAGCTTGAACGCCTCTCCGTCTCGCCGGGCCGGATCGCCGGCCACACGCTGATCGTCGACGGGCGGGAACACGACCTCGTCGCGGTGACCGACTCCAACGACGTCACGCTCCACATCGAACAACGGTCGTTCCTTGAGATGATTCTATGACCACGACTCACCGAACGGACGGCGGCACCGACGATCCGAACGACGACGGCTCGCGAGACCCCGGCCCCGGGGGCCCGGACGCTCCCGACGCGTCCGGCGCGGGTGCCTCGCCGGGCGACGGCGACGGGGAACTCTCCCGCGAGGAGGCCGACGAGCTGATAGAGGAGATCGAGCGCCGCCGCTCGCTGCAGGGGACCGCGGCGGTGGCGGTCGCGGCGGTCGGAATCCTGTTCTCGATCTTCCAGCTGTTCCTCGCCGCCCGGAGCTTCACGTTCACCGTTTGGCTCCCGACCGTCGAGTTCGCCGGAATCTCGCTCGCCCCCTGGCAGGTGTCGCTCCAGCTCCTGCAGGCGAACGCGATCCACGTCGCCTTCGCGCTCGTGCTCACCTTCCTGCTCTTCCCGGGGAGTATGGGCGACGGTATCGTCTCCCGGAACCTCGGGCGAATCGTGCCGGCGATCTCCCGGCAGTTCGGTGGGAACAACCCGCTCACGCGACTCGCGACGAGCGTTCGGTCGGCGTTCCGGTGGGCGTTCCTCGACCCCGACCGCGAGCGCGTGACGCCGTTCGATCTGCTGTGTATCGCGGCGGCGATCCTGTCGGCGCTCTACTTCCTGACCGAGTTCTCGGAGATCCAGAACATGCGCGTCTTCGGGATCGATTCGGGGCGCCCGGTGACCGAGGTGTTCGCGTTCCTGCGACCCCTCCTCGGCGGCGTCCCGTTCGTGAGCGAGTACTCCTACGCGATGATTCTCGGCGTGACCGGCGTTCTGCTGGTATTAGAGGCCACCCGCCGGACGCTCGGCCTCCCGCTGATGATCATCGTCGCCACGTTCATCGTCTACGCTCGGTGGGGGTACCTCATCAGCTCGGGGACGCCGTTCCTCGGCCTGCTCGCGATCCCGGAGCTCACTTGGCCGGACATCGTCCAGAACCTCTGGTACAACACGGAGAACGGCGTCTTCGGCATCCCGGTCACCGTCTCGGTGAGCTTCATCTACATCTTCATCCTCTTCGGCTCGTTCCTCGAGATGAGCGGGGCCGGCCAGTGGTTCATCGACCTCGCGTACGCGCTCACCGGCGGGCGGAAGGGCGGGCCGGCCAAGGCGAGCATCCTCGCCAGCGGGTTCATGGGAACGATCTCCGGCTCGTCGATCGCCAACACGGTCACCACCGGCGCGTTCACCATTCCGCTGATGAAGCGGTCGGGTTACTCGCCCGAGTTCTCGGGGGCCGTCGAATCCTCCGCCTCCTCCGGCGGACAGATCCTCCCGCCCGTGATGGGGGCCGCCGCCTTCCTGATGGTCCAGTACACCGCGACGCCGTTCGCGGACATCATCATCCTCTCGACGATTCCGGCGATCGTCTTCTTCTTCGGCGTCTGGGTGATGGTTCACCTCAAGGCGGTCGAGGAGGGGATCGGCGGCGTCTCCGACGAGGACACCGTCTCCTTCTGGAGCCATCTCCAGCGCGGCTGGTTCTACCTCGTTCCGATCGGGCTGCTCCTCTACTACCTCATCATCGAGCGGCTCTCGGTCTCCCGGTCCGCGTGGTTCACGTTGGTCGCGCTGGTCGCGCTGATCGCCTTCATCGCGGCGTACAGCGAGGAGACGCGGGTCCGGCTCTTCGGGATCCTCGCGGCGATCGTGGGCCTCAACCTGGCGAGCCACGTCCTCGCGGGCGTCCCCCTTACCGGCCTCGTGACCGGATCCGGCGGTGCGGGGCTCCCGATCGCGGACGCAGTTAGCGCCGTGAGCGCCGGCATCGAGTGGTACGTGATGCTCGCGGGGGCGTTGACGCTCCTCTCCAAGCCGGACCTCGACGCGACGCTGCTCGAACTCAACCCGACGATCCAGGACACGGCCACGGACCTCGGCGAGCGTACCGACCGCGATCTGGGCGACAGCCAACCGTTCAAGCTCGGCACGTTCGTGGTCAAATCGATGGACGAGGGCGCCCGGACCGCGGTCCCGGTCGTGATCGCGGTCGCGGCCGCGGGGATCATCCCCGGCGTTATCAGCGTCTCCGGACTCGGTCCCAACCTGACCTCGCTGCTGTTGGCCCTCTCGGGCGGGTCGAAGGTGATCATGCTGCTCGTGACGGCCGTCGCGAGCATCATCCTGGGGATGGGGATGCCGACGACGGTCACCTACATCATCCTCATCTCCATGCTGGCGACGCCGCTCGTGCAGTTCGGCATCCCGCTCCTGGCCGCCCACCTGTACATCCTCTACTTCGGCGTGATCGCCGACATCACGCCGCCGGTGGCCGTGGCGGCGTACGCCGCGAGCGGGGTCGCTAAATCTGACCCGTTCCAGACCGGGGTGAAGGCGTTCTCGCTGTCGCTGAACAAGGCGATCGTCCCCTTCGCGTTCGTGTTCGTCCCGGGGATCGTCCTGCTCCGGCGGAAGGAGAACGCGGCTGAGCTCGCAATCCGCGAGCAGTACCGCGTGGTCAACTTCGCCGACCTCGCCGACCTCTCCTACTCAGTCCCCGAGATCCTCATCCCCGTCGTCGGTGTGTTCCTCGGCGTGATCGCGCTCGGCGCCACCGTCATCGGGACGCTGTACACCCGCGTCGACCGGCTCGGGCGGACCGTGTTCGCGTTCAGCTCGCTGCTGTTGATGGCGCCGGGGATGTTGTCCGAGTCCGTCTTCGACGTTCTCGGGCTCTTCGGCGTGAGCGTCTCCGTCAACGCGCTCCTGCTCGACCTGGCCCTGCGCGGAGTCGGTTTCGTCCTGTTCGCGCTGTTCGCGCTCCGGAACCGACGGACCTCCGAGGGCGAGGGGGACGGCGCGGTCGGAGCCGGCGAGCCGACGGGATCGGCCGCGGTCGCCGCCGACTCCGAGTCGACCTGATCGGCGCTGTCGGTTCCGCCCGGAGTTTCGTCGGTCGGCGTTTTCGCTGCGTTGGCTCTGTTGAACCCCTTCGATACTGACAGCTACGAAGCGTCTTGCTGAATGCGGCGGATGAGTCCAGCAGGGCACCGTCCGTTATCTCACGTGGTGGTGTCGGTCAAACGGAAGAACGAGCGCACACGTCTACCATCACGTCCCCACGAGGGGCATCAGCCGTACTAGATCGGTTTAGGGGTCGTGATACTCGACGGCGATCTCGGTTGGTCGGTCGGCACCGTTCAGCTGCCAGCGGGTGAACGTATAATCGTAATGATACTCGGGTGTGCCTGGGTCCGGGGGGAACGCTTGATATGAAGTTACGTCGTAGTGGAGTCGTCCGTCTCGGTAGGCAGAGCGCTCGCTGAAGTCATCGACGACGTCTTCGACGAGGTTCTTGTCGTCTTCGCTATGCTCCGTGAGACCGTCACCCGTTGGGAGCACACCGACGATAGCTGACATGAACTGCGTATCCGGGTCAAACGTGCGGAACTCCTTTCCGGGACCGCTGTCCCCGTCGATGGGCGTGAGCGCCCCCCAGTCGATGAGTTTACGCGCGGCGTCTGGATGGGCGAATACGATCCCCCACGCTGCGGGGACACCGTTCTCGGGAGTTGGTTGGCCATCGATAACCCCATCGTCGGCGGTCGTTCCAAGCGACGAATCGACCTGCGGTCGGGCGTCGAAACCGAGGGTACTGCACCCAGCGAGACCGGCGAGGACTGCTGTGCTGGAGAGGTGGAGGGTCTTCCGCCGTGACCAGTCGGGGGCCATACACACAGGTCACCTCACCAACGCATATAACCAACCTATCGCATCCGAGATATCGGGGGATTCGAGGGGCGACGCCTCTGCTGCTTACGTCGCCCGTACTGACCGACTCCTCGTCTCGTTTTTATCGGCGGATCACTGACGGATTGCCACGGAGCCGCCGCGTTCACCCGAGCCGCTCGTCGAGAATGAGCCGCGTCTTCGTCGACTTGACCTCGTCCATCTCGCGGGCCTGCGAGATGAGTTCGTTGACCGCGCGCGTGTCGACCGCGTCGACGACGAGAACGATGTCGTCTTCGCCCGAAACCTGCCAGACGAAGTCCACCTCCTCCCAGTCGACCATGCGCTCGCCGACGGCGGCGGTGTCGACGTTCATCTCCACCGAGATCTCGATCATCGCCTTCACGTTGCCAGTGCGGGTCGTGACCGTGAACCGCTCGATGATCCCCTCGTCGGTCATGCGATCGACGCGGTTGCGCACCGTCCCCTCCGAGGTGCCGACCCGGTCCGCGATCTCCGTGTAAGGGGTTCGCGCGTCCCGTCGCAGTATCGAGAGGATCCGGCGATCGAGGTCGTCCATACCCGACCCTCTCACCCCGCCAACTTACTCGTTACGAATATCGTAACGAAGCTACGAACGACGCATTTATTACCCTTTGCGTGTACGTTTCTCGTAATGTCGGACGCCTACATCGCGCTGGCCGACGGACGCGTGCTCGAAGCGCGCGCTCGTGCGCCGGGGCGTACCCGTGGCGAACTGGTGTTTACGACCGCGTACACCGGCTACGAGGAGTCGCTCACTGACCCCTCCTACGCCGAACAGATACTCACCTTCTCGTACCCGCTGATCGGGAACTACGGCGTCCGAAGCGAGCGGTTCGAGTCCGACTCGGTCCAGCCGCGCGCGGCGATCGCCCGCGAGCTGACCGACGACGTCGCCGAGTGGCTCGCCGACGAGGGTGTGCCCGCCGTCGACCACGTCGACACCCGCGAGATCGTCACCACGGTCCGCGAGGAGGGCGCGATGGCCTGCGGGATCGCCGCCGGGCCGGACGCGACCCCCGAGGACGCCGTCGAGGAGATGGAGGCGTGCAAGCCGATGAGCGACCACGTCGACATCGGCGCGCAGGTGTCGGTGACCGAGCCGACCGTCTACGAGGGCGACGGCGTCGCCGACGTGGCCCTGCTCGACTGCGGCGCGAAGGGGTCGATCATCTCCTCGCTCACCGAGCGCGGCGCGGACGTGCACGTCCTCCCGTACGACGCGACCCCCGAGGACGTGGCCGACGTTGATCCGGACGTGCTGTTCGTCTCGAACGGACCGGGCGACCCGGAGAACTTCGTCGCCGCGCAGGAGGTCGTCGACGAGTTCGCGGGCGAGCTACCCATGGCCGGCATCTGTCTCGGCCAGCAGGTGATCACGAGCGCGCTCGGCGGCTCGACCGAGAAGATGGCGTTCGGGCACCGCGGCGTCAACCAGCCCGTCAAGGACCTCCGCACCGACAAGGTCGTGATGACCACCCAGAACCACGGCTACACCGTCGACGACACCGGTCCGCTTGAGGTGACGCAGGTGAACGTCAACGACGACACCGTCGAGGGGCTCGACAGCGAGGAGCTGGACGTCATCACCCGCCAGTACCACCCCGAGGCGAACCCCGGCCCGCACGACTCGCTCGGCTTCTTCGACGACGTGCTCGACTTGGCACGATCGACGCCGTCGGTCGCGGCCGACTGACGCCGGCTCCCGCGCGCCACCACCCCGCTTCCCGCCCCTCTCGCTGACCACCGAGTACCACCGAGCCGACGCCCGCGGTCCACACACGGTTTCGCACACGTCCGCCGGGTCCCATCCGTCCGCGACCGGCGACGTTTTCCCCCGTCCCCTCGCAGTGACGGCCATGACGACGGAGATCCTCCTCACCAACGACGACGGCATCGACGCCGTCGGGCTCCGGGCGCTGTCCGACGCGCTCTCGCACGACTACGAGGTGACGGTGGTCGCCCCCGCGAGCAACCAGTCCGGCGTCGGCGGCGCGCGTTCGTGGTGGGACACGACGGTGGAGTACGCCGAGACCGACCTCGGCTACGCGGTCGAAGGGACCCCCGCCGACTGCGTCGCCGTCGCTGACGTGGCGCTCGGACTCGACCCCGACGTGGTCGTCTCCGGCTGTAACCACGGACCGAACATCGGCGCGCACATCCTCGGCCAGTCCGGGACGGTCGGCGCCGCGATGGAGGCGTCGTTCCTCGGCACCCCGGCGATCGCGGTGTCGCTGTACGACCGCGGCAACCTCCCGGTTCCGCCGACGCTCGACAACGGCGACTTCGCGGTCGCCGGCGAGGTCGTCGCCGACCTGCTCGACCGGGCCGAGAGCGGAGACGGGCCTCCCGCCCTCCCGTTCGGCGCCGACGTGCTGAACGTCAACGTTCCGGCGGCCGACGACGAGGCGGCCGCGGACCCGACGTACCGGCTGACGGAGCCCGCGCGCGGCTTCGACGTGATCGAGTTCCGACCGGGAGAGGAGGCTCCGGAGGCGGAAGACGTCCCCGACGACTGGCAGTTCAGCGAGCGACGCGGGGAGATGGGGATGGAGCTCCGCGACCGCTTCTGGCGGGAGTTCCTCCGCGGCGACGTTCCCGACGACGCCGGTTCCGACCGGCTCGCGGCCGTCGAGGGCGAAGTGAGCATCTCGCCGCTGTCGTCGTCGCGCTCGGTCGCGGGCGACCGCGCCGGCGAGGTCGTTACGGGCCCGGCGATCGGCTCGGCGGCCTCGCGGATCGAACAGGACTGACGGACGACCCCTCTTCAGCGCCGGCGGCCCGGTCGACGCGATTCCCCGGTGAACTCCTTCCCCAACCGCCCCAGATACCACACGACGACCAGCCCCAGCGCGGTCCCGCCGCCGAGCGCGGCGAGCAGCTCGATCGGAGCGGGGTCGAACTGGAGCGAGATGAGCGGCGGCGACACCGCCACGACGAGGAGGATGACGGCCTTTATCCGTCGGTTTCCGCTGTCGCGCTCCGCCTCCGACATCGGTCCTACCACGCCGACCCCTCCGCGGTCCGCGTCCGGTCTCCGATCGCTCCCGTGTCCATGGGCCATCCACGGTTCGCCCCGATATCAAGCCGGCGGAGCCCGGCCGACGCGGCACGTGCTTCGCGAACAACCCACACGCCTACGCCGTCGGTCCTGATAAGTCTCTCGACCGTTTACGCCGATACCGCCGATCTCCGGCCGTGAACGGTCTCGACCGTTTAACTTCGTCCGCGCGCAGGTGTCTCACGCCCCTACCCGCGGACCCCTTCCACCGCGGTCCCGCCTCGTCGACGCGCTCCGGCTCGGATCTGTCCGCGACGGGTCGCGTCTCGGCGAGTCGCCCCCTCGGCCGCCGTTCCGCGGCGCTTTTGAGCCGACCCCGACAACCGGTGGGCATGGACGACGAACTCCGCGAGCGCGTCGAGGCGGCGGGCGAGGCCGCCGCGCTGTTTAACGCGCTCAAACACGGCAACGATCCGGACGTGGGGGCCATCATGGGGCCGCTCATGGGCGAGAACCCCGAGTTCCGACCGCACGGCGACGAGATTCCCGGCGTCGTCGCGCCGGTCGTGAATCGGATCGCCGGCATGGACGAGGCGGAGCGCCGGGAGCGGCTCGGCGAGCTCGCGCCCGACAAGCTCGCGGAGCTGGAGGCGGAAGACGAGGCGGACGGACACGTCCTCCCCGAGCTCCCGAACGCCGAGGCGGGCGAGGTCGTGATGCGCGCCGCGCCGAACCCGAACGGCCCGTGGCACGTCGGTCACGCGCGCATGCCCGCCGTCATCGGGACGTACAAGGAGCGCTACGACGGCGAGTTCATCTGCCGGTTCGACGACACCGACCCGGAGACGAAACGGCCCGATCTGGCGGCGTACGACGCGATCTTGGAGGACATCGAGTACCTCGGCTTCGAGCCCGACCGCGTGCTCCGGGCGTCCGACCGGCTGGAGACCTACTACGACCACGCCCGTGATCTGATCGACGCCGGGGGCGCCTACACCTGCTCGTGTTCCGGCGACGACTTCTCCGAGCTGAAGAACGCGGGCGAGGCGTGCCCCCACCGCGACAAGGACGTCGACACCGTCCACGAGGAGTTCGCGGCGATGGTCGACGGCGACTACTCCGCCGGCGAGATGGTCCTCCGGGTCCGGACCGACATCGAACACAAGAACCCCGCGCTGCGCGACTGGGTCGCGTTCCGGCTGATCGACACCCCGCATCCGCGCGAGGAGGCGGCCGAGTACCGCTGCTGGCCCATGCTCGACTTCCAGTCCGGCGTCGACGACCATCTCACGGGCGTCACGCACATCATCCGCGGCATCGACCTGCAGGACTCCGCGAAGCGCCAGCGGTTCGTCTACGACTACTTCGACTGGGAGTACCCCGAGGTGCTCCACTGGGGCCACGTGCAGGTCGACGAGTACGACGTGAAACTGTCCACCTCGACGATCAAGGGGCTGATCGACGACGGCGAACTGACGGGGTGGGACGACCCGCGCGCCCCGACGATCCGGTCGATGCGCCGCCGCGGGATTCAGGGGCAGGCCCTCGTCGACTCGATGACCGAACTCGGGATGTCCACCTCCGACGTGGATCTGGCGATGTCGTCGGTGTACGCGAACAACCGCGACCTCGTCGACGACGAGGCGAACCGCTACTTCCTCGTGCGCGACCGCGACGACGCGCCCGCCGCTGAGCTCCCGGTCGTCGACGGCGACGCTCCCGCGCCCGAGGCGGGCCACCCGCCGCTCCACCCCGACCACGCCGACCGCGGCGACCGCGAGGTGCCCGCCGGTCGGATCGTCGTCGAATCCCCGGACCTCCCGAGCGAGGGCGAGCGCGTCTGGCTCAAGGGGTACGGCTGCGTCCGGTACGAGGGCGACAAGCTGGTCTTCGTCGACGCCGACATCGACGTGGTCCGTGAGGGCGGCGTGGACGTAATCCACTGGGCCCCGGCCGAGGAGGGCCTCGACACGCTCCTTCGAACCGTCTCCGGCGACGTTCGAGGCGTCGCGGAGCCCGCGCTCGCCGAGGTCGATCCCGACACGGTCGTCCAGTTCGTGCGCGTCGGCTTCGCCCGGATCGACGCGTTCGACCCCGAGGCGACCGACGAACCCGACGGACCGAACGGCGAGGAGGACCTGCTCGCGTACTACGCGCACCCGTAGCCGGCGCCGCCGGCGACGCGGCACGGTCCCCGAGCGCTCTCTTCGACCGCCTGCCGCGGGGGTTAAGTAGCGAGCCCCGGAACAACGGGCAAGATGGCCATCGACTCGAACTTCGAACAGAACCGGGAGCAGGTCGGCGAGGAGGACGGCGTCGCCGTCTGGGGTCCCGTCGAGCCGCCGGAGAAGCAGGGGATCCGCGGGACCCACGTCGCGGTCGACTTCGACATCTGTCTCGCCGACGGCGCGTGTTTGGAGGACTGTCCGGTCGACGTGTTCGAGTGGGTGGAGACGCCGGGGCATCCGGAGTCCGAGCGGAAGGCGAACCCCGCCGACGAGGACCAGTGTATCGACTGCATGCTCTGTGTCGACGTCTGTCCGGTCGACGCGATCGACGTGGACCCCGGCCGCGAGAATCGGATATAATCGGTCGGCGAAGCCCGACGACCTCACGCGTGCGACTCGCAGCCTGACGGCCGCTCCTCGCTACGCGCCACCGCAGATCTGTTTATAAATATCGTTGTCGACGCCGCTCAGTCGCTCGTAAACCGCTCCCGTTCTTCGAGCGCGAAGTCGGTCCCGTACCGCTCGACGAGGGGTTTGTAGGCGTCGCCGAGCGCGCGCATGCACGCCCCCGTCGACACGTACCCGAGGTCGTCAGCGACCGACTCGCTCGGGCGGCCTTGGAGGACCTTCTCGACGAGCAGGCGCTCCTCGCGGTCGTCGAGGCGCTCGTTGCTCCCGGCGTCGCCCTCGATCAGCGCCGCGAGCGCGAGGTCGCGGAACGCGCCCGGCGCGCTGTCGTACATCCCCGGGCCGAACGACGCACCCACCACGGAGCGCCACTCGGCCTCGGTCAGGTCGGTCGGCGCCGGCGCGGAACACGCGCGGAGCGCACCGACGACCACGTCCGGCTCCACGTCCCGGTGGGCGTCCGAGAGCCCGTCGCGCTCGCGGTCCCGGAAGGTGACCGCGTGGCGGTCGAGGAGGTCGCTCCCCGGCCCGTCCTCGCCGGGCGCGGTCACCGGTCGCACCATGATCGCGGAGTGCTCCCCGGACGCGTCGTTGCGCGACGTCGACAGGTGGACCGTCCGGTAGCCCGCGCGCCGCCAGAACCGGAGCAGGCGCGGGGTCGCGCCGTAGCCGACCGAGAAGTAGTCGACGCCGTCGCTCTCGCTCCCGTCGGTCCCGAACTCCCCGTGCACCTCGTCGAGCAGCCGAGCGCCGAACCCCTCGCCTCGGAGCGCGTGGTGGGTCGCGATCCGGAGCGTCCGCAGCCCCCGCGGTTCGGCGGCGGCCTCGTCCCGGAGCTGGCTCGTGAGCACGTCCGGCACCATGTTGCCGCGGACGCGCTCGCCCTCGTACATCCGCCTGCGGGTCTCGGCGTCGAGCCCGCCCTCCCGCGCGAGCAACGCGACCGCGACGACGCGCCCGTCCGCGACCAGCGCCCGCGCGGCGAGGTTCGGCGCGTCGAGCAGCCGCGCCAGGTCGTTCGGCTCCGTGCGGTAGTGCGCGGCGACGAGCAGCCCGAACGCCTCGCGGAGCAGGGCCTCGTCCGCGAGCAGGTCGTCGGGAGCCAGCGTCCGATACGTCGCCCCGTCGAGCGCCGCGCCCGCGACCGCCTCGTCGACCGCCGGGCGCGCGTCCAACAGGAGCGCCCGCGACGCCCACGCCTCCACCGGATCGCTCCGGGCGTACCGGATCGGCTCGTCGAGCCGCACGTCACGCACCGCGAACCGGCTCTCACGCAGGCGCTCTCTGAACCGGATCGAGAACCCGCGGCCGGCCCCCTCGTAACCGTGAACCGTCGTGCAGAACGCGACCGCCGGCGCGTCGAGGAACCGTTCGAGCAGCCGCACCGGGAGCGCCGCCGCCTCGTCGACGATCACCGCGTCCGGGTCGTCGGGCAGGTCGGCGGCCTCGGCGGGAGTGCGGTAGCGCACCCGCCCCCCGCCGGTCGCGTCGAGACGGTGAGCGTCGCCGCCGGGGGCAGGCTCGTTCTCGTCGCGTTCACACCGTTCGAACAGCTCCTCGGCCCGTTCGAACACCTCCGCCGCGTTGCGGAACGCCGGCGCCGTGACGAGCACGTCGGCGCCCGCGAGCGCGAGCGCGCCGGCCGCGATCCCCGCCGCGCTCGACTTCCCCCGCCCGCGGTCCGCCTCGGCGACGACCGCGTTCCCCGGCGTCGCGAGCGACTCGAACGCCCGCACCGCCCGGACCTGATCGCCGGTGAGACAGGCCTCGTAGGCCGCCGTCGGGAACGCCGCGTTCGGCGGGGCGGCCGGTCGCTCCGCGGGCGCCCGCTGGCTCGATGCGCCGATCGCGTCGTTTCGGGGGCCGGTGCGTCCGTCGCGCTCGATCGCGTCGCCCCCAGGTCCGTCCGCCCCGAGCGAGGCGATCGCGATCCCCGGGTGCGACCGGAGCGTGTCGACGAAGCGGTCGCGGAACCGTCCGGTCACGTCGTCGATCTCGTAGGGGGGGACCGCGAGCGAGTCGTCGAACCGGTCGCGGATCGCGGGCCACGCGTCGAGGCCGGGAGTCAGCAGGACGAGGAGACCGCCGCCGTCGACCGCGCCGACGCACCGACCGACCGCGTTCGGGACGAACTGCTCGTGGCAGTCGAGGACGACCACCTCGCGGGTGCGGCCGAGCAGTTCGTCGGCGCCCCGCGGGCGATGCTCCTCGAACCGGAACCCCTCGCGCGTGGAGACGATCGAGACCGACGCTCGTTCGCGACGCCCCTCGACGTCGTCCGACTCGTCGCTGACGACCGCCTCGATCGCGTCGTAGGCCGCGTCGAATCCGCGATCGCGGTCGCCGGCGAGCACGAGAACGCGCCGCTCGTTCGTCGCTTCGGCCTCCCGCTTCGCGCCTCGTGCCAGCCCCGCGATCATCGTTCGGTCGTCGTTGCCGGGGGGTGCAGATGTGTCTTGCCCTCCCGCGCCGCCTTCGTCGCCAACGCCGACCCCGCCACGCGAGGCGGGACGCTTACGGACGCCCGGCGCGTCCCTCCGGGCATGACCACGGTCACGCTCATCGGCACGCGGCTCGCGGACACGGGCCGCGAGTTCGTCTATCAGGGGGAGTCGCCCGACTGCGAGGGGTGTCCCTACCGGAGCCAGTGTCTCAACCTCTCCGAGGGAACTCGGTACCGCGTGACCGGGATCCGCGAGAACGCCCAGACGCTCGACTGCGCCGTCCACGACGCCGGCGTCCGCGCGGTCGAGGTCGAGCCCGCGCCCGTCCCCGCGAACGTCCCGTCGCGGCAGGCGTACGCCGGCAGTCGCGTCTCGCTCGCCGGTCCGTGTCCGCACACCGAGTGCCCGAGCCACGGATACTGCGTCCCCGACGGCGCCGACTTCGACGACGAGCGCGTGATCGACCAGGTGCTCGGCGAGCCGCCGCACGACACCTGCGCGCTCGACCGAGACCTGACGCTGGTGGAGTTCCGGGCGGAAGACGGGTAGGAGTCGGACTCGGGACGCGACCCTTACAGCGCGGTGACCGCGTTCAGCGTGATCCGGATCGCGCGTTCGACGTTGTCTTTCGCCTTCTCCGGCAGTTCGTCGTCGGAGTCGGCGCCCTTCTGCGAGCCCGCGACGAGGTTGCCGTCGACGGTGCAGATCGCGCCGGCCCGCAGCCCCTTGCGGCGCGCCAGCGAGAAGACGGTGGCCGCTTCCATCTCGATCGCGAGCAGGTTCGCGTCGTTCCAGTCTGCGACGTACTCGTCGTCCTCGTTGTAGAACGCGTCGTCGGAGACGATCGGCCCGACGTGGATCTCCTCGTCGTTGTCCTCGGCGGCGCCGACGAGCTCGGTGAGCGCCTCGTAGTCGGGGACCGCGGGGTACTCGACCGACTCGTACCGCTTGCTCGTCCCCTCCTCCTTGGCGGCGCCGGTCGCGACCACCATGTCGCCGACCTCCATGTCGGCCTGCAGGGCGCCACAGGTGCCACACCGGAGGAACGTCTCGACGCCGACCCGCGAGAGCTCTTCGACCGCGATGGCCGCGGAGGGACAGCCGATCCCGGTCGAGCAGATCGTGAGGTCCGTCCCGTCGTAGCTCGCGTTGACGATCTTGTACTCCCGGTTCTGCGCGACGAGCTCGCTCTCGTCACAGAGGTTCGCGATCCGGTCGACGCGCCCCGGATCGCCCGGAATGATCGCGATCTCGTGGACGTCGCCCTCCTCGACCAGCAGATGCGGCTGTTTCGCCATACGCGCCGAGACAGCCGCCGCGCGCAAAAACGGACCGGTCGGGCGGCGGGATTGGCGTCGCAGACCCGATTCGATATCGCGCCATGTGATTTATCGGTGGGTGCGTCACCGTATTCTCCGCTCCGCAACCCCGACGATCGAAACGGCCGATAACCCGGATTCGTCGCTCGTTAGCGGCAGATCCGCCTCCATCTGGCTCGTCCGATTCGCTCGCGTCGGCGTGGACGACGGCCCGCCGGGCGGCGGACGACGGCTGAATCGCCCGCGATTCGGGGGCGAAGACGGTTATCGCGACTGAGACGCCGGGCGGAGGCTTTTATACGCGTCCGGGTTCGATATCTCGTCATGCGATTCAGCCACGACCGTCGGGGACAGTCGGTCGTGATCGGGACCGTGATCCTGTTCGGCTTCCTGATCGTAGCGCTCTCGCTGTATCAGGTGCAGGTGGTTCCGCAGGAGAATAGTGAGGTCGAGTTCGACCACAGCCAGCAGGTCGAAGGTGAAATCATCGACCTCCGGAACGCGATCTTGAGCGCGAGCCGCACCGGTGACGGTCGACCGACCTCGCTGAAACTCGGTACTCGTTATCCGCAGCGGACGTTCTCTCTTAATCCCCCACCGGCGTCGGGCGAGTTATCGACAACTGAACCCCGGGAGCTGCGTATTGAAAACGTAACGGTGGACGACGACAATAATATCGGTTCATACTGGGCAAACAGGACTGCGACTGACGACGCGATCACATTCGACACCCGCTCGTTGCGGTACTCCCCGGGATACAACGAATTCAGAAACGGTCCGGACCTCGTTTACGAACACTCGCTCGTCGTAGCCGAGTTCGACACCGCCGCCCTCGGCCGGACCGGGCAGACAGCGGTCGACAGCGGTCGTGATCGGATCCGACTGACGGCGCTGGACGGGGAGGTCGACGAGTCGGGCGTCGAACGGACGAGTCTGGATCCGGAGACGCTCTCGCAGAGCCGGCGTTCGGTGACGCTGAGTGCGACCGGTGGCGACCCGATCGTCCTCGAACTACCGACCGCTGTCTCACCGGATCGAGCGACGGACCTCGAACAACAGTGGGGTGCTCGTCTCGGTGAAAACGCCGAAGATGTCACCGTTACAGGCGGAGCGATCCGAATCGTGCTCGACGGAACCGAGACCTACCGTCTCGAACTCGGAAAAATCGGCCTCGGTACCGGGACAACCCCTGAGAACGAGTCCAACGGATACATCACCAAGGTCTCGTCGACTAACGGCGTGGCAGTCGCAGAGGTCCGTGACAGGTTCAACAATCCGGTTGTAGGTGCCGAGGTTGAAGTCGATGTCAATAATGACGGGACAGCCGACGCAACCCTTTCGACCGACGAATCGGGCCGTGTGGAGTACGAGGTAGACGCAGTCCGCGACGTCGAATTTCATATTAATGAGTTTGAAGACGTGGACCGACCGTGGGAGTCGGTCCTATTTGAGGACCTCGGTGCCGCAGGAGGTGTGGGTGAAGGAGGTGAATCAGAAGCCAACCCTAACGTCAATGAAGTTGTATTTGAGGGGGCGGATTTGATCAAAAATGGTAACGATCGCGGATGGAATCTCAAATTTAAAAATACTGGTGACACACAACAGAATATTACCCAATTTAGACTGAGCTATTACAACACGCAATCTCAGGGCAGTGGCAATCAGGTCACCGATGGAACTGTTCGCGATGGATCTGAAGGCCTTGTCCCATTTGACGTAGGAGGAGATCGTGTATCTCTTGATCCTCCTGTGTCCTTGCCAGCAGCCGAGAACACAGACCCTGTGAGAAATTTGGAAATTAGGGGTATCGATTCCAAGAAAGGTGATTGGTTCATTGTAACACTCGATTACGACGACGGCACCAGAGCACAATATTTTGTATCCGACCAGTAATTTAAATCTATAATTTTATTACTAATTCAATATTATAAATGAGCAGGTTTGCAAATTCCAGTGTATCGCTAACACAAAGTCAAACTAATAAACTAAGATCAGAATTGATTGAACACAACCAATTGATACGTTTTGACTAAACCGGCTGCAATCACGGGAAGTAGATCCGTAATTACGATAACTTCGACACTGACTGGCCGTGTAAATACTTCCACGATCGACGTAAACGCCCATCGACAAAACCATATGCCGGCCGCATGAACGACCGTGTATGACCGAAGTCGGCATCGACGCCGTCGAGATCTGGACCGGAAAGCTCAAGCTCGACTTGCCGGGCACGTTCGCGCCGGAGAAGGGCGACGACCCGGAGAAGTACACGAAGGGGCTCGGGCTCAACAACTCCTCGTTCCCGGACGTGTACGAGGACATCGTCACGATGGGCGCCAACGCCGCGAAGGGGCTGATGGACCGCAAGGGGCTCGAACCCGACGACATCGGCCGGATCGACGTGGCGACGGAGTCGGCGTTCGACCACTCGAAGCCGGTGTCGACGTACATCGCGGGCTGTCTCGAAGGGGTGTACGACGGCGACTTCACCCACGCGAACAAGGGCGAGCGCAAGTTCGCCTGTCTGGCCGGGACGCAAGCGATCGACGACGCCTACAACTGGATCCGAGCGGGGCGGAACCGCGACCGCGCCGCGCTCGTCGTCACGACGGACACGGCGCTGTACGCCCGCGGCGACCCCGGCGAGGCGACGCAGGGCGCCGGCGCCGTCGCGATGCTGATCGACGAGGACCCCTCGATCGTCGCGCTCTCGACGGAACAGGGGTACGGTTCGAAGGACGAGACGGACTTCCTGAAGCCGAATCAGCAGTTCCCCAGCGTCGACGGGAAGCGCTCCGTCCAGGTGTACCTCTCGCGGATGCGCGAGGCCCTCGAAGATTACGAGTCCGTCACCGACGACATCGAACTCGACGACTTCGCGTACGCCCCCTTCCACACGCCGTTCCCCGGCATGGTTCGGAAGGCGGCGCTGCTGGCGTACCGCCACGTCATCCGCGACTCGGAGCACGAGGACGCGCTCGCCGACGAGATCGGGCGACAGCCCCGCGAGGAGGACTACGCGGACCGCGAGGCGTACGAAGCGGCCATTCGCGACTACATGGACGACCTGAAGACGACCGAGCAGTATCAGACGTGGTACGACACCGCCGTGGAGCCGACGCTCGGGCTCTCGCGGGAGGTCGGCAACTGGTACACCAGCTCGGTTCACATCGCCCGCATCAGCGCGCTGCGCGACGCCCTGACCCGCGACCGGTCGTTCGTCGACGACACGCTGCTCGTGGCCTCTTACGGCTCCGGCGCGCAGGCGGAGATTCACGCGGAGACGATCCGCGAGGGCTGGCGCGCGGAGATCGAGTCGCTCGACATTGACGACCGGCTCGCCGCGCGCTACGACCTCACGTGGGAGGAGTACGAGGACGTGCACGACGTTCACGAGTACGACATGGACGTTGAACGCGAGATCGAAGAGTTCACGCAGCCAGAGGCGGAGTTCGTCTTCACCGGCTGGGGCCGCATGAACGAGCGGAAGTACGAGTACGTCGAGTAGCCGTTCGGCTGCGCGCTGCGGGCGAGAGATTTTGCCCGCCGATTCCGTTGCTGTAGCTCCGCTACCCGTGAAAACCGGTCACACGACGCTTCTCGAATACGATGGGTTTAAACGACGTTAGGCAGAAATTCACCTCAATGGTAACCATCTACGACGTGCCGGCCGACGCCCTCATCGAGGAGGTCGCCGCACGACTCGAGGACCGGATCGACGAGCCCGACTGGGTCGAGTTCGCCAAGAGCGGCGCCGGGAAGGAGCTCCCGCCGGAACAGGAGGACTTCTGGTACGTGCGCTCCGCCAGCCTCCTCCGGAAGGTCGCCCAGAACGAGCCGATCGGCATCGAGCGGCTCGCCACCGAGTACGGCTCGAAGAAGCGCGGCTCGAACCGCTACTCCGTCCGCCCCGGCGAGCACGAGGGCGGCTCCCGCAAGCTCATCCGCGCGTCGCTGCAGGCCCTCGAAGACGACGGGCTCGTGACGACCGCCGCCGGCGAGGGACGCCGCATCTCCGACGAGGGCGAGGCCTTCCTCTCTGAGGTCGCCACTGAGGTCTTCGAGGACCTCGACCGGCCGGAACTCGAACGCTACGCGTAGATCGCCGATTCGTTTTCCCGATATCGATCGCCCCCGAGCCACAGCGCTCGGAGTGAGAGTCCCACAAATACGCCGATAATCGGCCGCTACGCGGTTTCTCTCTCGTCTCGCCGCTCAGTGGCGACCGCCTCTCGTCTGGCGGCATACACTGCATGTCGATATACAAAATCCGCTGCGCGATCGGTAAGGTGACCGTCGCGCTCGGCGTGCCGGCGCCTCTGCTCTCGATGGCGTCGGCGAAAAACGGCGTCGGGCGGAGCGGTCAGCGTCGCTTCGATCGAACCGCGTCCCGGCTTATCCCGTGTTCTTCATCCCGGCGGCGATCCCGTTGACGGTGAGCCGCAGCGTCCGCTCTTCCTCTTCGGTGCGGTGGGTCCGTCCGAGCAGGTCCGCCTGCAGCAGGTTCAGCGGATCGACGTAGGGGTTCCGCCGGTCGAGACTCTCTTCGAGCCACTCGCGACGGATCAGCTCGTCGCGACCGCTGATCGCCAAGACGAGTTCGCGACCGCGCTCGTACTCGCCGATCAGCTCGGGGAAGAAGCGCTCGCGGAGGTCGTCGTCCGCGAGGTCGGCGTACTCGGCGGCGATCTCCGGCTCGGTGCGGGCGAGCGCGAGCGCGGCGTTGTCGAGGGTGGTGCGGAAGAACGGCCACTCCTCGTACATCTCCCGGAGGGTCTCAAGCCCCTCGTCCTCGCCGACGTCGTCGAGGTAGGCGTCGAGCCCGGAGGCGAGCGAGTACCACCCCGGAAGGATGAGCCGCGTCTGGGTCCACGAGAACACCCACGGGATTGCACGCAGGTCCTCGACGGTGCGCTCGCCCGAGCGCGACGCGGGCCGCGAGCCGAGGTTGAGGTCCTCGACGACGGAGATGGGCGTCGCCTGGCCGAAGTAGGAGACGAACCCGTCGGTGTTCAGGAGGTCGCGGTACGTCGTTCGGGCCGCGGGCGCCATCGTCTCCATCGCGTCGACCCACTCTCCGGGCACGTCTTCGGTGGGCTCCTCGTTGGCCTCCTGTCGCGCGCGGATCTGCGCGTCGAGCATCTGCTCGAGCTCGCGTTCGGCGATCCGCGGGTTGGCGTACTTCTCCGCGATCGCCTCGCCCTGCTCGGTGAACTTCACCTGTCCCGTGACGGTCTCGTTGGGGAGCGCGAGCAGCGCCTCGTTCATCGGGCCGCCGCCGCGCGAGATGGAGCCGCCCCGCCCGTGGAACAGCCGGAGGGTGACCTCCTCTTCGCGACAGAACCGCGCGATCCGGCGCTGGTTCTCGTAGAGGTCCCAGTTCGCGGCGAGGAACCCGTTCTCCTTGTTGGAGTCGGAGTAGCCGAGCATCACCTCTTGGACCTCGTCGCGGACCTCGAGGGCCGTCGCGTACGCCTCGTTTTCGAACAGCGCTCCGAGGATGCGCTCGGCGCCGTTGAGCGCGGACTCGGTCTCCAACAGGGGGACGACGTCGAGCCCGCAGTGGTCCGGCAGCGAGACGACGCCGACCTGATCGGCGAGGAAGAGCACTTCGAGCACGTGGCTCGGCTCCTCCGTCATCGAGATGCAGTAGGTGTCGATGGCCTGTGCGCCGTACTCGTCCTGCCACTCGGCGAGCTCTTGGAACCGGCGGAGCACGCGCTCGGTGGTCTCGGAGACGTCGCCGGGCTCGTCGGCGTCGACGACCGGGTCCTCTTGGAGGATCGCCTCGGTGAGGAACTCCTGCCGGGCGTCCTCGTCCATCTCGCGGTAATCGACGCCCTCGGTCGCGACCGCCTCGGCGACGGCCTCGGTGTGGTTCTCGCGGTGGTCGCGGAGGTCCAGCGACGCGAGCGTGAACCCGAACGTGTCGACCTGCCGGCGGAGCGGCTCGACGAACGACTCGCGGACCGCGTCCTGTCCGTCGGCCGCCAGCGAGTCGGCGATCACGTCGAGGTCCGCGAGGAACGCGTCGCCGTCGGGGTACTCGCCGGGTCGCACGTCGTCGACGCGGTCGAGCCGTTCGCGCATCAGGCGGAGCTTCTGGCGGTACGGCTCGTCGGGGTACCGCTCGCGGGCCTCCTCGACCACCGTCGGGAACCGGTCGGCGTCGGCCGCCAGCGACTCGGCGAGCCGGTCGTCGACCGCGTAGCGCTCGCCGTCTTGGCTCAGCACGGCCGAGAGGCGCTTACACCGGTCGCGGTACTTCTCGACGGCCACCTCGCGTTGCCGCCCCAGCGTCTCGTCGGTGACCTCCGGCGTGACGAACGGGTTGCCGTCGCGGTCGGACCCCGCCCACGAGCGGAACTCGAAGAGCTTCGGGCAGTCCACGTCGTCGTACTCCTTCGAGATGGTCTCCTCGAACTCCTCGTAGGCGTCGCCCACCACGTCGAAGAGGGTGTTCTCCAAGTACCACTGGACGTTGCGCGCCTCGTCTTCCGGCTCCGGGCTGCGCTGGCGGACCTGTCGGGTCCCCCAGAGGCTCGTCACCTCGGCGGTGACGTCGCGCCAGATCCCGTTTCGCTCGCGCTCGGTGAGGTTGCGCTCGTCGAGCTCCTCCAGGTGGTTCGCGATCGAGCGGAGCTTCGCCTTCACGGTCGCTCGCCGGGCCTCGGTGGGGTGCGCCGTGAACGTCGGCTCGATGAGCACGTCCTGTAACAGCTCTCGGAGCTCGTCGGGTTCGACGCCGGCCTCCGCGAACTCGGCGACCGTGGCGTCGAACGAGTCGTGAAGCGATCCGTCCTCGTCGGCGTCCCGAATGGCGCGGACCCGTTCGCGCTCCTCGGCGAGGTTGATGAGTTCGAAGTACGTCGTGAACGCGCGGGCGACGATCCCCTCTCGGGTCGTCGACAGCTCTTCGACGGACTCGTGGAGTACGTCCCGGCTCGCCGCGTCGCCGCGCCGATAGTCGATCGCCGCGTTTCGGAGGTCCTCGACGGTCTCGTACGCCTCGGTGGAGGCCTGCGCGGCGAGGACATCCCCAACGAGCGCACCGAGCTCGCGCACGTCCGTCCGCACGTCCCGATTGTGCAACACCATACCACAGACACACCCGTCGTGGTGGGTTAAAAGCGGTGTCTGAACGAAGGTTTGCCTCAGTTTTGAGTAAACGTATTGATCGATCGTCCGACACCTCGATCGCGGTCGGGTCGATAACCTGTACCGTTCCCGCTCAGGTGGAGGGTTCGTCACCCTTTTTACCGGTCCAACCCGAGTAGCGAGTATGAGTCAGTCCGACAAGTATCCGGCCGAGTCCGGTCGGCGTCGCTTCGTGAAGGGCGTCGTCGGCGGCGCGGCCCTCGCGGGGGTCGGTGCGATGGGGTCGGCGACGGTGAACACCCTGACGACCTCCGGCGGTGTCGGCGGCGGCTCGACCGTCGCGATGTCGATCGCCCAGACCGGTGGCCCGGCCCCGCGCGGCCTCCCACAGATCCCGGTTGAGGTCACGGACGACGGGTTCATCCGCGGGATCTGGCCCGAAACGCAGACCGTCACGCAGGAGGGTAAGGAGATCCAGGTCGCACAGGAGCAGATCGGCGGGAAGACCTACTCCGGCGCGTGGTTCCAGTACTGCGGCGTTGAGTCGCAGGAGAACGTCTCCCCGGACTACGAGTCGGACAACCTGTTCCGGGCGGCGCCCGGCAAGTACGACTGGCAGGACGAGACGTACGACCAGGGCGCCAAGATCCACGTCGACGACTTCGACGACTACGCCGAGTGGGGCAACGGGGTCGGCGACGACGGCGTCGGGAAGCCGGCCTCCGTCACGTGGCGGTCTCAAGACGCCGACACCAACCTGAACGCGATCGTCATCCGCTCCCCGCGGATCGAGGAAGCCGTCGAGAACTCGGACGACGAGTGGCTCCAGGCGTCCACCGATCAGGGGTTCGTCGCGTACCTCAACGTCTGTACGCACTTCTGCTGTATCCCCGACTACAAGGTGCTCGAAGAGTCGGCCCGATACGACGCCGCGAACGGGACCTACTGCGTCTGTCACCAGTCGACGTACGACCCGTTCACGCTGGAAGAGTCGCTGTTCATCGCTCGTCCGCGTCCGGGCGAGTAACCGACGGACCCGCCCAAACCGGCGGGCTCGCGACCCGCGCGCCGCGACGGGCGCCGCGCTTTTCTCTCCGCTTCGCGTACGCGTCTCCATGAGCGACGACGAGGTCCCCGAAGACGGAGCGACGCCCGACGACTCGTTCGCCGCGGAGATCGACCGCGCCCGCGACCTCCTCGACGGCGAGGAGATCGAGGCGGTTCACGTCGGCGTCGTCCGCGACGGCGAAATCGACACCACGTTCGCCCAGCGGAACGACGGCGACGCGGAGAACGACGGGCTCCGCGCGCTCGCGCTTCTCGCCGCGCACGTCCGGTTGGTCGCGAGCGAGGCCGGCGTCGACGCCTCCACCGTCGCGGGTGACGCGGCGACGCTCGCGGGACAGGTCGAGCAGATTCCGGCCAACACCGACGACCTCCCTGAAGAGTAGACCCTCGAAGGCGATTCGACCGCTACTGCTCCCCGTCGCCGCCCTCCCCCTCGCTCCGGCGGATCCGGTAGAGCTGGTGGGCGACGCCGGCGAGCGCGACGAGCAGCACCGCGAGGTTGAACGCCGCGAGGGCGATCGGCTGATACGCCGGGTCGAGCCACGTCCGGATCGCTCGGCCGGCCTGGCTGTAGAAGCTCCAGCCGGCGATCAGCGCGAGCAGGATCAGCGCCGCCAGCCCGATCCGGTCGATGAGCCCGCGGAGGTCGTCAGTGGAGAGCCGACTGAAGCGGCCGCCCCCGTCGGCGTTTTCGGGGTCGTTCGTTCGCGGTGCGGGATCGTCGGTCGCGGTGTCGTCGGTCGCTGTGTCGGTCATGGATCCGGTGTGTGAGTCGGTGGTGTCGGCTGACGCGGTGGTCGGACTGCTGTCGTTCGGGGCGGGGTCGTCGGCACCGCCGGTCGAATCGCCGCGGTCGCGCTCGTCGGTCATGGTCGCCTCCGCGCAACGAGCGCCGCGACGACGAGCGCGACGAGCGCGACGAGGGGACCGAAGCCGGGCGTTGAATCCCCGCCGCTACTGCCGTCGGCGCCCCGGTCGGCGCCGTCGCCTCCCGCGTCGCCGCCCTCTTCGCGCGTGAAGTCCTCAACGGTAAAATCGACCTCTTCGACCGTTTCGTTGGCGCTGATCGTCTCGCGCGGGTTCAGGTTGGCGACGCCCTGCGTCTCGTCGATGAGCACGTCGTCGCTCCACAGCGCGGCGTCGACGTAGTAGTTGTAGTTCGCGGGCACCTCGACGCTCGTCGTCACGGTGTCGGTCCGGCCGGGTCTGACCTCGCCGACCGTCTCGGTTGCCTCGTCCGCGATCACGTTCGACTCCGACTGCCGGAGCAGCACGCGGAGGTCCAGCGGCTCCGAGACGGCGTCGCCGCGGTTCGTCACCGAGACCGACACCGACAGCGTCGCGGTCTCGTTGTCGGCCTCGCTCACGCTGACCGCGACGGTCGGCCAGACGTCGCCTTCGGTAAAGCCGACGCGCGAGTCGGCGTAGTCGGGGGTGAGCGCCGCGACGCCGCCGACGCGGGTCGTCTGGGCCGCGCGCCGTTCACCGTCGGCGAAGACGACCGTCTCGATCCGGTAGCCGCCTTCGCGCTCCACGTCGACGGAGCCGTTCACGGTCCGCTCGCCGCCGCCGTCGACCTCGCCGACCGCGACCGTCGTCTCGTCGACGAGCAGCCCCGAGTCGGCGCCGATCGCGCGGTGGCGGACCGTGACGTTCTCCACGGCCGACCCCCGGTGCCGGAGGTCGACGCCGAGCCGGAGCTCCGCGGTCTCGCCGCGCACCTCGCCCGGCGAGACGACCGTGCCAACGATTCTAACGTCGCCGGGGCGCTCGTCGGCCTTGCGAGGGTCGACGATCGCGTCCGGCGCGGCGACGGCGCCGACCGCGCTGACGAGCAGGAGCGCGGCGGCGGCCGCCAGGAGGGCAGTTCGCGTGTCCATACCCGTCACGTCTAAACGACAACATAAGTGCTTTGTCAGGGACCGGCGTCCGGGGCGGCGTCGCTCGGCGTCGTATCGCCCGGCGCCGTGTCGCTCGGCGCCGCGTCCCCGTCAGAGCACGCGGTAGCGCCCGCCCGACTCGGAGAGCTCCCCGCGGCGCGCGAGCCGGGTCAGAATTTCTCTGGCCGTCTCGGCGGGGACGCCGTGCTCGCTTGCGTGGGCCGCAACATTCTCTTCGGTGGGATCGTCGACGGCCCTCACCGCGTCGCGGACGATCTCGGTCCGACTTCGCGCACTCGACCCGCCGCCCTCGGCGCGGGCGCCCGCCTCGTCGACGGCGTCGGCGTCGATCCCCGACGCCTCCAGGTACTCGCGGTCGTCGATCCCCGCCTCGTCGACGGCGCGTTCGAGCTCCGAGACGTGGTCGAGTTCGGCGAACGCTGCGCTCTCGTCCCGCTTCTTCGCGAGCAGGGCGGCCCGAGCCTCGCGGGCCGCCTCCCGGTCTTCCGACTCGAAGAACCGCTTGAGCTTCGCCGTCCGGTGCGTCTTCGCGCAGCGGGGACACTGCGCGCTGTCGCTCGTTCGCGGGTCCGAGAGGAGCCACATCGCCGCGCACTCGTTGCAGCCGACGACCGCGTACATGCCGCGCGGTTCGTCGCCCCCGGATTTGAACCCTCGGACCGGCGCCGCCGGATCGATCTGTGTGCGGCTCGCTCGACATGCGGTATTGTGTTCTCTATTCAAAACCATTATCCGCGTGGGGCGCGTAGCAAAGCGTGATGAGTTCAACCGATGCTGTCCCCACGGAACCGATTCAGCTGTCAAACGCCGACGAGTTCGACGACTACGTCACCGATCACGACGTGGTCCTCGTCGACTTCTACGCGGACTGGTGCGGACCGTGTCAGATGATGGAGCCCGCGGTCGAGGCGATCGCGAACGACACCGGCGCGGCCGTGCTGAAGGTCGACGTCGACGAACACCAGGGGTTAGCCGCCGAGTACGGCGTGCAGGGCATCCCGACGCTGCTCGTGTTCGCCGGCGACGAGCTCGCGGAGCAGATGGTCGGCGCACAGACGGAGGCGGCGCTCACCGACGCGATCACGGAGCACACCGCCTGAATGAACGACCCCGAGTCCGACGGCAGAATGACGCCGCGCGAGCTGCGCGCGGACGTGCCGGCGCTCCACGAGGCCGCGTACTTCAACTTCGGGGCGCACGGGCCGAGCCCGGAGTACGTCGTCGAGGCGGCGTCCGACTTCATCGCCGACCACGAGTTCGGCTCGGGGACGACCGACCCGTACGAGCGCGCCTTCGAGACGTACGAGATCGTACGCGAGCGCGTCGCCGACTTCGTCGGCGCCGAACCCGACGAGATCGCTCTGACCGAGAGCACCACCGACGGGATCACCCGGATCGCGGGCGCGATCGACTGGGAGCCCGGCGACGTGGTCGTCCGGACCGATCTCGAACACCCCGCCGGCGTCCTCCCGTGGAAGCGGCTCGAGCGCGAGGGCGTCGAGGTGCGGGTCGTCGAGACCGAGGACGGTCGGATCGACCTCGAGGCGTACGCGGAGGCGGTCGCGGACGCGCGGCTCGTCTGCTTCAGCGCGATCACGTGGACGCACGGGACGCGGCTCCCGGTGGCGGACCTCGTCGAAATCGCCGACGAGGCGGGCGCGTTCACGCTCGTCGACGCGGTTCAGTCGCCCGGACAGGTCGCGATGGACGTGTCGGCGTGGGGCGCCGACGCGGTGGCGGCGGCGGGCCACAAGTGGCTGCTCGGGCCGTGGGGCTCCGGGTTCCTCTACGTCGACCGCGAGGCCGCGGCGGAGCTGGCGCCGCGCGCGGTCGGCTACCGGAGCGTCGAGGATTCCGGCGCCGACACGATCACGTTCAAGCCGGGCGCGAGGCGCTTCGAGATCGGGACGACGACGCCGGCCGCCCACGTCGGCCTGGTCGAAGCGCTCGACGCGGTCGACGCGGTCGGGCTCCCGGCGATCCGCGACCGGATCGCGTCGCTCACAGATCGGTTCAAGGACGGCGTCCCCGACGACCGCCTGTTGAGCCCCCGCGAGTACGAGACCGGGCTCGTCACGGTCGACGTCGACGACCCCGAGGCGACGGTGGACCGGCTCGCCGACGAGGGGATCGTCGTCCGCTCGCTTCCCCACCCCGACGGCGTCCGGGTGTCGATCCACGCCGTCTCCGCCGAGGCCGAGATCGACCGGTTGACCGACGCCCTCGCCGCCGAGTGGTGAGCGCTCGACCGGACGCGTTTTAGTGGTTCGCGCACAAGACCGCGCATGGGATTTCACACGTTCGACGCCGACAAGGCCGACCGACTGGAGCGTCCCGCGGTCCGGTATCGCTGGGTGTCCGCCGAGGAGATTATCGGCGCGCTGGGGGCCGACCGCGCCGACCGCGCGGCGGCGACCGTCGCCGACCTCGGAAGCGGCACCGGCTTCTACACCGACGCGGTCGCGCCACACGTCGAGACCGTCTACGGCGTCGACGTCCAGGCCGAGATGCACGCGTTCTACCGCGAGAAGGGGGTCCCCGAGAACGTCGACCTCGTCGAGAGCGACGTGGCGACGCTCCCGTTCGACGACGGCGAGCTGGACGCCGTGTTCTCCACGATGACGTACCACGAGTTCGCCAGCGACGACGCTATCGCGGAGCTGGCCCGCGTGCTCAGGTCCGGCGGACGGATCGCCCTCTTCGACTGGTCGGCCGCGGGCGACGGCGAGCACGGTCCGCCGGTCGACGAGCGGTTCGCCGCGAGCGACGCGGTCGAGGCGCTGGAGGCGGCGGGGTTCGAGGTCCGCTCCGCGTCCGAACGCACTGAGACGTTCGCCGTCGTCGCCGTCGCGCCGTAGGCGCTCTCGACCGCGTCGACCGTCCTCACGGAGTCAGCGACCGCCGTCACGGCGTCGCCGACTCGTCGCGACGTACCGATCTACCGATGTACCGCCCTCGTCGCCTTATTCTTCGAGCACCGTCGACCCCCGCCCGATCCGCGTCTGGTAGGCGCGGGCGTCGATGCCGGCGTCGGCGAAGGCGTCGAGCATCGCCGCGGCGACTCCCCGTCGGCGCCCGCCGCGGCAGACGGCGAGGATCGCGGGGCCGGCGCCGCTGACGGTGACCCCGGTCGCGCCGGCGTCGAAGGCGGCCGCGCGCACGTCGTCGTACCCGGTGATCAGGCGGGCGCGCTCCGGGGTGACGACGGGGTCGCTCATCCCGGCGCCCACGAGGTCGGGGTCGGAGCGACACATCCCGACCGCGAGGGTGGCGGCGTTGCCGACCGTCTCGACTAACGCGTCCATCGAGGCCGTCTCGGGGACGACCCGGCGCGCGTCGCGGGTCGAGACGGCGACGTCGGGGAGACAGACCACGAGCGGGATCGAGGCGTCGACGGCGTGGGTCCCCTCGCTCGTCGTCACCGTGAAGCCGCCGAGGATCGAGGGGGCGACGTTGTCCGAGTGTGCGACGCCGGAGACGACCGCCTCGCCCTCGGCCGCGATCGGAACCAGCTCCGACCGAGAGTACCCCCGGTCGTACAGCCGGTTGAGCGCGACGGCGGCGGCGGCGGCGCTGGCCGCCGAGGAGCCGAGCCCGGAGGCCGGGCGGACGCCCTTGTCGATGTGGATCCGCGCGGGCGCGTCGAGCGCCTCGACGACGGCGCCGACCGTGTTCTTCTCGGGGTCCTCGGGGATGTACTGCGCCCCGGCCCCGGTGACCTCGATCGTCGTCTCTGCCGCCTTCTCGACGGTGACGACGTCCGCCGGCCGCGTGAGGGCCGCGCCGAACACGTCGAACCCGCTGCCGAGGTTCGCGCTCGTGGCGGGTGCCCGTACCGTAACCATGGCGGTGAGTGTCGCTCGGGGTGCAAAAAGAGGCGGGATCGAGCAACGGCACGGCGAGGCGCCCCGGCGGTGTGTGAGACGAGAGGCCAGCGCTGTCGGAGCAGCGGAACGCGCGCGGGGTCGGGGGCGGCGGAAGCGAGAGACGAAGGCGACAGAAATGCGAGTGAGGGGCGACAGAAACGGGATGAGAGAGCGACAGAAACGGGAGTGAGGGGGCGGGAGAAAACGGAGGCGCAGTCGGAACCGCGTCAGTTCCCGGCCATCGTCCACAGCAGCGCGCCGATCAGGATCAGCGGAATGCCCCCGAGGATGTACACCTGCGGCATCGTCGTGTACGGGGCGACCAGGAAGATCGTCCCGAAGCCGGCGAAGACGGACGCGATCACCTTCTGGGACTTCAGGGGCGCGGTCGCCAGCAGCGAGACGATGAACCCGAGCAGTATGACGTGCCCGAGGTGGTAATCGAGCAGGAACGTGTCGATGAACAGCGGCGAGAGCATTCTTGTCTGAACGTGCGAGGGATTCGCGCATTAAAGTTCCGTTTCGCGCGGGACGGACGGGGAGTCGCCGCCGGGATCGACGACCCCGAGGCCGATCGGGACTCCCGACTCGCCGCGCGTCCTCCCGGTCCCGCCGCTCCGGTCACCGTCTCTTATAAGTCGTGCCGGCGAGACGACCGACCGTGCGACTCGTTCAGGTCATGATCCCGGCGGGGAAGCGCGCCGCCGTGATCCGCGCGCTCGACGACGAGGGCGTCGACTACGTCGTCACCGACGAGACGAGCGGCCGCGAGTACACCGCGGTCGCGACGTTCCCGCTCCCGACCGCCGCCGTCGAGCCGGTGCTCGAACGGCTCCGGGAGGCGGGTATCGACGAGAGCACCTACACCGTTATCGTCGCGGCCGAGACGGTGATCTCCCGCCGGTTCGAGGCGCTCGAAGACAAGTACGAAGCGGAGGCCGAACGCGGCGGCGACCGGATCTCCCGGGAGGAGCTACAGGCGAAGGCCGACGACCTCGCCTCCGGGCTCCGGACGTACGTCCTGATGACCGTCATCTCGGCCGTGATCGCGACCGCCGGGCTCCTGCTCGACTCGCCGGCGACGGTGGTCGGCTCGATGGTGATCGCCCCCCTGATCGGGCCGGCGATGTCGGCCGCGATCGGCACGGTCGTCGACGACGAGGACATGTTCCGGCGCGGCGTTCGGATGCAGGTTCTCGGCGTCGCGGTCGCGGTCGCGGCCGCGACCCTGTTCGCGCTCGCCCTGCAGTGGCTCGCGCTCGTCCCGCCCGGGCTCAACCCGCTCGAGCTCGCGGAGGTCGGCGAGCGGCTCGCGCCCAACGTTCTGGTGCTCGTCGTGGCGATCGGCGCCGGCGTCGCCGGGATCGTCTCGCTGATGACGGGCGTTTCCGCGACGCTCGTCGGCGTGATGATCGCGGTGGCGCTCATCCCGCCCGCGGCCGCCGTCGGGATCGGGATCGCCTTCCAGATCCCCCGGCTGGTGCTCGGTGCCGGCGTGATCGTCGCGGTGAACGTCCTCTCGATCAACCTCTCCGCGCTGGTCGTGCTCTGGTACGAGGGGTACCGCCCGCAGCGCTGGTTCCGCGAGGACGAGGCGCGCGCGGCGTTCCTGAAGCGAGCGGCCGTGCTCGCGGCCGCCATCGCGCTGCTCTCGGTGTTCCTCGGCGGCGTCACCTACGAGTCGTACGTCGCCTCGACCACCGAGGCCGACATCCGGAGCGCCGCCGGCGACGAGCTCGCCGCGCTCGACTCCGGTCTCGAACTGCTGGAACTGGAGGTCGAGCGCACCGGGACGGTCCCGCCGCTCACCACCGAGCGCGTGGTCGTCACCGTGGGAGCGCCGCCCGGCGGCGTCGAGGGCGTGGCCGACGCCCTCGACCGCCGGATCGAGGCGACCACCGGGACCGAGGTGCGCGTCGAGGTGCGCCTCGTGACCATCGACCGGGCTTGACACGCGGCTGACCGGGCTTGACACGCGGCCGACAGCGCCCGAGACGCGGCCGGCCCGAGGCGTCGCTTCGATGGTGCCGGTGTGACAACTGAAACGATCTAAGCGGCCTTTTTGAACACGTCTTCCAACTTTTCAGATATCCTTGCTGTACCCGGCGTTTTACACACGCATGGCGAAAGAGGAACTACTTTTTATCCCGCCGACAGTGATCCGCCAGTGACTGACTCACAGCGACCCGACGACGATTCCATGCGCGAGGTCGTCGAGCGCTCCCGGAGCGGCGCCCCGGCGGTCGGCGAGGCCGTCCGAGACCGCTTCTCGTCCGACGAGGTGTTCCAGCGGATCATCGCGGCCGCGGACGAGGAGGTGACCTCGGGGAGCCGCGAACTCTTCTTCAGCGGGCTCGCCGCCGGGCTGGCGATCACGATCACGTTCATGCTGTACGCGTCGCTGACGGCGGCGACCGGCCGAAACCCCATTCTGAGCGTGCTTCTCTACCCCCTCGGGTTCATCTACATCATCATCGGCGGCTACCAGCTGTACACCGAGAACACCCTGCCGCCGGTGGCGCTGACGTTGGAGCGGCTCGCGAGCGTCCCGACGCTGCTGCGTCACTGGACGATCGTGCTCGCGGGCAACTTCGTCGGCGGCGGTATCGGCGCGCTCGTGCTGTCGTACGGCGGCGTCTTCACGGGCGACACCGTCGACGTGGCGCGGTACATCTCCGAGGGCGGGTTCAAAGTCGGCGCCGTCCCGCTGTTCTTCAAGGCCGCGATGGCGGGGCTGATCGTCGCCGGCGTCGTCTGGGTCGGCTTCGCCTCGACCGACTCCGTGAGCCGGATGCTCGTCGTCTACCTCGCCTTCCTCGCGATCCCGCTCGGCGACCTGTTCCACGTCGTCGTCTCCTTCACCGAGGTGCTCTACCTGTTCTTCGAGTACAGCATCCCGCTGTACGGCGCTGAGATCAGCCTCTACTCGGGGATCGTCGGGTTCGTGATTCCGGTGTTGCTCGGGAACACCATCGGCGGGGTGGTGTTGGTGACGCTGGTGAACTACTTCCAGACCAGCGAGGAGCGTCTGGAGGAAGCGCGCTTCGAGGGGATGACCCGCCGGCTCACAGTGCCCGAGTGGGTGCTCGGTCGCGCCGCGGGCCGCTCCTACGTCCCGATCTTGGACGCGACGGAGGCGACGCTGTTCGCCAACGAGGGATACCGGATCATGGTCCCCATCACGAACCCGCGAACCGACGGCCCCGTCGTCGAACTCGCGAGCCGGCTCGCCAGCGACCACGAGGACGGGCTTGTCCACATCGTCCACGTCGTGCAGGCGCCGGAGCGGATGTCGCTGGCGGCGGGCGCCGGTCGCATCGCCGACGTCTCCGAGGAGGGGATGGCCGGACTCCGCGAGACCGCCGAGGAGTACGACGTCGACGTCTCCACCTCCACGGTCGTCTCGCACCGCTCCTTCGAGGAGGTGTTCAACATGGCCCGCCGGACTCGTCCCGACGCCGTGTTGATGGGGTGGGGCGAAGACCAGCTCTGGAGCGCGGCCCGCGCCGAGCGGCCGATCGACGAGCTGACCAACCAGCTCCCCTGCGACTTCCTCATCCTGAGCGAGAGCGACCTCGACACGTCCCGGATCCTGGTCCCGACTTCCGGGGGGCCGGACTCGGGGCTGGGCGCGGAGGTCGCGAGCGTGCTCTCCCGGACCGCGGGCGCAACGGTGAGCCTGCTCCACGTCGTCGACGGGCCCGAGAACCGCCCGGAGGGCGAAGAGTTCCTCACCGCGTGGGCCGCCGAAAACGGGCTCTCGGGCGCCGACCTGATCATCGACGACAGCGGCGACGTCGAGGACGCCATCGCCAGGGAGGCGGCGGACAACTCCCTCGTCATCATCGGCGCGACCGAGAAGGGGCTGCTCTCGCGGCTCGTCTCGAACTCGCTTCACCTCGACGTGGTCAACGACGTGGACTGCTCGCTGCTGCTCGCCGAGCGTCCCAGCCGGCGCACGATCCGCGAGCGCCTCTTCGGCTCCGGGCGACGGGTGTCCGGCCCGCCGGACGGCGGCGTGGAGCGCGACCCGGACGCGTCGAGCGGAGCGCAGATCGGCGACTCGGACCGGCGGAACGAGACAGACTCCGAGCTCGACGGCTCCGTTCCGGGAGACGACGAGAGCGACGACGGTGACAGAGACGCCGATAGCGGCGACGAGGCGGACGACGACTCGCTGCCGGAGCCCGCGGTGATCACGGACCACGACGACCCCGATGCTGACGCGGAAGCGGCGGACGACCGCGGGACGGACGGCGACGAAGACGACGAGGGCGACGACGCCGACGAGGGTCGCTCCGCCTGATCGCGGTCGTCGGATCGGCCGCGTCCGATAGCGCAAACGGCTCTTTGTCCTATCTGTGCCTTATTTGATGCTACCCGCCGACGCTCCGGGTATGAACCGAAAACTGGTAACTGCGATCGGCGTCACGCTGCTCGTCGCGCTCGCGGGCTGTACGGGGCTCGCCGGCTCGACGGGGGTCGGTGGCGTCGACGCGGGCGACGAACCGGCGCTCGAACGGAACATCGAAGTGGTCGCAGACGGCGAGGCCACGGCCGAACCGGACCGCGCGACGATCCGCGTCGCGGTGACCGCCACCGGCGACGACTCGGCGGCCGTCCGCGACGAGCTCGCCGCCGGCGACGAGGAGCTCCGCGCGGCGCTCACCGACTGGGGACTCGACGAGGACGACATCAAGACCGACCGGTACGACGTGCGGGAGTCCTACGAGACGCGCGACAACCCCGAACGGACGGAGTACCAGGGGGTTCACCGCTACGCGATCGAGATCGACGACGTGGACGCGGTCGGTGAGGTCATCGACGTCGCCGTCGACGCCGGCGCCGACGAGGTCCAGCGGATCGCGTTCGGACTCAGCGAGGAGCGAGAGCGCGAGGTCCGCGACGCCGCCATCGAGAACGCGATGGCGAGCGCCGAGGACGACGCCACCGTGCTCGCGAACTCCAGCGAGCTCGAGCTGGCCGGCGTCTACAGCGTCTCGACCGCCAACGCGGGCGTGACGCCGTACCGGGTGTCCGACGCCGCCATGGCGACCGAGAGCGACGGAGCGGGCGGCGCCGCCACCAGTATCGAGACGGGCGACGTGAGCGTGCGGGTCAGCGTCAACGTCGTCTACGTCGCCGAGCAGGCCTGACCGGGCACTCGCTCGGGAGTTTTTCTTAACTGAGAAGCGTCGACGGCGGAGCCGCGGCGACGACGCGCTGTGTCCGTCGTTACTCCTCGCCGTCGCGCGTCGGGAGGTCGGGCTCGAACGCGGCGGCCTCGACGGCCATGTCGAGCACGCGCTCGACGTTCTCGTCTTTGGTGACGCTCATCGTCGCGTCGACCGACTCCGCCTGCACCGCGTCGAAGCGGTCGTGTTTGTTCGCCACGGTGAGGAACGGGACCGCCTCGCCGAACAGCTCGCGGACCTCCTCGCGGAGTTCGAGCTGGACGCCGAGGGGGTAGCCGCAGTCGCCGGAGGGGTCAAGCACGAACACGACCACGTCAGCGAGGTGTTCGAGGGCGCTGACCGCCTGCCGCTCGATGTCGTTGCGCTCGTCGGCGGGCCGGTCGAGCAGGCCGGGGGTGTCGACGATCTGGTAGCGAATGTGGTCCCGCTCGAAGTGGCCGATCTGGACGCCCTTCGTGGTGAACGGGTACTCCGCGATCTGGTTCGAGGCGCGGGTGACCCGGTTGACGAACGACGACTTGCCGACGTTGGGGTAGCCCGCGACCACGATGGCGGGCTCGTCCGGCTTGACGTCCGGCAGCACCTTCAGCTGGTCCCGCGAGTCGCCGATGTACCGCAAGTCGTCCTCGATCTGGTCCATCACGTCGGCCATGCGCGCGAACGCCTGCTTCCGGTGTTTCCGCGCGGTGTCCACGTCGGAGTTGCGGATCTTCGTCGTGTACTCGTCGCGGAGGTCCTCGATCTGCCGGCTGGCCCACATCACCTGCGACAGCGCCTGCCGGAGCCGGTCGACGTCGACGATGGCGTCGGCGAGCTCGTAGTAGAACGGCTCCACGTCGAAGCCGAAGTCGGGCCACGACACCACGACGTTCTCCAGGTTGTCCGAGAGCACGTTGCCGGCGGTCCGCAGCATCGACTCCTGCGCCTCGTGTCCGTGTTTGGCGCGCCCCGCGCGCGCCGCCCGCGAGAACGCCTTGTCGACGAGTTCCTCCGAGCGGGGGGTCGTCGGGAGGCCCTCAAATATCATGTTGCCCGGACTTGACCGCCGACCCGTATAAGACCGTCCGTTCGGCGATCCCCGCGATACGGCGGCACACGGTCGGACGCGGCGGGTGGCGCCGCCGGCTCCCCGACGGGCACACCGATCGCGGTGGCCCCTGCCCGCCGACCGCGAACGACGATGAACGATCGTTATACTATTGGCTCATATTCCGAGTCATATTTATGCTTCAAAGGAATACGATCGGCCATGGCACGCTCGTTCACGCCCACGACGTACGAGGATCTCGACCCGGACCGTCGCCCGAGCTTGGCGGCGGCGCTGGTCCCGGTCCTCGCCATCGTGGCGTTCCTCGGCATCGGCTCGGCCGTCCTCGGACTGGACCCGCACCCGCCGCTCCTCTGGAGTATCGCCTTCGTCGGCGCGTTCGGGCTGTGGCTCGGCTACGACTGGGACGACCTCTTCGACGGCATCGCCAACGGCCTCGTGATGGGGCTGCAGGCGATCCTTATCATCTTCACCATCTACGGGCTGATCGCGACGTGGGTCAGCGCCGGCACGATCCCCAGCATGATGTACTACGGGCTGGAGGTCCTCTCGCCGACGACGTTCCTCCCCGCTGCCGCGGTCCTCGCGGCGATCGTCGCGTTCGCCATCGGTTCCTCGTGGACCACGGTCGGGACGCTCGGCGTCGCCTTCGTCGGCATCGGCGCGGGGCTCGGCGTCCCGGCACCGATGACGGTCGGGGCCGTCCTCTCTGGCGCGTACGCGGGCGACAAGCAGTCGCCGCTCTCCGACACCACGAACCTCGCGGCCGGCGTCACCAACACCGACCTGTACGGACACATCCGCCGGATGCGGACCGGCACCGCGATCGCCTTCGGTCTCGCGGTCCTCGGCTTCGCCGCGCTCGGTCTCCGCACGAGCGGCGACATCCCGGCCGGCGAGATCGCGGCGATCCAGGGCGGTCTCACCGAGACGTACGCGATCACCGTCGTCGCCTTCGTCCCGCTCGTCGTCACCTTCGGGCTGGCGCTGCGCGGGTACGCCGCGCTCCCGACGCTCGTCGCGGGCGTGTTCGCCGGCGCGCTCACGACGATCCTCCTCCAGGGGACCGGCTTCGTCGCCGCCTGGGAGATATTCATGTCCGGGACCGGGCCGGAGTCGGCCTCCACGACGGTGAACGAACTCCTCGATACGGGCGGACTCACCGGCTCCGCGTGGACGATCACGGTCGTCGTCGCCGCGCTCTCGCTCGGCGGCATCCTGGAGCGCACGGGCGTCCTCGCGGTGATCGCGCACGCGTTCACCTCCGCCGTGCGCAGTCCCGGCGCGCTCGTCGCGGGGACCGGCGTCTCGGCGATCCTCATCAACGCGCTCACCTCCCAGCAGTACATGAGCATCGTCCTTCCGGGCGTCACGCTCCGGAACACCTACGACGAGTTCGGCCTGGACACCGATCAGCTCTCACGCGCGGTCGAGGCCGCCGGGACCCCGACGGGCGCGCTGATCCCGTGGCACGCGGGCGCCGTGTTCATGGCGGGCGCCACCGACGTTCCGACCTTGGAGTACGCGCCGTACTTCCTGTTCGCGTTCCTCTCGCCGCTCGTGCTGTTCGCGATGGCCGCGACCGGCTACAGCCTGAACGCGACGCCGACCGACGCGGAGGTCGGCTCCGCGGCGACGGCGCCCGCGGCGACCGACGACGACTGACGGGTCGACGGCGGCGGTCGGCTGACGCATCGCCCCTGCTCTCGAGGGCCTACCTCTGCTCTCGAGGGCCTCGCTCTGACCACCCACTCGGGCGTGTACCGACCAGTCCCTCTAATATCGGGGGATTCCGTTGATTCGGTATGGAGCTTCAGTCCCCGCTTCTGCGGGAGGACACCCCGCGCGAGGTGGTGCGGTTCTATCTGCTCGACCACACCACGCCGATCGGGAAGGCGATCGACATCGCGCTGCTCTCGCTGAATCTCCTGTTCATCTTGGTGTTCGTCGTCGAGACCTATCCTCACACCGCGGCGACTGACGCGCTGCTGTGGCGTCTGGAGGTCGGTATCGCCGGCGTGTTTCTGGTCGAGTACGTCCTGCGACTCTACGGCGCGGAGGACCGCTTCGAAGAACTCACCAACCCCCACACGGTGATCGATCTGCTCTCGGTGCTTCCGACGCTGTCGGTGCTGCTGCTGCCGGGCCCCGTCACCTTCGAACTCGGGTTCCTCCGCGTGGCTCGGATCGTCCGGGTGCTCCGCTTCTACCGGTTCACCCAAGACGAGAAGTTCTTCTTCGGCACCGTCGAGGCGCAGACGCTCCGCGCCGGGGAGTTGGTGCTCACCATTTTCGTCCTGCTGTTCGCTACCGCAGGGATCTTTTATAGCGCCGAGCACGTCGTCAACCCCGGCGTTCGCACCTTCGGGGACGCCTTTTACTACACCGTCGTCTCGCTCACCACCGTCGGATTCGGTGACATTACGCCCGTCACGACCGGCGGTCGGTGGGTGACGGTAAGCGCTATCCTCGCCGGGATCCTCCTCATCCCCTGGCAGGCCGGGCGAATCGTCCGCGAGTGGACCTCCCGAGACAGGGTCGATGCCACCTGTCCGAACTGCGGGCTCAACCACCACGACGCCGACGCGTCCCACTGTAAGGCCTGCGGACACGTGATCTACCAGGAGTACGACGACAGCAGCTAGCAAACTGAACGGCTTCGACGCGCCCCCATCTTGGCGGTCGTCACCTCGGCAGCCGAAACGCGAGACTGTACATCCGACCGACCGATTCGGACCCGATCTCGCTCGCGAGACCACGGCTGGCCGCCGCCAGCGCGTCACCCGCCCCCTCGGGGCACTCCGCGGCCATGGAGACCGCCTCGTCGGCGTGGGCGGCGACGTGGCTCTCGGTCCACGGTACCGGCTCCAGAAGCGTCCGCTCCCGCTCGAACTCCCAGCCGCGCCCCGCGAAGAGCCGCCGCAGGAACGCCGCCGGGTAGAAGGTGAGCGCCGGACGGCCGCGAGCCAACTCCGACGCGGCGTTCTCGACGGCGAACAGCTCGCGAATCGCGGCGCCGTCCGGGAGCGGGTCGTAGTCGTCGACGACGAGCCGTGCACCGGCGGCCGCGACCCGCGAGAACTCCTCGGCGACCGCCGACAGCGCCGCGGGGTCGAGGACGTTACAGAGACCGTGTGCCGTGATCAGGTCGACGGAGTCGTCGGGGAGCGGGACCGCGCGGAGGTCGGCCTCCACCACCGCCAGCCGGTCGTCGCGGCTGTCGGTTCCGTCGTCGGTGTCATTGCTGTCGCCGCCCCCGCTGTCGTCGGTGTCGTCACCCACGTCACCCACGCGCCGCCGCGTCGTCCGCGCGTGCTCGCTGTCGTCGGTCACCGCGTACACCCGAGCGGCACCGTTCGCGAGCAGTCCGGCGGTCGCGTTCCCGGCGCCCGCACCGGCCTCCAGACAGCGCGTCCCGGCAACCTCCCGGTCGTCGAGCGCGGTCGCGACCGTCTCCGGCACGTTCATCGTCGCGCTCAGTGGTGCAGCTGTTCGGGAACCGGGCTCTCGTCGTGGCGCACCCGTTCGATCAGCGACCGCCGGGCGGCCTCGTCCATCCCGTCGTAGTCGGCGGCGGCCTCGAGGATCATGGTGACGAGCTTCGGATCGCCGGCGCTGACGACGCTGGTGAGCCCCTGTGCGGCGGCGAAGTCGAACCGCTCGCGGATCTCGTCCGGCGCGGTGACCGGTCGGTACCAGTTCGCGAACGGTCGGTCCGACTCGGGGAGCTCGTCGGTCGACGGCCACGTGCCGCCGGCGAACGCCTTGATCCCCAGCGTGCCGACGTTCCGCTCGTCGGCGCGGGCGAGCACCGCCTCGTAGTCGTGCTCGTCGTCGTCCTTCCCGGCGACGACGGGGTTCAGGGGGAACATCACCGACTCGAGGTCGTCGATGCGGTCGAGCGCGTCGAGGACGAGGTCCGGGTGGCCGTGGCTCGTCAGCCCGATGTGGTCGATCAGCCCCTGCTCTTTGGCTTCACGAAACGCCGCGAGCGCCCCGTCGTCGCCCGTGATCGCGTCGAGCTCCTCGTCGTACTCGAGCCCGTGGACCTGGTACAGGTCGATCGCGTCGACGCCGAGACGGTTCAGCGATCGGTCGAGCGTGCGCCACGCGCCCTCGTAGGTCCGCTCCTGTGTCTTACAGCCGAGGAATATCTCCTCGCGGTGTTGGCGGAGTTTCGGGCCGAGCTTCAGCTCCGCGTCGCCGTACGTCGGGGCCACGTCGACGTGGTTGACGCCGTAGTCGAGCACGTGCTCGACCAGCTGATTCGCGCCCTCCTGTTCGAGCCAGTTGAGCGCGATCGCACCGAACGTCATGACGGTGCTGTCGTGGCCGGTGTCGCCGAGCGAGCGGGTCTGCATGCGTACGCCATCACGCCGGCGCGGCATAACGGTTGTCGGCGGCGCGGGTCTCGATCGCGAGCGACGGGCGTCGACCGCGCTCCGGGCCTCACACCCCCTCGCTCTCGGACCGCGGTCCGGTAGGTTTACCGCCGTCGACGCCCCCTCGTCCGTACATGAGCCTCGAGGTCGCCGTCGCCGTGCCCTTCAAACAGCGAGCGACGGAGCGGCTGGGTGAGGGGGAGTTCGTCGTCGCGCTGTCGCTCGATCGGGACTGGTTCTCGCCGGATCAGGCGAAGCGGCTCGTCGATGTCGCGGTCGGGCGCGGGCTGGTGGCCGAGGAGGACGGCGACCTGGTCGCGCGGTTCGACCCCGCCGACGTGACCGTTCCAGAGGGGTTCACCCCCGACGAGTCGATCCTCCGGGAGCAGTCCACCTTCGAGACGGCGCTCGACGCGATCGTCGCCGCCGGCGTCGAGAAGCAGCGCGCGGTCGCGGGCATCAACGAGCGCCAGCGCTCGCTCGCGATCAGCATCGAGGCGGCCGCGGTCCTCTTCGCGAAGGAGCACGGCGCCGCCGTCGACCAGCTCGCGGCGGACGTCCGCGAGGAGCTGGCCGCCGCCGGCGACGCGGACGACACGCCGAGCGACGCGGACGCGGGGACCGGCGCGACGACCGGCGCCCCGGGGGCCGAGTGATGGTCGACGAGCGCCTGACCGACGGGGTCCGGATCGGCCAGCTGCTCGCCTCGGAGATCTCCGGCAACGAGGGGCGCCTGCGGGACCTCGCCCTGTCCGACGCCGACCCCGACGCCGAGCCGACGCCCGACGGGGCGCTCGCGTATAGGGTGGTTCGCGACGGCGGGAGCGCGGCGGACCTCGTCGCCGAGGCGTACGTCCAGCCCGACCGGCTCCGGGTCGAGTTCGTCGGCGGGGTCGGGAGAGACGACGGGAGCGACGCCACCGACATCCCCGAGGTCGTCGCCGACGCCGCCGGCGGTGAGGGGTTACGAGTCAGGCCGAAGGCGGTCCGTCCGCCCCGGACGCTGGTGTTCGTCGAGAACGGCGCCCAGGTGAAACGGGTGCTCCCGGTGTTCGAAGCGGTCGTCGACGCGGTCGCGAAAAGCGAGTAGCGGGGTGGGACGTCGACGCGGTTCTCGCGGTCGCCGTCAGTTGCTCTGTCCGCCGTCGCCGATGGCGACGTTGCGCGATCCCGACGCCGACGGGTCGTCGACCGACCCGCTGCGGACCTCGAACTTCCGGAGCAGCGCCCGGAGCCGCTCGGCCTGCTCGGCGACCGAACCGGCCTCGGCGGTCGCCTGCGACATCGCGGCGAGCTGCTCGTCGGCCGCCGCGCCGACCTCGTCGGCCTCGTCGGCGGTCGCCCGGCTGATCCCCGCGACCTCCTCGGCCATCGACACCGTCTCCTCCGTGCTCGCGGCCTGATCGTCGGTCGCCTTGCTGATCTCGCGGATCCCGTCGTCGGTCTCCGCGGCGTTGGCCGCCACCTCGGCGAACGCGTCGGCGGCGTCCCCGACCGCCTCGGCGCCCTCCTCCATGTGCTCTTCGGCGGTCCGGACCTCCCCGACGGTCGCCTGCGTCTGCGCCTGCGTCCCGGCGATGAGCTCCTCGATCTCCTGGGCCGCCTCCTGCGTCTCCTCGGCCAGCTGTTTCACCTCGTCGGCGACGACGGCGAACCCGTCGCTCCCGCCGCCGCTCCCGCCCGCCCGCGCCGCCTCGATGTTGGCGTTGAGCGCGAGCAGGTTCGTCTGCTCGGCGATGTCGCCGATGAGGTCGACGATCTCGCCGATATCCTCCATCCGCTCGTCGAGCACCCGCACCTTCTCCGCCGTCTCGCCGATCGCGTCCTGCGACTCCCGGACGCTGTCGATCGCCTCGCCGGCGGTGTCCTGCCCCTCGTCGGCGATCGAGGCCGTCTGCTGGGCCGCGTCGGCGACCGTCTCCGTCGAGGAAGCGACCTCCTCGATCGTCGCCGAGAGGTTGTTCATCTCGCCGGAGACCTGCTCTAACATCTCGCGCTGGTCGTCGGCCCCCTCCGCGATCTCCTCGATCGAGCGGCGAACGTCCTCGCTGCGCGCCTCGGCGGTTTCGACGCCCTCGACCGTCTTCCCGCTCGCCGTCGACACCTCGCCGGCGAACGACTGCACGTCGCGCATCGTCGCCTCGATGTCGTCCATCATCTGGTTGAACGCGGCGCCGATCTGCTCCATGGCCTCGCTCTCGCTTTCGGCGTCCAACCGGACCGTGAGATCGCCGTCGGCGGCGATATCCATCGTCGCGCTGTAGTCGTCGGCCTTCGTTTCGAGGTGTTGGTTCAGCCGTTCGACCTCTCGGCGGCGCTGTTCGACCTCCGCCTTCGCCTCCTCGACGTCTTGGATCTCCGACTTCTGCTCGGCGACGAGGTCGAGCTGCCGCTGCGCCTCCTCGCGGGACTTCTCGATGGAGTACCAGTTGATCATCAGCGCGCCCACGAGCCCGAGGACGAAGAACGCGTGAATGCCGCCCCAGATGACCGGGTTTTCGATCGCTGCGGAGTGGTTGTACACCAGACTGGAGTCGATCAGGCTGAACGCGCCGTGCCCGACCGCGACGTATCCGACGCCGACCGCGAACGGGAGCCAGTCCTCGTACAGCGCGAGCACCGCGACGAAGACGAAGAAGCTGAAGTGAGCCTCGATGTACCCCCCCGAGAGCTTGACGAGCGCCATCGAGACCGTCATGAGGCTAAACGCCGCGAGGACGGTCCGCGTCCGGCGCCCGAACCGCGACCAGTTCGCCAGCGCCGCCGTCCCGATGATGACGGCGGTGAACCCGCCGAGCATCCACGTCGGCGTCGCCGGGATCTGCGCACCGGTGATCGACTCGGTCCCGCTGTACAGCCCTAACGCGATGAGAAACGGTACCTGCACGAGGATCGACAGCAGGATGTTTCGGTGGCGCCCCGCCCACATCTCCTTCGGCATCGACGTGCCGTCAGGGACGTATCTGAGCACCTCTCTCACCTTCGCCACCGGCCCCGACGGGCCGCCTCCCGCGGCGGTCGACGGGCCGTAGCTCTCTCCGCTCGACCCGACCGTTGATTCAGCCATACTAAACGCTCGTCGTGCCGTTTAAAAGATTACACCCTCCGAATATTACCCCTGATACCGTCGCTCGCCGCTCGAACGCCGCTCCGGGCACAGATGAGTGGCCGGCCCCGCCTCGCGTCCACCTGAGCCGACGTATTTTATATCCCTCCGCACCCCGGTACGGCCGTGACGCTCGATCCGATCCACGTCGAGAACATCGCACAGCTCGCGTACGGCATCGCGGGCGACGTGGACACGACCGATCACGACGACCTCGCGGGGCGGGTGTGGCGCGACTGGCTCCCCGAGATCCGCCGCGACGGCCGGGTCGTGATCGAGCCCGTCGACGAGCACGAGCGCCGGCGGGCCCCCATCGACGACGCCGCGCTCACCGACCGCCCGTTCGAGACGGTCCACGGGCTCGACTCCGGCACGATCAACCCGACGACGTTCAAAAACGGGCTCGTCGTCGACGTGGCCCACGCCGCGATGGCGAGCGCGCCGAGCGACCTGGACCTCCACCGCGACCGGACGATCGTCGCGACCGTCCACGCCGGCGACTCGACCGCGAACTTCGACGGCGAGTGGCGCAAGCGCGACGACGGTCACACCCGTCAGCGCGTGCTTCACGCGCCGCGGGTGAACCGGTACGCGGAGGGCGTCGTCCACGCGCTCGCCCTATACCTCGCCGAGGGCACCCACGCGCTCGATCACGCCGACCGGGTCGACGACCTGCTCGTGTTGGACGGCCCGATCTACCCCAAAGAGCTGTTCACGTGGGACGACCGCAACCCCGAACTCGGCGCGCTCGCCCGGGAGGCGAAACCCCGCGCCGTGGTCGAGAAGTACGTCCGGCTCGTCGAGCGGTTCGTCGAGCGCGACGTGCCGCTCGCCGGCTTCGTGAAGAACCCCTCCAGCGGGACGATCGTCCGTGCGTTGGCCCGGAAGGGCGTCGAGCCGCCGTGGCCCGACGACACGGCGCTTTTCACCCGGCTCCTGGAGCGGCGCGAGGACGGCGGCGGGGGCGGCGGCGACTCCCCCGGCGACGCTCCCGGCGGCCGCCCCGCCCGCGTCGACGGCGAACTCACCTTCACCACGTGGTTCCGCAGCCGGGGCGGCGCCGACGCGACGATGGCCGCCGACGGTGACGCCCTCGGGATCGAGCGCGAGCTCGACCCGGAGCTGTACGAGCCGGCGTTCATGGTCGTGTACGACCCCCGGACCGACGTGACGTACAAGTTTGAGACGCCGTACGCGTTCGCCCGCGACGACTCGGTGCGCGAGCGGCTCACCCGGCAGGTCCTCGCCGACGTGGCGACCACCCGCGGGCCGCCCGAGGCGGTCGGCAAGGCCGACGAGCTGGCGCGGATCTCGGCGACGGAAAAGGCGGCGCTCCGGCGGAAGTTCGAGGAGCGCTTCGACAGCGACCAGCAGGCGACCTACGACGACCGGCGGTGGGGGAAGGAGCCGTACTGACCGACCCCGCGCTTCAGAGCGACTGCGCGAGCAACACGACGTAGATGACGGCGTTGTACACGCCGTGGGCCAGCCCCGGGACGAGCACGTTCTCCGTGTGTTCGTAGAGGACGCCGAGCACGACGCCGAGCACGACGACGACGGCGACGTAGGCCCACCGCTGCCCCGTCGTCCCGGAGACGGAGGGGAGGTGGACCAACCCGAACATGAGGCTCGCGAGCAGAATCGACGGGGTGGCGTCGAACGCCCGCCTGAGCCCGCCCTGCACGGCGCCGCGGAACAGCGCCTCTTCGACCGGTCCGACCACGAGCAGCGACACGGTGATCATCGCGAGGTAGTAGGTCACCGGGTCGCCCGCGGGGACCACCGCCTGGTTCTGGCCGGTCGTGAGCCCGACCTGATCGAGCGCGAACAGGGCGCCGTACTGGAACGCGAACAGGACGATCCCCCCGCCGAGGATGATCCCCGCCTCGCGGAGCGTCGGCCGCGAGACGCCGACGAGCCCGCGCTGGTCGGTGACCACGAGGTAGCCGCCGACCGCGGCGAGAAACCCGGCGAACTGCAGGAGGGTCTGTAACACCTGCAATCCGGTCGTCTCCTCGGCGACGAGCCCCAGCGAGACCGCGACCTGCGCGACCGGCGCGGTCACCGCGCTCGCGACGAGGAGGGCGAAGACGACCGCGAACGCGGCGCTGACGACGCGAAGAATCCGATTCACCGGCTCGGGAGGCGACTCGCTCATCGACGGCGATACGACTCGCGGCGGTTTATCGGCACCGGAAGGAAACGGTCCGCGACCGGGCGCCGCACCGCCGCCCTGCGCGCCGGCTCAGGAGCCGTCGATCCGCAGTTCGCGCTTGTCGGCCACGGCGTCGGCCTCGGGGAAGTCCCCGCCGCCGAGCAGCCCGCGGGCCGCCTTCTTCCCCCACTCGACCGCGGGCTGGGTGAACGTCGAGACGCTCGCGAGCTCGCCGTACAGCACGCAGGCGGCCTCCATCTCGTAGAGGAGCTCGCCGAGCTCCCGCTCGCCGACGCGGTCGATCTCGACGCGGAGGTTCGGCACGTCGGCGGCCGCGAGGCTCGCCTCGGTCGCCTCGAACTCGGCGTCGAGCAGGTCGCCGAGCGACGAGCCGCCGAGGTACGCCAGCCCGTCGAGGTCGGTCTCCGGGATTCCGGTCTCGGCGCGTTCGGTCGGCCGGATCAGCGAGACGAGCTTATCCGGCGGGCCGGCGCGGTACAGCTGAAGCTGCGAGTGCTGATCGGTGGCGCCGAGCGCGCGCGCCGGGGTCTGTCCGAGCCCGTCCTTGCCGAGGCTCTCCGCCCACAGCTGCGCGAACCACTCGGCGAACGTCTCCAGCGACTCCGCGTACGGCATCACGGCGTTGGTGAGCGCGCCGCGCTCGGCGAGCGCGTACGTCGCCGCGCCGTAGGCGTAGGCGGGCGTCTCGAACAGCGACGCCGACAGACTCTCCATCCCGTCGCGCCCGCCGGCGAGGACCGCTTCGATGTCGTGGCCCTGCAGCGCCGGCACCGCGAGCCCGACCGTCGAGAGCGCCGAGAACCGCCCCGGGACCCCGTCGGGCACGTCGAGCGCCGGGAGGTCGTGGGCGTCGGCGAGCGCGCGGAGGTTCCCCTCCTCGCCGGTCGTGACGAGGGTGCGCTCGGTCCAGTCGACGCCCGCCGCCTCCATCGCCTCGCGGACGACGAGGAAGTTCGCGAGCGTCTCCGCGGTCGTCCCGGACTTCGAGACGACGTTGACGACGGTCTCGTCGAGGGGGAGGTCGTCGAGGAGCGACGCGACCGCGTCCGGGTCGACGTTGTCGAGGAAGTACGCGTCCACGTCGCTTTCGAGGGCGTCCGCGAGCGTCGCCGCGCCGAGCGCGCTCCCGCCGATCCCGACCGTCAGGACCGCCTCGGGGCGGTCGAACCGGTCGGTCGCCGCGCGGATCGCGTCCGGGTCGGTCGTTTCCGGCAGGTTCAGTGCGGCGTAGCCGAACTCGTCGTCGGCCATGCCCGCGGTGATCCGCTCGTGGGCGTCCGCCACCCGCGAGTCGAGCCGCGTTAACGTTTCCTCCGTCACTCCCGGTGTCGTCTCTAAGGCGTTGCCGAGGTCGACGTGCATACCGGACGTGGGTGCGACCGGGACTTAAGAATGGGTCTCCGTCTCGGGGGCGACGCCGCGAACCCCCGCCGACTCACTGCGGCGGATTCGGCGGTCGGAGGTCGCGCTGGAACTCGTCGAACTGGTCGAGATCGTCGGGGAGTTCGTACTCGATCTCGCGTTCGTCCTGCCGGTCGGGGAGCCGCCCGTCCTCCAGTTCGTCGGCGGCGTCCTCCCAGCCGGGCTTCACGCGGACGCTCCGGGCGGGGGAGCCGACGACGACGTGGTGGTCGGGCACGTCGCCCTGCACGACCGAGCGCGAGCCGACGACGCTGTTCTCGCCGATCCGGCACCCCGCCCGGACCATTGCGTCGTAGGTGACGCGGGCGTCGTCCTCGACGATCGTGTGGAAGTTCCTGACCTCGGTCTGGTCGACGAGGTCGTGGTCGTGGCTGTAGAGGTGGACGCCGTCGGAGATCGACGCGCGGTCGCCGATCGTCAGCTGCCCGCGGTCGTCGAGGTGCACGTCGTCGTGGATCACGACGTTGTCGCCGATCTCGATGTTGTGGCCGTAGGTGACCGAGATCCCTTTGAAGAAGCGACAGTTGTCGCCGCACTCGGCGAACAGGTGGTTCCCGAGCATCTGGCGGAAGCGGAGCGCGAACTCGACGTTGTCGGCCATCGGCGTGGCGTCGAACTGGCGCCAGAGCCACTGGAGGTGTTTCGAGCGCTGGAACCGGTCCTCGTCCTTCTCGGCGTAGTACTCCGACTCCAGCGTGGCGTTACAGGGGTCGTACCCCTGCAGGCGCACGCGTTCGGCTTTCGACACCGACTCGCCGTTCTGCCACGCCTCCCAGCGCTCGCGGTCGCCGTGGAGATCGATCAGCGTGTCCCGGACGACCTCGCAGGTGTCCTCCGCCGAGGAGAGGCGCTCGTCCACCTCGTCGATGAACCCTCGGACCCCGGCCTCCGCACCGTCGGGGAGGGAGACGTGTCGCTTTGTCATCGTCGCACTTTCGGCGCCATCACTCAAAGGGATTCGGTTGTGCGAACGCGGCGCCCGATCCGGTCAGTACAGCTCGGCGTCGACGAACAGGCCGCCGAAGGCGACCGCGAAGGCGATCGCGACGATCGCGGCGGCCCCGGCCGTACCGAACGCGAGCAGCAGCGCGGCGACCGAGACGGCCGCGATGACGACGAGCAGTACGACGACGGCGTCGAGTCGGCGACGGAGGGCGTCGTCCATGGCCGCCCGATTGCAGACGAACGACGTAATATCCAACGACGTGGCGTGGAGGGGGGACGGTCACCGCCACGACCGCGTCGGTTTCCATCGATGCGAGATCGACCGCGCCCGATAAGTGTCCCGACCGCCAACCGCCGTGTATGCAACGGCGCGAACTCGGAAACTCGGGCGTCGAGGTCTCGGAGATCGGCTTCGGCGCGTGGGTCGTCGGCACCGACTGGTGGGGCGACCGCTCGGACGAACAGGCGGTCGGGATGGTCGAGGACGCGCTCGACGCGGGCGTCACCTACGTCGACACCGGCGACGTGTACGGCCACGGCGACAGCGAGGAGATCATCGGGAAGGCGATCGACGGTCGCCGCGACGAGGTAACGCTCGCGACGAAGATCGGCTACGACTTCTACAACAACCCGCAGGCGGGTCACGGCGAGCTCCCGAAGGAGCTCGACCGCGAGTACTTGGAGACCGCGTTCGAGCGCTCGCTCGACCGCCTCGACACGGACCACGTCGACCTGCTCCAGCTCCACAACGCCAACGTCGACGACGTTACCCCCGAAGTCCGGGACCTCCTCCGCGAGTGGAAGGAGTCGGGGCGCGTCCGCGCGCTCGGCTGGGCGCTCGGCCCCTCCATCGGCTGGCTCGCCGAGGGCGACGCCGCGATCGAGTACGAGGAGTTCGACGCGGTCCAGACCGTCTTCAACCTGTTCGAGCAACAGCCGGGCCGCCACTTCGTGGACGCGATCCGCGACTCCGACTCCGACACCTCGGTGATCGCCCGCGTCCCGCACTCCTCCGGCCTGCTCAACGAGCAGGTGACGCCCGACACGGTGCTTGAGGACGGCGACCACCGCTCGCACCGCCCGAAGGAGTGGTACGAGACGGGCTGGGAGAAGGTGGAGGCGATCCGCTTCCTCGAAGACCCCGACCACGCCGACGGGACGCGCACGATGTCGCAGGCCGCGATCCGCTGGCTCCTCGCGCACGACGAGGTCGCCTCCGTGACGCCGACGTTCCGCGACAGCGACGACATCGCGGAGTGGAGCGCGGCGAGCGAGGTGCCGCCCCTCTCCGACGCCGAGTACGACCGGGTCGACGAGCTGTACGCGCGCAACTTCGACATCGACCGCGACGACGGAATGGACGTGCTCCGGACCTCCGTCGACGGCGAGGATATCGAGGCCGCCGGCCTCGACAAGCGCGCCGCGTCGTACTGAACGGCCGACCCGCCTGTTTCTCGTCGAGATCGCACGACGAAGCGCCCTCGGTGCGCACAGTTTTCACTTTCACCGTGGCCTGACACTCGTCACCACGGCCCGTCGGTGCCATCGCTTGTTGGTGGCATCACTCGTCGTCGTCATTACGCTCCACGGCGTTCCCGAGGACGCGCTCACGGCGCGACCGGCGTCCCGCCGCAGCCTCGCGAGGGAGCGCTGTCGCTCGCGGTTTCGAAGTGGTGGCTCGGTGGAAAACCCTCATCACAAGGGGCTCAGTGGGGGTAACACGTCGTCATGGCCACCGTCTGCAGCGTGGCCGTCGTCGGGTATAAACCTCCCGCGATGGAGCGGCTCTGGCCGCCCCGGCTCACCGGGGCCGAGGTCACAACGCCGCGACGACCTCGTCCGCGAACGTCTCCATCGCCGCCTCCGGGTCGTCGCCGCGCAGGCCGACGATGACGTGATCGACCCCGATCTCGTCGAGCCGGCGGAAGTACTCTCGGAACCACTCGGCCCCGGCGCGATAGCCGAGGTGGAGGTGGTCCGGCTCCGCGCTCGGGTCGTCGGCGAACTCGACGCCCACGGCGATGGCGAACGGTTTCTCGCCCGCCAGCTCGCGCCACTCCGCGACGTAGCTCCGGAGCGTCTCGTCCGGGAGGTGGTAGAACAGCCAGCCGTCGCCGTGGTCGGCGATCCACTCGGTCGACTGTCGCGCGTTGCCCGTGGGCAACACCGGGAGCGTCTCCGTTGTCGGCTTCGGGAGCACGTCGAGGTCGCCGTCGAGAGCGCCCCACTCGCCGTCGATCTCCGGGAACGTCTCGCGCCAGCACGCGCGCATCGCCGCGATCCGGTCGCGGACCATCTCGCCCCGTCGCTCGAGGTCGACGCCGAACGCCGAGTACTCGGGATCGCGGTCCCCGGAGGCGACCCCAAGCACGACTCGCCCGTCCGAGAGTCGGTCGACGCTCGCGGCCGATTTCGCGAGGTGGATCGGGTGTCGGAGCGGGAGGACGACGCTCGACGTCCCCAGCGCGACCTCGTCCGTCCGCGCGGCCACGTGCGAGAGCAGCGTCCACGGGTCGAACGCCCCGCCGGCGTCGCCGAACCGCGGCCAGTAGGTCGGCACGTCCCGCGCCCAGAGCCCGTCGAACCCGAGGGCCTCGGCGCGCTCCGCGAGCCGAGCCTCCGCCGCGGGATCAGGGGTTTCGCGCCGCGTGCCGGTTAGCGGAAATCCGAGCCCGAACGTCAGTTCGTCGTCGCCGAACAGCCGTCGGAAGCCGGCGTTCGCGTGGGCGGGGCGCTCCGTCGCGTCGGAGTCGGTCATTGGTTCATCTCCTCGCCGGTGCCGTATCGCTGCTGCGATCGCTGTTCCGGTCGCTGCGCGAGCCCGGCGACGATGCCCGCCTCAACCGCGACGGTCCCGCCGGCGGCGAACGTGGCCGGGTCCCCTGACGACGCGAGCTGCCCGCCGCCGAACGTCACCGCGGCGAGCCTCCACGCGAACGGCCAGCTCCTGCTCATGGCGTCGCCACGCGTGGGTGCGGGATGAAAGCGGGGGACTCAGTCGCTGCGGGCGACCCGGCTCCCGACGCGTTCGCGATCGGTCCGGATCCGCTCGGCGAGCTCTGCGATCTGGGCCAACACGGGGTACCGCGGCCCGTCGGTCGGCCCGTACAGGTACTCGTGGAAGGACTGGTGATCCGCCCCTCCGCCCGTGGCGTCGACGGCCATCGGCGGGTCGTCGAGGTCGCGTTGGCGCTCGCCGGCCGCCTCGTTGCAGTCGGCCTCGAGTTCGTCGAGGCGGTGCCAGATGTCGATCGCGGCGTCCGTCCGGTCCCCCTCCACGCTGTCGAGGTGTTCGAGGAGCCGGCGGCGGCGCCGATCGACGCGATTCAGGTCGGTCTCGTACCGGGACAGCGCGTCGATCTCCGCGTCGATCGCGTCCGCCAGCGACGACCGGGCGTCGGCCGCCTGCCGGCTGCGCCGCACCAGCGCCGACTGCGCCCCGGACGAGAGCGTGCCGTTGGAGGCCAGCGCGGTGGCCGTGTCCGGCCCCAACTCGGCGGCGAGGCTCTCGGGGATCGTCTCGTCGTACTCCTCTCTGTAGTGAGGCAGCGACATCACGGTGTCCCGGTACGCCGCGAGCACGCGCCGGAGCCTGATGTCGTCGGTCCCGCCCCGCCCGTCGGCCGCGGGGACCGTGCGGACCGCGGCCGTGGGCCCGTCGAACGACGTGGCGGTCGACGAGGCGGGCGCGGGGTCGAGCCCGGAGACGCGGTCCGCGAACTCCTCGAAGGCGGCGCGCTCGTCGAGGACCCGCCGCCGCTCGCCGCGGCACTCGGCCTTGGCGTCGCGGACGTACGCCAGGGCGGCGAACGCGACGACGCCCGCGACGACCAGCGCGGTGACGACGCCGGGATCGGTCGCGATCGCGGCGAGGTCACAGGAGAGGGTCGAACACTCCGCAGTCGCCGGATCCGTGCCCTGAACCCGAAAGACCCCCGCCGCTCCGTGTCTCACGCTCATTGTATACGCTAACACGTCACACGTACAAAGCGCTTATGGCGGGCCTCGGTCCCCGACACGGCGATTCCCGGAGCCGGGGGATCACGACCGTCTCGGTGACGGCGGCGGGGTCGTCGGCGATCCGGCTACTCCACGACGCCGTCGTCGGTGATCACGGTGTCGATCATCCCGATCGGGGTCGCGTCGTAGCTCGGGTTCTCGATGGTCACGTCCTCGACGGGCTCGCGCATCACCTCGACGGCGTCGCGGAACTCGTTTTCGAACCGGAACTCCTCGATCCGCTTCGCGCCGGAGCCGACCGCGGTCACCGGCACGCCGAGCTCGTGGGCGGTGACGACGAGCGGGAACGTCCCGATGCGGTTGTAGTACGTCCCGCCGGTCATACACGTGATCCCGAGGAGGACGCGGTCGCAGTCGCGGAGGGCGTACCCCATCGCGCTGTCGACCACCATTCGGGTGTCGACCCGCGCGATGCCGGCGAGCACGCGGGCCGTCTTCCGGCCGAGGGTGCGCGGGCGCGCCTCCGTGACGTACACCGTCAGGTGGGCGCCGTCGCGGGCCGCGGCCTCGATCGACTCCAGCACCGTCGTCGAGTAGTCGTGGACCAGCAGGGTGTCGCCGTCCTCGATGTGCTCGGCCGCGTTGGCGGCGGCCTCCCCCTTCGCCGTCTCGATGTCCTCGACGACGCGGTGGATGGTCTCTTCGAGCCGCTGTTTGCCGCCCTCGACGCTCGTCGCCTCGCCAACGATCGAGCGCTCGACCTCGCGCATCGCGTTGTGGAGCGCGGCGTGGGAGGGGTTCGACCGCCGCAACACCCCCGCGTTGTGTTCGAGGTCGCGCTCGAACTCGTCGACCGTCACGTACTCGCGGTCGAGGAGATCTGCGAGCGACCGCGTCGCCTTCACGGCCACCGCCGACGTGCTGTGGGTCCGCATTGCCCGGATCTCGGCGACCGTCTCGTCGATCATATCGTAAGGGTCGTCGCCCCGATGCAAAGGGGTTCCGGGGTCTCGCCGGACGGCGAACGCGCCATCCCGATCGGCCAAGCTACGGGCGTATCGCGAAAACGGGCCGCACGGAAAAGCCGATTACCGCCGCGTCAGGCGTACTTCGCGACGACGTTGAGCACGTCGTCGAGCTCGTCGCCGTCGAGCGAGTAGCGCTCCTGAGCGAACACCGAGCGCAGCTCGGTGCGGTCCTCGGGAAGGAGGTCAGCGATCTTCACCGCGGTCGGCACGTCGATCTGATCGAGCTCGGTCAGCTCCTCGACCAGCTCTCTGGACTCCTCGGCGTCGAGGTGGGCGAAGCGGTTGACGTGCTCGATCGCGCGGGCGAGCTCGTAGCGCAGGTCGCGGTCCTCGTCGTCCGCGCGCTCCGCCTCGATATCCACGAGGATCTCCTTCGCCTCGGAGGTGGTGACGTACTCCTCGTCGAGCTTCTCTTTGAATATCGTCATCTCGGTCAGTTCTGCTGTGCGCTCATGTGGGCGGCGGCGACGATGAGCGTCTTCGTCTTGCCGCCGTCCGGGATCTCGACTTTGAACGCGGCGCCCTGCTTGCCGACCACCGTACCGGTGCGGCCGTCGAAGCGCGGGTGGAAGCGGCCCTTCTGGACGCTCGGGTCGATCTTGAGGTGGACCTGCGACCCCTCGTCGAACTCCTGGATCGCTCGCTGCGGCGGCGACGTGCCGCGGTCACGGGGTTTGTTCGAGAGCTTGTCGCGGGTCGCCTTCTGGGGCCCATTGGAACTCGGCATGGTCTTGGGCGTTCTTCCGCTGCCGCGGTTATAAATGGTGCGTTACGGCCCTCGAACGGGAGCCGATACCACGGTCTTCCGGGAGCTGTTGTTCCGGTCGTAACCGGCGGCCGAGACTACCCCACACGACTCCCCCTTCCGAAAGGGCTAATCCCGTGACTCTCTTCCGTTCGTGTAATGAGTCACCAGCTGCCGGACGTCCAGGCGTCGGCACCCGACGTCTCCGTCGGGCTCTCGCAGGTCGGCGTCACCGGCGTCGAGAAGCTCGTCAAGCTCGCCCGGGGAGAGATGCGCCCCATCGTCCTCATGGCGGAGTTCGAGGTTTTCGTCGACCTCCCGAGCGGCCGCAAGGGGATCGACATGTCGCGGAACCTCGCGACGATCGACGAGATCCTCGAGGAGATCACCCGCGAGGAGGCGTACCGCGTCGAGGAGGTGTGCGGCGACGCCGCCGAGCGGCTCCTCGAAAAGCACGACTACACCACCACCGCCGAGGTGTCGATGTCGGCGGAGCTCGTCACCCGCGAGGACACGCCCGCGTCCGGGATCGAGACGCAGAGCACGGCGACGATCGTCGCCAGCGCCACCGCGACCGAGGAGGGGACCCGCGAGGAGATCGGCGCCGAGGTCACCGGGATGACCGTCTGTCCCTGCTCGCAGGGGATGAGCGAGTCCCGCGCCCGCGACAAGCTCGCCGACCTCGGCGTCGACGAGGAGACGACCGAGGAGTTCCTGGAGGCCGTCCCGCAGCCGGGGCACTCCCAGCGCGGCCACGCGACGCTGACGATCACGACCGACGGGCACCCGGAAGTCGACCTCAGGGACGTGATCGACATCGCTCGCGACTCGATGAGCGCCCGGATCTACAACATGGCGAAGCGGCCGGACGAGGACCACATGACCTACGAGGCCCACGCCGACGCGAAGTTCGTCGAGGACTGCGTCCGCGCGCTCGCCGAGGGCACCGTCGCCGAGTTCGACCACCTCTCCGACGACGCCGTGATCCACATGCGACAGTCGAACGACGAGTCGATCCACCAGCACAACGCCCACGCCGAGCGGGAAGTGACGATGGGCGACCTGCGAGACGAACTCGACGCGGCCTGATCGGCGCGTCAGCCGTCGGGTGTCACCGGCTCACCCGAACGTCAGCGGCTCCGCCTCCGCCCACTGCGGCTCGAACTGGTCTTTCACGCTCGCCGCGAACTCCGCGTCCTTCACGTCGATCATCGCGAACGGCTCGTCGCCGGAGAGCGGGTGCGGCACCTCGATGCACACCTCGATCCCGTCGAAGACGGAGAAGGTCCCGTCGACGCCGGCGGTCGTGCGCACCTCGAACCCGGCCATGTCGGAGAGGTCCGCGGTGTACCGCCGACCGACGCTCCGCGGGAGCGCGTCCACCGTCTCCGGCGACAGCAACACGCGAATCTCGACCCCGCGGTCCAGCGCCGCCTCCAGCTCGTCGGTGACCCGCTCGCCGACCGTCCCGAGATCGAAGCCGGTCGCGGGGGCGCCGGCGACGACGACCATCCGGCGCTCGGCGGCCGCGATCCGCTCTAAGAGGAGGTCCGTGGCGTCCTCCGCGCCGACGGCCGCGGTCCAGAACTGCCCGTCGACGGGCTCGCCGGCGTCGAGCTCCGTCGAGAGGTCGTCGACGACCGCCTCGTACTGCTCGGCCTGCGTCTCCAGCTCCTGCTTCTTCTCCTCTAACAGCCGGTCGAGCGCGGCGTCCGGCTCCACCGCCGCGTACTTCTTCGGGCGGCTGGCGGCCTGACTCCGGACCAGGCTGTGCTGTTCCAAGCTGTTGAGCACGTCGTACACCCGACCCATCGGGACCTCGCTGGCCCGCGAGAGGTCCTTCGCCGTCGTCGACCCGGTGCGCAGGAGCGCCCGATACGCGCGGGCCTCGTACTCGGAAAGCCCCAGATCGCGGAGAGATGCCATACCGACTCATCCGTCGGGATCCGTATAAACACGTCGCCGGTTTACACGGTGTGCCGGTGGTCCTCGGTGTAACTCCTCTCAGCTGGATCCGACGCAGATACCGAACAAAAACGCGCCCGCTGCGAGACGAATCGCGGGGCCGGATCGCTACTCGATCGTCTCGGCGACCCGCGTCATCAACTCGTCCGGTGTTTTCGCGGGTTCGGAGGCGCCGTCTCCGGCGAGCACGACCGCCGAGCCCGCGGGTACCGACCGCGGTGCGGGCGCGTCCGACCGGTGGGCGTTCGGGACGACGACCTTCTCGTGGTCCGCGACCCGCCACGCGGCGCGGTGGAGGTCGCTGCCGGGCTCGTCGCCGACCGCGACGACGGTGGTCCCGCGGAGGAGCCGCCCCGCGAGGCTGCCGTACCCGGCGACCTGCACGCTCAGTCGCTCGGTCGCGCCGGCGAACGACTCGGCCGTCTCGCGGGCGACCGCCTCGTAGCGCTCCTCGCCCGTCAGCGCCGCCAGATCGAGCAGGGCGGTCGCCATCTCCACGTTGCCGTCGAGCGGGCGGAACGGGCGGTCGAGCAGGCCCGCGCCCGACCGCGGCCCGTCGACGAAGGAGCCGTCGACGTGCAGCCGGTCGATCGCTCTGTCCGCGACCGCCCGGGCGACGGCGGCGCCCTCGCCGAGCACGCCCGCGGCGCGGGTGTACGCGCTCACGACGCGGGCGGCGTCGGCGAGGAGGTCCGCCTCGCCCACCTCGTCGCTCCCGCGGTAGTGGGTCACCGCTCCGCTCTCGACGTCGATCAGGTCGCGTTCGAGCCCGCCGAGGATTCGCTCGGCGTACTCGCGGGCGCGCTCGTCGTCGGTGTAGGCGGCGACCGCGAGCAGCGCGTCGGCCGCGAGCGCGTTCCCGCCCGCGAAGACGGTCAGGTCCCGGCGCGGTGAGTCCAGCTCCTCGCGATCGGCGGCGGCGGCCGCGTAGTAGGCGCGACCGAGCCCCGGGCCGACGCTCCCGCCGACGCCGTAACCGGTCCAGAGGTCGTCGGTGAGGAACTCGACCGCGTCGGTCGCGGGAGCGAGGTACATCTCGTCGCCCGTGTAGAGGTAGGCGTTCGCGAACGCCCGGGTGACGGCCGCGTTCGTGTCGATCGGCTTCTCGTAGGCCACGTCGCCCCAGTCGGGCGTCCCCGCGAACCGGAAGAACCCTCCGGCCACGTCGTCGGCGAGGTGGTCGCGCACCGCGTCGAGCGTCCGGAGGGCGCGGTCGCGGTCGCGCTTCAGCGCGAACTCGACCGTCCGCGGGAGGGGGAACTTCGCGTCCGATCCCCATCCGGCGTACTCCTCGTCGTACTTCACTTCGATCTGGCCGGCGAGGTGGCTCTCGATCGCGTCCGTCACCTCCCCGCTCGGCGGGAGGTCGGCGTCGAGCGCGCGCGGGATCCGCCCCGCGTCCCGGCCCTTGTCGGCCCACATCTGCCGGACCGACTCGAGCACCTGCCGCATCCCGTCCACGTCGAGGTAGCCCGCGCCGGTGAGCAGCTCTCCCTCGGGAGTGAGGAAGGCGGTCGTCGGGAACCCGCCCATGTTGTACCGCTCGCGCACCCGGGGGTGGCGGTCCACGTCGACGCGGACCGGGACGAACCCCTCGTTGATGTTGGCGGCGATTCGGGGCTCCGCGTAGGTGATCGCGTCCATCTCGTGACAGCCCTCACACCACGTGGCGGACAGCGAGAGGAGGACCGGGGAGTCCCGCCTGTCGGCCTCGGCGAAGGCCGCTTCCCCCCACCCTCGCCACTCGACGTGCGTCTCGTCGGTCATACCGACAGTCGGACCGCGCGGTGGGTAAGCGCTTCGAGACCGGTGCGCCGGCGGTCGGCCAATGAGCGGAGAGCCGGTGAGCGGCGCGAAGGCGGCACAGCGTGAGACGGCCAGAGGGCGAAGGGAGGGCGGGTCGTCGGAGGGAGCCGATCGGTCGTCGTGGCGATGCGATTCGGCGGGCGCGTCGGCCTCAGCGCTTGTAGTCGTGGCCGAGCGCCAGCGCGAGGGCGTTCGCGAACAGCAGGCCGACGAACAGCTGTCCGGTGGTGCCGTCGAGCCCCGAGTACAGGAGGGCGGGGTACGTGGCCGGGATGGCGATCGCCGCCCAGAAGGCGGCGGCCTTCATCGTTCCGGTCATCAGTCCGGCGACTTGCCGGCCGGAGGCGAGGCGCGTGGGTGCGGGGATGGACATGGACACTACTACCCACCGTCGGTAGCCACATATAGCCCGCAGAGGGTTCGCACGATTTCACCACGTTTCTCGGCGCTCGACGACGTTTCAAAACGCGCTCAGGATCGGTCTAACTCTTCATCGAGCTCTCTCACACTTTTCCAGCGTGTTGACGACGATCGTCGATAAGGCGGTTCGATCGGCGGCGATAGGGGGAAGGGAGTCGGGGATCGCTCGCGACGCCGGCGTAACACAGAGAGGCCTTTGTGCCTACGGGAAGCCCTTATGGGGAGCCGTCGTAGCAGCGCCCGTCATGACCGAACTCACGCGCCGAACGGCGATATACGGTATCGGATCCGGAGGCGTCGCTGCCCTCGCCGGCTGCACCGACGGCACCGATCCAGGTGCGGGCGATGGCGACGACGGGAGCGACGGGGACGGCGAGGACGGGACCGGCGATGGCGGGGACGGAGACGACGGGGACGACGGCGGCTCCGTCGTCACCGACACGGCGGTCCAGCAGGTTGGCGTCGCGCTCTCCGGCCCCGCGTGGAACCGCGAGTCGCGCCGCGGTTTCTGTGTGCTCTTCACCGAAGAGGACGAAAGCTGGTGGCTGTTCGACGACGTCCCGGCGGAGGTGGGTGAGTTCGTCGCGGCGACCGATTTCGACGAGTCGGTGCTCGCGTACGTCGAGTCGGTCGGACCGACCACCTGTCACAACCGGATCGCGTTCGACGAGGTCGACGTCGAAGCGGGAACGCTCAGCGCGAGCGCGACGGTCGAGAACACCGCCGGGGACGACGAGGCCTGCGGCGAGGCGATCACCTTCTCCGGCGCGCTGCTCCGCGTCACGGCCGACCCGCGTCCGGAGTCGCTCCGGCTGTCGGTGACGGACGGCTGGGGCGAGACCGCGGAGCTGACCGGCGACGAGGGGGTCCGCGACCCCGCCCGGCTCGACGGGTTCGTCCGGCCCGAGAGTGATCCCCACACCGTGCCCGCCCCGCTCGACTGCGAGGACGCGTCGTTCGGGCGTCACCCGTCCGCCTACGCCGACGGGGTCTCGTGGGGGGCCGGCGGCGGCGCCGGCGAGGACGGGGGGAGCGCGCTCGCGCTCCGCGTCGTGAATCCCGCGTACGACGGAGGGGATCGCGCGGAGGCGCTGACGTTCGAGCGCGGCGACGACGTGCGCATCGAACTGACCAACGTCTCGAGCCGACCGGTGTCCGTCGGCAACCACGGGAAGTACAACGTCGAGGCGTTCACAGAGGCCGGCTGGGAGGACGTGCGCGGCGCGGAGGACGCCCGCTTCGACTACACCGACGAGGCGATCTCACACCCTCCGGGTGAGACCGTCGCGTGGGAGTTCACGATGACCGAGTCGGGGCTCGTCGCCGACGAGAACCAGCCCGAGGGGTTACGAGTCTGTCCCGACCTGCAGCCGGGGCGCTACCGGTTCGTCTTCTTCGGCGCCGCCGACATCGCTGTCGCGTTCGACTACGTCGGATAGCGCGCTCTGGGCCGGTCGTTTCAGACCCGGACCTCGATCAGCAGGTCCGACTCGGGCGACTCGCCCATCATCGAGCGAACGCGGTCCCACGAGAGGTCGGCGCGGGCGGTCACCGTCTCGGTCGCGATCGCGCCGCAGGCGTTACCGACGAGCAGCGGCACCTGGTAGTCGCGGGGGTCGTGCGAGAATCCGTCGCCGGTGATGTCCGGGTCTCTGAGGGCCGCCCCGAGGAAGCCGGCCGCGAACGCGTCGCCGGCGCCGACGGTGTCGACCGCGTCGATGTCGAACCCCGGATGCGACACGTCGCCGTGGGGCGTCCGGATCGTCGCGCCCTCCTCGCCGAGCTTGATCGCGACGACGCGGTCGTCGGGCTCCCACGGGTCGATGTCGGTCGAGTCGGCGAGCGCGTCGGCCTCCGGGGCGTTGAGGAAGAGCAGGTCGGTGGCGTGGAGCGCGGCTTCGAACTCGCGGTCGCCGAGCCGGCGACCCGGATCGAAGCTCCGCGTCGTTCCGGCCTCGGCCGCGGCGGTCGCGAGGGCGGCCGCGGTCCCCGGCTGCTGTCCGGTGAGGTGGAGGTGGTCGGCCGCAGCGAGCGTGTCGCGGTCGAGCTCGGCCGCGGTGAACGACTCGTTGGCGCCGTCGTTCGCCAACATTAGCAGCTCCCCGCTCCCGTCGACGATCGCGTACTTCACCGAGGTCGGGGCGTCCGCGTCGACGAGGACCTGCCCCGGGTCGACCCCGGCGCTCGCCAGCTCGCGGAGCGCCAGCGCGCCCGACTCGTCGCCGCCGACACTCCCGTAGACGACCGACTGACCGCCGAGGCCGACGAGCCCGACCGCCACGTTCGCGGCGCTGCCGCCCCCGGACTGTTCGAGCAGGTCGATCCGGGTCTCGCCGTCCGGCTCCGGGAGCTGCTCGACGTGGATCGTCACGTCCCAGTTGATGTGGCCGGCCGAGACCACCTTCGGGACGCGGTCGGCGGAGTCGGGGTCGAGGTCCGGGTCGTCGTCGACGTGGTCGTCGCCGTCCGCGGTCGCGCCGTCGCCCTCTTCCCACTCGGAGACCTCCTCGTCCCACTCCGCGACCTCCTCCTCCCAGTCGTCGGTGCCGTCGCGCTCCGAGCCGTCCCTGCTCATGGTTCGGCCCACGGCTCGGCGGCGCCCTCGCCGAACAGCTCCCGCATCAACGTCACGATGCTCTCGGGCGGGAACTGCCCCTGCTCGGTGACGATGGCGTCCATGTACCGCGGCGGGGTCACGTCGAACGCCGGATTTTCGACCTCGATCTCGCCGATCTCCTCGCGGGCCTCGGAGCCGATCACCTCCTCCTCGTCGCGCATCTCGATCTCGACGGTGTGGCCCGTCAGCGTCTCCGGATGGAGCTTGATCGTCTGGGCGGCAGTCATGATCGGGACCCCGCGCTCGCGGGCGTTGACCGCGAGCCCCGACGTGCCGATCTTGTTGATCACCCCGCCGTCCGCGGCGATCGAATCGGCGCCGACGAGGACGTGGTCGACCTCGTCGAGGTACCGCCGCGCCGCGGAGTCGACGATCAGGGTGACCGGGACGCCGGCGTCGCGGAGCTGTTCGGCGGTGATGTGGCCCTGCTGGCGCGGGCGCGTCTCCTTGACGACCGCCGAGATCGACTTCCCCTGATCGACGGCGGCCTCGATGCAGGCGAGCGCGTCAGTCGAGTGGCAGTGCGTCATCACCGTGTCGCCGTCGGCGAGGCGGTTCGCCCCGACCTGCCCGAGGTCGTCCTGCGCGCGGTCGAGCTGGCGGACGAACGCGTCCGCCGCGCCCACGACGCTGCGGCGCAGTTCGTCGACGGTGTCCCCCTCCATCCGCTGGAGGACGTAGCGGAGGGCGTTCGGTAGCGACACGGCGGTCGGGCGGGTCTCGCGGAGCGTCCGCCCCGCGCCGCGCATCGACGCGCGGAAGGCGGCGGGGTCGCTCTCCGCCTCCTCGGCCGCGGCCTCGGCCTGCTCGGCGAGCGCCTCCGCGGCCGCGGAGGCGATGGTCGCCGCGCCGCGGATCTCCATCGTCGCGATCGATTCGGCGGTCTCCCGGACTGGGGCCGCCGGCTCCGTATCAGTCATACCGATCCAGTAGCCGCCTCGGTATTTATAAAACCGGGCAGGAGGCGAGGTCACGTTAACTCAGAGGGTGAGGCGTTTTATTTCAAACTAATTATGTCTACGTTCTCTTTCCGTTCGCCGAGGAAGCGCGGCTCCGTGATCAGTCCGGCCGGGAATACGAGGAGTACCGCGGAAACGTTCCTCGATTCGTTGGCTGGTGTCGCTGATAACGCTCGTTAGCTCGTGGAAGGCTCCCCAGAGGAAATGGAGCCGCTCCGGGTAGGGGATTTGTGTCCCCGCCGATGGTCGCTACACCGCTATCGTCGTCGGTCTCTCATTCCGCGAATAGGTCCCGTGACGAGTTCACGGCGAGGAGCCCGCCACAGACGGCGACAGAGATCGCCGCTGTCACGGGGTTGAACAGGCCACCGAGCGCGACGGGGATCGCGATGGCGTTGTACGCGAAGGCGAGTCCGACGTTCTGCCGGACGCGGCGGCGCGCCGCCCGAGCGAACTCGAACGTCGTCTTGACGAGCGAAAGGTCGTCGTCGACGATGGCGATGTCGGCGGCGTCGGCGGCGAGTGCCGTCCCGCTTCCCAACGAGATTCCGAGGTCCGCCTGTGCCAAAGCGGGCGCGTCGTTGGTTCCGTCACCGACCATCGCGACGCGGCGATCGCGTTGGAACCGCCGGATGGCCTCCGTTTTCCCCTCGGGCGGCACGTCCGCGAACACGTACGAGACCGCCTCCTGTTCTGCGAAGAAGTCCGTCGCCTCCTCGTTGTCGCCCGTGAGGACGGCCACTTCGATCCCGCGTTCGTGAAGGCTGGTGACCGTGTCCAGCCATCCCTGACGTGGGTTGTCGCCGACCACGACGAGTCCGTTCGCACGCCCGTCACGGCCGATCACGACGGGGAGACGGCCGAATCCCCGGGCGTCGCGCGCTTTCGCTCGGACCTCCGACGGGACTGTCCAGCCTCGCTCGGCGAACAGATCGAGATCCCCCACGAGCGCGTCGCGACCGTCGACGGTTCCGGAAACGCCTGTCGCGTGCGTCCGGAAGTCGCGCACGTCGCGCCCGGCGGGCGGCGTCGCGCCGTCTTCAGCGTCACTGCCGTCGATGTGGTCGCCGTCGGTGCGTGCCGTCGCGTCGCCGGTCTTCGAGTCGATCGCGGAAACGATCGCAGCCGCGGCCGGATGCGCGGCACGCCGTTCGAGCGCGGCGGCGTCGGCGAGCGCCTCGTCCGACGCGTCCACCTCGACGACCTCCATCTCGCCGGTCGTGAGGGTCCCGGTCTTGTCGAACACGACCACGTCGACCTCGCGGAGCCGCTCGAAGATCGTGTCGTCGAGCACGACGATACCGCGCTCCATCGCATCGCGGATGCTCGTCGCGACCGAGAGCGGCGTCGCGAGCCCGAGCGCCCACGGGGTGGCGACGAGCAGCGCGAGCAGTACGGCCATGACGCTCGCCGGAAGTGAGCCACCGCTGACGATGACCCAGACACCGACGGCGACCGCGACACCGGCGACGAGGGTCGCGAGACGATACGCGAGTGCGTCGGCGCGGCGTCGGATCCCGTGATCGGCGCTCTGGATCGACCACAGTGAATCGGTGATGCGGTCGACGCTGCTCGTCACCGGGTCACCGACTTCGACGACTGCGGCGCCGTCGGTGACGACCCCGCCGCCGACGATGGAGTCCCCCGTTCGCTTCGCGACGGGGAGTGCCTCGCCGGTCACGACCGCCTCCTTGACGCTACAGCCGTCGCCGACGAGCGTCCCGTCAACCGGGATTCGTTCGCCCTCGCGGACGAGGATCCGATCGCCGGGATCCAGGGAGTCGACCGCCACCTCCGTCGCGTCGTCACCGTCGTTGAGTCGCCGGGCACTGTCCACCTGCGAGACGGTGAGTTCGGTGAGCCGTTCGAGCGCCCGCTGTTTGATCGACGTCTCGTAAAAGGAGACGCCCGACACGACCGCCGCGACGACGAGCGTCAGGTCGTAGAAGATGTTGTTGTCCCCCAGAAGCACCGCGCCCGTGCCGTAGCAGAACGCGCTGACGACGGTGAACGCGACGAGGAGGTCCGTCGTCGGCCGACGCATCTTCAGGCTGATGTACGCCCCACGCAACACCGGCATGCCGGTGAAAAACAGCACGATCGCGGTCAACACGAAGTAAATCCTCAGGAACAGGAACCCGCTACCCCCGCTCAGTTGAAACGCGCCTTCGAACGCTTTGAGGAACGCGGCGTCGAAGTACGGTGCGAGGTGGGCGGGGTACATGATTGCCACGTACGGGACCATCAGGAACGCACCGAACACGATCCCGGCTGCATACCGAAGTCCGAGGACCTCATCGCTCCGGCGTTTCCGGAGGCCGTCCGCTTCCCGCGAACGACGCGTCCCGCTCGCGTTTCCGTCCGCGATCGCGTCGGATCGGAGGAACGCAGTGTAGCCGGTTCTGCTCAACGCGTCACGGAGGTCGTCTGCCGACACCGCGTCTGCGTCGTGGTCCACGCGAACCGTCTCGGTGACGTAACTCGCCTCTGCGGCGACCACTCCGGATTGCGTGTCGGCGATGTGTTCGAGGTACGCCTCACACGTCGGCGAGTACATCCCGTCGATCCGAAGGAACGTCCGCGTGACGCCGTCGGGGACCGATCGATCGGTGTCCGATTTCGTTGCCGGACGGTCCGATGGAGCGTCATCGCCGAGCAGTCGGCTAATCTCTCGACACCCGGTACTACAGAACGGCCCGTCGGAATTGCTCGCTATCGGGTCACCCGCGATCGGTTGCCGACAGACGTTACACTCGCGCGTCGGACCGGCGTCACTCATTCAGGACCCTCACCGGAACGGCGCCGATCCGTTTTGAGAGCATACTGAGGCTTCGTTGGACGCATGCGCTTTGTCGACAGAATAGTACTGTAGCCGAGCCACTTGTAAGGAACCTTATTTCGACCCAGCTATCGAGCAGTGGCTGTACGGCTACGGCCGACGGGATTGAGTCAGCCGGCGAGAGGGAACTGAACACGTACGGTACTGCGTTGTAGCCGCCGCGAACGACCGCTGGGACAACGATACTACCGGTGTGTTCGTGAACCGCCTCGGGGTCAAGCCCCGAGGCACTCGCCTTGTTTTCTCTGTAGAACGCCGAACTGCCCGACTACCGGCGCGACGAGGGTGAGACCGACGACGGTCCACACCGACTGAACCCGGCTAATTCGCCGTCCAGCGTGTGACTCATGATCTGGCGAGATCGTCAGTAACGTCGGTCGGTGCGAACCGTGAGAGTCGCATCGCGTTCCCGGTGACGGCGGTCGTCATCCCGGCATCGCCCGCCAGTACGACCAACCAGATGGGAATCAGTCCGAACGGAACGGCGACCGCGAGCGCGGCCTTGACCCCGAGGCTAGCCCAGATCTGCCGGATGACGCCGTTCTAGGCCGCGCTCGCGATTCCCGAGACGACCGAGACGGGCGTCGAGATGACGAACGCACACGGGCGTGCGAGGACGAGTAGCGTGAGGCGTAGACGATGAACGTGGGCCAGGACATCCCGAATAGGAGTGGGGGGACGACGGCCCCCCGGTAGAGGGCCGAGAGGACGAGCGGGAAGGCTAGTATGCCGAGTCCGACGAGGACGTACTTCGTACCGCGCGTTCGCTGGAGTCTCAGAACCGCGTCTCCGGGCCTTCGCCGTCTGCTGGAACCGATGTTACGGTAACACGACCAGGCGGTGCGGCGACGAGTCGCCGCCGACCGGTCATCGTCACCCGCTATCGGTCACCGTCCGGCTGTTGGCCGTAGCTCTCGAACCGCTCCTCGACGGTCGCCATCTGCTCGTCGGAGAGCACGTGCGGATCGCCGACCGCCGACGCCCGGAGGTACAGCCGACACAGGTCCTCGACGTGATGCGTGTTCTCGACCGCCGTCTCGATGTCCGGCCCGGTGACGACGAGTCCGTGGTTCGCGAGGATCGCGGCGTCGGAGTCGGCCTCGGCCATCGCCGCCACCACGTTCGCGGCCAGTTCCTCGGTGCCGTACGGGGCGTAGTCGGCCAGCGGGACCTCGCGCCCCACGGCGGCGATCATGTAGTGAACCGGGGGGAGTTTCCGGTGGAGCGTCGCCATCGTCGTCGCCCACGGCGAGTGGGTGTGGACGATCGCGCCCGGCCGGTCGTGCTTGTAAATGCCGGTGTGCATCGGCACCTCGCTCGACGGGGCCATGCGGCCCGCCACCCGCTCGCCCGCCAGCGAGACCACCGGCACGTCGGTCGCGTCGAAGGCGTCGTACGGGACGCCGGTGGGGGTCACGGCGACTCGGTCGCCGTCGCGGACGCTCAGGTTTCCCGTCCGACCGGGCGTCAGCTCCGCGAGCGCCGGCGCGTACTCCACCACCGCCTCGCGCGCCTCTCGCAGGCGGTCGGGATCCGCGTCGGTGTCGGCACCGGGGCCGTCGCGGGTCACGCCGCCACCTCCAGCAGGTCGGCGAACGCGTCGAGTCGATGGTCCGGTCGCCGGTCGCCGTCGAGCTCGTCGCGGGCGGGGGCGTCGCCGTCGGCGACGAACAGCGCCGTGTCCATGCCGAGTGCGTTCGCGCCGGCCACGTCGGCGCCGATGTTGTCGCCGACCATGAGCGCCTCGCTCGGCCGGCGGTCGAACGCCGCGAGCGCGGTCGTGAAGGGGATCGCGCTCGGCTTCTCGCGGCCCACCTCCTCGGAGGTAACGAGTCGGTCGATCCGCTCGTCGATCGCCAGCCGCGAGAGCTTCTGAAGCTGAACGCGGGTCGTGAGGTTCGTGACGATGGCGACGTCTGTCCCCGCCGCGGCGAGGGCGTCGAAGACCCGCTCGACCCCGTCGCAAAGCGCCATCTCACTCGCGTACCCCTCCCAGTACGCGTCGCCGAGCGCCAGCGCGTCGGCGGCGTCGTGCTCGCCGGCGCGGCGCTGCAGCGCGCGCTTGAAGTAGATGTGCCGGTCGTGGGAGGCGGCGGTCTCGCTGGTCTCCCGCTTCGTCTCCCGCCGCGCGGTCGCGTACAGCTCGTCGAACGTCTCGCGGTCCATCTCGTATCCCCGATCGCGGAACGCAGCGAGGGCGGCCCGCTTGCCCGCCTCGTTGCAGGGGGCGTACGGATACAGGGTGTTATCGAGGTCGAAGAACACCGCCTCGTAGCTCATGGCCCCACTCCGCACGGTACCGACTTAAGAGTGGTTCGACGGCGGCGGGTCGTCCCCTGCGACCCGGTCGCTTATGACCGATACCGCGGCCAGGCCGCTCGTGACGTGAGCGACGCCCGCGGCGGCCGAGGCGGGAGCCCGGCGCACCGCAGCGGGGACGCCGATGCGCCGGCTGTTCGCCACTCCTCAGTCGGGCGATCGCCCGCCAGCTACTGCTCGTTCATCGCCTCGCTGGCGATGTTGCGGCCGCGGGAGTTCAGCGCCACCTCGCGGCGTACCCGCACCTCCTCGACCACTTCGAGCTCGACGAGCCGCTCGAACGTCTCCTCGACCGCGTCGACGTCCATTCCGAGGAACGACGGGATCTCGAACGGCGAGACGCCGGAGTACAGCGCCATCAACACTTCGCGGTCGCGGCTGGAGAGGTCGACGTTCGTCGAACTCCGCTCCTCGCCCTTCCGGAGCCACGCCTCGACGAACCGCATCCGGTTGGGGTCCCCGGCGATGTGGGTCTCGATGCTGGTCCCCTCGTCGTCGGTGTGCGACACCTCGATAACGGGTTTCTTCTCGCCGTTGACCGTGCGTTTCGCGGCGTCGAGCCCGCTGATGTCGTCGAGGTCGAACTTCACAAACGCGCCGCTCTCGAGGGCCGCGTTGAGCCCGTTCTCGTCGATCTTCACCCGTGCCTGCTCCCACTCCGTCTCTTGGACGACGCCGCCCTCGATCGCGGGGTGTTTCGCCGTCACCGTCCGCTGGTCGAGCAGCGCTCGGTACACGTCGCGCTCGAACGACTCGTGCTCCGAGGCGGCGACGAGCAACACCTGATCGCCGAGGTCGAAGCTGACGTAGTTAGAGACGCGCGCGACCGACTGGTTGGCGTCGTGGCGCCCGCCGAGCCCTTCGAGCTTCGAGAGCGGAACCGTTCGCTTCCCGTCGTTGCCGGCTAAGATGAGCCGGCGGTTCGACAGGAGCACGCGCCCCAGCGTCCACGAGACGTCGCTCACCTTCCGCCCCTCGCGGACGGCGACCGCGAACCGCGCCTGGGTGTCGGCGATCTTGTACTCGCTGCTCCCGCCCGACATTTACCGCCCCCCCGCTCGGAGCTTCGACACCGCCGAGAACACCCGCTTCCGGACCGCGGGGCTCTCGTCGTCGGTGAACTCTTCGAGCCGGTTGAGCGTCTCCTGGCCGCCCACCTGTCCGAGCACGAACACCGCCTTCGCGCGGGCGTCCTCGGGATGTTCGGTGCCGAGCCGGTCGAGGAGCCGGTCCTCGACGATCGGCCCGCCGAGGCTCTTGAGGCTGGTGGCCGCGAACTGCGCGGTCTGTGGGTCCTCGTCGGCGAGCGCGTCAGCGAGCGCCTCGACCGCGACCGCCGACTCCGGTTCCGCGACGCGGCCGAGGATCCACGCCGCGTTCCGCCGCTGGCGGCTCTGCTGGCCGTCGGTGAGGATCTCGACGAGCGGCTCGACGACGGTCGCGTCGTCGGCCTGTTTCAGCTCGGAGACGACCTGATCGCGGACCGCGTGGCTCTGCTGGGTCGGCACGTTCGAGAGCAGTTCGATGACCGAGTACACCGCGGCGTTCCGAACCACCGCGCTCTCGTCGCCGAGCGCGCGCGCCAGCGGTTCGACCGGTTCGGGGTTGTTCGCCTTCCCGAGCGCGCCGGCGGCGATGCGCCGGAGCGACTCGTCCGAGTCGTCGAGCAGGTCCAGGAGGGGAGAGAGCGCCTGATCGGTACCGATGTTCCCGAGCGCGTTCGCGGCCGCCCGCCGGACCCGCGGCTCGTCGTCGAGCCGCTCCGTCAGCCCGGGAATCGCCCGCGGGTCGGCGAACGTCCCGCAGGCCTGACACGCGCGGAGCCTGACGCGGGGGTCCTCGTCGTCGAGCGCCTCGACGAGGTGCTGGAGACCGCTGCCGTCGTCGAGCCGGCCGAGCGCGTTCGCGGCGGCCATCCGGAGCTCCGGGCGGTCGGCCTGCAGCGCGCGAGCGAACTTCCGGGCGGTGACCCACTCCGCCTCGGAGCCCTTGGTGCCGGTGAGCTCCGAGAGGAGCTGTTCGAGCGCCGCCTCGCCGATCTCGTCCAGCGCGTCGACCGCGGCCCCGCGGACCTGCGCGTCCTCGTCGCCGGTCGCGGCGCGCAGGAGCACGTCGATGGACGGCTGGTCGTCGGGGTCGGCGACCTCGCCGAGGAACTCGGACGCGCGCTTCCGAACCGCGGCGCTGTCGCTGCCCATGGCGTCCCTGAGCCGCTCGGCGTTCCCGTCCCGGGCGTGCTGGTACAGCGACATCAGACCCTCCGAAACACCCGGCGGCGCTTGTCGATCGGTTCGTATCTGTCCGACCGGTCCGGCGGGACGCTCTCGGTCATACCGAGCACGAGCACGCCGTCGTCAGCGAGCGACGATTCGAGCGTGTCGAACAGCGACCCCTTGTGGTCGACGTCGATGTAGATCAGCAGGTTGCGGCACAACACCACGTCGAAGGGATCGCGAGCGCCGTCGCGGATCAGGTCGTGCGTCTCGAAGTCGACGAGCCGCTGGACCGCCGGTCGGACCCGGAACGCGTCCTCGTCGCGCTCGACGTAGCGGTCCGGGTCCGAGAGCGGTTCGAGCTCGGCCGCGATGTCGGTCGTCCGGGTGGTGTGGTAGACCCCTTCGCGGGCGTCGTCGAGCGCCTCCTCGCTGATGTCCGAGCCGAGCACCTCGACGCGCGACTCGTCGATCTCGGGGTCGTCGCAGGCCAACATCGCGACCGAGTAGGGCTCTCGACCGTCGGCCGAGGGTGCCGACCAGACGCGGACCCGACGCTGCTCGCTCGTCCGATCGCGGAGCACGCCGCGGAGCACGTCCCACATCTCCGGGTTGCGGAAGAACTCCGTCACGTTGATCGTGAGCGCGTCCATCAGCGCCTCGCGCTCCCCGTCGTCCTCTCGGAGCAGCCGCTCGTACTCGGCGTGCGACTCGGTGTCGCGGCGGCGCATCCGGGCGGTGATCCGGCGGTCGAGGTACGACTCGTTGTAGTAGCCGGGCTCGAACGGCACCGTGTCGTCGATCTGCCTAAGGACGCCCTCGAACTCCGTCTCGGTCTCGCCGCTCATAGGCTCACCACGTCGAGCACGGCCACGACGTCGCCGTCGCCGAGGACCGCCGTGCCGCTGAGTCCCGGCGTCCCCGACAACGGCCCGTCGAGCGGTTTCACGACCACTTCCTCCTGATCGAGCACGGCGTCGCAGTGGAGCGCGACCTGCCGGGTCTCCTCGCGGATCCGAACGAGCATCCCGTCGTCGGTCACGCCGCCGTCGGTCGTCGCGGACGCGGCGTCGGCCTCCGCAGGCCCGTCGCCGCCCGACTCGTCGGGACCATCGGGGGCGCCGGCGCCCGACCCGGCCGCCGCGGCGCCGCCGTTCGTGAGCCGCTCGTTCAGCCGGATCACCGGGTAGAGGTCGTCCTCGTGGCGCACGATCTCGTCTCCGTGGACCTCTTCCACGTCGTCCGCGCGGGCGACCTCGGCGATCGACTTGATCGGGATCCCGTACTCCGTGCCGCCCACGTCGACGAACATCACCTTCACGATGGCGACGGTGACGGGGAGCCGGAACCGCACCGTGGTCCCCTCGCCCGGGTCGCTCTCGACGGAGACGGAGCCGTCGAGGTCGCGGGCGGTCGTCCGGACCACGTCCATCCCGACGCCGCGTCCGGAGACGTCGGTCACCTCCTCCGCGGTGGAGAAGCCGGGGTGGAACACGAGGTCGTACACCTCGCCGTCCTCCATCGCCTCGACCGCCTCGCGGCTTTTGACGCCCTCGTCGACGGCCTTCTCGCGGAGCTGATCGGGGTCGAGCCCGCCGCCGTCGTCGGCCACCTCGATGATCACGTGGTCGCGCTCGCGCTCGGCCGTGAGCCTGACGTGTCCGGTCGGGTCCTTGCCGGCGGCCTCGCGCTCCTCGGGGGACTCGATCCCGTGATCGACCGCGTTCCGCAGGACGTGGACGAGCGGGTCGCGCATCTCCGTGAGGATGGTGCGGTCGAGCTCCACGTCGTCGCCCTCGATCTCGAAGTCGATCCGCTTGTCGAGGTCCCGCGAGATGTCGCGGACGAGCCGCGGGAACGAGTCGGACACCTGCGAGAACGGGATGAGCCGCATGTCCATCGCCGTATCCTGCAGGCTGGACGCGAGCTTGTCGAGCTCGTCTAACGCGTCCGACTGCGCGTCCAGCTCCTCCAGCTCCCGGCGGAGCTTGATCCGGCTCGTCACCAGCTGCTCGACGAGACCGTACAGCTCGTCGACCTGATCGACGTCGACCCGGATCGACTTGATCTCGTCGCCGGACTTGGAGTCCGTGCTGGAGCCGGAGTTGGTCCCGGACGAGGATTCGCCGCTGTCGCTCTCGTCGGTTGCGTTCGCGTCGTCTGTGGCACCCTCGTCGGTCGCTTCCGCGTCGGCGGCGTCCTCGACCTCGGGTTCCGCGTTGGCGCCCTCGTCGTCCACACCCGCTTCGGCGTCGGCGTCGGCTTCACCCGACTCGTCCGCCTCGGCGTCTCCACCGCTTTCGCTCGCTCCGACGAGCGTCGTCGCGACCGACTCGACCTGCGTGAGCGCGCCGAGCCCCTCGGCGACGACCGCGGGGTCGGCGTCGGCGACGAAGGCGTCGAACCGCTCCTCGTACTCACCGTCCTCCAGCGCCTCGGGGCCGGGCACGGTGACGAACTCGCCGAACTGGCCGTCGAGCGCCTGCAAGACGAGCGCCGCGTCGACGCCCGCCATCGCGGTCTCGCCGACCGTCACGTCCGCGTACGCGACCGGCTCGCCGAGGGCGGCCGCCTCGTCGGGGAGATCGGGGACGGAGATGTCGTCCGCGTCTCCGTCGCCCTCATCGGTCGCGTCGTCGGCGGTGTCGGCGCCGGCCTCGGGCCCGTCGGTCGCTTCGCTGCCGGAATCGCCCGCGCCGGCGGTCCCGTCCTCGTCTGCGTCCTCACCGCCGACGGTCCCGTGCTCCTCCATCTCTCGGAGGCGACTCTCCAAGTCGGTGGGGTCGGTCGACACGTCGCCCGTGTCGGCGATCTCGGACACCATCGCCTCGACGGTGTCGACCCCCTCGAAGAGGAGGTCCATCAGCTCCGGCGTCACCTCGCGGTCGCCCTGTCGCACCGCGTCGAGGAGGTCCTCGAGGGCGTGCCCGAAGTCGGAAACGTCCTCGTACCCCATCGCCGCGGCGTTCCCTTTCAGCGTGTGGGCGACGCGGAACACGTCGTCCATCGCCTCGGCGTCCTCCGGGTCGGCCTCCAGGGCGAGCAGGGCGTTGTTCAGGTCCGTGATCCCGTCTTCGGCCTCGGCGACGAACGCGGCGCGGTGGGAGTCCATCAGGCCCCACCCCCAACGATCGCGCCGGCGACGTCGTCGAGGTCGTGGACCTCGTCGACCCCGCCCGTCTCCACCGCTCGCTTCGGCATCCCGTAGATCACGCAGGTGTCCTCGCTCTGTGCGATCGTCCGCGCGCCCGCGTCGGCCATCGCTCGGATCCCCTCGGAGGCGTCGGCGCCCATCCCGGTCAACACGACCCCGACGAGGGGGCCGTCGACGACCTCGGCGGCCGAGCGCATCGTCACGTCCGCGGCGGGCGTGACCGACTGCGAGTCGTCCTCGTCGAGCTTGACGCGGAGGCGCCCCGACCGGTAGCTGTCGATCCGGGTGTGGCTCCCGCCCCGGGCGACGAGCGCCTCTCCGGAGCCGATCCGGGCGCCGTCGCTCGCCTCGCGCACGTCGTACGCCGAGGCCTCGTCGAGGCGGTCGGCGAACCGCGAGGTGAACGCCTCCGGCATGTGCTGGACGATGACGAGCCGGCAGTCGGTCATCGGTAACGCCGACATGACGCGCTCGACCGCGTTCGGTCCGCCGGTCGACGCCCCGATCACGACCGTTAGCGGCTCGTCGATGTCGGCGCTCGCGGTCCGCGTGGCGGGCGTCGACGCTCGGGAGGCCGTCGCGTTCGCGTTCTCCTCGGCGGCGTCGTGCTCGCGGCGGTCGCGCGTCGCCGCGGCGAGGTCGGCCCCCGCGACCGATCGGACCGCCTCGACGAGCCGGTCGGACTCGCGGGAGACGCCGGTCGACACCTCACCGCCGGGTTTCGAGAAGAAGTCGACCGCGCCGCGTTCGAGCGCCTCGAACGTCACTTCCGCGCCCTCGGCGGTGTGCGCCGAGAGCATCAACACCGGCGTCGGCGTCTCGTCCATCAGCCGTTCCACGGCCTCGAGCCCGCCCATCCCCGGCATCTCGACGTCCATCGTCACGACGTCCGGACGCGTCTCGGCGACCACCGACAGCGCCTCGGCGCCGTCCCCCGCCTCGCCGACGACCGCGACCCCCGCGTCGGTCAAGAGGTCGGAGATCAAGCCTCGCATGAACGGCGAGTCGTCGACGACGACCGCCCGCAAGGAGTCGTCGCGATCGTCTCGCCGATCCGTCGTCCTACTCATGTAGGGAAGCGGGCCCAGAATCAGCATAAATCCACGGACCCGGTAATCACGCCTGATAATTCAGGGGACACGGTTATTGGCCTCTTCGCCGCAGACACGTCCATGGCAGCCATGGAGACGGACGCCGAACCCACGAAGGTGCTGGAGTTCGGGCTGGGCGACGGGACGTACTGTCTGGACATCGGGGTCATCGACGAGATCGTCGACGCCGGCGAGCTCACGCGCATTCCGAACTCCCCCGACCACGTCGAGGGCGTGATGGACCTCCGGGGACGCACGACCACGATCGTCGATCCGAAGACGCTCTTCTCGATCGACGAGGAGGGCCCCCGCGAGCGGATCGTCGTGTTCGACGACGAGGAGATCGACGAGGGCGGCACCGTCGGTTGGATGGTCGACGAGGTGTTTCAGGTCCGCGACGTGGCGCCCGAAGATGTCGACCAGGCGACGACCGTCGACGACGAGGGGGTCAACGGGATCGTCAAATCCGACGACCGCTTCGTGGTCTGGGTCTCGCCGGACATCGACGATATCGGGGCCCTCGACGCCCCCGACATCGACGCCGACGGCGAGGCGGACGACGCATAGCGCCCCGGACCGATCCTTGTCGATCGTTCTCACCCGTGAGAACTGGGTGGTAACCCTTATCCGATAACCGACACGTTCCTCCGTATGCGCGCCTCAAGTGGCGTTCCCGGGTTCGACGACATCGTCGACGGTGGCTTCCCGGAGAATCGCCTGTACGTTGTCAGCGGCCCTCCTGGAAGCGGGAAAACGACGTTCTGTTCGCAGTTCGCCGCGCAGGGCGCCCGCAACGGCGAAGACGTGCTGTACATCAGCATGCACGAGACGAAGGAGGGGATCCGTCGCGACATGAGCGGGTACGAGTTCGGGTTCGACCGCGCCCTCGACACCGACCGGATCACCTTCCTCGACTCCTTCTCCTCCGACGGTCGGCGCTTCTTCGGCCTGCCGGGCGAGCGACGGGACCACTCGGGAGTGACGAACCGGCTCACGGGGTTCATCAACTCCCGCGACATCGACCGGGTCGTCTTCGACTCCACCATGCTGTTGCGGTTCCTCCTCGACGACGACGAGGACACGATGATCCAGCTGCTCTCCTCGCTGAAGCGGACCGACGCGACGACCCTGCTCATCTCCGAGATGACCGACCCGAGCGCCTACTCCGAGGAGCATTACCTCGCGCACGGCGTCGTCTTCATGCACAACTACCTCGAAGACGACGGGATGCAGCGCGGGATTCAGGTGTTGAAGATGCGCGGGACCGACCTCGACACCGACATTCAGGGCATCGAGTTCACCGACGGCGGGCTCCGGGTCGGGGAGGCCGCGACGGTGAGCCACTGATGTACGACCGGACCTTCGGGACGGAGTGGGACGACCTCGACCGCGAGGAGGCGGTCGAGCGCGCGTTCGCACTCGGGGTCGCCGACGGCGTCGGCAGCAAGCGTCCGGCCGAGCTCGACCGCATTCTGGACGCCTTCGAGAACGCGTACGACCGAAGCCTGATCGAGCTCTCGTACGACGAAGGCCGGACCAAGGCGCTCGAGATCGCCGCCGAAACCGATACCGACGACCCCGACGCGGTCTGGGACCAGCTCGTCGACGGCGCCGGCTCTCCGCGCGGTTCGCCCGTCTCGGCGGCGCTTCCCGGAGCGATAACGGAACTGACACTGACGAGGAGCCCCCGAGAGGGCCCCCCGTCGTCGCTCGACCTCCCGTCGATGCTCCGGAAGTGATCCCTCGGAAGGGTTTTACCCGACACCCCCTCAAGCCAGACACATGACCGTGCTTCCCGACGCTGTCCGCGACGCCGACAGCGTGCTCGTCACCGGGCCGCCGATGAGCGGGAAGTACGACCTGTTCAACCGACTGCTCGCCGCGTGGTCGACCGGGCCGGTGGTCATCTCCACCGGTCGCACCGCGGAGAAGGTCCGCGAGGATTACGAGTCGATCACGGGACACGACGGCGACGACGTGGTCGTCATCGACTGCGTCACCCACGAGCAGGGCGACAAACGCGACGACACGCCGATGACGAAGTACGTCGCCAGCGCCGGCAACCTCACCGACATCGGGATCAAGTTCACCGACGTGGTCGAGTCGTCGGTCGGCCGCGACCGCGCCGTCGGCGTCTACTCGCTGTCACAGCTGTTGATGTACTGGGACCCCGAACGGATCTACCGGTTCACCCGCGTGATGACCTCCCAGACGTCCGGCGAGGGATGGCCGTTCGTCGGCGTGCTCAACTCGACCGCCCACGACGAGCAAGTGGTCCACACGCTCCACGAGCCGTTCGACGTGATCGCCGAGACCCGCGTCGAGGACGACCGGGAGTTCCGCGTCCGCGGACGGGTCGGGCAACCCTCGGAGTGGATCTCGTTTTAGCACACCGCCCTCTTCCGGCGTTCACCCGACCAGGTCGAACTCGGCCCCCAGCGGCGGCGCGTCGGGGATCCCCCAGTAGACGAACCGATACGTGCCGGCTCCGAGCGGCGGGCACACCTCGAGGTCCCGGTCGGGGACCGCCGACGCGATCGCCGCCTCCTCGAGGTCGATGGACCAGATGTACGCGCCGCTCGGGTCGAGCGTCTCCTCGTCGCGCGGGAGCTCGACCGCCTCGCCCGAGCTCGATCCCCGAACGTCGACCCACCCCTCGCCCGTCTCGCGCTGGAACGAGTAGGCGTGTTTGCCGAGGACGGTCGCCGACCGATCGCCCGTGTTGCGGAACACGAGCCGCATCGACTGCCCGTACGTCTCGGCGTTCCCCTCCGTCGCCAGCTCGAACCGGGTCCCGGCGGCGTCGACGATGGTCCCCTCGACCGGCTCGTCGAAGGGCGCCGTCAGCCGGACGAACGCGTCGTCCTCGCAGGTCAGCGTCGTCGGGACCCCCTCGGGGCCCTGCGGCCCGTCGCCCGCGGCGAAGTCGAGACACCCCGCGACCCCGACCGAGCCGGCGGCGGTGAGGGTCGCCGCGCTCGTCGCCAACAGATCGCGTCGCGTGCGCTCCATGCAGTCCGTTCGGGCGCGGCCGGCTTGAACCGCACGCGTCGCCCCCGCCCGCGTCAGCGCGCGCCCGGTTCGGAACCGCTTTCCCGTCGGCCGGCGCATGACCGCCCATGGAGCTGTTCGGATCCAGCGGCATTCGCGGCGTCGCGCTCCGGTATCTCACGCCGGAGCTCGTCCTCGACATCGCGAAGGCCGCCGGTACGACCTGGGACGCCGACCGGGTCGCCGTCGCCCGCGACACCCGCACCACCGGCGAGCTGTTCGCCAACGCCGCCGCCAGCGGGCTGGCCGCGGTCGGCTGCGACGTCGACCGACTCGGCGTCGTCCCGACGCCCGCGGTCGGGAACTACTGCGAGACCGCCGGCGTCCCCTGCGTCCTCGTCACCGCCTCGCACAACCCGCCGGAGTTCAACGGGATCAAGCTCGTCGGCGACGACGGCGTGGAGCTGTCGGTCGGCGTGCTCGAACGCGTCGAGCGGCGGGTCCTCGACGACGACTACGACCACGCGAACTGGCGGAACGCGGGCGCCACGACTCGGATCGAGGGCGCGGTCGACGACTACGTCGGCCAGCTGATCGACGCCGTCGACGCCGTCGACGCCGAGGCGATCGCCGACGCGGGGCTCACGGTCGCGGTCGACCCCGGCCACGGCGCGGCGTCGGTGTCGTCCCCGCGGATCTACCGCGAACTCGGCTGCGACGTGCTGACCGTGAACGCGACGCCCGACGGCCACTTCCCCGGTCGGCAGTCCGAGCCCGTCCCCGAGAACCTCGGCGACCTCCAGCGACTCGTCGCGACCACCGACGCCGACGTTGGGATCGCCCACGACGGCGACGCGGATCGGGCGGTGTTCGTCGACGAAGACGGCGAGTTCGTCGACGGCGACACCTCGTTCGCGGCGATGGCGGACGCTTGCCTCGACCCCGGCGACGCCGTCGTCAGCGCGGTGAACGTCTCCCAGCGGCTCGTCGACGTCTGCGACGCCAACGACGCCGACCTCGAACTCACGCCCATCGGGGCGACGAACATCATCACCCGGACGCGCGAACTCCACGAGGAGGGGGTCAACGTCCCCATCGCGGGCGAGGGGAACGGCGGGGTGTTCTTCCCGCCGTACCGGCTCTCGCGGGACGGCGCGTACATCGGCGCGCGGTTCCTCGAACTGCTCGCGGCCGCCGACGCGCCGGTCAGCGAGGCGGTCGCTCCCTACGAGGATTACCACTTCGTTCGGCGTAACGTCGAGTACGCAGATGACGACGAGCGCGACGAGATGCTGTCGGCCGCGCGCGCCTACGTCGAGACCGCGGACGCGGAGCCGAACACGACCGACGGCTACCGGCTCGACTACGGCGACGCGTGGGTGCTCGTTCGCCCCTCCGGCACCGAGCCGAAGATCCGGATCTACGCCGAGTCCGCCGACGCCGACCGCGCCGAACGGCTCGCGACGGACATGTACGTCGCCGTCGAGAGCGGGCGGTAAGAGGGGTACGGGTAGTTCGAGCGGAGACGGCGACCGCTTACTCGGAGAGGGCGACCACTCACTCGGAGACGGCGGACACCGTCGGCTCGGACGGGCACTTCGCCCAGCGCATCGCGGCCGCGGCGTCGTTGAACGGCTCGGGGTCGATCCCCTCGACGTCCATCGTCCGTTCGAGGTACTGCCGCTTGGGACGCTCCGCGGCCACCGCGAACCGCGTCACGCCGCGATCGGCCGCCGCCCGCGCCGTGCGCCGGAGCGTCCGGCGACCGGCGTCCGAGCAGGGGCGCGTCGTCCGCACGACGAGCACGACGGCGTGCACCCGTCGATCGGCCACGAGCGTCTGCCACCGGTCGAGCAGTCGCTCGCCGTCCGACGGGGAGAGCCCCGTCCCGTGTGGGAGCTCGACGACGATCACCCCGTCGTCGACTCGGATCGACCACCGCTCGCTCGGTTCCATGGTATCAGCTCTCACGTGTCGGCGGATAACTGTGACGTACTGGTTATTTCCATTGATAACCAGAGCGGTTGAGGGCTCGTCCGGAGGGTTCGCAAACAGGTTTTAACCGGGGGTTTAAGCTGAGCCTGAGCGTTTTCGCAAGACGATGTCAAGACTCGCCCCGATATCGAACGTGATATTCACCGAAGTATTAAAAATCTGACAATTTGGACTCCCGATCGGCGATCCCCCGTCCGCGGCTGCCCACAACCGTTCGGCGTCCGGTGAGCGTCCCGGCCGCTATCGACGGCGCTCCGCCGTCCCGTCGTCGGCCTCCGCGCGGTCGCCCTCTCCGCTGCCGGCGGCCGCGTCGACCACGGCCCGCGCGAGCGCCTCGAAGTCGGCGTCGTCGGGGACCACGTCGACGTCGATCCCGTGGTCGGCGGCCGTCTCCGCGGTCGGCGGGCCGATCGCGCCCACGACGGCGTCGTTCAGCCCCGCGATCGCCGCCTCTCGGACGCCGCGCTCCGCCGCGGCGTCGAGGAAGTGAGTCACCGTGAGCGACGAGGTGAACGCGGCGGCGTCGAGGTCGCCCGCGGCGGCCAGCGCCGCGGACTCCCCGGCCACTTCCGGGCGCGTCAGGCGGTAGAGCACCGTCTCGGTCACGTTCGCGCCGGCGTCACGGAGCCCCTGCAGGAGCACGTCGCTGCCGTGGTCGGAGCGCGCCACCTCGACGCGCTCGCCGTCGACGCGGCCCTTCAGCGCCGCCACCAACCCCGCAGAGGTGTACTCGTCCGGCACGAGGTCGACGGTCCACCCCGCCGCCCGCGCCGCGTCCGCGGTCGCGGGGCCGATGGCGACGAGGGTCGCGTCGCCCGGGCCCCAGCCCGCCTCGGCGGCGAGCTCGACGCCGGTCTTGCTCGTGAGGACGACGCACGGCGCCTCGCCGGGCGTCGCGCCCGTCGGCTCCACCGCGAGCATCGGGTCGGCGACCGGGTCGGCGCCGAGCGACGCCAACAGCGCTTCCGCGTCCTCGATCCGCTCGTCCGCGGGGCGGAAGACGGCGACGCTCGGGGGGCCGGAGGCGTCGGTCGCGTCCGGCTCGTCGCTCACGCGTCGTCACCCCCTCGATCGCCGTGGCCGTCGCCCTGCCCGTCACCGTTTTGGAGGAACGCCAGCACCCGGTCGCGCGTCGCGGCCACGTCGCCGATCACGGTGATCGCCGGCGGCTCGATCCCCGCCTCGTCGCGCGCGTCGACGATGGTGTCGAGGGTGCCGGTCGCGACGCGCATGCCGGGCCACGTCGCGCGCTCGACCAGGGCGACCGGGGTGTCGCCGCCGAGACCGGCGTCGCGGAGCTCCGCGGTGTACGCCGGCAACTTCCCGACGCCCATCAGCACGACGATGGTGCCGCCGGTCGCGGCGAGCGCGTCCCAGTCCACCGCCGACTCCTCCTTCGTCGGGTCTTCGTGGCCCGTGACGAAGGAGACGGACGAGGCGTGATCGCGGTGGGTCACGGGGATCCCGGCCACCGCCGGACCCGCGATCGCGGAGGTGACGCCGGGGACGACCTCGAAGGGGACGCCGGCCTCGGCGAGGTGTTCGGCCTCCTCGCCCCCGCGCCCGAAGACGAACGGATCGCCGCCCTTCAGGCGGACGACCGACTTCCCCTCGCGAGCCAGTTCGACGAGGCGCCGGTTCGTGTACTCCTGCGGGGTCCACTCGCCGCCCGCGCGCTTCCCCACGTCCTCGCGTTTCCCCTCGGGGATCTGCCCGAGGATCTCCGGGCCGGGGAGCTTGTCGTGGAGCACCACGTCGGCCGCCTCGATCAGCTCCGCGGCCTTCACCGTCAGCAGGTCCGGATCGCCCGGACCGGAGCCGACGAGGTACACCGTCCCGACGGAGTCCCCGTCACTCATCGGCACCGGCCTCCTCGCGGGCGGCCTCGATCAGGTCGGCGGCCCCCCGATCGGCCAGATCCGCCGCGAACTCCTCGGCGGCCTTCGCGTGCGACCGGATCGGGAGATCGCGTGTGTCGGCCACCTCCTCGGTGCCGTCGGTCGAGAGCACGCGGACGCGAGTGTGGACGTGTTCGCCCTGCACGAGCGCCGAGACGCCGATCGGCGCGACGCACCCCCCGTTGAGCTCGCCGAGGACCGTGCGCTCGACGGTGACGGCGACTCGGGTCCGCGGGTGGTCGACCGCGGAGCGCACGTCGTCGATCACGTCCGGATCGGTCGCGGTGACGGCGATGGCGCCCTGCCCGGCCGCGGGGACGAACTCCTCGCGGGGGAGCCGGGTCGTGGGCACGTCGTAGAACAGCTCCGAGCGGCGGAGCCCGGCCTCCGCGAGCACGATGGCGTCGTACTCCGTCTCGACTTTGCGCTCCATCGCCGAGCGCTCCAGGTCGGAGAGCGAGTCGAACCACTCCTCGACCGTCTGGTCGAACTCCTCGTCGATCTCGTCTTCCGCGTCCGCGTCGTCGCCGCCGTCGTCACCGCCCTCCTCGGCGGTCGCCGCGGACGCCTCTCCCGAGGCGATCAGCCGGCGCTCGTGGTCGGCCTGCAGATGCGGGGCGAGCAGCTTCTCGATCCGGGTGTCGACGTTGCCGCGGAGCGGTTCGACGACGAGGTCTGGCCGCGCGGCCTTGATCTGGGCGGTCCGCCGGAGCGACCCGGTCCCGACGACGGCGCCGGACGGGAGGTCCTCCATGCCGAGGCCGTCGGGGTGGACGAGCACGTCGCCGGAGGGCGCGCGCTCGGGGATGCCGGCGATAACCATCTCGCCCATCTCCTCCGTGGGTACGTCTTTCAGGGAGTGAACGGCGAGGTCGGCGTCGCCGTCGAGCACCTCCTCGTCGAGCGAGCGAACGAAGGCGCCCGTCTTGCCGAGACGGTGGATCATCTCGTCCGGGATCTGGTCGCCGCGGGTCTCGACGCGCCGGAGCTCCACGTCGCGGCGGCGGCTCGACAGGGCGTCGCGGACGGTCCCGGCCTGCCGGAGCGCCAGGTCCGACCCGCGCGTGGCGAGCCTGAGCGTATCGGTCATACCCGAACCGAGGTCCCCCGCGTTCAAAAGCGCACTAGTTCGGGCGTGACGCCGTCGCGCCGCTCAGTCGCCGTCCTCGGGCTCATCGGTATCCGTACGTTCGACCGGGAATATCTCGGTGTCGGGTGCGTCGAGCGGGCCGTCCGAACCGGTGAGCCACGCGGAGAGATAGACGACACAGGCCGCGATGATGGCGAGGGGCAACTGGAGAGTAAAAACGCCGTAGACGACCGTCACAGCGATCGTTGCCCGGGTGAGCGTCTGCCGGTCGGTACCCCCGTAATACACGAACGCCGCGATGACGAAGGCCGACACCGCGACCCCCGCGCCCCGGAGGATCTGTTGCAGGATAACTGTCGAGTACAGGAGGACAGCGACACCGATCAGAACGAGTACCGCGACGATCGTACCGCTTCTGTTGGAGGGCATCCACTCGAAAGCGTCGCCTATCGTCTATTAAACTTCGTGTGTTCGCGTCCCCCGAACGCCGCACGAGTACACGCGAGTGCTGTCTCGTGAGCGCTGTCTCGGGAGGGTTCTACGAGTGCGCCTCGTCGCCGTGAGGGAGCCTCCGCGGTACTGGCAACACGTACCGGACCGAAGGTGTGTTAGTGCTCGGGGCCCAGATACGGGTAATGGGAGTTCAGGAACAGTACCCGTTCGACATCGAGGCCGTCCGCGCCGACTTCCCGATCCTCGACCGGAAGGTCGGCGGCGATCCGGAGATGCCGGGGGAGGGGCCGGGCGACGACACCCCGCTCGTCTACCTCGACAGCGCGGCGACATCGCACACGCCGGACCAGGTCGTCGACACGATCGCGGACTACTACCGCGGCTACAACGCCAACGTCCACCGCGGGATCCACCAGCTGAGCCAGGAGGCGTCCGTCGCCTACGAGGAGGCCCACGACACCGTCGCCGACTTCGTCGGGGCGTCGGGCCGCGAGGAGATCGTCTTCACGAAGAACACCACCGAGGCGATGAACCTCGTCGCGTACGCGTGGGGGCTCGAAGAGCTCGGACCGGGCGACAACGTCGTCCTCTCGCAGATGGAGCACCACTCCTCGCTCGTCACCTGGCAGCAGATCGGCAAGCGCACCGGCGCCGACGTGCGGTTCATCGAGGTGACCGACGAGGGTCGGCTCGACATGGAACACGCCGCGGAGTGCATCGACGACGACACGCAGATGGTGTCGGTCGTCCACGTCTCGAACACGCTGGGCACCGTCAACCCGATCCCGGAGCTCGCGGCGATGGCCCACGACCACGACGCGTACGTCTTCGCCGACGGGGCCCAGTCGGTCCCCACCCGCCCGGTCGATGTCGAGGACCTCGGCGTCGACTTCCTCGCCTTCTCCGGCCACAAGATGTGCGGCCCGACCGGGATCGGTGCGCTGTACGGCCGCGAGGCGCTCCTCGACGAGCTGCAGCCGTACCTCTACGGCGGCGACATGATCCGGCGCGTCTCCTTCGAGGACTCCACGTGGGAGGACCTCCCGTGGAAGTTCGAGGCCGGCACGCCCTCGATCGCGCAGGGGATCGCCTTCGCGGCAGCGATCGAGTACTTAGAGGAGATCGGCATGGAGAACGTGCAGGCCCACGAGGACCTGCTGGCCGAGTACGCGTACGACGAGCTGACGGCCCTCGGCGGCGTTGAGATCTACGGTCCGCCGGGCCACGACCGCGGCGGCCTCGTCGCGTTCAACGTCGAGGGCGTCCACGCCCACGACCTGTCCAGCATCCTCAACGACTACGGCGTCGCGATCCGCGCCGGCGATCACTGCACCCAGCCGCTCCACGACGAACTCGGCGTCGCCGCCTCCGCGCGCGCCTCCTTCTACCTCTACAACACCGTCGAGGAGATCGACGCGCTCGTCGAGGCCGTCGGCGAGGCCCGCGACCTGTTCGCCTGACTCGGCGGCGCGCTCCGCGCGCCAGACTCTGGAGGCCGCTTCTCGGCCGCAGGTTCCCGCATCGGCGCGTGGTCGTCGTCCCGAGATACACGCCCGCCTCACTCGACGGTTAAACGGGCTTAATCCGGGCAAATTCGGGGTGAGGATCTCCATTTTATACCCGTACGCACCGCGTTCGCCGAATCAGTATGACAGACCAATCGCGGACGGCAGACGACCGCTCTCGGGACGACCGCGCCGCCGGTGACGCGACGGAAGACGGCGGCTCCGTCGTTCTGCTTCACGTCGAGCCGGACGCGCGCTCCGCGGAGCTGCTGGCGGTGTTCGCGGAGCGGTTCGCCGACGGGTTCGTGGTCCGGTCGGTCGACGGGATGGCGGCGGCGAGACGCGAGATCGACGCGGCCGACTGCATCGTGACCGAACAGCGGCTCCCGGACGGCTCCGGCGTCGACCTGATCGAACGGCTCCGGACGCGAGGCGTCGAGGTGCCGGTCGTGTTCCACACCACCTGCCGCGGAGACGAGGCGGCGGCGAAGGCGTTCGACGCGGGCGCGGACGGCTTCTTCTCGAAGCGTCCGGAGCGCGGCCAGTACGACCGCATTCTCGAACGGCTCTGTCGGCTCGTCGACGACGACGACGTTCGGACCCTCCGCACGCCGACGCCGGTCTCGCCGGACCTCCCGGAGCCGTCGTCGGGCGCGTCTCGTTCGGCGGAGTAGTCGGCGGCTCGCCGTCGGCGCTCCGGCCCGCCGGGATCGACGGAACCCTTTTGACTTGCACGGGCCTACTCGAGACCGATATGGGACTGGGCTCGGACATGTACCGGCAGCAGATCCTCGACCACTACAAGAACCCGCGCAACTACGGGGAGCTCGAGGACCCCGACTTCACCCACGTCGGCGAGAACCCCTCCTGTGGCGACACGATCCGGATGCAGGTCGCCCTCGACGACGCCGGCGAGACGATCGACGCGGTGCGGTTCACCGGCGACGGCTGCGCCATCTCGATGGCCTCGGCGAGCATGCTCTCCGAGCGCCTCCACGGCATGTCGATCGAGGAGCTCGACGACCTCGACACCGACGACATCACCGAGATGCTCGGCGTCGACATCTCTCCGATGCGCGTGAAATGCGCGGTGCTCGGGCGGCAGGTCGCGCAGGACGGCTCGAAGATCTACCGCGGTGAGCTCGACCCCGACGACCGCACGAAGACAGAGGAGTAGCCTCGCTCCCCGGTCTCTCCCGGCGTCCCCGCACCGTCCCGAGCCCACCGGACTTTTGCTCGTGAGTCACGTTCGTCCGCGTATGAGCGACGGGTTCGACAAAGAGGCCGAACGCGAGAAGCTCCGCGAGAAGTTCGCGGAGGACGAACAGAAGCGCGAGCACACCCAACGGATGTCCGAGCTGCTGTTACAGGGCGCGACGATGACGAACCGCCACTGCGACGACTGTGGCGACCCCATCTTCCGGCACGACGGACAGGAGTTCTGTCCGACGTGTCAGGCGACCGGCTCGGGCGACGAGACGGGAAGTGACGAGACGGGAAGCGACGAGACGGGAACCGCGGAGACCGCGGCTCAAACGGCGGGACGGCCCCCCCGAGAGGAGGCGAAAACCGCGGACGGGGACGGAGTCCAACCGCAGGCGGACGCCCCGGCCGCCTCTCCGTCCGCGGCGGAGGGGCAGTCGCCCCCCTCGAACGGAAGCCGGCAGGCGACGGATCCGAGCGCCACGTCCCCTCCGGCGGAGAGCGCTCCCGCCTCCGGCGCGCCCTCGGCCTCGCCCTCGTCGCACGCCGAGCGATCGGGAGGGTCGACGCCGACCCCACGGGCCGAGCCCGCCGCATCGGAAACCGTCGCCGACGCTCGGGCGTCGCTGACGCGGACGCTGGCCCGGTTCGCCCGCGCGGCCGAGGAGACGGATGACCCGCGACGCGCCCGCGACAACCTGCAGGCGGCCCGCGAGGCGGCGGAGGCGCTGGCGGCGTTGGACTGACGGCGACACCGCGGCGCTCGAAGACGACCTCAGCGCTCGAAGACCAGCCCGTAGTGGTACGGCGGGAGCTCGATCGCTTCTGCGAGACGCAGATCGCTCGCGTCCTCGACGGCTCGGCGGGTCGCCTCCGGCGGGAGGCGCAGGTCGATGGGCGGCCCCCGAGGCTCGCCGCCGATCGTCGTCCCCTCACGCGGTCGGTCGTGCCAGTTTACGACGGCGAACCGGCCGTCGACGGCGAGCGCGGCGGCGACACCCTCCACGAACGCGGATTGGTCTTCGATACCGTGGAACGCGTTCGCGAGCAGCGCGAAGTCTGCGGGTTCGGGGAGCAGTTCCGGGAGCGCTCGCGCGTCCCCCTTGACGGTGCTGACGGTGTCGATCCCCTGTTCGGCCGCGAGCGCGTCGAGCTCGGCCAGCAGCGACTCGTCGACATCGACGGCGTACACCGTCGCCGGGTCGGCGATCCGCGCCGCGGGCAGCGCGAAGTAGCCGTTTCCGCTGCCGATCTCGACGACGCGGTCGCCGGGCGCGAGCCCGAGCCGATCGAGGGTGGCGCCCGGCGTCGGCCACACTCGACCCCACCAGTCCCAGTCCGGCTGTCCCGTGTTCCGGAAGCGATCCATACCCGGGCGTGACGCTCGGCGCAGTTAGCGGCTCGGATCGCTCCCGGCGGTCCTCTCGCGCGGGCGACAGGTCTTTAGCCCAGTCAGCTACACATGGCTCGTATGGACGTGGACCGCTTCGAGGGAGTCCGGTCGGCGATCGCCGAGCGGACCGAGCTGGCTTCCGAACCGGGCGCGACTGCGGTCCCCTCCGACGCCGTCCGAAGTGTCGAACCCGCCGGAAGCGTCGTCGGCGTCACCGGCGGCTCCGGGTCGACCCTGCTCGCCGCCGCCGGCGCCGCGGTGCTTCTCGCCGTCGCGGTCGGAGCGTTGGCCGTGTACCGCCGCCGGACCACCGACAGATCCAGCGGCGCTTCGGCGTCTCCGACCGGCGGCGGCTCCGCGGGCGGCGCCGGGGCCACCGCGGACGGGAACGGGGGGGCGGGCCCCGGAACGAGCAGCGCGACCGCGTCGGACGGTGAGGGGGCGGACCGATCGGACGCCGGCGACACGAGATCGGCGTTCGACGACCGGATCGGCGATCGGACCCTGGACCGGCTCGAACCGGTCGTGCCGGACGCGGTCTCGCAGGTCCGTGACCGGCTCCCGACCGATCGGAACGCGGCGCCCAGCGCGGTCGACGCGATGGAGCGTGACCTCCGGCAGTCGGTCGAGGACGCGGTCGACGGGGGAGTGTTCGACCCGACCGTGACCTCGCCGCTGGGCGGGACCTACGACGTGGTGAACCTGCCGGGTCGGTTCCGCGAACTGACGGTTCCGCCCGGGGGAGAGACGGTTCACGTGGCGGATCTGGAGGGGGCCGTCCGCGACGCGCTCGCCGACTGGGACATCCACGAGGCCGCTCGAACGGCCGCGGTGGTCCACGACCACTGCGGCGATATCGAGTCGCACATCCGGCGCCGCGAGGAGTCGTACCTCGAGACGCGACGCGAGGCGGAGCGTTCGCTCGAGGATGTCCGAGAGATGACCGGACGCTTCGACGGTGCCCTCGCCGACCGAGTGCGGGAGTTCGTCGTCGACGGCCGCCACGAGGCGCTCCCGGGGGTCCGCGACATCGAGCGCCGGATCGACAACGCGGACCGGACGCTTCACGCCTGCGCGTTCGACGACGCCGACCGGGTGATCCGCAACGCCGAGCGGGCCGGCGACGACCTGTTGATGGCGGTCGACTTCCTCGGCGGGGTCACCGGAACGATCGACCACGGGAGCGGTCGTGTCGGGATCCCGGAGGGCGTGGACGACGCGTTCGTCGCCGATCTCGCGCCGATCCTCGAACGGCAGTACGCCGTCGACGTCGAGCTCGACGGCGACGAGCTCGTCGTCACCGGCGGCGAGTCGTCGCGGGCCGGAGCGCGCGACTCCGCTCGGTCCGCCGGCGGAGAGGGATCGCCCCCCGGCGCCGACGGGTCCGACCCCGGGCGTGAGGCCGGCAGTCCCTCGCAGTCGGCCTGTTCGACGGCCGGATCGGGACGGGAGGAAGGCGGTGGTCGCGAGCAGCTCACGCCGGACGCGGTCGCGGACGAGATCCTCTTCGTGCTTCGGGAGCTCGACGGTCGCGGCGGGGCCGGCGCCGTCGAGTACCAGACCGAACTGCTCCCCGACGCCGTGGCACGCCGTGAGGTGCTCGAACCGCTGGCGACGTTCTGCCGCCGACAGACGGACCTCGTGGCGTCGGTGACGCTTCAGGAGAACGCGCCGCCCGGCTTCTTCGAGGTCGAGTTCAGCGAGGGGACCACCGCGTCCGCCGGCCTCGACGCGCTCCGGGAGCGGTTCACGGAACGACACGGCGGGTAGGCGGCGGGGAACGCTGACGAACTTCTGTCAGGCTCCGAAAACGACATCGGGCGCGACCGGCCGCGTCCGTAATGTTTTATGTAGCTCCGTCACCCCCACTACCGTATCCGAACATGACCGACATCTGTAAGATCTGTATGCAGCGCTCGAACAAGTGGGCGGGCGGGTCGCTAGTCGAACACCTGTCCCGGGCCCACGCGGACGAGCCCGCATCGGTCGAGCAGGTGTATCCGGACCTCAAGGAGGCGGCGCTGTCCGAGGGCGGCCCGGCCGCCGACGGTCAGGACGACCCGGCCGACCCGGCCGACACCGACGAGTTCGGTCGGGCGGCGACGCCGGCGCCCTCGGGGGCCGAGACGCCGAGCGACGACCTGATGGACGACGCGTACGGGAAGAAGTGGTACCTCGTCGGCGTCGGGGGCGCGGGCAACAACATCCTCGACGCGATTCTGCTCCGACGCGCGACGCTGGAGGAGAACAACGAGCGTCGCGCTCGGATCTGGCAGGGCGGGTTAGCGGGGTACGGGCTGTTGAACACCAACGTCAGCGAGCTCGAACAGACCTACTACGCCCAAGAGGAGAAGGGGTACAGCCGCAACGACCTCCTCCCGAACTGCATCATCGGCTTCGGCGAACACGACTACGCCGGCGCCGGCTACCGGTGGGACCTCGGACGCGACCTGATCGAGGCCGACTTCGCCGACGACGCCGACCCCTTCCGGGAGCGATGGGACCTCAAGGGCGAGCGGCTCCGGGACTCGCAGGCCGTGATGTTCGTCCACAGCGTCACCAAGGGGACGGGCTGTGGCGCGACTCCCGTCCTCGCCGAGAAGCTCCGCGAGAAGGTGCTCGACGACGGGATCGTCTCGAAGCCGCTGTTCAGCAGCGTCGTGATCCCCTCGGAGGGGACCCAGTACTCGGAGTTCGGCGGCCGCGCGAAGGTGAACGGCGTCGTCGGGTTGGCCCGCACCTCCCGGACCGTCGACGCGATCGTCCCGTTCGACAACAAGCGGCTGGAGGACGTGGGCGCCGACATTCGCCCCCGGATCGACCGGCTCGGCGAGTACAACCCCCCGCAGTACGTCGAGGTGAACAAGCCGCTCGTGGCCTTTCTGGAGGCGTTCACGATGTCGTCGGTGCCGCAGTTCCTCGACCGGGACGCGACGATGTCGATCAAAGGCGACGTGTTCGATCCGGCCGACAGCTTCCGCCCGGTCCAGGACAAGTACCAGCGCGACCCCGACCGGGACTTCTCGCCCGCGGTGGTGCTCGCGCCGGTGCTCGGTCGCTCGCGAGCGAACACGTTCGACGAGTCGAAGCTGGAGCTGCTCGTCCGGAACGCGCTGTTCCAGAACAAGCTCGCCGAGTTCGACCCGACGACCGCGTGGGGCGGGACCTTCCTCATGTACGGTCCCGAGGGGAAGATGCGGGAGGTCTCGGAGCTGATCGGCGACGGCACCCTCGCGAGCATCATCGGCGACGAGGAGTTCCTCGACGCCGGCCGTTCGACCGGGATCGAGTCGGTGGACATCCACATCAAACAGCTCGTGACGCCGTACCTCGACGACGTGTACCTGTGGGGGACGCTGTGGAACCCCGAGATGCCGTCGATCGAGGCCATGTACGACCACGCGCTGACGCTCAAACAGGAGGGGAACAGCGAACAGGCCGAAAACGTCCGTGAGGTGTGGGACGAGGTCGAGGCGCTGTTCTCGTGTCTCGGCCGCGAGAACATGGCCTGAACCGCCTCGCCTCTCCCGCTCCGATCGCTCCGTGAGATCGGGTCCCCCGCCGCGGGCCGCGCTGCGTCGCTTCCGCGTGTCGGATTCTGGCGATGTTCCCGGTCGGCGGTCTCGATCCGCGGATCGACCCGCTGACAGGAAGGCGGCGTCCGCCCCGGAGAGTCGGGAACTGCTCGGAGCGGTAACCTATCAGTCCAGAAGATTAATCACGGCGTGAGGGCATGTACTGTTCATGACAGACGACGGTAGCGTCAACAACGTCCGGTGGAAGATCGGGTGGTCTCCCTGGGCCGTCACCATCGGCGTCACGATCGTGTTTACGCTGATCGGAGCGGGCGTGGATCAGCCGGGACTGCTCTTCGTTCTCGGGATTTTTGCGGGGATAATCACGTGGTACTGGGGCGTCCGCGAGATCAACGCCAACTACCGGTCGTTCGTCCAGAAGTTCATCGGCGAATCCGAACGCAACGCGAAGCGGGGGATCGACCTCGACGAGGCGAAGCTGTACAACCTCACGTACAACTCCGGGAGCTCTCCCCTGTTAGTCAAAGCGTCCGACACCTACTACAACACGACTATCGTCGTCAGTGAGACCTCGATCAACCTCAACGAGGGCGCGGAGTACGACATGAAGTCCCGGTCGGGCGTCGGCGGCGGGACCAACAAGGAGATATACTACGATCAGGTAACCGGCGTGCAGTCGCATCAAGACGGCACGTTCACCGAGCTCGAGATCAAGACCTCCGGCGGGGGATCGACCCGGATCAGCTCGGCCGCGACGGACACCGTCGACGAGGTCGTCTCGGAAGTGCGCCAGCGCGTCCGCGAGATCAAGAACCCCAAGAGCCGTCGCCGGGACCGCCGCGACGATCCCGGACGCGCGTCCGGCGCGTCCGATCGGGCGACGCAGTCGTCCACCGCGTCCCCCGCGGCGCAAGACACCGAGACCGACGCTGATACCGATCCGAGCGGCGATTCGGCCTCCGGCGAGGGTACGGATACGTCGGCCGTCCACCCGGTGACGACGGTCGCCGACGAGATGGCCTCGCGGACCCGACCGAGCGATCCGCTGGCCGCCGAGCTGTGTCGCGCCTTGTCCGACGGCTCGCCCGACGAGGAGCGGCTCGAAGAAGTCCTCGCCGACGTGATCGAGCGGCTGGAGCGCGCCGGTGCCGTCACAGACGCCGTCGAGGACCTCGGTCGCTCGCCGGACGAGCGGCGGGTCGAGTCGGCGCAGCGCTCGGTCGGCCGCCAGGACGGGCCGCTCGCCGAGGGCGTCGAATCGGCGCTCGATCGGATACTGACGCTCGAAGGCGACCTCTCGCAGGCGAAGTCCGAGGCGGACTCCGGTACGGACCACGCCCGGGAGCACCGGAAGGAGATCGAAGAGCTCGAAGCCGAACTGGACCGGTACCAACAGCGCTACGACCGGATCGAGGGGGCGGCCGGGAGCGTCTGTCAAGAGGCCGCTCGGACGGACGCGCTCTCGTTCCGAACGACGGACACTGACGACCGCTTGGTGGAACTTGCCGACGCGCTCGAAGACGGCGATATCGTCTTCGACACCCCCGGAGGGGAGCTCGCTCCGATCGTCGACGAGGTCGAGCACACGCTCCGGCCGCAGACGGCGCAGTCACGGGAGCTGCTCGCGGCGCTCGGCGGCTCCGACTGGGCGGACGACGAGCTCTCCGCGGCCCTCGAATCGACCGTCGAAACCATCGACGAGTACGCCGAGCTCCGCGCGGCGGTGGCGGATATCGGGACGAGCGACGTCCGCCGCCGGCTCGACTCGCTCGACAGCGAACTCGAACGCGAGGAGGGGACGGTGTACCGGCACCTCGCGGATCGCGTCCGCGAGCTGGAGGCGATGGTCGGCGAGGGGGTCGACGACGTGCAGCTGTACGCCATCTATCAGGAGTGCACCTTCTACGACCGGACGCTCGTCCCCCGACTCTCGCGGTCCGACGGCTCCTCGGAGAGCGTCGATGTCGCTCGACGGGCGCGCGACATCGAAGACCGGATCGCGTCGGTCAACGACGAGTACGTCTCGGTGCGCGCCGACCACAACCACACCATCCCGAAGCACTTCCTCGACCTCGCCGACACGCTCTGTGACCGGGCGCGGCGCATGGGGAACGAACAGCCGCATCAGGCGGCCGGCCAGCTCGCCGCAGCGAGCGACCTCCTCGACCACGTCGAGGAGCTATACGAGCGCAACGAGTACAGCGTGATGCTTCGTCGGCTGCGCGGCTGACGCCTGTCCGTGTACTGGTACGTCCACCATCTTTATAATCCGATGTTCCAGTAATATCTGTCGTAGAGACATGTACTGTTCGATAACTATTTTCCCGAGCAGGCGTACCAAGGAACCACCAGCTAAATGACGTATCTGTTTATCGGCGCGGGGCAAGCGGGGGGAGCGATCGTCGACGCGATCTTCGAGTACACGGACGACTCCATGCTCGGCCTGTTCGAGTCCACGGACATCTCGACGCTGGGTCGGCCGCTGGTGTTCAACTCGACGATGCGGGACTTACAGAACCTCTCGAACGTCCCCGCGGAAGACCAGTACGGGGTCGCACAGCAGCACGGGCTCGTCCAAGGGACCGAGCCCGGCTTCGAGGAGATGGTAACAGGCGGCTTCGGACGGAACCCCGTCGACGCCGACGAGGTGATGGCGGACCACGCCGACGAGCTCCAGACGACCCTCGAATCGAAGTTCGGGGGGCGGGGGGCCGCCGCCGCGGCCGACGAGGAGGAGGTGGCGGCGACCGACACCGACGCGATCCAGTTCGCGTTCCTGTTCGTCGGGCTCGGCGGCGGCACCGGGTGCGGGATCAGCCCGCACATCGCCCGCGGTATCAAGGAGTTCACCGACGACCGGACCAAGGTCGTCGCGGTGACCGTCCTCCCGAACACCCGCGGCGGGGTCGAGGACGACCAGACGGACGGCGAGGTCAGCGCGGGCCGTCAGGCGTGGAACGCCCGGTACGGGCTCGACCGCCTCGAAGACGAGGTCGACGGAATCGTCCTCGTCGACAACCAGCGGATCTCGTACCTCGACTCGGCGGGCGGCGAGTTCGGCGAGTACAACGAGTACGTCGCCGCCGCGTTCCACGACATCGTCGTCGGCCCGATGCTGAGCAATGTCGACGCCAGCGAGGTCGACGGCGTCGACACACCCGACATCGACGTTCGCGACATCGTCACGTCGCTGTCGTTCGGCGTCGCCGGGGAGGAGTCCAGACCGGGCTACGGCGCGATCGGGCGATCGGTGACGATGACGCGGTCGCTGTCGGGGTATCTGTTGCCGTTCGTCGGGCGCCGCGACATCGACAGCGCGGCGCTCGCGCGGCTCTCGGCGTCGAAACAGTCGCTCGCGAAGGCCGACCCGAACGACGCCCAGAAGGCGATCGCGCTGGTCCGCGCGCCAAGCGCGAACATCGGTCCGGGTTCACACAGCGTCGAGACCGGGACGATCAAGGAGTACCTCGAACGGAGCTGTCGGCTCAGCGAGGTCAACATCGGCGTCGCGCTCAGCGGTCGCAACCTCGCATCGGTCGTGACGCTGCTCACGTACCGCCGCGAGGACCTCGACCGCCTCGACGAGATCGAGGCCGCGGCCGACGCCTACGAACAGGAGACGGAGGAACTGTTCGCATGACTCGGACGGCGAGACCGCGGCTCGCGAGGATCGCCTTCGTCGCGGCAGCCGTGCTGGTCGGCTCCGTCGGCGTCGTCGTCGGTGACGGGAGCGCGACCGTTCGGTCGGCGATCGAGGCGACGGCGACGGCGACGGCCGCCGCCTCGCTCGCCGGGGAGGTGCCGTACCTCGCGGCCGGCGGCGCGCTGATCGGGTTGGGCATCGGCGCGGTGGTCGCGAGCGGTGCCACGTACTGGTACCAGAGCAAGCAGATCGGGGGGCGGCTCGAATGACGGGCCGAGCGGAACGCCTGTTGCTGGCGTCGCTGCTCTGCGTCGGCCTTCTCTCCCTCGTCGCCGTCAACGGGGCGGCCGCCGCCGGCACGGGCGACTACTGCGAAGGGGTCGGGGAGAACCGGAGCGCCATCGTCGGCGGCGCCGGCGACACGGTTTACACCGACGAGGTGACGCTCCATCCCGGATCGACGCTGACCGTCGGCTACTGCTCGTTCGGTGAGCCGGCCGACCGCGACTGGCTCTCCGACGGCACCGGGTACGAGGTCGGCGAGCGCGACGGTCACACTTACACCGTCACGATCACCGGCGAGACGGAGACCGTCGACTTCGCCGACCACTTCGCGGACGGAGACCAGCCGACGTTCGAGGACCGGCTGGTCGTCACCGTGGCCGAGTCGAGCGGTACCGGCCCCACGGCCGTCGACGGGGTCGACGACAGCCAGTACCGCAGCGCCGTAGACGAAACCGAGAACGCGACGACGGCGCTGAACGAAACGACCAGCGGCCTCGAGGCCGACGAGGTCAGCCTCGATGACGCGAACGAAACGGTATACTCGCTGCGGGAGGAGTACAAGACGATGACGGAGACACGGACGGACCTACTGGGCCGTCTCAGATCGGCCGGTGAGAACGGGACCGCGGCGGGCACCGTCGCGGCCGCAGCGGCGGCCGACGAGGAGTACGAACGCACCGACTCGAACGTGACGGCGGCGGCGACCGCGTACACCGAAGCCGTCGAGGCGACGGCCGACGGCCCCCGCTCGACGGTGCGGCTCTCGGTGCTCGGGTCGCTGGGCGCCGGCGTGGCGCTCGGCCTCGTCGCCGGCGCGGCGGTCCCGCTGATCGCCGCGCGCCGCGTCAAAGAGAAGATGAAGCTGAGCCGCGACGTGAGCTACGACCGGAAGACGGCGCTGCTCCCGATCCTGATCGGGATCGTCGCCGCCGTCGGCGGCGCGGCGATCCTCGCCGTGATGATCGGGATCGATCCCCTCCTCCGGGTGATCGCATGAACGCGAACCGACGGACCGCGCTCGGGATCGGTGCGCTCGTCGTGCTGGCCGCGGCGATCGGCGCGGGCATCTTCATCTGGTCCGGCTCGCAGGCGGCGACCTGGTTCGTCCTCATCGGGATCCCGCTGTTCGTCGTCCTCGGAATCGGGCTGTACGTCCGGGGCGTGATCACTCGCAGCGGGACGAGCGAACAGGAGTTCGTCCGCACCCGCGCCCGGTCGACGGCCGAGGAGTTCCAGGCGCTCCTCCGGCAGCGGCAGACGCTCCGGACCGCCTACCCCGACTGGGACCCGGGGATCGACGCGCAGGTCGAGTCCGCGGTCGGTGACTTCGAGACGCAGGGCGTCACCGTCGATCGGGAGACCGGTGCGTTCGACCTCGGAGCGGGCGTCAAGTCGGCCGACCTCCAGGAGTTCGAACGCCTCTCGAACGAGACACAGCGGCTCGAGGACGAGGTCGAGTCGTCGTTCCGGGAGTTCGTCGCCGGCGACCTCTCCCGGCGCGAGCGCGTGCTCGACCGACTGGCGGAGGTCGACCTCGCGGAGCCGAGCGAGTCGTTCTCGGCGCCCGATTCGAACGCGTCCGTCGCCGAGTGCCGCGACGTGCTCGACAGCTCGCGCGAGGCGACGCGCGGGACGATCGAGGAGGCGATCGAGACCGTCCGCGAGATGCGGCGCGGCGGGCACCGCGCGGACGACGGCGGCGCGATCGAAGCGGACCTCGAAGACGCCGAGGCGGCGCTGGACCGCGTGGAGTTCGAGTCGGCCGTCGAGTCCGTGCTCGAGGCGCGCGACCGGCTCCGCGACGAGTTTTCCGGCTCGTTCAACGAGGAGCTGGACGCCATCCGCGACCTCGTCGACGCGGTCGACCGGGCCGACGTCGACGCGCACGTCGAGGCGAGCTCGATCGACGAGGTCGACCGCATCGACGCGGCGGTGTCCGACCTCGACTCGGCGCTCGACCTCTCCGAGGCGAGCCGCCACCGCTCCGACCTCCGGCGGGTCTGCCTCGACATGATCCGAACGATGGAGCGCCGCCTCGCCGACCACGCCGAGACGCTGCGGGCGGCCGACCTCCCGCCGGGGTACTACACCGAGCCGGACGCGGTCGACGAGCGCTTCGCGGCCGAACTCGAAGCGATCGACGACCTCGAGCTGTTCACGGAGCGGTGGGAGGCCGCGGCGACCGACCTGCGTGACGCCGTCGAGACGGCGAGCACCAAGGCCGCGGTCGTCGACGCGTACGACGACGTCTCGGAGACGATCGAGACGGCGCTGGCGGAGCGCGGCGAGGTCGTCGGCGACGACCTCCCGATGCGGCACGCGGACCAGTTCCTCGGGCTCTACTATCGACGGAACGAGGGGTTGGAGTTCGACCCGAGCGTCCCCGCACTCCGGCGCGGCGACGTGGAAACGCACGACCTCACCGTGGAGGTGGCGTACGAACACGGCAGCGAACGCCCGCGCACGGCGACGGTCGAGCTCGACGGCGGTGGCTACTCTGAGGCCGTCACCGTGGAGACGCGGGTCGCCGGAACGGCGGCGTTCGAAAACGTTCCGGCGGGCACCCACGAGCTCTCGGCGGACCCGGGCGACGACGCGTTCGGCGCGATCGAGCGCGACGTGCGGGTCGACGGCGACGCGTCGGTGTCCGTGGAGTTCCGCGAACGGGAGCTGCGCGAACAGCTCTGCGCCGACGTCGACGTCGACATGACGGAGGTCCTGCCGGACATGCGGTCCCGACTCGAGTCGTCGTTCGCCGAGGAGGGGTACGTGTCGACGGAGATGGACCTCCCCGTGCAAGACACCCACGCGGCCTGCCTGCTCGCCGTCTGGAGCGACGAGGCGGGCCACGGTATCTGTCGGAGCGACGGCGACGTCGTCGTGTACGACGACGATCAGATCGAACGCGAAGTGACCAACGTTCTGCGGTACAACGTCGACCCGGGCGACCGGGTGAGCTTCGCCGATCTGCGACGGAACTTCCTCTCGGCGCCGGTCCCGGACTCCGTGGTCCGGGACGTGGTCGGTGGGATCGACGGCGAGCACAGCGTGACGATAACCGAAACGGGACTCGAGATCAACGAACACTGACCAATGGCACAAACGGACACGTTTACGAGATGGAGCGTTATCGCGTCGGGAGAGGGCGGCGGCCGCATCGCGTCGCAGTTCTTCGACCGGGCGGAGAACCCTGGGATCGACGACCGGGTGCTGGTGATGAACACGAACCGGGCCGACCTCCGGAACACGATCGACCGGATGCGCGGGACCCTCCAGGACGAGCGCGGCGAAGAGGAGACGATGGAGTCGCACGCGCTGGAGTTCGGCTCGCAGCAGGGCGCGGGGAACTTCTTCCCGAACGGTGAGGCGTGCGCGCGGGAGGACCTCGACCGCATCGTGTCCCGGATCAAGGACTTCGGGACCTCGGACGCGTTCATGCACGTCGCGACGCTCGGCGGCGGCACCGGAAACGGGTCGATCCCGTACACGATAGAGCAGTTCAAGACCGGACTCGCCGACCTCGAAGACGCCGGCGCGACGGAGGACTGGATGGACAGCGTGATCCACACCGCGTTCGGCGTGTGGCCCTACTACTACGAGCAGCCGCAGCGGCACTTCAACGCGGTGTGCGGGCTCTCGCGGCTGCTTCGGACCGCGGACGACACGCAGAACGCGGACATGGTGTTGCTCGCCTCGAACTCCCAGCTCGACGACGAGGAGAACGGGAACGGGCGACACTACGACTCGATCAACGACGCGATCATCACGGCCATCGACCTGATGATCGGCGCCGGTCGCGAGACCCGCAGCGTCATCGACGTGAAAGACTACGTGACCATCCCCTCGCAGATGGACGCGTACCACTTCACGCCGGCCGTCGCGACCGAGATGAACGGACAGGTGTACGAGCTCGAGTACATGCTCGATCAGGCCGCGGAGAACACGTACGTGCCGATGGACGTTGGCACGACGACCGCCGCGTACGCCATCGTCCGGGCCCCGGAGAGCATGATCGACGACGACGAGATCAGCGAGCCCGAGGTGTACGGCGCGTTCCGCGACTGGACCACCAAACACGACATCAACGTGGCCGGACAGGCAAGCCTCACCCCGAAACGGGGGCGCGGTAGCGACGTCGACGTGCTCCTCCTGTTGGGCGGGTTCGACCTGAACCCGCTGCTCGACCACTCGTGGGACGAGTTCGAGATGCTCGGGGACAGCCTCGCCGGGACCGGCGGCGGGACCGGCGGCGAGCTGACGCAAGCACAACTCGACCGAATCGTCGACAACCTCGAAGCGTACGTCGACAAGAATGCGGAGTGATCCAGCGAGATGAGCCCACACGAATCACCGGCCGGCGCAGCGTCCGAATCGTCCCGGCGAGCCGCCATCGTGGCCGTCTCGCTGGTCCTCGTCGGCCTCGTCGCGGTCGGGTTCGCGCCGGGCGTCGCCTCGGCCGACGATACGCTCGAACGCGACGGAACCGACCTCGTCGTCAACGTCTCGGAGGTCGAGGATCCGGAGACGGTCACCGTCGCGGTGACCGACCCGGCCGACCCCGAGATCAGCTACGAAGCCAACGCGACGCGGAGCGACGGTAACACGGTCCGAATCGACGTGACGGATCCCGCGTCGGGATCCGTCAACGGCACCGACCTGCGGGACGCGACGGTGACCGTCACCGTCGATCCGAGCGGCGACAACGCCACGGCCGTGCAGCTGACGAACGGCACGTCGGTTCCCCTTCACGCGGTCGCGTTCGCGGACGACCGCCCGGCGTGGATCGGCGAAGGAGAGGCCGAAAACGCGAGTGATACGCTTTACGTCCCCCTCGACGCCGCCGGCACCGTCGGCGTGCCCGACGGAGACACGGTCGACATCGACGTCGACGGCAGCGAGACCGCGAACGTGACGGGGACTGTTCACGGAGACGGAGAACAACTCACCGTTGACCGCGACGAGCTGCTCTCCGAGGTCGGCGACTCGCGGGAGACGCTCGACCTCCGGGTGCTGTCGAGCGCCGGTCGGGTGATCGACGAACCGGAGATCGAACCCGAACTGCGCTCGCGGGGAGACGGACTCGCGCTCTGGCACCCGCTGTTCGCCTCTGGCGAGACGTACACGGTGGACGCGAGCACCGTCGGCGAGGACGCTCGCTACACCGCCACCGCCGCGGAGACCGACGAAGGCTACCTCGAACTGTCGAGACTGTCGGCGAACGACACCGCGATCCGCGTGTCGACCGCCGACGGGACCACGCTCGCCAACTACACCGACGACGACCCGATCGCCTACTCCGGACCGCCCGAAGTCGACGCCGAACTCTCGGACGACGGCGCGCTCCGCTTCGACCGATCGCTCGCGGGACTCTCCGTCGACGGCGCCGTCGTCGGAGCCGGCGACGAAGGCGGTTCGACGTACGCCAATATCGAGAGTAAAATCGGCAGTGAGGGGCGTTTGACTCCCGAGGAGACCGACCTGAGCGGCGCGAAGACGCTGCTGCTGTCGACCGCCGCCGGCGACGTGGCCGCGTCGATCGAATCGGGCGGCGGTAGCGGCAGCGCAGCCGCCGGCTCCGTCGGAGCGATCGGCGGCATCCTCCCGATCCTCGCCGTGCTCCTGGTTCCGATCGTCGTCGGGCTCGGGCTCGGCGGGATCATCTCCCAGGTCCAAAACGACGTTCCCGACATCGTGTCGAAGCTCATACTCGGGGGGGTGGGACTCGCGTTAGCACTCCTCGCACTCCTCGCGGTTCATGCGCTGGCGCCAATCACCATCCTTGGAACGGCGCTCCAGTGGGTCGGGCTCGTCGGGGTCGTGATCGGTGCCGCCGTGACCCCGGTGGTACCGACGGTGGTGGCCTCGCGGAAACCCGGAGTCGTCGCCGCGTCCGGCCCGTTCGCCGCCAAGGTGACCGTCACCGACGGCTCCGACCTCTTCCGCGGCGATGTCAGCGTCCACTACCGGAAGCCCGACGGACGGGACCGGTACGACCCGGTGTCCGTGCGCGGCGGCCGCGAGACGATCCAGCTGCCCGGCACCGGGACCTGGGAGGTGTACGCGCGCCACGGCTCCGCGCGCTCGAACGTCGAGACGGTCGACGCGAACGATCCGGCGGCGACCCTGACGATCCCGGTTGAGGCGACGCTCACCGTGGTCGACGCGGTCGACGGCGAGCCCGTCGCCGACGCGACGATCAGTGGCGAAGCCGGCATTTCGGGAACGACTGACCGGAACGGCGCGGTCACGCTTGACCCGCCGGAGGACGCGACCGACGCGGAGATCGAGGTGTCCCACGACCGGTACGCCGACGCCACGGAACGGGTCCGGTTCCGGCAGAACGCGAGCCCGACCGTCGAACTCGACCGCCGGACCGGACGCCTCCGCGGGTCGGCCACGGTCGACGGGACGGCGGTCGGAGCGGTTCCGATCCGGATCGTCCCCGACGACGAGTTCCTCTCCGACCGCTTCGAGGTCGAGACGGTCTCCACCAACGCCGACGGAACGCTCGAGGAGCGGACGCTGCCGATCGGCCAGTACCGGGTCGAGACCACGCTCGCGGACGGAGACGGGTACGAGAAAACGGAGACGACGGTCACCGTGCGCGAGTCCGGAACCGCGCGGGCGGAGGTCGACGCCCGGTTCACGTGGCGGCTCGACGCCGACCGTCGGGACCGGATCGACCGCATCCGACGCGACGTTCGGTCGGTCTCTGAGGGCGGCGGCCGCGACGGGACGATTCCGCGCTACTACGCCTCAGTCGTCGAGTCGATGCTCGATGTCGCCGAGTCGGTGCCCGACGCCGGCCACGAGTTCGTCGGCCGCGAGGCCGATCCCGGCGACGCGGTCGACGGGATCCTCGCGGCGGCCGAGCGGACGACGGACGCGATCGCCGAGGCGATGACGACGAAGCGGAACGTCGACCTGTTCGCCGCCTGCGCCGACATGCCCGACGCGGATGTCCGGTGGAGCGGGACCTTCGACCTCGCGGAGCTGCTCGACCGGCTCGAAGCCGATTCGGGCGCGCAGCGCCGCGAGGTGAAGCAGCGCTACGAGGCGGTCGACGGCCTCATCGAGGACCGGCGCGGCGAGCTCTCGGAGATCGCGCCGGCCAGAGAGATGCAACAGCGCGCGTGGGAGCTGACGCGCGAGGCCGACCGCGGTCCCGAGGCGGTCGCGATCGGCTACACGTCCCTGCTGCTGCTCGACGCGGTCGAGGAGCTGTTCGAGCACGACGCCCTCCGCGAGCGGCTCACACGAACGGTGTTCTGACATGACCGAAACACGCACAACACGCACGCGGACGACTCGGACGGTGGTCGCCTGCGCGCTCGCCGGCCTGCTCGTCCTCGCGTCGATCGCGGCGGGGGGCGCCGGGACGGCGGCCGCACAGGAGGAGCCGGAGACCGCGAACGAGTACTTCGAGACGTTCCGCTCGATGGAGGGGACCGAGGCGTATCAGGAGTACGAGGAGTTCGAAACGATCCGGACGTTCGCCGTCTCCCGCGCGCAGGAGGTGGGGACGCTCGACGACGACGACCGCGCCGAGTTCGACGCGGTGCTCGACACGATGGTGGCGTTCGAGCAGGCGTACGACCGCGCCGGCGCCGGCGAGTACGAAGCGAGTCTCGCGGCGGCCGAGGACGCCGAGGCCGCGATCGACGAGCTGGAGTCCTACGAGGAGACCCAAGCGACGCTCGCGGACCTCGCGGTGACCCGCTTTTACGCGAGCCTCGGCGACGGCCTCCGCGATCGGGCATCGGCGGCCGAGCGGACGCCGGACCGGATCGAGTTGCTCTCGATGACCGCGACCGCGTACGAACGGGCGAACCGCCCGAACGAGGCCGCGGAGTTCAACCTGCAGGCCGAACAGCTCTCGGCCGAGTACAACGCCGCGGTGGAGCGGATGGACGACGCGGAGACCACCGCCGGCACCTTCCTCGATCAGTGTCTCGACTGCGGTACCGTCGCCGGGGCGATCGGCGGCAGCGCCAACCCGGTCCAGACGTTCGGGCGCTATCAGTCCTCTCAGGAAGTGCTCTCGGAGGTGCGGTCGGCAGAGGCAGACGCGACCGAGAACGGCCTCGACGAGCGCACAGCCGAACTGAGCGCGCTCGCGGACGACGTGGGCGACGCTCGGCTTTCACTCGGGGTCGCCTCCGCCTCGATACTCGTCGGCTACGGGCTCGTCGTCGGGCTGATCGGCACGGTGGTGCTCGGCCGGATCTTCCTCTGGCGGCGGACCTACGAGATGGCCCAGATCGGGTCGATCGTCTCGGGAGGTGACGGCGATGTCTAAGCGGCGCTCCGCCGCCCTCGTGGTGGCGGTCGTCCTCGGCCTGCTCGCGGCGCCCGCGGTCGGCGCGGCCAACGTCTCGGACGTGCAGGCGAGCGACTACACGATGAATGTCCAGACGGACGGCCAGACGGACAGCCACGACATTCAGGTGACCAACAGCGGCCAGAACGGGACGAACGCCGACGTGACGATCACGAGCGAGCCGTCCGGCGTCTCGGTCTCGGGCGCGGACACGTACCTCGCACCGGGGACGACCACCGACGTCCCGCTCGACATCACCGCCGGGTTCGACGCCGAGAGTGGCACCGTCTCCGGGAACGTCAACGGCGAGCCGTTCGAGTTCTACCTGACGGTCAACACCCCGCCGCTCGCCGGCTTCGAGGACGAGCCGCTCGACCTCGGCGACGTGCTCGTCGGGCAAACCGCCTCGGGCGAGGTCACGGTCGAGGAAGTCAGCGGCGGCGGGTCGCTCAACGGGGTCGAGATCACCGAAGTGAGCGGCGATCAGGACGCGGATCTCGACTTCTCCGGCGGCGCCTCCGTCAGCGGCAGCAGCGGGACCGTCGACTGGACGGTGACCCCGGACTCGGACGCGCCGCAACACGAGGACCTCGAGTGGACCGTCGAGCTGTCGGACTCGCGGTACCCAGACGCGACCCGCGAGGTCGACGTCGAGGCCCGCGCCATCTACCCCGGCTACTTCGGTGAGCTGGAGCTCGGCGACGACGAGTTCACGTTCGACGAGCCGCGCGACGGGGGCGACACGCTGACCCGGACGATCGATCTGGAGATCCCCAACGACGGGGACACCCCGATCGAGGTCGGCAGCGTCTCTGCGTCCTCGCCCAACGCGGGTGTCTCCGTGACGGCCTCGAGCACGCCGAACGAGATCGACGGGCAGTCGACCGAGGACGCGTCCCTCCGCGTCACCGCCGACCGGGACCTCCCGGAAGGGTCGTACGACATCTCCGCGACCGTGGACACGCCCGGGTTCGACGGCGACGACGCGAGCCTCGACGGAAGCTTCGATATCGTCCACGAGACGCGCCTCGTCGCCGACAACGCCGATATCGGTGACGTGGCGATCGGCGAGGCCAACGGCCGGACCGTGACGGTCAGCGAGGAGCTCGGCTACAACGACGTCAACGATGTCGACACGACGCTCACCGACGGCCCGGAGGAGTGGCTCACGCTCCAGAGTGCACCGAGCTCGGTGAGCGCGGGCGGCAGCGCTGACGCCACGTTCTCGCTGGAGTTCGATACCAGCGCAGAGCTCGGAGAGAGCTACGAATGGGTGTATAACGTCGACGGCGACAGCGACGACGCCACCATCGAGGTCACGGCCTCGCCGGTCCCGCTCGACCTCGAACCGATCCGAAACGATCTCTCCGGGTACGACACGGCCGTCGCCGACAGTACCCTCGAACTCGTCGACCGGATGGACGAGCGTCTCCGGAGCGGAGCGAGCGCGAACCAGGAGATCTCCACCGTGCTGACCTTCGGCGAGGCGGTAACGCTGTATTCCGAGGCGGTCGCGGAGGCTGACGGCCACCTGGAGAACGGCGAGAACGCCCAAGCGCAGTCCGCGATCATCCGGGCGGCCGCCGCGTACAACACGATGGGGCTCCAGGCCGATCGGATCGAAAACGAGGAGCTCCGCGGACTCGCGAACACCGCTCAGTCGGACGCGGAGGGCGACCTCGATCGGCTCATCCAAGAACAGCAGGCGTACTACGAGGACCGGCTCGAATCGGGCGAGATGTCGCTGATCGAGGAGGCGACCACGCAGCGCCAGCTCGCGCGGATCGCGCTCCTGCAAGGCGACGAAGAGCGCGCGAACCAGCTCGAAAGCGACGCGGAGGAGGCGTTCAGCAGCTACTCCGACTCCGTCTCGGCCGGCGAACAGGCGGTACAGGAGGCGGAGAGCACGTGGAGCCGGATGGAAGACGAGCAGTTCGTCGTCGTCCTCGGCCAGCCGCTCCTGTTGAACCCGGCGAACTACGACGCGTTCGTGGCGGGGACGGCGTCGATCGACGCCACCTATCAGGAGGCGATCGACGCGTTCGAGAGCGCGGGCGAGACCACGCGCGCCGAGGAGGTGAGGGCCGAGCACGAGTCGCGGACCACGGCGCTCGGGATCGCCCGATACTCGCTTTTCGGCGCGATAGGTGTCTACGCGCTCGTCGCGGTCGGACTGACTCTCCGAACCGCGAGGCGGATGTTCTGGTACGTCCGCGACACGCGGGAGTCGGTCAGCGGCGACTTCCTCGTGTAGGTCCGGAAACCGCGACGGCGACTTTTTTGAGACGGACGACCGCGGTCGGCGGCGCTCTCAGTCCTCGCTCCGCAGCGGCGTCGAGAGTCGGGAGGGGACCTCGGGCGACGCGGTCGCCGCGTCGATCCGATCGAGCGACCACGCGGCGAGGAGATCGTCGGTCCACGCGGACTCGTCCTCTCCGGCCGGACCGGCGGCGCGGGCGGCGTACTCCCGCTCGGTCCCGTCGACCGCGTACGAGACGGTGACCTCGAAGCTCGGCTCGGCGTACCCCGACTCGAGGTCGACGTAGTGTTCGATCCGACCGCCGGGAGCGACGCGATCCCGACGGGCGGGCGAGTAGAACATCGAGTCGATCGGGTCGCCGTCGGCGACCACCGAAACGTCCGTCAGCGGTTCGTCGCCGTCGTTCTCGAACGCGAGCACGACCGAGCTGTACTCGCCCGCGACGTGAGTGTCCGGGCTGATCCCCGGAGTTAGCGCCGGCTCTCCACCGGCTGCCGGCGCGTCCCCGTCGGCCGCCGCCAACACGTCGATCCGACGCTCCTCGCCGTCGGACTCGACCCAGAACGAGACGGGGACGGCGTCGCCGGGGGCCGGGCGCTCTGCGACCGTCGCCGAGACGGTCGCGCTCGCGCCGGCGTCGACCGCGGTCGAGAGCGGCGCCCGACCGCCGTCCGGTCCGGGGTCGACGCCGGTCACGCGACACGCTCGGTCGGTGCCGTTCTCGACCGCGGCCGTGAGCGCGCCGTCGGCCGGATCGACCGTCGCTACCACGCCGACCGCGTCGTCGCTCACCGGGAGCCGCCGGGCGTCGACCTCGCCGACGACCGTTCCGTTCGCCTCGACCGCGACCGACTGGAGGGCGAGTTCGCTGTCCTCGCCCGCGGCGACGAATCGGTCGATCGACGCGGTCTCGCCGCGGTCGAGGCGGCCGAGCGAGAGGCGCTCACCGTCGTCGAGGGCGACTTCGACCGAGTCGGTCGACTCCCCCTCGTTCTCGACCACGATCCGATCGCGGACCGCGTGGCCGATCCCGGGCGCGCGGTCCGGAGCGTGTCGCGTCACCGACAGGGACGGTCCGCCTTCGGATCGGCTCGCGGAGTGCCCCTCCGTCGGAGCCTCGGCCGACGGTTCCGCTCGATCCACGGCGGGGGTTCCCGTCGACGCGGGCCCTGACGCCGCCTCGTCTCGGCCGCTCGTCGCTTCGCTCGACCGGCTCCGACTTTTCGCCGCTTCGTCCGTCCGGCTCTGGCTCTCCTCTGATTCGTCCGTCCGGCTCCGCTCCGAGCCGCGATCGCGAGACGACCGCGACCGGTCGCGGTCGCGCCCCCCGGTCGACGAGGGTGTCGTGAACGTTCCGTTCCCGGGGACGCGGACGCGCTCCTCGGCGTCAAGCGCGTCGAGCGCGATCCGGGCCACCCCCGACTCGTACTGGGGGACGAGGAGCAGCAGTTCGTCGCTGTCGATCGTCACCGGTGACCGCACGCGCCCGGCCCCCGGCATCTCCACCACGAGCCGGTCTTCGACCGGAACGCCGTCGGCGACCGAAACGGTCGCCCGCAGTGCGTCGCGCTCCACCGCCGCGTCGATCGTCGGCCGCGACGGGAGCGTACACGTGGGGGCGTACTCCCGACGGCGGTCGCCGCGCGTCACTTCGAGCCCGACCGACACCCGGGTGTCGGGCTCGTACGGCCGAGTGACCGTCCCCTCCCACGTGTCTCCGGGGGCGACGCCGGCCGCCTCGGTGCCGGCCTCCAACAGCCGGACCGCGTCGAGGGGGACGCCCCCGACGTTCTCGACCGTCACCCCGATCTCGGCGACCCCGTCGTCGATCCGCGCCGTGTGGAGGGCCGTCTCGACTGCGAGCCCGCCGCTCGCCGCGTCTTCGACCTCGACGGTCCCGCGTCCGGCTTCGTTGCCGTCGACCGCGACCGTCGCGTCCGCGCGCCCCTCCCGGCGCACCGACGCGACTGGGAAGTCGGTGACCTCGGAGCCCTCACCGGCGACCGTCACGGTCCGCTCGGCGGGCGAGAGCGAGCAGCCGTCCACGTCGAGCGCGAGATCGACCGTCCGCTCCTGTTCGGTCGGGTTCGACACCTCGACGTCGACCGTCCCCCCGACCCCGACCGAGTCGGTGAGTAGCGCCACGTCGACCCGATCCCGGTCGGGGACGTACGTCGCGATCGTTCCGTCGCGCACCGAGCAGACGACCGCGCCGTCGCCGGTCGCGTACACGTCGCCGGTCGGGAGGTCTGGGACCGTCTCCGTCGCCCCGTCCGGCCCCACGTCGAGCACGCCGTCGGCCGCGCTGACCAGCACCGACCCGTCCCCCACCGGCGCGACCTGTCGGGCGTCCAGCTCCGTGCGCCAGCTGTCCTCGCCGCTCCCGCGGTCGAGCCCGACGAGCCGGTCGCTCTGGAGCGCCGCGACCACGGTCCCGTCGCAGGCGCCGACGCTCCGAACGACCGCCGAGAGATCGCGGTCGAACGTGACCTCGCCGTCGCCGTCGACCGCGGTGAGGAACGACCACGTCGCGATCACGAAGCCGGTCGGCGTCGCGAGGAAGGCGTCGTCGGGCGTTCCCGGGCGGGTCCGGCTGACTGCGAACCGCTCGCGGCCGCTCGCGACCTCCACGAACCGGAGGGTGTCCGCGTCGAGGACGCCGCAGCACTCTCGAGACTCGGCGCCGGCCACGGCGTACGCGTCGATCGCGTCGTGGCTCCAAACCCGGTCTCCGTCGAGCGAGTACGCCGTCAGCGTCTCCGGCGAGAGGACGAGCAGGCGGTCCGCCACCGCCAGATCGACGATCGGCTCGCCGTGGTCGATCGCGGTCCGCTCTCGCCCGGANNTCCGGGCGCCGAGCCCGAACGCGATCACGTCGCGTCCGACCCCGACCGCGGACGGGGCGTCGCTCTCGAAGGAGCCGACCTGCCGGTAGCCGTCAGTCACGGCCGTCACCCCCGACCTCCGCCTCGGCGGTCTCAGTGACGGGTCCGGTGTCTTCGGTCCCCCCGGCGGCGTCGCCTTCCGCCCTCGGTCCCTCGCCGCTCTGGCC
>NZ_NHOA01000033.1 GCF_002727125.1 Halorubrum persicum
AGTCTCGTGGGCTCGGCTTGCTCATTACCGGAGGAAGCGGACGAGCGCGTAAAGCCGTGTCGTCATCGCCGCTCGCCGCCGGCGCTCCGCGGGTAACCGGCGCCCGCGAGGACCGCCGCGCCCCCGATCCCCGCGCCGACGGCGTTGACGGCGGCGTCCCCCCACGCGAACGACCGCCAGGCGATCGGCGCCTGGACGAGTTCGACGCCGAAGCCGACGGCGACGGCGACGCCGATGCCGACCGCGGCCGCCGCGACCGATTCTCGTCCCGATCCGATCGCTGCTCGGGTCGCCAGCGCGGCGAGGACGGCGTACCCGACGAGGTGGAACGGGGTCGTGAACCCGATCCACGCGGGAAGCGCGACCCCCGAACCGCCGCTCCCGGACCCGACAGCCGGGACCGGGACGAGCGACGCGATGACGACGAGCGCTGCGAACGCGGCGGTGGACCGCCACGAGCCGCCGAGCCGCTTTCGACCGTGGCGGTCTCGCTTCCGCCGTGTGGCCGCGTCGTCGGAGTCGTTCACGCTTTCGGCTCGGTCCCGATCGGGTTAATCCCTTCTCGACGCCGTCGCGGCCGACCGCCCCCAGAGCATCGATCCGCCGACCGAACACGCACCGCAGCCGGGAGGAGGACCGGATCTTCCCGACGCGCTGTAACCGATCTTGGTTGCGTGACCGAATTAACAACTAACACGGTACGGCCCTAATATAATGAAAGAGCATTACATGACTGAAATGGGCGGCTACAGAGACCGAGTTGCACAGATCGATCTCGGGGATGGAACGGTCGAGTACCGCGGGATCGACGACGACGACGCCAAGAAGTACATCGGCGCGCGCGGGCTCGGCGTGAAGTACGTCTTCGACAAGGGGCCCGACGTGGACCCGCTGGGGCCGGAGAACCGACTGGCGTTCATGACCGGTCCGCTCACGGGCACCCAAACCGTGATGAGCGGTCGGATCGCCCTGGTGACGAAGTCCCCGCTGACGGGGACGGTCACCGACTCCCACCACGGCGGCTGGTCCGGGGCCCGACTCAAATGGTCCGGGCTCGACGGCCTCCTACTGGACGGCGCGAGCGACGAGCCTGTCTACCTGTTCGTCGAGGACGGCGAGGTCGAGGTACGCGACGCCGCCCACCTCTGGGGACAGGGCGTCCACGACACGATCGACCAGATCGGCGAGGAGGTCGACGGGAAGGTCGGTCGGAACGTCTCCGTGATGGCGATCGGGCAGGGCGGCGAGAACGAGGTGCGCTACGGCTGCGTCATCAACGAGGACGACCGCGCCTCGGGTCGCGGCGGCACCGGCGCCGTGATGGGCTCGAAGAACGTGAAGGCCGTCGTCGTCAAGAGCGGCACCGACATGCCGAAGCCGGCCTCCCCGGAGACGTTCCAAGAGGGGTACCAGCAGGCGATGGAGGTCATCCGCGAGTCCGACGTGACCGCGCCCAACGAGGGCGGGCTCTCGATGTACGGCACCAACGTCCTGATGAACGCGACGGAGGAGATGGACGGCCTCCCGACGAAGAACGCGAAGTACACCTCGACGGAGGCGTACCACGACGCCGAGGGCACCGACATCGAGGCGGAGCGCGTCTCCGGCGAGAACGTCCGCGAGAACATCCTCGTCGACGAGCCGACCTGTCACTCCTGTCCGGTCGCGTGTAAGAAGGAGGTCGACGTCGACGTCACGCACAAGGGCGAGGACATGAACGTCCGCACCGAGTCGTACGAGTACGAGTCCGCGTGGGCGCTCGGGCCGAACTCCGGCCACTCCGACCGCGACGAGATCGCGCTGATGCTCCAGCGCTGTAACGACCTCGGCATCGACACCATCGAGGCCGGCAACATGATGGCGATGGCGATGGAGATGAGCGAAGAGGGGAAACTCGACGACGTCGGCCACCTCGACTGGGGCGACTCCGAGACGATGATCGATCTCCTCGACGAGATCGGCCACCGCTCCTCGGACCTCGGCGACCTCCTCGCGGAGGGGCCCGAGCGCATCGCCGACGCGAAGGACGCCCACGGCAACAAGCTCTCGGTCAAGGGCCAGACGATGGCCGCCTACGACCCGCGCTGTATGAAGGGGATGGGGATCGCGTACGCGACCTCCAACCGCGGCGCCTGCCACCTGCGCGGCTACACGCCGGCCGCCGAGATTCTCGGCATTCCGGAGAAGGTCGATCCGTACGAGTGGGAGGGCAAAGGCGAGCTCACCGCCACCTTCCAGGACCTGCACGCCGTCTCCGACTCCTTCGACATCTGCAAGTTCAGCGCGTTCGCGGAGGGGATCGAGGAGTACGTGCTCCAGTACAACGGCATGACCGGCCGCGACGTCACCGAAGACGAGCTGTTCGAGGCCGGCGAACGGGTGTACAACCTCGAGCGCTACTACAACAACCTCGTCGGCTTCGACGGTGCCGACGACACCCTGCCGAACCGCTTCATCGACGGGCACCCGGACGCCGTCCCCGGCACGGGCGCCAGCGAGGGGCAGCTCTGCGAGCTCGACGAGATGAAGGCGGAGTACTACGAGACCCGCGGCTGGGTCGACGGCGTCGTCCCCGACGAGAAGCTCGAAGCGCTCGGGATCGACATCGGCCCCGGCACCGGCGTCTCCGCCGGCGACTCCGCGGCTCCCGCCGACGACTGACGACGGTCGCGTCGCCGCCGCCGCTCCGTTTCGCGCCCGTTTTTAGTATCTCGCCCCGATAGCGGAGGGTATGCCGCACGACCCGCTCTCGCCCTCCGACGCCCTTCGAACGCCCATCGGCGCGGCGTTGGCCGCCCTCTCCCTCCTCGCGCTCACGTACTCGGTCGTGATCGTCGCAGAACTCCTCCTCGGCGTGCTGATCGGCGTGGGTCTACCGGTCGGACTCTACCTCAGCTACCGGACGCTCGCCGTCTTCGACTCGATCGCCGACGCCGCCCAACGGGTGGCCGACACCCGCGAGCGCGAAGCCGACGGCGCGTCCCGGGTCGGCTCCGCGACCGAGCGCGAACCCGACTCCGACCGCGACTCCGCCCCGTCGCCGCCGTCGGACCGGGTCAGGGAGCGCGAGCGATAGGGCGCGACCGCCCGTCGATTCGGTCTCCGATTCGCTTCCCGCTCAGAACTCGAAGCCGACGGCGTCGCGGTGGGGCCGAATCGGACTCATCGGGTACGGCGGCGACGCCTCGGGGTCGTTGAACGGCCGAGGGGCCACGTCGTTCGGTCCGTCCGGGTAGAAGAGCGCCGCGAGCGTCTGGATCGCGGTCCGGCCGCTGGCGAGTTCGAACTGACCGCCGCCGTACAGGTCGATCCCCTCCGACCGACAGTGCGCGATCGTCTCGAACAGCGATTCGAGCGTCCCGAACCGGGAGGGCTTGATGTTACACCACCCCGGCTCGACGGGGAGCGATTCGAGGCTCTCGACCCCGTCGATCGGGTAGTCGAAGGAGAGTCGGTCGGCCTGCGGCTCAACGAGCGGGCGCGTCTCGGGCGTGAACCCGGGGTCCTCCACGACCGCGGCCGGGAACGCGGCGAACACGTCGCGGTACAGCTCGGGGTCGGGCTCGACGTCGACGTCCGTGTCCTCGTACCACCCTTTCAGATCGAGGATCCGGACCGCGTCGGTTTCTCTGAGCGTGACGAACGCCTCCTCCGGCCAGTCGGGCGTCGGGTCGAGCTTGAACTCCAGGTCGTCGTCGAGCGCGAGGAGCTCTTCGACCCGGTCGGTCGTCGGCGGCTCCCCGAGGCGCGTCGAGACGACGAACCGGACCGGCTCGGGCTCGATCCCGAGCCGCTCGCCGAGCGACACTCCACGCTGTCGGAGCGCGAGATCGAGCGCGGCGCTCTCGACCGCCCATCGCCTGTAGTTGCGGAAGTACGCTCGTTCGGGGGGTTTGTGCGCGAACAGGTCGATCTCGTCGAGGCGCGCCGACAGCTCGTCGATGGTCCACTCCCCCTCGATGTCGATGGGGTCGGTCCCGACCAGCGCGGCGTGGTCCTCGGTCTCGTACGTCACGTCCTCGCCGCGTCCGACGACGCCGTCGCCGGCGAGGCGGAACTCGGTGGTCGTTCGCTCGAACCCGCTCGTGGTCTCGCCGGTGTACCGGCGGCGCTCAACCGACTCGATGGTCACGGTGAGGTCCGCGATCCGCTCGTACGCGCTCATGCCCGACCCGACGGTCCGGGAGGACTTAAACGGGGGACGCCGCTGGCGGCGTCAGGCCGTCTCTCCGGATCGGCGCCGGAGCGTGGCGACCCGCGTCGCGAGCGCCCAGAACAGGGGGATCACGGTGAGCGCGACCGCGCCGGCCGCCGCGACCTGCAACACGGTCGTCGTGAACCACGGCTCGGCGTCGGCGTATGGGATCGAGGTGTGGGTCACTTCGCCGATCACCGGGACGAAGTAGTCCATCAACAGGTCGACCGTGTACCACGCGGTCGCGACGCCGACCGCCTTCAGCGGGAAGTCGGTGATCCGGTGGAGCACGAACGCCTGCACGACCATCCCGAGGTGGCTCACGAAGAGGAACGCGTACATCGCGGGGCCGGAGTTCGCGAGGAACGCCGGCCAGAAGACGACGAGGACGTACGGGGTCCAGAGCCCGAGCTTGATGTTCCCGAAGAAGGCGAGCGTCGCGAGCGTGTCGCTCGAGCGGCCGACCCCCCACGCCGCGAGCGCGAGCGCGATCAGCAGCGTCGCGCCCGGACTGTCGGGGATGAACGGCCACATCTCGACCGGAAGCTCGCGGAACTGGAACCGGTAGTACCAGAAGCCGAACGCGGTGCCGAGCAGGTTGATGGCGACGATCACCCAGATCAGCCGGAAGGCGATGTCCTCCAGCGGCTTCGGGAGCGGGGCGAGCCACCGCGGCAGCGACTCGCGGTCCGGGGGATCGCGGCCGAGCGCGCCGACGATATCCATACGGTCGGCTCGGACCGGGCGGTCAAAGCCGTGGCGGTCGCGGAGCGGACGGCCGCGAAGCGACGGCGGCCGCGGGGCGGTCGGTCGCGGAGCGGGCAACTCCGGACGAAAAGGGCTATGCGTCCCCGGCGGGAAGGCGACGGTATGCGCCCGCGAACGCTGCTCGCGCTGCTCCTCGTCGTCCCCCTCGTGGACGCGCTGTTCCTGATCGTCGTCGCGACGCGGCTGGGGTGGGCGGTCACGGTCGCGCTCGTCGTGTTGACGGCCGTCCTCGGGATGCTCCTCCTCCGCGCCGAGGGGCGCGCGACGCTCGCACGGGTTCAGCGCAAGCTGGCCCGCGGCGAGCCACCGACCGACGAACTGCTCGACGGTGGCCTCCTGATCGCCGCCGGCGCGTTCCTGCTCACGCCGGGACTCGTCACCGACGCGGTCGGCTTCCTGCTCGCGCTCCCGCTCTCGCGGGTTCCGATCCGGATGGCCCTCAAAAAATACGTGGTCATCCCGTACCTCGACAGCGAGACCAACGGCTTCACCACCGGCAACGTCTACATCGGGGGGTTCCCCGGCGGCGACGGTGACGGTGACGGCGCCGGTGCCGGGTTCACGATGGGCGGCGGCGCGTTCGGGGGGAACTTCGACGCCGACGATTTCGACGGCGACGGCTTCGACGAGGGTCAGTTCGACGGCACCGACGACTTCAACGGCCAGCGGTCCGCCGGTGACGGCGCCGGGAGCGACTCCGACGGCGACCGCTTCGACGACCCGGACCACGCGGACGACGTCGTCGACGTGGACTTCACAGTCGAAGACGAGGAGACCGATCGAACCGACTGAGGCGCCGCCGTTCGCGGGCTGTCCCCGCCGCGTGAGCCGTTTCTCCCGTGATCGAAAACCGGCTGACTGCGGTCGATTCGCGAAAGGAAACCCTTAAAATCCTACCAGCGCAACGATTGAATGCGCTCACCTGGGCCAATAGCTCAGTCAGGTTGAGCGCTCGGCTGATAACCGGGAGGTCCACGGTTCAAATCCGTGTTGGCCCACCTACAACGTCCACGGTCTTTGGCCGTGGCGTGTTAGGGGCCGGGAACTCCCCAGCCACCTAATTCGGTTGTTCTACTCCACTAGAGACTCCGCTAGCGTGTCTCGTTCGTGTAGGAATCACGTCGGTAGTCTCGGTCGCCTTCCGTCGGCGGTACCGATGTGACCTCGGAGCGGGGGTACTCAGATCTCACCGTCGCCGGAGCAACTGCGCCCAGTGTGACGCACACGCCCCGAGCGACGTCCGGTGTACTCTGGGAGACTTCGGATGGCTGTCCGCGGCTTGTGTGATAGCCGGCAGTCACCGATGCTTGTCGATCCACCCTGTCGTCGGGCTCCGTCTCTTTGAGCCCCCTCGAAGGTGAGAGTAAGCCGAACGTTTCGGAGATCCTGACGGCTGGTTCCGCGATGATTCAGCAGTTCGGTACCAGTCGTTGGTTGGGTACAGCGAGAAAATAAAAAAGCGACCGCGACGGAAACGCTAACTTAGTTACTGAAGTCGACGGTCTGCTGGAAGATCGTGTTCCCACTCGGGTCGTGGATGATGCGAACCGTCTGTTCACTGCTGTAAGTGTCCGCACTCACGTTTGCCTCCCTACTCTGTCCGGTCTGCCAACTACCCCCGTTAAACGGGGTATCTGTTCTGTTACCGGCAACGGAGACGCTCAGATCGTTGGCTTCGATCGACTGACCGCCCGTTTTCGTGAACGTGATGTTATTATTGCTCACACCGTCCACGGTGAACGACGCCTGCGGTGCAGTATCGTTCAGCGAGTCGCCGAGTCCGAGCACGAACGTCCCGATGACGGCGGCCAGGATTACGGTAATTGCGACCATGAGGATGACCCCGATAACGGGACTCACACCACGGTCGTCCTTGCTGAATAGCTTGCTTGATTTCATGTTTGAACCCAGCTGGGGCCGAGGCGCGATCCCGAATCTCTGTGGGGACGCGTCCGTCGGGTCACTGGCTAGTTTAGCTTAAGTCACTCTGATATTTATAAACGTTGACCCAAATCTCATAGGTGAAAACCCACCAACCGTATTCATCGGCGATCCGGTTACATCGGCGTAATATCTCTGCGGCCTAACTCTCGTCCGGACCTGTGAGGGGCCGAGTGTCTCCTGACTCTTCGTTCGTGTCGAGAACTCGAACCGTAGCGGTCGCTCGGAGGTGAAGGTGCTTGCGCTCACCGGCGAACGCGGGGCCCTACGATGTCGATCGGCGCCGGGATCGTCGCTCGTTGTATTCGCCTTGCTGGTGGGGCGACTCAGGCCCGAACGTCGATATCCGCGAGTTCCCGCGCGAGGTGCTCGGCGATCGACACGTCCGCCTCCTCGACGAAGCGCGCGACCTCCTCGCCGCCGGCGGTCTCGACGACGACCGTCGGGATCAGCCGGATGTCGTACTCGTCGACGCCCTCGCCCTCCTTGCCGTTCGGCCCCTTCGTCACCGGGAAGTCCTCGATCCGGTCGTCGGGGACGCCGGCCGCGTCGAGCGCCGCGCCGAAGTCCGGGAGCTGTCGTTGGCAGTCGCCACACCAGTCGCCGCCCCACACCTTGAACCGGTAGTCGTCGGCCGCGAGCGCGTCCAGTACGGCGGGGTCGATCTCGTCGGCGTCGCCGGCGTCGGGAGCGAGCGTTTCGAGGGTCATACGCCGTGGTACGCCGGCGACGCATGTAAACGCCGCGTCGGTGGCAACGGGTCGGCCCGCCCTCGCCGGACACGACTCGCCGGACACGACTCGCCGGAGTCCGCTGGGCATTTGGGTGCCGCCCCCGTGGGTCGCCCATGGACGATGACGTGTTGGACGGGCTCGGATCGCCGCTCGTGCGAGTCGACTCGCCGTCGGAGACGACCGTGGCGGCGAAGGTCGAGTCGCGCAATCCGGGCGGCTCCGCGAAGGACCGCCCGGCGCTGTACATGGTCGAGGCCGCCGAGGAGGCCGGCGAGCTGACGCCCGGCGACGGGATCGTCGAGCCCACCTCCGGCAACACGGGGATCGGGCTGGCGATGGTCGGCGCGGTGAAGGGGTACGACGTGACGCTCGTGATGCCGGACGGGAAGTCGATCGAGCGACGGCGGCTCATGCGCGCGTACGGCGCCGACGTGGATCTCGTCGACGGCGACATCTCCGACGCCAAGGACCGCGCCGACGCGCTCGAACGCGACGAGGGGATGGTCCAGCTCCGGCAGTTCGACAACCCCGCGAACCCGCTGGCCCACTACGAGACCACCGGCCCGGAGATTCTCGATCAGGTGGCCGACCGCACCGTCGACGCCCTCGTCGCGGGCGTCGGCACCGGCGGCACGCTCACCGGGATCGGGCGGCGGCTCCGCGAGGCGTTTCCCGACGTGCGGATCGACGCGGTCGAGCCGAGCGACAACGCCGTCATCTCCGGCGGCGAGCCCGGTGTCGACGAGTTCCAGGGGATGGGTCCGGGGTTCGTCTCGCCGAACCTCGACACCGACCTGATCGACCACGTGCACACGGTCGACATCGAGAGCGCCGAGACCGAGTGTCGCCGGCTCGCCCGCGAGGAGGGGCTGCTCGTCGGCCAGTCCTCCGGCGCCTCCAACCTCGCGGCCAAAAACGTCGCCGCCGAACTCCGGGAGTCGGGCGCGTTCGCCGGTGATGAGCCGCTCGTCGTCACCGTCTTCTGGGACAGCGGCGAGCGCTATCTCACCGCCGGTACCTTCGACGAATAGGCGCCACTCCACCGTCTTAGCCCCCCGTCAGTGACCGATCGCGAGGTGGCTCTGTAGAGTTGTACAACATTTATCTGTTGACAGGTGTCACTCCGGATGTGGATTCCGTCGCGTCGCCCTCCGCCCCGACGGGTGGGATCGAACGCCTGTCGGCTTGCACTCCCCCTGCCGCAGCGCTCCGCGCTCGCGGTCCGTCGCCGCCGTTTCACCATCAGTATCAATGTCACCGCGCCCTCCTGCCGACGATACGGACGAACCGTCATCAGACGAGGACCAATCCGATCGGCCGCCGACCGATCTGACGCAGCGGACTCCGGCTCGGTCGTGGGTTCTGCTCGGTGTCGTCGGACTCGTCATCATCGCGATCGGGTGGTTCTTTCGACCGTGGCTTCACGGCCTCGTCTACACCCTGTACACCACGCCGCTGTTGCTGCTCGGCGTCGCTGCTGGCGCCCTCGCCGCGTGGGCCACCGCACGGTCGGGCGATCGGATTGCGACCGTCGTCAACGCAGTCGCCAGCGACGAGCAGACGATTACGCCGCTCCGTGTCGGGATGGTCACCTTCGTGCTCGTGGCGTTCGCGCTGCTGCCCGTCGCAAACGCGGTGGCCGGCGTGACCCTGAGCGACCAGACGATGGGAGAAACGGCCACCGTTGAGCGACTCGACAACGTCGATGCGGACAACCCGCGGATCGTCACGCGGGCGGTCGCGGATCGGTACGCCTCGAACACGCTCAACCGACCACAGTACCGGGTCGGCGAGACCGACATCAGCGTGGTGAACGGCACGCCCTACTGGGCGGCCCCGCTCGCCCCGGATGGACTGTTCAACATGATCACGAAGGGGCAGCCCGGGACCGTTCTCGTCGACATGACGACACAGGGAGCGAACGTGCGGTCCGTCGACGGCGAACTCGAAACCGGCGTCGGAACCATCTTCTACCGGAACTACCGGTGGGAGCTCCTCAAATCGCAGTCGTACCTCGTCGACTACGGCGACCCTAAGATGGTCGTTCACGACGGCACCCAGTACATCGTCGTCCCCTACTCCGAGCCGCAGTTCCACCTGACGCCGCTTCCGCACTCCACGCCGCGGTGGGGCGGCGTCGCCGTCATCGATCCGAGCGGCTCGATCGATACCCTCTCACCGAGCGAGGCGGCGGACACCCCCGTTCTCGACGACCAGCAGCTGTTCCCGGAAGACCTCGCGCTCCGAGCGGTCGGAGCGACGAAGTACCGCAACGGGATCGTCAACACCTACACGAGCCACGAGGACGAGATCGAGATCGCACCGCTGCCCGGCGACGAGAACGACCAGCCGTTCTTCGTCCTCTCCGAGTCGGGCCCGCAGTACGTCGTCGCCGTCGAGCCCTACGGCGATGCGCAGGGTCTCCAGGAGCTGTGGACGATCGACGGGCAAACGGGCGACTTCGAGCGGTACGTGCCGAGTGACTCGCTGTTCGGTCCGCAGCGAGCGGCGGACCTCGTGCGGCAGTCGGCGCCCCAGACGGACTGGGACCGGTTCGACCCGGCCGAACCGATCCTCACGGTCATCGACGACCGAGAGTACTGGCAGGTGCGCGTCGTCCCCGAAGACAACAGCGGGATCGCGTACGTCGCGTTCGTCGACGCCCGGTCCGGCGATGTCGACTCGTTCGCCGAAACCGACGCGATCACCGCGTTCCTCAGCGGCGAGACGCCCGCCGAGACCCAAACCGAAGCGGGACCGAACGGAACGGATGCGAAGGTCCCCGCGGTCGTCGTCCGACGCGTCGCTGCAAACGGAACGGTGATCGAGACCATGGAGGTGTACGACGACGAATCGGTCGAGGTCCGGACGCCGACGAACGCGTCAGCGTCTGGTACCGGGAACGCCACCACCCGAGCGGTCGCGGGTTAGGCCGCGGCGCGTGGCTCGCCGATTGACGGCGGGTACGCCGTCTCCGAGCACTCAACGGCCCTCGACGACACACCTGATCCGGACGTTGATTACTCTCCGTCCCCCAGATCGGTCGTGAGAACCCATCCCGAATCGTTCTCCGGTGCGCCCGGCCCCGGAGCCGACGCCGACGCGAGCGACCGCCGGTTCGACGGGCCGTGGCTGCGGTTCCTCGCGGTCGCCGCCGCCGGCTGGACGCTCCTCTACGCGATCGACTGGGCGTTGCTCTCGGCAGGCACCCCGACGGGCGCCGCCGTCGCGTTCGCCCACGGCTACCTCCTCGCGCCGCTCGCGACCGCCGCGATCCTCCTCGACGCCCTGTCGCTCGACGAGCGCGGCGTCGCCGACCTCGGGCTCTTCAAATGGCTGTACGCGCTGGTCGCGCTGCTCGCGCCGCCGGTCGCGATCGTCTACTACGCGCACCGCGAGTGGCTGAAGCCGGGGGACCCGTCCCTGCTCGGAGGGCCGTGATGGCGGAGGACGTGGCCGTCGGCACGGTCCGCGACCTCGTCACCGCCTCCGAGAGCGGTGCGCCTCCCGAACTCCGGGACACGGTCGAGGTCCGCCCCCACGGGATCGCGGGAGACCGCTACCACCGCGGTGGGGGCACCTTCCAGCTCGACGCCTGCGCGGTCACGCTCGTCGCCGCCGAGGCGCTCGATGCGGTGCGCGAGGAGACCGGCATCGACGTCTCCGACGGGCGCCACCGACGCAACGTCGTCGTTGCGGGGTTCGGCGCCGGAATGGACGACCTGCTGGACGCGACCGTCGCGGTCGGCGAGGCGCTCCTCCGCCCGACCCGCCGGCGCCCGCCCTGTGCCCACGTCGAGGAGCTAGCGGGTGCGGACGGGCTCGCCGCGGCGCTCAAACGGCGCGGCGGGCTCTGCTGTGACGTGCTCGAACCCGGTCGCGTCGCGGTCGGCGATCGGGTCGAACTGCGGGAGGCCGACCCCCGGACCGCGGGCGCAGCGATCGCGGAGCGACTGCAGTCGCGCTCGGCGGACGGGACCCGCTCCGCCGATTCGGACGAGTCGACCCGTTCCGACCCGCACGGGGAGTAGGCGCCGGCGTCACCGGCCGGAACCGAAAGCATTGAGCCCGGACCGGCCGGACGAAACGACAGTGACGGTCGGATGAGCTGGCAGTACCGGCACACGGTGCTGTCGCTGTGTATGCTCGCCTTCCTCGTGACGTACTTCGCCCGGCTGGCTATCAGCCCCGTCGTCCCGCTGATCGTCGACGACTTCGCGGTGTCGAACACCGCCATCGGAGTCGCGCTCTCGGGGATGTGGCTGGCGTACGGCGCGGCCCAGTTCCCGAGCGGCGTGCTCGCGGACCGACACGGCGAGCGACTCGTGATCCTGGTCGCCGTCGGCGGCACCGCGGCGATGAGCGTCGTGCTCGCGCTCGCGCCCGTCTTCCCCGCGTTCGTGCTGGCGGCGGTGCTGTTGGGGCTCGTCGCCGGACTCCACTACGCGGTGGCGACGACGCTGCTCTCCCGGACCTTCGACGACCTCGGGACCGCGATCGGGCTCCACTCGGTCGGCGGCCCCCTCGCCGGGCTCGTGGCCCCCGTCGCCGCCGCGTGGGTCGGGGTCCGGTTCGGGTGGCGCCCCGCGGTCGCGCTGGCCGCGCTGGTCGGCGTGCCGGTGTTCCTGCTGTTCGCGTGGCGCGTGCGCCCGACGGAGCCGCGGCGCCCGGACCAGCCGATGCGGGAGCGGTTCGCGCTCGCGCCGCTCGTCGAACTCCTCTCGCGCCCCAGCGTCCTCCTCCCGCTGTTCGTCGCGATGACCGGGACGTACGTGGTCCAAGGCGTGATGTCCTTTCTCCCGACGTTCCTCGTCGAGTTCCGCGGCTACTCGCCGTCGCTCGCCGCCGGGGTGTTTTCGGCGTTCTTCGTCGTCCGCGCCGTCGCGCAGGTCGGGCTCGGACGGCTGTCGGACCGGGCGGGCCGCGACGTCGCTATCGGCTCGGCGATGCTGGCGGGCGCGGTCGGGATCGCCGCCTTCGTCTTCGGTCCGGGACTCGCCGGCGTCGCGGTCGCGGTGCTGCTGGCCGGCTCCGGCGCCAGCTTCTTCTCGGCGATCGATCCGCGGTTCATGGACGCGCTGAGCGACGCGGAGCGCGGCGCCGGGTTCGGGCTCGTCCGGACGGTTTACACCGTGATCGGCTCCGCGGGCTCGTTCGGGGTCGGGCTCGCCGCCGACCTGTTCGGGTGGGGCGTCTCCTTCGGGATCTTGGCGGTGTTGTTCGGGACCACGTTCGCCGCGCTCGTCGCGAACTGGGCGCTCGGGACGGGATACTGACCCGGTACGCGCCGGTCTGAGCGCCGGTACGCGACCGGCCTGAATGTCGGGACACCCCCGGCCGAACACCCGTGCGACGGCGTCGCACGCGACCCGAAACTACGAGTCGATCCGGGACGAATCCCGGCTGTGCACGACTACCACGTCCATTCGAACTACTCGGACGGCGCGTTTCTCCGCCGGATGGTGGACGCCGCCGCCGAGGCGGGAGTCGACGGGGTTGGGATCGCCGACCACTGCAACGTCTCGCCCGACCCGAGCGCGGAGCGGTTCAAGCGCGCGCTCGGCTTCAACCTCGACCTGACGTACGAGCGGCGGCGCGAGGCGATCGAGGCGCTCCGCGGGGACCCCGCCGTCGAGGTCGACGTGTTCGACGCCGTGGAGATGGACTACGATCCGGACCACGAGGCGGCGATCGCCGACTTCCTCGGCGAGGCCGGGTTCGACTACGCGATCGGGAGCGTCCACGACCTCGACGGCGCGAACGTCCACACGCGCTCGCACTTCGCCGACAAGCCGGCGGGGGAACGGCGGGCGCTCGTCGACCGGTACTTCGAGAAGCTGGTCGCGCTGGTCGACGCCGAGCTGTTCGCGATCGCCGCGCACCCGGACCTGATCGAGCGCAATCCCCACCTCCGCGGGTTCGCGACCGAAGACCACTACGCGGCGGTCGTCGAGGCGTTCCGCGACTCGCGGACCGTTCCGGAGATCAACGCCGGCCGCCTGCTCGACGACTACGGTGAGTTCCACCCGGCGCCCGCCTTCCTCGACCGGCTCGCCGACGCCGGCCTCCGGGTGAGCGTCGGAACCGACAGCCACGACCCGGATGTCATCGCGCCCCGGATCGACGAGATCGAAGCGGAACTCGATCGCCGCGGGCTCGACCCCGTGCGGGTGGACGAGGTAGCCGCGGACTGAGCGACGCCTGGGGTTACGCGTCGGTGGTCTCGCCCGGGTGTGCTCGATGGGTGACCGGCCCGCCTGCGCCCGCCCGATCAGTGAACCGTCCGGTCGTCGTCGGTGTCGATCTCCTCGATCGGGTCGGCGTTGCCGAAGTCGGGCGTCGGGCCGTCACCCGGATCCGCCCACTCGACCGCGTTCCGGAGCACCTGCCGCACGTCGTCGTCGTGGTAGATCGGGTACGTCTCGTGTCCGGGGCGGAAGTAGAACACCCGCCCGTTCCCGCGACGGTAACAGCAGCCGGAACGGAACACCTCGCCCCCGGCGAACCAGGAGTTGAACACGAGCGTGTCCGGCGCTGGAACGTCGAACCGCTCGCCGTACATCTCCGTCTCGCCGAGTTCGATGTACTCGCCGATCCCGTCGGCGATCGGGTGACTCGGCTCGACCGCCCACAGTCGCTCGGTCTCGGCGGCCTCCCGCCACTTGAGCGAGCAGCTGGTGCCCATCAGCCGCCTGAAGACCTTCGAGTAGTGTGCTGAGTGGAGCACCAACAGGCCCATGCCGTCGAGGACCCGCTCGTGGACGCGATCGACGACCGCGTCGCGCACCTCGTCGTGGGCCGCGTGCCCCCACCACGTGAGCACGTCCGTGTCGTCCAGCACGTCCTGGGTGAGCCCGTGGTCCGGCCCCGCGTCGAGTGTCGCGGTGCGGACCTCGTGACCGGCCCCGCGGAGCGCGTCCGCGATGACCGCGTGGATCCCGTCGGGGTACACGTCGGCGACCGCGTCGCTCTCGCGTTCGTGCCGATACTCGTTCCAGACCGTGACGCGTGCCATGCGTTCGCTCCCCGCCGAACCGACTTGTAGGCTCGTATCGGCGCCGAACGACCGGAACACCCGCGGCGGGCCGGTGATCGAGAACGCGGGCCCTCAGAGGCGACCCCTCGGGGGCCGGTGGTGTCGGCTTCGTCGGCTCCCTTCGTCGTCCGCGTCGCTCGCCCCGGCTGTCACGTCACTCTCGCCTCGTCACCCCCGCCCGGTCACTCCTCCGGCCACTTGATCGAACACCCTCGCGAGGGGCGGTCGGGGATGTCGACGGCCTCGCCGGCGAGCACGGCGTCGACGGCGTCGCGGACGTAGTACTCGGTCGGCTCGTCGTCCGGGTTCAGCGCGTCGTCGAGGCGGCCGTGATACCGAAGCCGGAACGCGTCCCCGTCGCGGCCGAACAGGAACGGGTCGGGGGTACACACCGCGCCGTACGCGTCCGCGACCTCGCCCGTCTCGTCGCGGAGGTACGCGTCGTACGCGATCGTCCCGTCGGCGACGCGGTCGCGCATCGCCTCGAAGGAGTCGTCGGGGTACTCGTCGGCGTCGTTCGGATTGATTCCAACGACCGCCAGATCCTCGTACTCGGTCGCCAGATCGTTGAGGAGGTCGAACTTCGCCTGCGCGTACGGGCAGTGGTTACACGTGAACACCACGAGCAGGGCGTCCGCGTCGAACGAGTCGAGCGTGTACGTCTCGCCGTCGGTGCCGGGTAGCTCGAACGGCGGCGCGGCGTCGCCGCGATCGAGGTCCGAGTCGGATTCCGTTGCGACCATACGCGCCCCTTCGGGTGCCGGCCGCAAAACCGTTCCGCGGAACCGTTCCGCGAGGCCGACTCCCTGAGGTGTTCAGCGGCCTGCCCCGCCCCACCGTGCGGCGGCTCCCGCCGCGATGTGGGCGACGACGACAGCGCTCAGCACGCATCCCGCGACGACGGCGCACACCGCGATCGCGAGAGACCACTCTCGGAGCACCCGGCCCGTCGACCGGATCGCGGCGAGGGTCGCGACCGCGAGGAGCGCGCCGAGGGTGACGCCCGGGATGAGCACCGGGGACGAGGGTCCCTGCGGCGCAGAGCCGGTTCGATCGCGTCCCGCTCCTCGTCGGGAGCGGGAGCGTTCCCGAGCGTCCGGTCCCCGCCGTCGCTCCGGCGCGTATCGCCCCCGGTCTGCCGGATCGTCTCGCGGTCGCATGGGGCGGGTGGCCGCGGCATCGGTCCTAAATCGTCACCTCGTCGCGTTCGGACCACCCCGCGCCCGCCCGAAACCGGCCTGAGTCGTCGTCACGATCGCGGCACCCGACGCCCGGCCGCCGACGGTTCGCGATCACCGGTGACTCGTGGGTTTTAGGGTGGGGAACTCGTACCACGGGTATGTCCACCCGGGAGCCGTCATACCGAACGCTCCGGCTGCTGTGCGCGAATGCGGTCGGCATGGCCGGGTTTCTGCTCGCGTTCGCCGTCGCCGGGGAGTTCGCCGTCGCGCTCGTCGCGGCGCTTCTCATGGCGGCGATCGGGTACGCCGCGTCCAGCGCCGTCGTCGCGTACGCGTCGGCGTGACGGACGAGGCGCGAAATCTAAAATGGAAATAATTACTATATCACCTATTCGATGCGTAAACGGATGACGACACGGGACGGTCACAGGACGGACGCGCTCGCGGCGGACCTACAGTCAGATCCGGTGCGGGTGCTGCTCGTCGCCGATCGCCCGGAGGTGGGGGACCGTGCGGCGACGGCCATCGAAACTCACGCCGACCGGTTCGCGGTGACGACAGCCGCCGACGCGGCCGAGGGCCTCAGTGTCATCGACTCGGGCGAAGTCGACTGCGTCGTCAGCGGCTACGACCTGCCTGGAATGGACGGCGTGGAGTTCCTCAGAACCGTCCGGGACCGAGTCGGCGACCTCCCGTTTCTGCTGTTCACGGCCCACGGATCGGAGGCCGTCGCGAGCGAGGCGATCGCCGCGGGCGTCGACGAGTACCTGCCGGTGGGCGGTGGCACCGACGGCTCCGCCGACCCTGCCCCTCTCGACACCAGCGATCTCGAGCACGCCGACGGCCCTTACGCGACGCTCGCCTCCCGCATCGCCCGCGCCGTCTCTCGATCGCACACCGAGCGCCGGGTGACCGAGCACCTCGATCGGATGACGGACGCGTTCTGCGGCATCGACGAGTCGTGGCGGCTCACGTATCTCAACGAGCGGGCGGCGGAACTGGTCGAGCGCGACGCCGAGGACCTGCTCGGGGACCGGATCTGGGACCGCTTCCGGGCGCTCCGCGGGACCGAGGTCGAATCGCAGTTCCGCGACGCGATGGCGTCCGGCGAGCCGACCACCTTCGAGTTTCACTTCCCCGGGCCGGACCTCGATCTCGCGATCGACGCGTACCCCTCCGACACCGGCCTGTCGGTGTACTTCCGCGACGTGACCGAGGAACGCGAGCGCGAGCGCGAGCTCCAGGAGCTCTCCGAGCGGTTCCGACTCGCGGTGGAGGGCGCCGACGTCGGGGTCTGGGACTGGGACATCAGGAGCGGCGAGGTGCGGTTCGACGAGCGGTGGGCCGGCATGTTGGGATACGACCGGTCCGAGATCGCCTTCGAGCTCTCGGAGTGGGAAGAGCGTGTCCACCCCGACGACCTCGAGGAGACGTGGGCGGCGCTCGAGGAGCACTTCTCCGAGGAGACGGCGTATTATCAGTGCGACCATCGGATGGAAGCGAAATCTGGCGACTGGAAGTGGATCCGCGACCGCGGGCGCGTCGTCGAGCGCACCGACGACGGGGAGCCGGTTCGCGCCGTCGGGATCCACATCGACGTGACCGAGGAGAAGGAGCGAGAGCGCGACTTGGAGCGCTACCGGCGGATCGTCGACGAGCTCCCCAACTCCGTGGCCCTGTACGACGCCGACCGGCGATTCGCGGTCGTCAACGACCGACTGACGAGGGTGTACGAGACAACTCGCGAGGAGCTCATCGGTCGGCCGAGTCCCCTGTTACAGCAGCTCCGCGAGGACCGAGACGACGACCCGTTCGCGGAGCTGGTCGCGGGAGAGCGCGAGGCGCTGTCCGGAACGGTCGAACTCGACATTCCCGAGCGCTCCGACGCGATCATCGACTTCTCGCTGCGCCGGCTTGCCATCAACGGTGAGTTCGACGGCGTGATCAGCATCACCCGCGACGTGACCGTGGAGCGCCGTCGCCAGCGAGAGCTCGAACGAACCTCCGCGCGGCTGGAGGCCCTCTACGAGGACTCGCCGGACATGATCGACATCCACGACGAGGCGGGCGAGATCGTCGACGCGAACCCGGTGATGGCGGCCGAACTGGGCTACGACCGCGAGGAGATCGTGGGAATGGACGTCTGGGATATCGACGCGGAGCTGGACCAGTCGGAGGGTGTCGACCTCTGGCAGTCCATCGAGATGGGCGAGACGCGCCGGACAGAGACGACGTTCCGACGGGCCGACGACACCACGTTCCCGGTCGAGGTCCAAGTTCGCCGCGTCGACGTTCAGGGCGAGGATCGCTTCCTCGCCACCAGCCGCGACATCTCGGAGCGGAAGGCGTACGAACGCCGGATCGAACGCGAAAACGAGCGGCTCGACGAGTTCGCGAGCATCGTCTCGCACGACCTCCGAAACCCGCTCAACGTGCTCTCCGGATACCTCCGGCTCGCCCGCGAGACCGGCGACGAGTCGTACTTCGACCGCTGTGGGACCGCGCTCGACGAGATGGAGCGGCTGATCGAGGACGTGCTCACGCTCGCCCGACAGGGCGACACCGTCGGCTCGGTCGATCCGGTCCCTCTCGCCGAACTGGCGACCCGACACGCGAACGACGTGCTCGGATCCATCGACGGCTCCGAGAGCGGCGGAGACGGATCTGCGGGGGCGATCGAGGTCGTCGTCGAGACCGAGGGAGAGGTGCTCGCGGACCCCGGGCGGACCAAGCGACTGCTCCAGAACCTCTTCCGAAACGTGGCCGAACACGGCGGGGACCGCGTCGTCGTCGGCGACCTTCCGGACGGGTTCTACATCGAAGACGACGGCCCCGGGGTCCCCGAAGACCGGCGCGAGGAGGTGTTCGAGAGCGGCCACACCACCTCCGAGTCGGGGACCGGATTCGGACTCGCCATCGTCGAGCGCATCGCGGAGGCCCACGGCTGGGACGTGACGCTGACCGAGGGTGACGACGGGGGCGCACGCTTCGAGTTCACGGGCGTCGACCGACCCTGAGGACGCTCCGCGGCGCGGTTCTGCGGCTCTCGAGTCGGCGTCGTCGATGCAAAAAAATTGTCGACCTGCTGCGTCGTTCGCGCCGCCGGCTCAGAACGCGCCGGTGTAGACGCTGATGTCGGCGTGGAGCTCGTCGCGCAGCGCGGTGTGGACGTGACAGATGCCCTCGGCGCGCTCGGCGATGTCGGCCGCGGTCTCCTCGTCGAGGTCGGCCTCGACGTGGACGTCGAAGGCGATGGACTCCAGGTCGTCGTCGTCGTCGAGCGCTGCGCTCGCGTCGATCTGGACCTTGCCGAGCTCCTCCTCGCCGCGCTGGCTCCCGCCGACTCGGAACGCGGGGAGGTAACAGGAGGCGTACGTCGCGACGAGCGCGGCGTTCGGGTTCGGCCCCGTCTCGTCGGTCGCGTCGATCTGCATGTCGAACTCGCCGACCTGACTCGTGCAGGCGTACCCTTCCTCGGAAACGGTGGATGTCTCGATGTCTGCCATGGTCGTCTTCCGGTTCGGTCTCGCGAGGATAAAGGTTACCGGCATCGGCACGCCGGGCGCGCTCTGCCCGGCGCGCTCGGTCGGCCGCTCGGTCAGTCGTCGCCGCGCACGTCCGCCGCCGGTCCCGTCGCGCCGCGGAGGTCAGCCTCGATCGCCTCGAGCGTTCGGCCCCTCGTCTCGGGGACGGTCCGGTAGGTGAAGAGCAGGGCGACGACGCTGCACGCGCCGAACAGCCAGAACGTCGCCGGGGTACCGATTCCGTCGAGCAGCACGGGGAACGACAGCGCCACGGCGAGGTTCGCGAGCCAGTTGGCGACGGTCACGAGCCCCATCGCGCTCCCCCGGACCGCGAGCGGGTAGATCTCGGAGATGAGGAGCCAGAACACCGGCCCGAGTCCGATCGCAAAGAACGCGACGAACGACACGAGCGTGAGCGTCGCGAGCCAACCGACCCCGCCGGTGGGGTCGGCGAACTGGAAGACGAGGCCCGCGACGGCCAGCGACCCGATCATCCCTCCGGTCCCGACGAGCAGGAGGGGGCGCCGTCCGACGCGGTCGACGAGGAGGATGGCGACGACCGTCATCGCGACGTTGACGGTGCCGATGAACACCGACGCGAGGATGGACTGCGAGCTTCCGAACGCGGTCGATTCGAGGATCGTCGGCGCGTAGTACATCACTGCGTTGATCCCGGTGATCTGCTGGAAGATCGCGAGCCCGAGTCCGACGACCAGGGCCGGGCGTATCCACGGGCTGAGGAGGTCGCGGACGCCGTTCCCGGACTGCGCCTCGACGGTCGACTCGATCTCGGAGAGCTCCGACTCGATATCGCCGTCCCGCGTGCGGCGAAGCACGGCACGGGCCTCGTCGGTTCGCCCCTCCTCGTAGAGCCACCGGGGGCTCTCGGGCATCCGGAGCATCCCGACGGCGAGCACGACGGCGGGGATCATCCCAGCGCCGAGCATGATCCGCCAGGACCCGGAGCCGGAGAAGGCGTAGTTGACGAAGTATGACGAGAGAATCCCCACGGTGACCATCAGCTGGTTCAGCGACGTGAGTCCGCCGCGGACGGACGGGGGTGCGATCTCGGAGATGTACAGGGGGCCGACGATCGACGCGAAGCCGATGGCGACCCCGTCGATCATCCGCCCCGCGACGAGCACTTCGACCGTCGGCGCGACCGCCATCAGGAACGAACCGACGAAGAACACCCCGGCCGAGAGGAGGATGAACCGCTTGCGACCGATGCGGTCGGACAGCTGTCCGCCGACGGCCGCGCCGGCGGCCGCCCCGACCATCGCGCCGCTGACGACGATTCCCTCCACCAATGGCGTCAGCTCGAAGGCGGTGTCGATGAAGAGGATGGCTCCGGAGATGATCCCCGTGTCGAACCCGAACAGAAGACCGTTGAGCGCTGCGAGCGCGGAGACGACGTACACGAACCGTCCGCCCTCCCCGCGGATCACAGCCCGCATATCTGCGGTTGACATGGCGTACCAATCCGACGGTAACCGTCTTTTATTTAGAAGGCTTCTGATTTATTATTAATTTAAAAATGTTTGATTGTTATATGCCAGTCGAGGTGAAAATGAATCTACTACGCGCTGAATAATATTTATTCGAACTCGAATAGTATTCTACACTCGCGAGTCCGCGGCGACGCAACCGCGGATCGAAGGCCCGAGTGCCGCGGCTCGCCGGGTAGGTCGTTCGGTTATAAAAACGACCGCTGTCGCGTGCCGTGGCGACTACTCCAGTACGTACGTCTCGTCGCCGTCGAGGACGACGGGCTCCGCCGCGGCGCCGGCCGCCTTCACCTCGTTGACGAACTCCCGCGTCTCGATCTCGATCGGCGGGAACGTGTCGTAATGCATCGGGAACACCACGTCGGCGCCCACCCAGTCGGCGGCGATGCCGGCCCCCGCGGGCCCCATCGTGAAGTGGTCGCCGGTCGGGAGCGCGGCGGCGTCGGGTTCGAGGTACGGCGCGATCACGTCGACCATCTCGGACATCAGCGACGTGTCGCCGGCGTGGTAGAACGTCGTGCAGTCGGGGTCCGACTCCTGCGTCGGCTTCTTGTCGCCGATCACGAAGCCGGCGGGCATTCCCGCGGAGTAGTCGGGGTCGTTCTCGATCCCGTTCGAGTGGTCGGCGCGGACCATCGTCACCCACGCGTCGCCGCACTCGACGGTGCCGCCGATGTTCATCCCGCCGGCGGGAACCGTGTGCTCGTGGCCGAACTCCTCCTGGACGTAGGCGGTCAGTTCCGGCGTGGCGACCACCGTCGCCTCCGGAAACGCCGCGGCGTCGGCGATGTGGTCGCTGTGGCCGTGAGTCAAGAGGAGGTAGTCGGGGTCGAGCTCCCCGGGGTCGACGTCGGTCATCGGGTTGTCGAAGAACGGATCGATCAGGAGCTCCGTGTCATCGACGACGACGTGCCACGTCGAGTGGCCGTGCCAGGTGAGTTCCATGGTACGCGTAGCACGTCTCGGCGAGTCATAATAAAAGCCGACGCCGCGGTCACCCCGCCCGCTGGGAGAGGAGTTAACCCCCCGCCGTTCGAATCGGTCGCCGATGCCCTCCACGCGGAACGATCCCCCGCCAGGGACCGACCGATGTCGCGAGTGCGATCGGGCGGTCGCCCCCGACGCGAACTTCTGCCCGGGCTGTGGCGCCGACCTGCGTGCCGCGGATTCCCGAGACGACGCCCCGTCGGCGTACTGCGCGGCGTGCGGCGCCCCCGTCGCGGCGGACGACGAGTTCTGCGCGAACTGCGGCGCGCCGTGCGGGGACGCCGAAGTCCCGACCGGCGAGGCGGCGGCGAGCGGCGACGACACGGACTCGGAGGCCCGGCGAGCCTTCCGCGCCCGGGTCCGCGACCACCTCGACGCCGGCTGGGAGCTCACCGAGGACCACGGCGACCGAGTCGTGCTCGTCGACCGGGACATCGGATCGATCCCGGTCCACATCCTCCTGCTCGTGACGACCGGCGGCGTCGGGAACCTGCTGTACGGCTGGTACCACTACGCCGAGCTGGCGGAGACGCGCCGGCTCAGCGTCTCCGACGGTCCGATCCCCGACGGGGAACTGCCGACGCGCGGCGACGACGACCCGCTCGTCACGCTCTCCGGATACCTCTTGGGCGGCATTCTCCTGCTGATCGGGCTGGGTATCGCCGCCGTCGGGGCCGAAGCGGGAGCGACCGCCGGAGCGCTGTTCGGGCTCGGCTTCGCCGCGATCGGGCTGGCGCTGACGCCGCCCGCGGAGCGGCGACTGGAGCGCCGCCACGGCCTCTCCCGGTTCGGGCGGGTCCGCACCGTCGACCACCGGATCACCCCCGCGACGGAGCGGACGGCGGCGCCCTGCGTCGTCTGCGGCGAGGCGTTCGAGCGCGGGGTCGTCCGCCGGCGCCGCGACGAGACGGTCGTGGCGGGCGTCCCGATTCGGACCCACTCCATCAGCCACAACCTCTACTGCGCCGACTGCGCCCTCGCGGAACTGTTCGGCGACGGGAGCGACGCCGCGACGCTGGAAGGGGTCGTCGCCGACTCGGAGTCGTCCGGCGAGAGAGAGTCGGAATCGCCCGGCGAGACGGGGTCGGAGTCGCCCGGCGAGACCGGATCTGAGTCGCTGGATCGCGCCGAGTAACCCGCCCCGTTTGCCTCACCGGGAACGCTTTTGCGGCGGCCGCTCTATCGTCGGCGCATGCATCACGTTCGATTCCGCGACCCGGCCGGCTCGATCCGCGAGGGAACCTACGATTCCGAGACCGACACCGTCGCCTTCGCGGGCGAGGAGTACGCGCTGGACGATCCCGCGATCGACGTGCTTCCGCCCACTGAGCCGACGAAGATCGTCTGTATCGGCCGCAACTACGCCGACCACGCCGACGAACTGGGCAACGAGGTACCGGACCGCCCGCTCCTCTTCTTGAAGCCGCCGAACGCGCTGGCGAGCCACGGCGACGAGATCACGGTGCCCGCGGGGAAAGACCGGATCGACTGGGAGGCCGAGATCGCGGTCGTGATCGGCGAGCAGTGCAAGGACGTCGACGCCGCCGACGCGATGGACGTCGTGGCCGGCTTCACCTGCATGAACGACGTGTCGAACCGCGACGACCAGAATCAGGAGCAGAACTGGGTGCGCGGCAAGGCGTTCGACGGCGCCGCGCCGCTCGGCCCGGTGCTGGCGACCCCCGACGAGGTCCCGGACGACGCGAGCGTCGAACTCCGCGTCAACGGCGAGACGAAGCAGTCGAGCGACCGCGCGCACCTCATGTTCGACGTGCCGACGCTGATCGAGGAGATCACGACCTACCTCACCCTGGAGGCGGGCGACGTGATCTCGACCGGCACGCCCGAGGGCGTCGGCGCCCTGTCGGACGGCGACACCGTCGCGGTCGAGGTCGAGGGCGTCGGGACGCTCGAACACGACGTGCGCGTTCCCTGAGCCCGCGAGGGACGGGCCTGCCGCCGTTGTGCGTCTTCTCCCCCTGTTTGTGCGCTTCCCTCCCGCTCTCCTCTGTCTCGTCTCCGCTCGTTCCGGTCGAGCGTCCGCGCTCCCTGTCGCCCGATCGCACACCGTGTTTCCGGTGAACGATCGGTTCGGCCACTCTTAAGAGCGCCGCGCCCGGATCGACGCCCATGCAACCACGGGATCTCTCCGATCACTCGCCGTACGTGCCCGGCCGGGGCGTCGAGGAGGTCGCCCGCGACCGCGGGATCGACCCCGACGACCTCATCAAGCTCTCCTCGAACGAGAACCCCCTCGGCCCGAGCCCGGCGGCCGTCGAGGCGATCCGCGAGCACGCCGACCGCGTCCACCAGTATCCGAAGTCATCGCACACCGACCTCACCGCGAAGCTGGCCGAGAAGTGGGACGTGTCGACCGAGCAGGTGTGGGTCTCGCCCGGCGCCGACGGCTCGATCGACTACCTCTCGCGGGCCGCGTTGGAGCCCGGCGACGAGGTGCTCGTCCCGGAACCCGGCTTCGCCTACTACGCGATGTCCGCCCGCTATCACCACTGCGAGGTCTCGGAGTACGCCCTTTCCCCCGACGACGGGTTCGCCCAGGACGCCGAGACGGTGCTGACCGCCTACGGCGGCGAGCGGATCGTCTACCTCACGTCGCCGCACAACCCCTCGGGCTCGACGATGCCGCTCGACGAGGTACGGGCGATCGCTGACGCGACCGCCGAGGAGACGCTCGTCGTCGTCGACGAGGCGTACGGGGAGTTCGCCGAGGTCGACAGCGCGATCCCGCTCGTCGACGAACGCGACGACGTGGCGGTGCTCCGGACCTTCTCGAAGGCGTACGGACTCGCCGGGCTCCGAATCGGCTACAGCGTCGTTCCCGAGGCATGGGGGGAGGCGTACGCCCGGGTGAACACCCCGTTCGCGGCGAGCGAACTCGCCTGCCGGGCCGCGCTCGCCGCCCTCGACGACGAGGGGCACGTCGCGGAGTCGGTCGAGACCGCGCGCTGGGCCCGCGAGTACATCGCCGACGAGCTGGACGCCCCGACCGTCGAGTCGGCGGGGAACTTCGTGCTCGCCGAGGTGGGCGACGCGGAGCGCGTCGCCGACGCGGCCCAGGAGCGCGGCGTGATCATCCGCGACTGCACCTCCTTCGGGCTCCCGGACCACGTCCGGATCTCGACCGGCACGCGCGAGGGGACCCGCGAGGCCGTCGACCGACTCAACGAGACGCTCGCCGACCTCGGGCTGGGTGTCCGGGCGTGAGCGATGAGCCAGCCGACGCCGGAGACGGCCGGCCGACCCGCGTCGCGGTCACCGGCACTCCCGGCACCGGCAAGTCGACGGCGACCGACCTGCTCGCCGACGAGTACGACGTGATCCACCTCAACGAGCGCATCAAGGGCGACGAGTCGCTCTGGACCGAGCGCGACGCCGACCGCGACACGCTCGTCGCCGACCTCGACGCGGTCCGCGAACACCTCGGCGACTGGACGGGCGTCCTCGACTCCCACCTCGCCCACCGGTTCGATGTCGATCGCGTGGTCGTCCTGCGCTGTCACCCCGAGGCGATCGAGGCGCGGCTCCGCGAGCGCGGCGAGTCCGCCGCGACCGCCGAGGAAAACGCGGAGAGCGAGGCGCTCGACGTGATCCTCTCGGAGGCGGTCGCCGAACACGGGACGGAGAGCGTCTACGAGATCGACACGACCGGCCGCGACCCCGAAGCGGTGGCCGACGCGATCCGCGCGGCGATCGAGGGTGAGCGCGAGCCGAGCGCGGGAACCGTCGACTTCATGGATTATATATGAGCCCGCCGCGACGGTCGGATCGATAGATGACACTCGACCAGTACCGCTCCGTCGCGGACCGCCTGCTCGGCCCGTGGGTGCGCGCCGCGGCGCGGCTCGGGCTCTCCCCGGACCAGGTGAGCGTCATCGCGTTCGGCGTCGCGATCGCCGCGGCCGGCGCGTTCGCGGTCGGTGAGCCCGTCTTTTACCTCGCCGGAGCGGTCTGCGTCCTCCTCAACGGCTGGCTCGATCTCGTCGACGGCGCGCTCGCGCGCCACCTGGAGATCTCCTCCGACGGCGGCGACCTCCTCGATCACGTGCTCGACCGCTACGCCGACATCGCGGTGATCGCCGGGTTCACCGTCGGAGTGGACGCGTACGCTCTCGGCTTCGCGGCGGTGACCGGCGTGCTGATGACCTCGTACATGGGCACGCAGATCCAGGCGGTCGGCATCGGCCGCGAGTACGGCGGGCTGCTCGGGCGCGCCGACCGGCTCGCGCTGATGGGGATCGTCGGCGTCGTCGCCGCGGTCTACTCGGCGCCGATCGTCGCCGGCCTCACCGTCGTCGGCCTCCTGCTCGCGCTGTTCGCGGCCGTCGGTCACCTCACCGCGGTCCAGCGGTTCCTCGGCGCGTGGAGCGACTTATAACGCTTCGCGCCGGCGTCGCCCCGCTCCGAGAGCGAGCGCAGAGGAGAGACTCCGCCCGCACACGCCGGCCACCGGCGAGGGAACGCTTAAAAGCGTCCGGGCGGAACGGGTGCGTATGCCCACCTTCGAGCTGAACCTGTCCGACGACGTATACGCGGAGTTTCAGCAGCTCGCCGAACAGGAGTTCGTGTCCGAGGAGCAGGCCGCCGAGGACCTGATCGCGTCCGGCATCGAGGCGTACAACGTGAGCGTCGTTGACGACGAGCCCCGCGACGAGATGCTCGACGGCGCCGAGAACAACATGTTCGACACGGCGGAGGACCCGGGAAGCCTCGAAGACGACCGACTGTAGTCGAGATCTCCTCGCGAACTGAAGCCTGTTGCGCGGACGACCACCACGCTAGTAGCCGAGCCGCAGCACCCGGTTCGCGAGCAGCGTTACCAGCCCGACTCCCATCACGCCGGCGAGCAGCCCGAACGCGACCGGCCACCCGGCGGCGTCGGAGACGGCCCCGACGACGACGCTCCCCGACGCGCCGACGACCATGTAGGCGGTCCGGACGAGCCCGAAGCCGGCGCCGCGCTCCGCGTCCGAGAGGAGGTCCATGAACCGCGACTGCAGCGGCGCGCCCCACGACATCGCGAGCCCCACGAACCCGACGCCGGCGACGGTGACGGGGACGCCGAACCCGAACTCCGCCGCCGCGACGAGCAGGCCGTAGCCGACGACGCCCGCGGCCATCGTCGCCATCACGGTCGCGTCGCGGCCGATCCGGTCGGACACCGACCCCGTCACCGGCTGCGTCGCGCCGTGGACGAGGAAGTACAGCGAGAACAGCAGCGCAGACAGCCCCGTCGACAGTCCCGTCCCGAACTCGAGGAACGACGGGAGGAAGGAGGCGGTCGCCTGCCACGTGAACGCGCCCATCGTCGCCAGCGCGGTCGTGTAGAGGATCCCGGGCCGGGAGAGCAGCTCCGCGAGGGGTCCGAGCGCGAACCGCTCGCGCACGGGCTGGTCGGGTCTGAGCGGCTCGGTGGGGCGCACCCGCCACGCGAACAGCGCGAACACGGGGACCGCGGCGGCGACGCCGAGCGCGATCCCGGCGCGCCAGCCGTACCGCGATCCGACGACCGCGGCCAGCGGCGGGGCGGCGAGCCCCGCGATCGGCCCCCCGGCGACGTGGACGCCGATGGCCCGGCCGATGTCGTCGAACTGCCGCGTGAGGAAGGTGGTCGCCACCGAGTAGTGGAGGCCGGCGCCCGCGCCCAGCACCACGGCGAAGGCGATGAACGCGACGATCGACGGCGAGAGGGCGATGAGCAGGGAGGCGACCGCGGTGGCGCCGACGGCGGTCAGGATGACGGCGCGCTCGCCGTACCGGTCGCCGAGCACGCCGGAGGGGAACTGCGAGAGCGCGTACGCCACCCACATTCCGGACAGCCCGAGGCCGACGGTCGCGTTCGTGACCCCGAACGCGACGCGTATCTGCGGGATCAGCGGGCTGATCACCAGCCGCGCGACCATCGTCGCGGTGAACGCGAGCGTACAGAGGGCGAGCGCGGTGTGTTTGTACCGCCAGTTCACGGTCGCCGTTCACGACCCGGGTCAAAGCGGGTTCCGGTCGCGGCCAGCCGAACCGGGTGTGGTGTGTGCGTACTCATCGCGGCGTCCGGTGACGCCCCTCAGACCTCGAACTCGATCGGGTACTCCGTGAAGTTCTCGTAGCCGTCCTCGGTGACGACGACGATGTCCTCGATCCGGACGCCGCCCACGTCCGGGTCGTAGAGCCCGGGCTCGACGGTGATCACGTGGCCGGGCTCCAGCTCTTCCCCGCCGCTCGCGAGCCGCGGCGCCTCGTGTACGTCGAGCCCGACCCCGTGGCCGGTGGAGTGGATGAACCCCGTCTCGGTCTCGGGGTCGGTCCGAAACGTCGGCTCGCCGGCGTCCTCGTACACCTCACACGCCGCCGCGTGCACGTCTCCGCCGGTCGCGCCCGGCTCGACCGCGTCGAGCGCGGCGTCGAGCGCCCGCTCGGTGAGGTCGTACCACTCGCGGAGCGTCTCGCCCGGCTCGCCGACGCAGAACGTTCGGGTCATGTCGGCGTTGTACTTGGTCGCCTTCGACCGCGGGAAGATGTCCACGATGATCGCCTCGTGCGCTCGGAGCGGCCCCGACCCGCGGTCGTGGGGGTCCGCGGCCTGCGCGCCGCCGGCGACGATCGTCTGGTCGAGCGCGCACCCGTGCCGCAGCAGCGTCACCTCGATCTCCTCGGTCACCCGCTCGCTGGTGAGCGGCTCGCCCTCGTGGAGGAGCACCCCGGCCTCCGCGTCGTCACCCGCGCCGGCCACGTCGGCGCCGGCGATCAGGGCCTCGGCCGCCCGCATCGCCGCCTCGTTGGCGCGCTGGGCCTCGCGGATCGCGTCGACCTCCTCGTCGGTCTTGACCGCCCGGACCTCCCGAAGTCGGTCGTCGGCGTCGACGGCGACCTCGATCCCGCGCTCGCGGAGGGCGTCCGCGGTGCCGACCGGGCCGCGCGGCGGCATCGAGACGGACTCCACGCCCTTGTCGCGGACGAACCGGGCGTACATGTCGTTGCGGGCCTCGCGACCGCCGTACTCGTAGTCGTAGTCGGCGTGGCGCTCGACCGTGTCGGCGGCCGCCTCCTTGCGAGCGCGACCGTACTCCAGTCCGCCGACGAGAACGTGGATCTCTCCGTCGGCGTACAGCGTGAGGAAGGGGTCGGGACCGGTGAACCCGGAGAGGTACAGCTGGTTGGCGTCGTCCTGTGAGGCGTCGATCAGGTAGCCGTCCGTCTCGAGGTCGGCGAGCCGGTCGGCGAGCCGCGCGCGGTTCATACGTCACCTGCTCGGGCGACCCCCAAATCCGTTGTCCTCGCGGCACTCCCCTCGGCGGTCGCGGCGGCGATCAAGACGGTGGTCGAGGCGGGATTCGAGCCGGCGCTCGCTCCGAGAAATAGTTAAATAGGGGCTGTCGCCGATCGCCGATCGGATCCGGTCGTCGTTAAGGTTGGCCGAAAAAAGGTCAATAATTGCCGAATAGCGCCTCCTGAACTCCTCTTTCGGTGCTTCTCCGATCTACAATGAGGCCGAGGATTTAAATATTTCCGGCACTTACTTGACGATGAGGAAAACCAACCGAGACGCGTCTCTCGGTCCCCTCGTTCCCTCCACTTAATCTCACCAATGAGCGAAAACGTTCGAACGTATACGGCGGAGCACGCCGACGAGACCGAGACCGAGACCGAGACCGAGACCGAGTCGGCCGACGAGGAGCTGCGCTGCCCGGAGTGCGGCGGCCAGCTCGCGACCGACACGGAGCACGGCGAGACCGTCTGTGTCGACTGCGGCCTCGTCGTCGAGGAAGACGAGATCGACCGCGGCCCGGAGTGGCGCGCGTTCGACTCCAAGGAGAAGGACAACAAGTCGCGCGTGGGCGCCCCGACGACGAACATGATGCACGACAAGGGGCTCTCGACGAACATCGGCTGGCAGGACAAGGACGCCTACGGCAAGTCCCTGTCCAGCCGCCAGCGCGAGAAGATGCAGCGGCTCCGCACCTGGAACGAGCGGTTCCGCACCCGTGACTCGAAGGAGCGCAACCTGAAGCAGGCGCTCGGCGAGATCGACCGCATGGCCTCGGCGCTCGGCCTCCCGGACAACGTCCGCGAGACCGCCTCGGTCATCTACCGCCGCGCGCTCGACGAGGACCTCCTCCCCGGCCGCTCCATCGAGGGCGTCTCGACCGCGTCGCTGTACGCCGCGGCCCGGCAGGCCGGAACGCCGCGAAGTCTCGACGAGATTTCGGCGGTCTCGCGCGTCGAGAAGGACGAGATCGCCCGGACGTACCGCTACGTCGTCCGCGAGCTCAAACTGGAGATCCAGCCCGCCGACCCCGAGAGCTACGTCCCCCGGTTCGCCTCCGACCTGGGGCTCTCCGACGAGGCGGAGCGCCGGGCGCGCTCCCTGCTCAACACGGCGAAGTCACAGGGGATCCACTCGGGCAAATCGCCCGTGGGACTCGCGGCCGCCGCCGTCTACGCCGCCTCCCTGCTCGTCAACGAGAAGGTGACGCAGAGCGAGGTCAGCGACGTCGCGAACATCAGCGAGGTCACCATCCGGAACCGCTACCACGAGCTGTTGGAGGCCGAGGACGGCGTCGCGCTGGAGTAAGCCAGAGGGAGCGACCGGTCGACCGAAGGATTGGTCGGCCGAAGAACTGGCCGACCGAACGACGCCGCCGGTATCCGCCGCTTTTCCGAACGCCCAAACCGTCGCGAGCCGAGCCACCGGTATGGAGACCACTCGCCATTTCACGGCGACGACGTACGTCGTCAACGACGGCGCGACCGCCCTCCACGCGCACGAGCGGCTCGGGATCCGCCTCCCGCCGGGCGGGCACGTCGACCGCGGCGAGCTCCCGCACGAGGCCGCGCTCCGGGAGGTCCGCGAGGAGACGGGACTTGAGGCGGAGCTCGTCGCGACCGAGTCGTCGATCGAGGGGCCGAACACGCGCGGGCTCCCCGAGCCCGCCCACCTCATGCTCCACGACATCAACGTCCATGAGGACGGTTCCGTCGGCCACCAGCACGTCGACCACCTCTACTACGCCCGAGTCGACTCGCGCGCGATCGCGCCGAACGGCGGCGACGAGGTCGATCCCGAGAACTGGCGCTGGTACACTCCGACGGAGTTGGCCGAGAGCGACCTCCAACGCGACGTGATCGAACTCGGCCGCGAGGCGATCGCCGCGGTCGACGGAGCGTAGCCGAGCGCCGGAGTCGCCTCGGGTTACCCCCGGACCGCCCGGCGGGCACCGTCAGACGGCCGTCTCACGCTCCGGAAGGTATTTGGGTCGTTGCAGGCGACGTAAACGCAAGAATGGACGCAGAGCGCAGAGCGGAGATAACCGGGTGGGACGCCCGGGAGTTCTCGGACGGCTTCGAGGGTCTCAGGCGTCTCGTCGACCGGGGGTTCTCCGGCGCGGTGACGAACGGCGCGGGGTGGCTGTTCGTGTTCGAGGGCCGCGTCGTCGGCACCGCCGACGCCGACCTCGACGCGTTCGCGGACGCCTCGGGAACGATTTATAAAGCACCCGACGAGGCTCTCCCGGTCCTGTTCGCCATGCAGGAGCGGGGTGGAGAGCCGCGAGCGCAGTACTACACGAACGACACGCCGCTCTCGGAGGCCGACCGAAAGCTCTCGCAGGGCGGATTCACCGGCTACGTCGAACTGTCGGAGAACGTGCTCTCGGGCGACTACTACGTCACCTACACCGCGGGCGAGTCGATGGCCGCGGCGTACGTCGGCAACTCGCGCCGGCTCGAAACCGGCGAGGACGCCTTCGAGCTGGCCGACGACGAGGTCGGGATCTACACCGTCTACGAGGTCGACCTCGACGTACAGGAGATCCCCGAACCCAGTACCTCCGGTGGCGCGGGCGCCGTGGCCGCGGAGCCGACCGCCGACGCGGAGACAGCCGCCGATGAGGACAACGGCGACGACCACGCCGAACGCGGGGCCGATGGGGATCGCACCGGCGAGGGCCGCCCCGACGAGGACCGCATCAGCGGGGATCGAACCGACGAGGGCCGCACCAGCGAGGATCGAACCGACGAGGGCCGAACCGCCGGCGACGCGACACCCGGCAGTGAGGCCGATGAGGAGCCCTCCGACGAACGGACCGTTGACGAGCGGACTGCCGGCGGGACGGCTTCCGACGAGAGAGCCGCCGGTGGGCCGACCACCGACGGCGAGACGACCGCTGACGGCGAGACGACCGCTGACGGCGAGACGACCGCTGACCGCGAGGCGGAGCCGACATCCCGCGGATCCACGAAGCGATCCGACGAAGCGCCGCCGTCGGCACAGAGGCGGGCGAACGAGACGAACGGGACCGGCGGTGGCGCGGACACGGTCGAGCGGCCGGCGGCCGAGAGCGGAAACGGGGGCTCCTCCGGTACGGAGGCGCCGAGTAGCGGTCCTGCTGCGACCGACGCACCCGATTCTGCGGGATCTCCCCCGAACGACGACGTGTTCTCCGAGGAGGAGCAGTGGCGCGAACAGAAGTCGATCCCCGCGCTCGACCCGTCCGAAGCGAGCGATCCGCCGGGTGGTCGAGGCCGAAGCGGGCCCGACCCGAACGGAAGCGGACGGACCCAGAGTGAACCTGACGACCGGCGTCGATCCGGGGCAAGCGACCGAAGCAGGGGCGCCGGCGCCGCCGCTGACGACGATCGGTCTCCAGAGCCGCGCTCCACCGATCGGGACCGATCGAATCGCTCGGCCGTCTCACAGCGCGCTTCGAACGCGGGCGCAGGCGAGCGCGGCTCGCCCGACGAGCGGCTCGAACAGCTCCGCGACGAGCTCGAAGCCGCCGAGAAGAAGCAGGCGTCGCTGGCGGCGGAACGCGACAGACTCGCCACCGACCGCGACGAGATCGCCGCCGAGCGGGACGAGCTCGCGAGCGAGGTCGATCGGCTGGAGTCGGAGCTGTCGACGGCTCGCGAGGAGCGCGACCGGCTGGAGTCGGAGCTGTCGACGGTCCGCGACCGGCTTCCCGAGAGCGACCGGACGCTCTCCCCGGCGGAGGCGCGGAGCGGAACGAACCTCTTCGTCAGGTACGAGTCGAAGGGCGGCGCGACGCTCGAAGACGCCCACGACGGGGCGGTCGACCGCGACGCGCTCCGCGAGAACCTGCGGATCGAACACCACACCAGCTTCGAGACGGACGGGCTCGCCGTCGACGGTCGCCCGTACGAAGCGTTCCTGGAGGACACCATCGAGTACGGCTTCACCCGGTGGCTCGTCGAGGACCTCCCCTTCGAGGTGAGCAGCACCGGCAACCAGAGCGTGCTCCGCGACCTCTACGACGCCATCCCGGAGGTCGACCGCGCGGAGATCGGCGGCTCCGTGTCGATCGCGATCAGAGAGGGCGGGGAGGAGACGCGCGAGCAGCGCTCGTTCGACCTGGTGTTGCGCGACCGGATGGGGAACCCGCTGTTCGTCGCCGACCTCAACGACAGCCGCGACCCGACCGCCGAGGGGACGTTGGAGTCGCTGGTCGAGAATGGCCGCGACATCGCCGGATCGAACGAGCAGTTCGCCGCGGCGTTCGCGGTGACGGAGAGCTTCTTCGAGCCGGGCGCGCTCGAGACCGCGAGCGACGCGGTCGGCGGCGGGCTGTTCAGCCGCTCGAAGCGCGCGAGCTTCGTGAAACTCTCCCGCAAGCGCGGGTACCACCTCTGTCTGGTCGAGGCGCGCGACGGCGGCTTCCACATGACGGTCCCGGACCTGTAGCTGACGGGGCGGACGACACACTCGACCGACGTGCGATCGAAACGCGCCCGAACAAACCTCAAGCGGGCGTCAAACGCGACCTAAACGCTGTTTTGGCTGCCGTCACAACGCGGTTCGTCGCCGCCTTGTGTGCGGTCGAATCGGTTCAGTTCTCGAGCTCTGCGGCGTCGTCGATCCGCATGGAGCCGAGCTTGTCGACAGTCTCGTCGAGCTTCTCGTCGAGCTCGTCGACGAACTCGTGGGTCCGCTCGGTCGTGATCGCTCCCTGGCTGGACGGCTCGATGAGGTTCTCCTCCTCGAGCACGCGCAGCGAGTAGCGGACCTTGTGATGGGGGTACCCCGTCTCGTTCGACATCTTCACGATGCCGATCGGCTCGTTTTCGATGACCATCCGCAGGACTTGGAGGTGACGTTCCAGCATGTCTACCTCCTTCTCTAGTCGATCTATCATGGCACATGTTAACTCGTCATGCCCCTGTTTAAAAGTTGCTGTCGGAGGGCGTCCGAAATCGCTCGACTCGACGCTTTGACGTGGGAGTAGTTAACGCGTTCGATCGCACGGCTCGGTCGCCGTCGGCTTCGCTACCGCCCACTATCGGGAGGGTACCTACACGAACGACGATAGAGACACGCACACGCCGCGGATCTAATGCACGTTCGTGATGTGTTCTCGGCGTTGGACCGTAATCGGTTTTACCTCCCGCCCAGAATCACCGGGTCGTATGACACTCACCATCGTCGGCTCTCAGCTGGGAGACGAGGGCAAGGGCGCGCTCGTCGACCGGTGGGGAGGGGACGCGGACGTTGTAGTCCGTTATCAGGGCGGCGACAACGCCGGCCACACCGTCGTCGAAGGCGGCGTCGAGTACAAGCTGTCGCTCGTCCCGAGCGGCGCGGTTCGGGGCACGACCGGTATCCTCGGCAACGGATGCGTCGTCAACCCGAAGACGCTGTTCACCGAGATCGACGACCTTCGAGAGCGCGGGCTCGACCCGGACGTGCGGGTCGCCCGTCGGGCGCACGTGATCCTCCCGTACCACCGCGTGCTGGACGGGATCGAAGAGGAGGTCAAGGCGGACGACGATGCCGGCGACGCGGTCGGCACGACCGGTCGCGGCATCGGTCCGACCTACGAGGATAAGGCCGGTCGCCGGGGGATCCGGATCGCGGACCTGCTCGACCCCGACGTGCTCCGCGAGAAGCTCGAATACGCGGTCCCGCAGAAGCGCGCGCTCGTCGAGGAGGTGTACGGTCTCGACCTCGACGACGACCGGGCCGAGGCGTTCGACGTCGACGCGCTCCACGAGGAGTTCGCCGCGATCGGCGAGCGGCTCGCCGACGAGGGGATGACCGTCAACTGCTCCGACTACCTCCACCGCCGCCACGAGGCGGGCGACGAGATCCTCTTCGAGGGCGCGCAGGGCACCCACATCGACATCGACCACGGCAACTACCCGTTCGTCACCTCCTCGAACCCGACCGCCGGCGCCGCGTCGGTCGGCTCCGGGCTCGGCGTCACCACGGTGGGCGACGGCGAAGTCGTCGGCATCGTGAAGGCGTACCTCTCGCGGGTCGGCGAGGGGCCGCTCCCGACCGAACTCGACGGCGACGCCGACGAAGAGGCGCTCGCCGACGACATCCGCGAGAAGGGTGGCGAGTTCGGGACGGTCACCGGTCGCCCGCGCCGGATCGGCTGGCTCGACCTCCCCATGCTCCGGCACGCCGCGCGCGTCTCCGGCTTCACGGGCGTCGCGGTCAACCACGTCGACGTGCTCGCCGGGTTAGACGAGCTGAAGGTGTGTACGGGGTACGAACTCAACGGGAACGAACTCGACACCGTCCCCACCACGACCGACCGGTGGGAGCGGTGCGAGCCCGTTTACGAGACGCTCGACACGTGGGAGCCGTTCGACTCGGCCGCGGTCGCCGAGAACGGATACGACGCGCTCCCCGAGGCGGCCCGCGAGTACCTTGAGTTCGTCGCCGACGAGATCGACACCCCGATCTACGCGGTCGGCGTCGGTCCCGACCGCGAGGAGACGGTCGAGCTGACGAACCCGTTCGACGAGTAGAACGTTCGCGCGTCTACGGTGCGGACTTCGTGCGGCTATTCCTGCGGATCGATCTCGTTCAGTGCGGCCATATCCTCGTCGGTCAGCGACAGGTCCGCGGCCGCGAGGTTCGATTCGAGATGGTCGACGCTCGACGTGCCCGGGATCGGGAGCGTCACGTCGGAGTGGTCGAGCAGCCACGCCAGGGCGACCTGTCGGGTCGTCGCGTCGCGGCGGTCGGCGACCTCACCGAGCGTGTCGGGGGTCTCGTCGTCGACCGCGTACATCGGCCCCCACGGGATGAACCCCACGTCGTTGCGCTCGCAGGCCCGCAACACGTCCTCGTCGTCGCGGTGGCCGACGTTGTACTGGTTCTGGACGGTGGCGATGTCGACGATCTCGGTGGCGGTCTCTAACTGCTCGACGGTGACGTTCGAGAGCCCGACGTGGGCGATCTGCCCGGCGTCTTTCATCTCCGCGAACGCGTGGACCGACTCCTCGAAGTCGGTGTCCGGGTCGGGGCGGTGGTACTGGTACAGGTCGATCGTGTCGGTCCCGAGTCGGTCGAGGCTACACAGCACCTGATTCTTCAGGAAGTCGGGGTCGCCGTGGGGGAGCCAGTCGCCCTCACGGTTGCGAAGCAGGCCGGCCTTCGAGGCGACGACGGCGTCGTCCGGATCACCGAGCGCCTCGCCGATCAGGCGCTCCGAGACGCCCGGCCCGTAGGAGTCGGCGGTGTCAATGAAGTCGACACCGAGTTCGACGGCGCGCTGGAGAACCTTTTCGGCCTCGTCCTCGTCGTCGGGTCGTCCGATGATGTCCTCGCCCGTGATCCGCATCGCGCCGAAGCCGAGGCGGTTGACGGTCAGATCGCCGCCGATGTCGAACGTGCCGCTCCGGCCGGTGGTGTCTGAAGCCATGGTCGAACGTTCGCGTGCCACGCGGAAAGCCGTGGGGATGGCGGAAGGGCGTGCTTCGAAGGTCGCGTTCCGATGTCGTACCGAGTCGCCTGTCTTGCGTGCGTCGCTACTCATAAACCGCCCCCGCGTGATCGTGAGGTATGGACGCCGAGCGCGAGGTACTCGACGTGTTGGCGCGGAACGCCCGCGAGGACATCGACGACATCGCGGCCCAGACGGGCCTCGACGCGGACGCGGTAGCGGACGCGATCGACGAGCTGGAGGTGAACAACGTGGTCCACGGCTATCAGGCCGTCGTCGATTGGGACCGCGTCGACGAGGGGAAGATCCGGGCGATCGTGGAGATAAACGTCGAGCTCGACCGCGAGACCGGCTACGAGCAGGTCGCCGACCGGATCGCGAAGTTCCCCGCGGTCGACGCCCTCCACCTCGTCTCCGGCGACTACGACTTCGCCGTCGAGGTGCTCGGCGAGACGATGCAGGACGTCTCGCGGTTCATCTCCGAGCAGGTCGCGCCCATGCCCGAGGTCACCCAGACGGTGACCCACTACATCATGGAGACCTACAAGGACGGCGGGATCCGGTTCGAAGACGGCGACGACGACGACCGCCTCTCCGTCTCCCCATGAGGCTGTCCGACCGAGCCCGCGACCTCCCCGAGTCGGGGATCCGGAAGTTCTTCGAACTCGCGGAGGCGCGGGACGACGTGATCTCGCTGGGGGTCGGCGAGCCCGACTTCTCGGCGCCGTGGGCCGCCCGGACCGCCGCGATCGATTCGCTCGAGCGCGGGAAGACCTCCTACACCTCGAACCGCGGAATGGCCGAGCTCCGCGAGCGGATCGCGACCCATCACGAGCGGTACGACCAGACGTACGACCCGGCCGAGGAGGTGCTCGTCACGACCGGCGCGAGCGAGGCGGTCGATCTGGCGTTCCGCGCGCTCGTCGACCCGGGCGACACGGTCGCGGTCCACGAGCCGACGTACATCTCCTACGGCCCGGGGATCGAACTCGCCGGCGGCGAACAGTTGACGGTCCCGACCCGCCCGGAGGACGACTTCGCGCTCACGCGGGAGTCGCTCGAGGCGGCGGGCGCCGCGGAGGCCGACCTGCTCGTCTGCTGTTACCCGAACAACCCGACGGGCGCGACGATGACCGAAGAGGAGTACGCCGAGGTCGCCGCATTCTGCCGCGACAACGACCTCCGCGTGATCGCCGACGAGATCTACTCCGCGCTCACCTACGGCGCCGACCACGCTTCGATCGCGACCCAGCCGGGGATGCGCGAGCGGACGGTGGTCGTCAACGGGTTCTCGAAGGCGTACGCGATGACCGGTCTTCGACTGGGGTACGCGCTGGGCCCCATGGACGCGATCGACGCGATGAACCGGATCCACCAGTACACGATGCTGTCGGCCCCGACGACGCCGCAGTACGCGGCGATCGAGGCGCTCGATCGCTGCGACGACGAGGTGGCCGAGATGGTCGACGAGTACAACCGCCGGCGTCGACTGGTCGTCTCTCGGTTCAACGAGATGGGCCTCGACACCTTCGAGCCGGGCGGCGCGTTCTACGCGTTCCCCGACTGCGGCGGCGACGACGAAGTCTTCGCCGAGGAGCTGCTGGAGGCGCAGGGCGTCGCGGTCGTCCCCGGCTCCGTCTTCGGCGAGGGCGGCGAGGGCCATCTCCGGGTGTCGTACGCGACCTCGATGCGCGAACTGAAGGAGGCGACCGACCGGATCGCGACGTTCGTCGAGAACCGCTGAGGCGCCGTTCGCCGACACGTAAACGGACAACTCCTCGCCAATTGTCTTTCGTTCGCTAACGATTATCACGCATTATCCTGATACTTCGTGTATGGAGTTCCAGCTAACGGACGAGCAGAAGCACCTGCGAGACGAGGTTCGCCGGTTCGCGGACGAGGAGATCCGACCGGTCGCGACCGAGTACGACGTGAACGAGGAGTACCCACACGAGGTGATGGAGAAGGCGGCCGACATGGGGCTGCTCGCGCCGCACGTGCCGGTCGAGTACGGCGGAGTCGGCTACTCCTCGCTGGAGAACGCGATCCTCACCGAAGAGCTGTTCGCCGCCGATCCCGGGATCGGCCTCTGCGTCTCCAGTGCCGGCTTCGGCGCCGAGGCGCTGATGGAGTTCGGCACCGAGGACCAGAAGGAGCGCGTCCTCCCCGAGGTGACCGCCGGGGACGCGGTGATGGGTTCGGCCATCTCGGAGCCGCAGGCCGGCTCCGACGTGACGTCGGTCGCCACCCGCGCCGAGAAGGACGGCGACGAGTGGGTGATCAACGGCTCGAAGATGTGGATCACGAACGGCACCGTCGCCGACTACTTCGTCGTCGTCTGCGAGACCGACCCGGAGATCGACGACCGCTACTCCGGCTACTCGCAGATCCTCGTCGAGGGCGACCGCGACGGGCTCACTCGCGACAAGATCACCGGAAAGCTCGGGATCCGCGCGAGCGACACCGCCGAGCTGCGGTTCGACGACGTCAGGGTGCCGGAGGAGAACCTGATCGGCCAGCGCGGAATGGGCTTTCTCCAGCTCATGCAGTTCTTCGACGAGACCCGCACCGCGGTCGCCGCGCAAGGGGTCGGGATCGCCCGCGGCGCGGCCGAGCGCGCGCTGGAGTACGCCGAGGAGCGCGAGCAGTTCGACCGCCCGATCAGCGACTTCCAGGCGATCAAACACAAGCTCGCCGAGATGCACACGAACACCGAGGCGGCGCGCTGGCTCACCTACCGCTCGGCGTGGGCGGTCGACAACGAGTCGGGCGACCTGACCGCGCTCGCGTCGATGGCGAAGGAGTTCGCCTCCCGGACCGCCGTCGAGGTCGCCGACGAGGCGGTCCAGATCCACGGCGGCGCCGGCTTCGTCAACGATCACGATGTCGAGCGGCTCTACCGCGACGCGAAGATCACCCAGATATACGAGGGGACCACGGAGATCCAGAAGAACATCATCGCCCGTGAACTGCTAGGCGAGGGGGTGTGAGCCCCGTTTCACGGGGCGGCTGGTTGCCGATACCCCCGATCGGTGGCTAAAAAGTTTCGGCAACGAACAATGAGGCATGAGCAACGCTAACGCGGCGGAGCGTCTGAAGCGTCAACGAGACGACCTGCGACTGTTGAATCAGGTGATGCGTCACGACATCAGGAACGACCTGCAGCTCGTGGAGGCGTACGCGGAGCTGCTCGACGACCACGTCGACGAGGAGGGCGAGGAGTACCTCTCGGTGATCAAAGAGAGCGCACGCAACGCCGTCGGGCTGACGACGTCCGCGCGCGACCTCGCGCAGGTGATGCTCCGTGACGAGGCCGAGCCGACGAGCGTCTCGCTCAGTCGGGAACTCTCCCAGCAGGTCGAGGAGGTGCGGTCCGCCTACCCGGGAGCGGTCGTGACGGTCGAGGGGTCGTTCCCGGAGTGCGAGGTCGTCGGCGACGAGATGCTCGGGTCGGTGTTCCGAAACGTCCTCCGGAACGCGATCCAGCACAACGACGAGACCCCCGCGGAAGTGGTGGTGTCCGCCGTCGAACGCGACGGCGAGGTCGCGGTGCGCATCGCCGACAACGGTCCGGGGATCCCCGAAGACCACCGCGAAGAGGTGTTCGGGAAAGGCGAGAAAGGGCTCGACAGCCCGGGTGCGGGGATCGGGCTCTACCTCGTGCGATCGCTCGTCGACCTGTACGGCGGCGACGTGTGGATCGAGGACAACGAGCCGAAGGGCACCGTGTTCGTCATCACGCTCCCGGTGGCCGAGTGACGAGGAATCGCATCGCTCCGGCCACGCCGGGAGCGCTCACTCTTCGTCGTACTCCATCGCGACCGAGTTGATGCAGAACCGCTTGCCGGTGGGTTCGGGCCCGTCGTCGAACACGTGCCCGAGGTGTGAGTCGCAGTTCGCACACCGGACCTCGGTGCGGCGCATCCCGTGGCTGGTGTCGACCGTCGTCGTCACCGACTCCTCCTCGGCGGCGTAGAAGGCGGGCCAGCCGCAGCCGGACTCGTACTTCGTCTCGGCGTCGAAGAGGACCGTTCCGCAGGCGGCACAGCGGTACTCCCCGTCGTCGGGGTGGTGGTCGACGTACTCCCCGGAGAACTTCGCCTCCGTGCCGCTCTCGCGGAGCACGCGGTACTCCTCCTCGGAGAGCCGTTCGCGCCACTCCGCGTCGGTCAGGGCTTTCGGGTCGGCCTGCTCCCGATCGTCGGTTTCGCTCATGCCCTGCGTACGAGCCCCACGCTCAAGGCGGTTGCGGCGGTCGCGACGGCAGCCCCACGCCCCGCGCCCGCAAACCGTATTCGGGTGGCCGCTCATCGGTGACCATGGCACGCGAGGTCACGCACGAGGAGAACGGACCGACGATACTCGACGAGTCCGACACCGGCGACGACGGGAAGATATACGTCTGCCGGTGCGGGCTCTCCGATTCGAAGCCGCTCTGTGACGGCTCGCACAATGCGACCGCGGACGAGGAGGACGGGGTCGTGTACAAGTACGACGGCGACGACCCGGACGGCGAGCGCCGCGCGATCGACGAGATCGTGTACGAGCGGGAGTAGCGTCTCGGATCGGCTCCGGCGAGGCCCTTACAACACGCCCATGTCGTTGAGCCGCTCGGGCAGATAGGTGTCGGTGACGAAGTCGAGCCCGCGGCTCGCGAGCGACTGCTGTTCGGACTTCTTCCCGATGTCGAGCTGGAGCTCGATCTGCTCCTCCCAGTAGTCGGTCTGGAACCGCGGGTCCTCGAGCTCCGATTCGAGGGCGTTCACGTCCGAGTCGGAGAGCGGGTCCGAGGGCAGGTCGTACTCGACGATGTCCTCCGGCTGGATGCCGATGAACCGCGCCTCGGGGGTCGCGAGGTACTTCGAGAGGTGGGCGGACTTGATCGAGCCGTACGCGACGGAGCCGTAGATCCGGTAGGACCACGGGTCGCCGTCGGTGAACACCACGACCGGGAGGTCGAGCTCGTCGCGGAAGCGCTTCGTCAGCCGGCGCGTGGCGCGGGCGGGCTGTCCGCCGAGGTGAACGACCAGCGCGTCGTGCTCCTCGTCGAACCCGTTTTCGACCAGCCGGTCGCGCATCCCGCCGGTCTCGACGCAGAGGACGAACTCGGCGTCGTTGTCGAGGAACTCGATGGTGTCCGGGTTGTTCGGGATCTGGTAGCCGCCCTGCCCCACGTCGAGCTGACAGTGGATCTCGCGTTCACCGCGGTTGGTCTGCTCGCGGAGGAGCAGCGGTCCCATCACCTTCGCGCCCGACTCCTCCGGGCGCATGTGGAAGTCCTCGCGGGTGACGCCGGTGACGATCTCCAAGTCCTCGACGAGGTCGTTCGACTCGTCCTGTGAGTTGAACTGCGCCTCGTCGTTGTTCCACGACTCGGAGAGGTAGTACAGCTCACGCAGCGTCGACGAGCGGTCGTCGTCGAGCTGGTTCGCGAGGAACTCGATCGTGTAGGCGGCCTTGAGCAGCTTGCGCGCGCCCCGGACCGAGTTGGCGCTGCGCGTCGAGGTGCGGTCGCCGTAGGTCCAGACGCCGCTCTCCTCGTCGTACTCGATGTTGCTCTTCGTCCGCGTCGGGAGCGTCATCTCCGGAATGTCGCCGGCGGCGAACTGGTCGTAGAAGTCCGCGGCCAGGTCGATCAGTTCGTCTCGTGCGTCGCTTTCTGTCGTCATTTACGCGTTCACCGTGAGTTTCTCCGTCTCCACGCCGCCGACGCTGACCTCGAACTCGGGGTCACCGTCGACCGCGTACGTCAGTTCCCGCTCGTCGCCCGAGGGCACCTCGGGTTTCCACTGCACGAACCACTCGCCGTCCATGTCCACGACCGTCCCCTCCGAGAGGTCGGTCGGCTCCGCGGAGACGATGTCCGTGATCTCCACCTGCTCGTTCACGTCCGAGTGATTCTCGACGACGAGCGACACCGTCTCGCCGTTCACCTCGCGCTCGACGCTGACGTTGTTCATGATCCGCGCGAGCGCGCCGTCGATGTCGGGTCGCGGGCGCCCCGTGACCTCCGAGACCTTGTCGGCCATCTCCGGGAGGATCTTGCCGAGCACGTCCTGTTTCTCCCGGCGCTGCTGCATCGAGCGCCGCTTGTTGAGGTACGACTTCAGCTCGCGGGCCGCCTCGCGCACCGCCAGCTCGATCTCGTCTTCGATCGCGGGGACGTTCGCGAGCGCGTCCTTCGACTCGCTCGTGAACGGGACGTTCGTGGAGGCGACGTGGATGCTGATGACGGCCGGGCCGTTCGGGAGCCCCGACCCGCCGGGCTGGTCGAGCCCGTAGTTGCGCCACCCGATGTTCTTGATCACGTCGGTCGTGGCACAGGCGCCGCGCTGGTAGACGAGCGGGACCCGGTTCGCGAACCGGAGCAGCTCGACCGACCCCTCGGCCGGGATCTCGCCGCCGTAGGCGATGCCGGCCTCGACGATGAAGGGGTCGCCGCCGTGGACCTCGGCGTCGCGGGTCGCCGCCGCGTAGAAGTCGGCGTCGTACTCCTTGCGCAGCCCGGCCTCGACGAGCTCGGCCGTGATCGGCGCGAGGCAGTCGGTCGGCGGCGCGAGGATGTCTGTCGTCCGCATCGCCTCCAGCAGGTCGGCCGCGGCGTCGCGGCTCCCCGCGATCGCCGCCACCTTCGGCGGGTCGTCCGGGACCGTGCGCGCCCGCGACCAGAACGCCTCGACGACGTTCTCGCGGGCGGTCTCGCCGAAGGTCGCGTCGTGCTGCTCGGCGACGAACGAGGCCGCGTCCGCGACGAGGCGTTCGAGGTCGTCCGAGGTGATCCGGAAGGCGTCGCCGTCGAGGTTCCCGAACCGGCGCGCGAGCGCCTCGGCCATCGCCCGGACCGCGGCGTCGTCCTTCCGCGTCGACGTGGCGTCGTCGACGAGGGCGTACGCGTCGGCGACGAGCGGCGACTCGGTCGCGCGGCCGTTCTCGTCGTCGCTCGTCTCGCCGTCCGTCTCCTCGCCGTCTCCGGCTCCGGTGATCGCTCGCCACGCGGCGTTGACGGCGTTCGCGCGGACGGTCTCCCCGAACGTCTTGCCCGTGTCGTCCGCGACCGTGTCCGCGACGTTGTCGACGATCGCCGCGAGTTCGGACCGGGAGAGCCGGTCGCTGCTCGCCACCGTCTCGGCGACGCCCTCGGAGAAGGCGGTCGTCGCCTCCTCCCCCTTGTTCGCGACGGCGTCCGCGACGGCGCCCGCCACGTCGCGCTCGTCGTGGGCCCGCGGGGGCGACCACGCGAGCTCCCGGCCGTAGTACACGTCGCGGAAGTTGTCGATCACGTTGTCCGCGGTCTTCTTGCCGACCCGCGTGAACTCCCCCTGCAGGAACCCGGAGACCGAGTACGACTCGGTCGCCTCGAGCATCTTGATCAGCGCGCCCAGCTCCACGCCGTGGGGGTGCGGGCGGATCTCCTCCGTCTCCGCCGGCAGCTCGTCGGTCGCGCGCTCGAACTTCATCGGCTCGTCGAGCCCGGGCTCGCGCAGCTCGAGCCGCGCGTGCGGGTTGACGACCGCGGTGTGTTTCACGTAGTCGTGGAGCTGCTGGCGGGCGCGCATGTTCGCCTCCATCTCCAGTTCGATCCGGGTACCGTGAGGGCGGTCCCACGTCGTCTCCTCGTCGGCCTTGATCTCCGGCTCGTTCGTGTCGGTGTCGATGATGAGCTCGAAGTACTGCGCCCGCGACTGCCCCTTCGGGCGCGAGGTGATCTTGGCGGGCTGGCCCGACGTGAGCTGGGAGTACAGCACCGCCGCCGAGATCCCGATCCCCTGCTGGCCGCGCGACTGCTCGCGCGCGTGGAACCGGCTGCCGTACAGGAGCTTCCCGAACACCTTCGGGAGCTGTTCTTTCGTGATGCCCGGCCCGTTGTCCTCGATGACGAGCCGGTAGTAGTCGCCCACCTCCTCGATCTCGATGTAGATGTCGGGGAGGACGCCGGCCTCCTCGGTCGCGTCGAGGGCGTTGTCGACCGCCTCCTTGACGGCGGTGACGAGCCCACGGGCGCCCGAGTCGAACCCGAGCATGTGTTTGTTCTTCTCGAAGAACTCGGCGATGGAGATCTCGCGCTGGCCCTCGGCCAGCTCCTCCGCGATCCCCTCCTCGTCGCCGATCGTCGACTGGAAGGACGTCATTCGGTGTCTGTCCCTATCCCCGATGCAGGTAAAAACGCACCGGCAGCGGGGCGAAAGTGAATTCCCGGTGGAGCGACCGTCTCGAAGTCGATCATGCAACTCGTTGAGACGGCCACCCCGCGATGGGGACCGGGCTCGAACTGATTTCATACGTTCAGCAACCAAAAGAATCGGATATTTTCATATGAGTTGAATATAATGCCCCTCGTGCACCGTTAACAAGCAACACTCGCCGGAACCTCGATGACGAGGAGGAACGCACATGGATGACGACCATTCGACCCCGAGAGCGAACAGCGCGACTGATCGACCGCGGCGACGGTTCCTCGAGACCGCGGCGGTGACGGTTTCGGCTCTCGCCGCCTCCGGGACGGCCGCCGCCGTCCCCGGCCGAGGCAAGGGAGGCGGCGGCGGAGCGGGGAGCGGCGGCTTCCCGCCGAGCGGGATCACGGCGTACGGCGACGAGGTCGACCTCGGAGCGGGGTCGGTGCGGACGTTCACCACCGAAACGCCGTCGGGGGTCCCGAAGTACCACGGCGTCGAGTTCGACCGGTCGGCCCTGGACGGACTCCCGGACGCCGACGAGCTCGCCGGCGCGCCCGACGAGTACCCGGATAAGTACGGTCCGACCGGCGAGGCGCTGACCGTTCACAGGAAGGCGTCGCTGGAGTTCTTCGTCCCCTTCCCCGACGCGTCGAACACCCCGTTCACGTTCCTCGGGCTGAACTGGAACCCGGAGGGACACCCCGGCGGCGCGGGCGCGTGGCTGACGCCGCACTTCGACATTCACTTCCACACGCTGGAGCCGGCGACGATCGACGCGATCGAGGGGCCGGCCCTCCCGCCGTACGACGAGGTCGTCGAACGGGACGAAAAGGGGCGCCCGACCGCGATCGAGACCGCGCTGGACCGATCGCAGATCCCGTCGGGGTACCAGCGCTCGCCGCCGGTCGCGGCAGGGGAACGGTACATCACCGACATGGGGGAGCACGCGGCGCCGGCCGACGCGCCCGAACTCCCGGACGGACCGGGCGAACCGGGCGATCCGTCGGCGTTCTCGAACACGCTCATCCAGGGGTTCGTGGACGTCGGCGACGGGGACGATCCGCGGCTGGCGTTCGTCGAGCCGATGATCACCCGCGAGTTCTTCCGAAACCACTCCGGCACCGAACGGTACGACGTGCCACAGCCGGAGACGTACCCGTACGACGGCCCCCAGTACCACCCGACCGGCTACAGCGTCCGCGATGTCCCGAGCAGGGACGCGATCGTCGTCGCCGTGCAGGACTTCGACGCGGTCTGATCGCCGCCGCTGTCGCCGGCGCCCGAACGTCTCCTCGGGCCCCCCGTTCAGCTCTCCCCGGCGACAGCTTTCTCCCCGTGACGCCCCTCCGTCCGACCATGTCAGGATGGACCACCGAAGCGATGCCGCGACTGGACGGGAACACGGTGGTCGTCACCGGCGCGAACAGCGGGCTCGGCTACGAGGGGACGCGCGCCTTCGCCGCGAAGGGCGCCACCGTGGTGATGGCGTGCCGGAGCGTCGAGCGCGCCGAGGCCGCGGCCGACGAGCTCCGCGCCGAGGCCGGCGGCGAGGTCGACGGCGACCTCGACGTGCGCGAGTGCGACCTCGCTTCGCTCGACTCGGTGGCGGAGTTCGCCGAGGGCCTGCGAGCGGAGTACGACGCGGTCGACGTCCTCTGTAACAACGCCGGCGTGATGGCGATCCCCCGAAGCGAGACCGATGACGGCTTCGAGACGCAGTTCGGCGTCAACCACCTCGGCCATTTCGCGCTCACCGGACGGCTGTTCCCGCTGTTAACAGACGCCGAGGGTGTCGGCGGCGACGCGCGCGTCGTCACGCAGTCGTCGGGCGCGCACGAGAGCGGCGAGATGGACTTCTCGGACCTCAACTGGGAGGAGTCGTACGGCAAGTGGAAGGCGTACGGTCGGAGCAAGCTCGCGAACCTCCTGTTCGCCTACGAGCTCCAGCGCCGGATCGACGCCGCGACCCGGGAGGGCGACGCCGACCCCGGCGTCCGCAGCGTCGCCTGTCACCCGGGGTACGCCGACACCAACCTCCAGCTGCGCACCGCCGCGGAGAGCGGCAGCCGGCTCATGACGGTCGGGATGCGGCTGGCGAACGCGGTGCTCGGACAGGACGCCGCGACGGGCGCCCTCCCGATGCTGTACGCGGCCACCGCCGACGTCGACGGCGGTGCCTACGTCGAGCCCGGCGGCCTCATGAACATGCGCGGGGCGCCGACGCTCGGCCGCTCCAACGACGCCTCCTACGACCGCGAGGACGCGCGCCGGCTCTGGGAGTACTCGACCGAGGCGACCGGCGTCGAGTATCCACTGTAACTGGCCGCAGCGAACTAGTGGAGCGTCCCCTCCCGCACGCGGTCGTCGTGCGCGAACAGCGCGTACCCCACGTCGACGGGCCGGGCGTCCGTCTCCCCGGCGATCTCGCGGATCGGCTCGATCATCGCGACGTAGTCCGCGGCGTCGAAGCGCTCCTTCCGCCCGTCGAGGTAGCCGAGTCGCTCCAGCGAGGCCCACACGCGGGTGTCGACGACCGCGTGGCGGTCGCCGTCGAGCGCGGCCAGCACGCACGACGCGGTCGGGGCCTGAAACCCCGACAACCCGGTGAGAAGGCGGATCGCCGAGAAGTCACCGTCGACCGCGCGGGCGTTGCGGGTCACCTCCCGACAGCGAGCCTCGGGGTTCCGTTCGACGTGATACGCGCTCCGCGTGGACGACTCGTAGGCGATCTCGTACAGCTGCTCGCGCGTCAGGAACCCCTGCGATCGGTAGCGCTCGCCGAACGCGGCGAGGCGCTCGGGGAGCACGCCCTGCGTCTCCGCGTACCGGTCGAGGTTCTCGGCGACGAACGCGTCAAGGTCGGAGGCGTCCATATCCGATCTCGCCGCTCGCCGACCAAAATCCCGGCGCCGCCGCTACGGCGTGTCATATACGCGAGACGCGTTTCGAGAGCTGTCCGCGTCGAACCGACGACGGTTACAGTCGGGTGAGGTTCGCCGCGCGGGGGCCCTTCTCGGACTCCTCGATCTCGAACTCTACTTCCTGTCCTTCCTCGAGGTCTGGGCCGCCGACGTCTTCCATGTGGAAGAACACGTCGTCGTCAGCGTCGTCAGTCTCGATGAATCCATAGCCGCCGGTGTCGTTGAAGAAGTCGACCTTGCCTGTCGCCATCGCGTCTGGACCAACTCCAGACTAACTGATAAGTGTTGTGTGCCACCGACACCCGGCGTGCGTCCCGGCTCAGTGCCCGCCTCAGATCACTGCTGTGCTCTCGCCATCTCCAGAGAGATGAAGAAGCCGAAGTACGCCGGGACCCCGGCGAGCATGAGCATGTACAACACCCACTGCGGCGCGGCCGAAAACAGGAAGTCGTACAGCAGCGACACGACCGTCACCCAGACGACGGCGAACGCGAGATCCTGTACCATCCCGGTGCCGTTCCCCCGAACGTGGGACCGGACTCGGTCGGCGAGGCTCTTGTCCGCATCGGCGTCGTCGATCTGATCGGTGTCGGTCATGGGTGAACGTCCGCGTCGAAATACGTTGGTGTTCCGGAACGGGTCAGTGCCGGCGCGCCCCCGTGTCGGAGCGCGCCCGGCGGTGATTCACTCCTCGTCGAGGTAGTCGACGACGAGGACGGGGACGTGTGTCGAACGCAGCGTGCGTTCGGTGACGCTCCCGAGGAGCGCCCTCCGGACCCCGGCGCGGCCGTGACTCCCCATCACGATCAGGTCGATGTCGTTGTCCTCGGCGTAGTCGGCGATCACCTTGTGCGGGCGACCGCCCGAGATGTGTTCGACGATCTCGACGCCGCGCTCGGCGCCGCGCTCGGCGACCACGCCGGTCGCCTCGTCCGCCTGCTCTTTCAGCTCTCCCATCTCGTCGAACCGACCCTGTTTGAGCCGGTCGACCTGTTCGGTCCCGAGACTGAAGTTCACGGAGTCGATGTCGACCACGTACAGCGCGTGGACCTCGGCGTCGTACTTCTCCGCGAGGTCGAGCGCGTGGTCGACCGCGGCCTCTGCGACGTCGCTTCCGTCCGTGGGGACAAGAATGCGCTCGTACATTATCGCTCCTCCTCCGCGGTTTCGTCGTCAGCTGCGCGGCCCCCGTCGGTGGCCGCGTCGTCAGCTGCGCGGCCCCCGTCGGTCACAACGTCCTCACCGCCGTCCGCGGCGACGACGTCCTCGGCAGTCTCTTGTTGCCCCATCGGCTCGGGGCTGTGACACTGCCGCACGATCCGCTTCGTTTCGAGGGACGGTTCGTCGGTCGCCAACGAGACGGCGATGGTCACCAGGAACACGATCGGTAGCGTGATGAGCGCCGACCCGATGGCGGGCATCCACTGCGCCAGTCCCGCCGACAGCGGCGCCTCGAGCGACCCGATGTACGTCGGGACGATCTGGTTGATCATCGGGATCGACCAGAGGGTCAGCCCGGTCGTCATGCCGGCGAGCGCTCCCTGCCGGTTGGCGTTCTCCCACCACATGCCGAGGAAGAACATCGGGAACAGCACGGAGCCGGCGAGCGAGAAGGCGTACCCGACGAGCGCGGCGATCGAGGACGCGGGGTTGAGCGCGGCCAGGGTGGTCAGCGCGCCCAGCGCGACGATCGAGAGGCGGCCGACGAGGATCTGCTGGCGCTGCGTCGCGTCCTCGTTGATGATGTTCGTGTAGATGTCGTGGCTGATCGCCGAGGAGCCGGCGATGAACAGCCCGGCGACCGTCGCGATCGCCGCGGCGATACCGCCCGCCGCGACGATGCCGACGAACCAGTCCGGCAGCCCCGACAGCTGCGCCGCCAGCACGACGATGACCTCGCTGGCCGCGCCCGTCATTCCGGGATCGCCGTAGGTCGGGCTGACCGTCTGCGAGTAGAGGTCGGTGCCGAACGCCGCGAATGCGGGGGCACTCCAGTACAGGATACAGATGAAGAACAGCCCCCAGACCGTCGACCAGCGGGCCGTCCGTTCGCTTTCGACCGTGTAGAACCGGACGAGCACGTGCGGCAGCCCGCAGGTGCCGACGATCAGCGAGAACGTCGTGGCGACCCAGAGGTAGTAGCTCGACGAGGCGAATGGTTCGGAGAACTCGCTGCCGAGCTGGCTGATCAGCGCGCCGTACTCGAGCTGCGGCAGCACCGTGGAGTAGCCGTTGGTGTAGCCGACGACGAACAGCCCGACGACGAACGCGAGGATGAGGATCACGTACTGGACCGCCTGGTTCTTCGTGGCGCCCAGCATCCCGGACAGCGTCAGGTAGCCGACGGTGACGACCATCATCGCGACGACCATCACCTGGTACCCGTCTAAGCCGGGGATGAGGCCCCCGTAATCACCGAAGATGTACAGGCCGACGAGCGCCATCCCCTTCGCCTGCCCGATTGCGTAGACGAAGCCGATGAGGAACGTCGTCACCGCCGCGATGGCGCGCGCGGTGTCGGAGTTGAACCGGTCGCCGACGAAGTCCGGCGCCGTGTACTTCCCGAACCGACGCAGCTGCGCGGCGAGGAAGATAAGCAGGATGAAGTATCCCGTCGTCCAGCCGACGACGTACACCAGCCCGTAGAACCCCGCGAGCGCGATCGATGCCGCCATTCCGAGGTACGAGGCGGCCGACATCCAGTTCGCCCCGATCGCCATCCCGTTCTCGACGTTCCCGATGGATCGACCGGCGACCCACATGTTCTCGGTGTCGGCGACGCGGAAGACGAACCCGATAGTGAGGAACAGCCCCAGCATCGCGATCACGAGGATCGACGGTGCCAGCTTGAACGAGATGTCGAGAGCCTCCGGAAGGAGGTCGCTCTGCAGGAGGAGTGAGCTTCCCATCATTCGTCTGCCCCTCCGTCGGCCGCGGCGACCTCAGCACCGCTCGTGGTCTCCGTGGCGGCGCCGTGTTCGATACCGTACTTCTCGTCGAGCGCGTCCCGCTTACGGGAGTACCAGAACGAGAGGATCAGTGCGCTGGTCGGGGCGCCGAACGCGACGAGGAAGTAGTGGAGCGGGAACTGCAGGATCGGCATCGAGTTCGTCATCGTATCGGGCGCGATCCGCGTCAGGGTCACCGGTCCCCACACTGCGATGACCCAGATGGCGAATCCCGTCCAGACGATACGGAGGTGATCGCGCATGTACGGCGTGCTCGGATTCAGGATGTTCACCTCCGCTCCGAGGTAGTCGGTGTCGTTGTGCTTCTGTGCCGCGCCTGTGGCGACGCCGCCGTCGGTGGCCGCGTCGTTCGCTTCGCGGCCCCCATCGGTCGCCGCGTCGTCGGCTGCGCGGCCACCGTCAGTGACCGCGTCGTTCGCTTCGCGGCCCCCATCGGTCGCCGCGTCGTCGGCTGCGCGGCCACCGTCAGTGACCGCGTCGTCCGAGCTTCGTGAGCTATTGTCTGTCATGTGTTGTGGTGTGTGTTGTCGTGGTGTGTTTATGCGATTTTATCGTGATATTTATTCGCGGTGTCGAGCGCGTCGTCTCTCGTCTAGTGTCTCGAAAACGGTGGTGTGGCGGTCAGTCGTTCTCCGCCTTCCGCTGGATCTCCTCGACGATCTCCGGGTTCCGGAGGGTGCTGGTGTTCCCCAGCTCCTTTCCGTCGGCGATGTTCTCGAGCAGGCGGCGCATGATCTTCCCGGAGCGCGTCTTCGGCAGGTCGGGCGTGAACACGACCTGCTCTGGCCGGGCGATCGGGCCGATGGCGTCCTCGACGCCCGCGACGATCGCGTTGCGGAGCTCGTCGTCGCCCTCGTACCCGTCCTCGGTGGTCACGTAGGTGTAGACGGCCTCACCCTTGATGTCGTGGTTGCCGCCGACGACGGCGGCCTCGGCGACCCCTTCGACGCCGACGATCGCCGACTCGATCTCCATGGTCCCGAGCCGGTGGCCCGAGACGTTGAGCACGTCGTCGACGCGTCCGAGGACGGTGATGTAGCCGTCGTCGTCGATCTTCGCCCCGTCCTCGGGGAAGTACACCCAGTCGTCGGGGTCGTCGCTGTCGGTGTCGGAGTACTCCGCCCAGTACTCCTCGATGTAGCGCTCGTCGTTGTTGTACAGCGTCCGGAGCATGCCGGGCCACGGCTTCTGTACCGTGAGGTAGCCGGCCTTTCCGGGATCGACCTCGTCGCCGAGCGTGTCGAGGATCTGTACGTCGAGCCCCGGGATCGGCGGCCCGGCCGCCCCGGGCTTCATGTCCTTCACCCCGGGCAGCGTCGTTACCATCATCCCGCCGGTCTCGGTCTGCCACCAGGTGTCGACGATCGGGCACTCCTTGTTCCCGATGTGCTGGTAGTACCACTTCCACGCGCGGGGGTTGATCGGCTCGCCGACCGTGCCGAGCAGCCGGAGCGAGGAGAGGTCGTGTCGGTCCGGGAACTCCGCGCCCCACTTCATGAACGCCCGGATCGCGGTGGGCGCCGTGTACAGCTGGGTCGCCTCGTGGTCTTCGACGATCTCCCAGAGTCGGTCGCGCTCGGGGTGATCGGGCGTCCCCTCGTACATCACCGTCGTCGTCCCGAGCGCGAGCGGCCCGTAGACGATGTACGAGTGCCCCGTGATCCAGCCGATGTCGGCCGAACAGAAGTACGTGTCATCCGGCTTGATGTCGAGGACCGACCGCGAGGTCCACGACACCCACGAGAGGTAGCCGCCGGTGGTGTGTTTCACTCCCTTCGGCTTCCCGGTCGTCCCCGAGGTGTACATGAGGAACAGCATGTCCTCGGCGTCGCGCATGACCGGCTCGACCTGGGCGCCCTCGTGGTCCGCGACGAGGTCGTCGTAGTCGAGCTGGTCGTCGCCGAGGTCGTGACCGAAGCCGTCGCCGTTCGGACCGAGCCGGTCGACGACGACCGTGGTCGTGTCGTGCTCGACGCCCGCGAGCCCCTCGTTGGCCTTGTCCAGGTGGTCGAGGGGGTCGCCGCGGCGGTAGTAGCCGTCGCAGGTGACGAGATACTCCGAGTCCGCGGAGTTCATGCGGGTCGCGAGCGCGTCCGCCGAGAACCCGGCGAAGACGACGCTGTGGGGCGCGCCGATGCGGGCGCACGCCAGCATCGCGATCGGCAGCTCCGGAATCATCGGCATGTACATCGTCACCACGTCGTCCTCTTCGACGCCCTGCGCTCGGAGCGCGGCCGCGAACTCGTTCACTTCGCGGTGCAGCTCCTCGTAGGTGTAGGTCCGATCCTCCTCGTCGACGGGCTCGCCGACCCACTCGATCGCGGCCTCGTCGCCGCGGTCCTCGAGGTGTCGGTCGAGGCAGTTAGCCGACGCGTTCAGCTCGCCGCCCGTGAACCACTCATAGAAGGGAGGGTTGCTGTCGTCGAGCACCTGGTCGTACTCCGTCTCCCAGTCGAGCAGATCGGCGGCCGCCTCCCAGCACTGCGGCCAGTTCTCGTCGAACTCGTCGTAGACGCCGGGATCGGACACGTTCGCCTGCTCGACGAACGACTCCGGCGGCTCGAACACCTCCTGCTCTTCCAACCTCGCTTCCAGTTGACCGTCTCCCTCTGTCATGGTACGGGCATACCCAACCGATCTCACCATATAAACGCTGGCGCTAAATACGAAAAATCGTGAAGGATTCAGGGCGTGATTCGGCGCATCTCGGTCGTTTCACTCCTGTGTCGGGTGCCGGGCGCGCCGGGCGTCCTCGAAGAGCTCGTCGAGCAGCCTGCGCTGCGCCTTTCGGAGGTGATTGTGGAACGTCGGCGAGGAGACGCCCATGGCGTCGGCCACTTCCTCGGCTGTGCTCCCCCGCGGCCAGTCGAAGTATCCGCCGTGGTACGCGGCCGACAGCGCGGCCCACTGCCGGTCCGTGAACCGGTCCGTGACCCCCTCCCGCAGCGAGTCCTCGCTCCGCGGCGACCGCGGGACCGACTCCTTGCTGGCGAGCCGCGCGTCGGCGAACGCGGCCCGGAACCCGTCGGCGACGGGCCGAACGTCGGCCCCCTCCGGGAGGTCCGCGACGACCCGTACCAGTCCGTCCTCGGCGGTCGCGTCGCGGACGGTCGCGCCGTGCTCGGTGAGCGTCCGGACCGCGGAGCCGCCCTCCACGCGGGCGGACACGTCGCAGCCGTCCTCACGCGTCTCGATCACGCGGAGGTCCGAGACGCCTGACGCGTCGGCGGCCACGTCGGCGAGCGCCTGGGGGTGCGCCCCCTCGACGGAGAGGTAAAAGCGAGAGGCGTCGTCGTCGACCGCCACCGTCGAGGCCAGCTCGATCCGACAGCCGAGCGCCGCGCTCGCTCGGGCGAGGAACGCCCCGTCGTCGCCGGTGTGGAACTCCACCTCGGTCACCGCGTCGGAGTGGAGCAGGTTTCGCCACCGCCCCGCGGTCACGGCCCAGCCGAGACACCGACCGAGTGCCGCGATCTCGCGCCGTTCGACCGGCGAGACGGGTGAGACGGCGGAGGCGGACGATCCCTCGTCGGCGACGACACACAGCGTGCCGTGAGTCACGTCGCGGTAGCGGACGGGAACCGCGACTGCCGGCCGGCCGGCGGTCGCGGTCGCCCCCTCGGTCGCGACCGGCTCCCCCGCCTCGGCCGCGTCTCGGCACAGGCCGTCGCCGCCGACGCCGCGGTCGACCAGCGACTCCCGGTCGACGCCGGCGACGCCCGCGATCTCGACGCGATCGCGGTCCTCCATCCCGCGGATGACCCACGCCTCGGCCCAGCGGTCGGACGCGACCACGCCGCCGGGGACCGCCGTGAGGGGCGTCGACCGGTCGTCTCCGCTCGCGAGCGCCTCGAACCCCTCGAGGGCGGTCGGCGCTGCGTCCGCGGTGGGCCCGTCCGACGAGTCGGCCCGACGGCCGGCGATCGCCGAGGCGATCGCGTCCCCGTCGAGGGGTCCGAGGTAGCCGTCGAGCGTCGCCATCGTCTCCCAACCGCCGGCCTCGCGGACCGCGTGGGGGTCCACGCCGCGGTCGACGAGGAGCCGCCGCGCGAAGGTCCGCCGGAGGTCGCGGGGTGTCGCGTCGGGATCGACCGCCCCGTCGGTTCGCGCGGCGGCGCGCTCCGCGGTCTCGCTCACGATCATCTGGACCCGCCGGGGGGACACGTCGACGAACGGCTCCGACTCGTCGAGGTCCGCGCTCTCCGCGTACCGTCGCAGCTCAGCCGCCAGCGACGCCGGAATCGTCGTCTCGCGGTCGATCTCGCTCCGGTCTCTCGACGGAGGCTTCGCCTCGCCCTCGCCGCCCGCGGCCCCGGTTCCCGTGTCGTCAGCCGGGACGGCGAGGAGAGCGAGGTCCGCGTCGCTCTCCGTCTCTCGGAGGTGTCGCGGGGCGACGCGGGTGATCTCGCCGGTCCGGAGTCCGGCTTCGCCGCCGAGGCGGACGACCAGCGCGGCGCGGTACGTCTCCGCCGCGGTCACGAGCGCGTCGTACGCGTCGGCGTCCAACCCCTCTACCATACGTTTCGTATTCACACAGAGACACGAAGTAAATCTTTTGCTGAGAACGGACGATTTGCGGGTTTTGGCGGTCGCGCCGAGGTTGGGAGCGATCTACCGGCCGTGTCACGCCGCGAGAGCCGTCGAAACCGTTTCGCGTTTTCGAAGAAAGCCGAAACGAAACCGGCACCGAACGGCGAACCGGGAGCACACCGCCCGTTACTCCCCGCGAACCGCCGACTCGATCTCGCCGACGACCTCGGGATTGCGGAGCGCGCTCACGTCGCCGAACTCGTCGCCGCGCGCGATGTCCTCCAGCAGGCGCCGCATGATCTTTCCGGAGCGCGTCTTCGGCAGGTCGGGCGTAAACACGACCCGGTCGGGGCGCGCCACGTCGCCGACCGCTTGCGCCAGTCGCTCGCCGATCGCGTCGCGGATCGACTCGTCCGGGTCGACGTCGCCCCGAGTCGTCACGTACGCGACGATCTGTCCGTCGCCGTCGCCGACGACCGCGGCCTCGGTGACGCCCTCGGCCTCGACGATGGCCGACTCCAGCTCCCCGGTGTTGAACCGGCGGGTGCGGACGTTGATCACGTCGTCGACCCGGCCGAGGATCGTCACGTAGCCGTCCTCGTCGACGGTGGCGCCGTCGCCGGTGCGGTACCGCCACCCGTCCTCGCCGTCCAGCCAGTACTCCCGTCGGTACCGCTCGTCGCCCTCGCGGAGCCCGCGGAGCATGCCGGGCCAGGGCGCGGCGATCGTGAGGTACCCCGGATCGCCGGGATCGACCGGCTCGCCGTCCTCGTCGACGACGCGCGCGTCGATCCCCGGCAGCGGCGGCCCGACCTTCCCGGGCTTCATCGGGGCGATCCCCGGCAGCGTCGCGAGGGAGATGGCGCCCGTCTCGGTCTGCCACCACGTGTCGACGATCGGCGCCTCCCCGCCGCCGACGTGCTCGCGGTACCAGCGCCACGCCTTCGGCGTGATCGACTCGCCGACGGTCCCCAGCAGCCGGATCGAGGACAGGTCGTGGCCGTCGGGGTACTCCGCACCCCACTTCATGAACGACCGGATCGCGGTCGGCGAGGTGTAGAAGACGCTGACGGCGTTGCGCTCGATCAGGTCCCACACGCGGTCGCGGTCGGGGTAGTCGGGCGACCCCTCGTAGAGGACGCTCGTGGTCCCGACGGAGAGGGGACCGTACACGCCGTAGGAGTGCCCCGTGATCCAGCCGATGTCGGCCGCGCACCAGTAGGTGTCGTCGGGGCGCACGTCGAGCACGTTCCGGGTCGTCCACGCGACGTGCGCGAGGTAGCCGCCGGTCGCGTGCTCGACGCCTTTCGGTCGCCCCGTGGTCCCCGAGGTGTACATCACGAAGAGGAGGTCGGTGGCGTCGCGCGCGACCGGCTCGACCGTCACCCCGTCGTGGGCGTCAACGATCGCCTCGTACTCGTGTTCGTCGTCGCCGAGGGGAACGTCGAGCGCGTCGCCGAGCCGGTCGACGACCACCGTCGCCGACAGGTCGGCGTCGGCCCGGAGGCGGGCGTTGTCCGCCTTCGACTTCTGGTTGAACGCGTCCTCCCGGCGGTAGTAGCCGTCGCAGGTGACGAGGTACGACGAGTCGGCGGCGTCGATCCGGGTCGCGAGCGCCTCCGCCGAGAGCCCGGCGAACACGACGTTGTGGGGCGCACCGATACGGGCACAGGCCAGCATCGCGATCGGGAGCTCGGGGATCATCGGGAGGTACAGCGTGACCACGTCGTCCTCCTCGACGCCCAGATCGCGGAGTCCGGCCGCGAGCGCGTTCACCTCCCGGTGGAGGTCGAGGTAGGTGTACGACCTGCGCTCCCCGCGCTTGCCGAACCAGCGGATCGCGAGCTGGTTCCGGCGCTCGTCGAGGTGGCGGTCGACGCAGTTCGCCGCGGCGTTGAGCCGCCCGTCCGGGAACCACTCGTAGAACGGCGGGTCGCTGTCGTCGAGGACGGTCTCGTAGGGGCGATCCCAGTCCAGCAGGTCGGCGGCGCGGTGCCACGCCGACGGCCCCTCCTCGGCGAAGGCCTCGTACAGCTCCGGATCGCTCGCGACGGCCCGATCGCTGAACGCGGTGGGCGGCTCGACAGCCTCGTCGTCGCCGGCGGCGACCCCGTCCATCCGCCGGCCGTCGACTCCGGCGTAATCCATGATACTACCTCGCAATCGAAGGAATGTATACTTTGTCCGCGACCGCGGCACGCGAGCGGAGCCGAGGAGCGGCCCGTGGGATTACGTCGACTCCGCGGGGGCCAGCCCGGCCGCCTTCGACCGGGCGCGGGCGACGATCGAGGGTTTCGCCTCGAAGTCGAGGGTGACCTGGTCGTCCGCGTACGCCTCCCCCTCGACGTGGCCGTGGTCGTGGATCCACGAGACGAGGCTCATCGCGTCGTCGGAGAGGGGGAGGACGAGGCGCTCGCGCTCCCAATCGGGGAGTTCGGACTCGACGCGGTCGCGGAGCTCCGCGACGCCGGCGCCCGTCTTCGCCGAGACGGCCACCGGGTCGGGAGCGACCCCCGAGAGCGCGGCGCGCTTGTCCGCCAGCTCGCCCGGGGCCAGCCGGTCGACCTTGTTGAACACGGTGACGATCGGGGCCTCGTTGCGCTCGTAGAGGGTGTCGTGACTCGTGACGAGCTTCTCGCGCATCTCCTCGACGGACTCGCTGGCGTCGACGACGAGCAGCACGAGGTCCGCGCGGTACACCGAGTCGAGCGTCGACTCGAACGACTCCACGAGCCAGTGGGGGAGGTCGGCGATGAAGCCGACCGTGTCGGTTAAGAGTACGTCGCGCTTCTCCATCTCGGCCCGGCGGGTGGTGGTGCCGAGCGTCGTGAACAGCATGTCCTGCGACTCGGCGGTCGTGTCGAGGTCGGGGTGTCGCTCGGCGTTCTCGTCGACGTCGATCTCGGCCGCGAGCCGGCGCATCAGCGTCGACTTGCCGGCGTTGGTGTACCCCGCGAGCGCGACCAGATCGAAGCCGGAGTTGCGGCGCTGCTCGCGGCGGGACTCCTCCTTCTCCGCGATCGACTCCAGCTCGTCGCGGATCTCCGAGATCTGCCGCTTGATGTCGCGCTCGACGCTCTCGTCGTACTCGCCGAGCCCCATGAACCCCGGGCGCTCGTCGCGCTTCGCGAGGCTCGCCTTCGCCTCGGCGCGCGGGAGCTCGTAGCGGAGCTCCGCCAGCTCGACCTGGAGCTGTGCCTTTCGGGTGTTGGCGCGCTGGCCGAAGATCTCGAGGATGAGCGTGAACCGGTCGATCACCTCGACGCCCTCGGGGAGCTCGCCCCCGATGTTGAACGTCTGGTAGGGCCCCACGTCGTTGTCGATGACGACGGCGGTCGCGTCGGTCCGGCGGACCAGGTCGCGGAGCTCGGCGACCTTCCCCTTCCCGAACATGAACGCGGCGTCCTCGGTGCGGGTCTGGGTGAGCTCGCCGACCACGTCGTAGCCCGCGGCGGCCGCGAGCTGCGTGATCTCGGTCAGGTCCGCCGATCCGGACTCGACGCGTTTGGCGACGACGGCGCGTCGCTCGGCGGCGCTCGGCTCGGTGTCGGTGGTCCTCCCCTCGACGCCCCCGGTCATAGCAGGAGGTCGCGAGCGGCGTACGCGGCGTGGTGTGCTGCCTGCACTGTTTCGCGTTCCCCTATGCTCTCGACGTATTTAAAGTCGGGTTGGAAGCTCAGCCCCACCCGATCCGCGGGCTCCTCGTAGAACTCGCCGCCCTCCGCGACGATCGGTCCCTCCGGCGGCTCCGGAAGGTTCCCGACCGCCTCGGCGGTGAGCGCGACGGTCGCCTCGAGGGTCGGCCCCTCGCGGACGGCGGCGAAGCCCATCCCTTCGACCGACCGGATCCGCGCCGAGTCGATACGCGCGTGGACCGCGGCCGCGACCATCAGGTACTCGCCCGCCTCCTCGTGGCGACCGCTGATGTCGACGCCGACGACCTCAGGGGTGGGCGCCCGCCACCTCGGTTCGATCGGGACGGGGATTCGTTCCGGCGGCTATCGGGTCCATACGTCCCCGTAGACCGCCTGTCGAATTGAACGTTTCCGTGGTCGACGTCGCCGCTCCCCCGGCGAGAGTGGACACAAACATCTTCACCGGAGGCCGGTCAGTGTGGGTATGGTCCGCCGAATCCGAGGTCCCCTCCCCGCGGTAGCACTGGTTCTTGTACTCCTCTTGGCTGGCTGTTCCGGGTTACCTGCCACGGACCGACAGGAATCGGCTTCCGAACCGACGGTGGAGAACTTCTCGTATCCGTCGGGGTGGTCACAGGACGGGATCGCAGACCTCCCTGTCGCGCTGGAAACGCACGAGGAGACGGTGAACAACACCTCCCGCAGAAGTCGGTTGAGCATTATCGACGAGGACAGCAATCGCACGACGGTGAGAGCGGTAGACACCGAGTCCGGCACCGCCTCAGTGCGATGGAGCGATACGCTGTTCGGGAGCGACGTTCACTCCTACTACAGCGCCGAGGGCGTGTTCGAGTACGACCGAACGACGGGAGAGCTGACCCGGCGTCTCGACGAGAATTGGACACAAGACCGCGTCGCCTCGCACGAGCGGTTGCGACTGCAACGATCCCTCTCGGAACTCGAAGCGAACGCGACCGAGACGGTCACCGTCGAGGGGACGACGGCCGTCCGGTACAACGTGACCGGCATCAAGGACCCGCTCCGAGTCCCGGCCCACAACGCAACCGGGCACGTCGTCGTCACCGAGAGGGGATACATCGCGGAATTCAATATCACGAGGGGTAACGACGGGTTCACCCGGCAGACGAGACACGACGTTTCTGAGTTCGGAAACGCGACGGTGACCCGGCCCGCGTGGATGCCGGTGGAGTAGCGCTCGACTGCGTCAGGCGAGTCCGCTCCGGCTTACGCCGGATCGAACACCGACCGACTCCGTCGGTCGAGCACGACGAGGCTTACGCCTCGTCAAACAACGTCTCGCCCTCGACCATGTGCTCCTCGACGGTGTCCATGTCGAGCGTGAGGCCGATACCCGGCTTCTCCGGCACCTCGATGTAGCCGTCCTCGATGACGTCCTCCTCGACGAGGTCCTCCCACCAGCCGAGCTCGTAGGAGTGGTACTCGATCGCGAGCGAGTTCGGGATGGAGGTGCCGACGTGAGCCGCCGCCATCGTCGCGATCGGGGAGGCGACGTTGTGCATCGCGACCGGGACGTAGTACTGGTTCGCCACGTCCGCGATCTTGCGGGTCTCGCGCATCCCGCCGACCTTCGGCAGGTCGGGCGCGACGATGTCGACCGCCTGGTTCTCGATGAGGCGGCGCTGTTCGGTGACGCGGTAGCGGTTCTCGCCGACAGCGATGGGCGTGGTCGTGCTCTTGGTGACCTCCTCCTGCACCTCGAGGTTCTCCGGCGGCACGGGGTCTTCGAGCCACCACACGTCGTGCTCCTCGATGGCGTCCGCGAGGCGCTTCGCGGAGCCGCCCGAGAACGTCCAGTGGCAGTCGAAGGCCACGTCGGCCTTATCCTTCACGCGCTCGGTGACCTGCTCGACGATCTCCGCCTTGTGCCGGATCTCGCCGGGGCGGAGGTGCCGGTTCGCGCGGTCCTTCTCGAAGCCGCTCGGCACGTCGAGGTCGAACTTCAGGGCGTCGTAGCCGAGCTCGTCGACGACGCGCTCGGCCTCGTCGGCGCACGCCTCGGGGTCGGCCTCCTCCTCGGTGTGGCAGTCGCAGTACACGCGCATCTTGTCGCGGTACTTGCCCCCGAGCAGCTGGTAGGCGGGCACGTCGAGGATCTTGCCGGCGACGTCGTGCAGCGCCACCTCGATCCCGGAGATCGCGGTGACGGTGACGCCCTCGACGGAGCCCTCGCCCGACATCTTCTGGATGAGGTGCTCGTACAGCCGGTCGATGTCGAGCGGGTTCTCGCCGACCACGAACGGCTTCATGCGCTCGATGAGCTCCGGCACGCCGGCGCCCCAGTACGCCTCGCCGGTGCCGACGACGCCCGCGTCGGTGTACACGCGGACCAGCGTCCACGGGAAGTTCCCGTCGACCATCGTCGTCTGCACGTCAGTGATCTCGACGTCGCGCCCGCCGCCGCGCGAGCCCGTCGCCCCCATCGTCTCGGCGGAGAGCTCTCGCATCGTGTACTCCGCGTTCGGGTCGTGGAGTGACTCGTAGTTCCGGCTCATAGCACCCGATTTATTCGTAACAGGGTAAACGTTTATGTTCTTCCGGGGTCGGGTCTGGGGCCGTCGCGAACGCCGCGCTCCGCCGGCTACCTAAATAGGGAGTTTTTCATTGACGTACCCGCAACGGTCTGCATGGTCGAACTCACCGATTCGCTGAAGTGTCTCTTTACTGGAACCGTCGAAAAGCGCGGCGGCGAACACGTCGTCACGATCCCCGCCACCGAGATCGACCACGGCACGGTCGAGGCGGGCGAGTCGTACCGGGTCGCGCTCATCAAACGCGAGGGCGACGGCGGGTCGGCGGCGACCGTCGCGACCGACGGCGCCGCGGACCGAGCGGTCTCCGGCGACGGTGCGGGGGGATCGCCGGCGTCGACGACGCGACCGGCGGACGACGCCGGTGCCTCCGGCCCGCCGGTCTCCGAGGGCGACGTGCGAGAGGTGACGATCGAGACCCTCGGCGACAAGGGCGACGGGATCGCGAAGATCGAGCGGGGCTACGTCGTCATCGTCCCCGACTCCGAGCCGGGCGACGAGCCGACCGTCGAGATCACGAGCGTCCGGGAGAACGTCTCGTTCGCGGAAGTCGTTCAGGAGTAGGCAGCGCGGCTCGCCGGCGAGCGCTACCGCGGCGCGTCCGCGGGATCGCTCCGCGAGAACAGCTTCTTGAGGTGCGCCGGCGAGAAGAAGGAGCTCGGCCGGTCCATGTGCACGCCGATCTCGCCCGACAGCGCCCACAACCCGGCCCGCTGGACCGGCTCGGGGAGGGAGTAACACCGGCGGATCGCCGAGCCGAGCCGGATCTCGGTGCCGATCGCGTCGCGCCACCCCGACTCGTACGCGGCGAGCGTCGCCGGGTCCGCCGGGTCGATCGCCTCGGCCGCCACGTCGGCCGCGGTCATCCCGTAGCAGATCCCGCCGCCGGTGAACGGCTTCGTCTGCGCGGCGGCGTCGCCGATGAGGAACGCCCGGTCGGTCGTCACGCGGTCCGGCGGGCCGACCGGAATCGCCCCCGAGCAGAAGCGGTCCGTCGTCACGTCGTACGCGTCGGTGAGTCGGTCGAACATCGCGGACACGTCGTCGCTCGGCGGCGCGGCGAGCCCGTACTCGACGCCCGCGTCGCCGCGGGGGATCCGCCACGCGAAGAACGTCGGCGCGGTGAGGTGGACGTCGACGAGGTCGCCGTCGTCGGGCGCGTCGTCGAACGCGAGCACCCCGTGGAGGAGCTCGTCCGGCTCGGGGAGATCGAGCGACCGCCTCACGCGCGACGTGGGGCCGTCGCAGCCGGCGACCATCCGCGCCTCGACTTCCTCCACGTCGCCCGCTGGCGTCCGGACTTCGACGACGACCCGGTCTGAACGCTCCTCGACGCCGACGACCGTGTGGTTCTCCCGCACGTCCGCGCCGGCGTCGCGCGCGCAGTCGGCGAGCGCGCGGTCGAGCCCGACGCGGTCGATCACGTTCGAGACGGGCTCCGGCTTGTAGAACGGGTACGCTCGCGACTCCGGTCCCCCGACGTGGAACCGCGCGCCGTACACCCGATTCTGGAGGAGTTCGTCGCGGGCGTCGTCGGGGACGTACTCCCACACGTCGTCGGAGACGTGCCCGGAGCAGGCCAGCGGGGTCCCGACCGACCCCTTCTCGAAGACGACGACATCGCGGCCGGCCACGGCGGCGCGCCGGGCGAACCGCGACCCCGGCGGTCCCGCGCCGACGACGACGAAATCGTGCATGGACGGAGCGTGGTGACGCGGCCTTATAACGACGACGCGGCTTACTCGCGCCGCTCCGCCAGCCACTCCAGCGCCGCGTCGAGGTCGGTCTCCGGAGGCGAGCACGTCCGCCCCTCGCAGACGTAGGCGGTCGGCTCGCCGTCGACCGCGTCGCGAGCGGCCCAGATCGGCGGGGCGTCGTCCATGCCGAGCCGGTCGAGCCACGCCGCGAGACCGTCTTCGGTCGGCGGTCGGGGGGCGACGAGGGCGCCCGGCAGGTAGCGCTCCCCCAGCGCCTCGCGCCACGCGTCCGGCACCGCGTCGGCGGCGACCGTCACCTCGACGCCGCCGGACGCGACGCGGTCGGCCGCGCGCACCAGCGAGACGTGCTCCAGCGGGCTCGCGCGGATCCGGTCCGCGTGGGTCGTCACGACCCGTTCCGCGACGTCGGCGAACTCGCGGTCGGTCCGGAAGCCGTCGAGCGCCGCGAGCGTCTCCGCCGCCACGCCGAGGCTCGACGGGGTCGATCGGTCGGTGAACTCCTGCGGCCGGGCGAAGAGCGTGTCGTCGTCATCTGCGGCGGCGTCCGGGTCCCGCGTGAAGTAGATCGTCCCGTCGTCGGCGTCGTAGAAGTCGTCGACGACCGTCGCCGCCAGATCGAGCGCGAACCCGAGCGCCTCGGGGTCGCCGGTGGCCGAGTAGGTATCGAGAGCGCCGCGCGCGAGGAACGCGTGGTCGTCGAGGTAGCCCGGCCCCCGCACGTCGCCGTCGAGCCAGCGCCGGGCGAGGTCGCCGGTCTCCTCGTCGTACAGGCGATCCCGACAGAACGCGAGCGCCTCGCTCGCGATCTCGGCGTACGGCTCGCCGAGGACCTGCCCGGCCGCGGCGAACGCGGAGATCGCCCGCCCGTTCCACGCCGCCAGGACCTTCTCGTCGCGGGCGGGGCGAGGCCGCGAGTCGCGCGCCTCGAAGAGCGCGACGCGGGCCGCAGTGAGGGCCTCTCGGACCCCCTCCGGCGACAGGTCGTGTTCGTCGGCGAGCGCAGAGACCGACATCGCGAGCGTCGGGACGGTCGTGCCGCGCTCGAAGTTCCCGCCGGATTCGATTCCGTACCGGTCTTTCGCGAGGGCGGCCGCCGGCTCGTCGAGGACCGCGTCGACCTCGCCGGGCGTCCAGACGTAGAAGGCGCCCTCCACGTCGTCGTGATCGCCCCCGTCGCCGCCCTCGGTGCCCGCGTCCCCGCGCCGGCTCTCGGGCGGCCGGCTTCGGGCGTCGAGCGTGCTGAAGAAGCCGCCGTCCTCGTGGCGGAGTTCGCGGTCGAGGAATCCGAGGGTCTCGCTCGCGACCCGGGCGTACGAGGCGTCGCCCGTGAGCCGGTAGCCGTCGAGGTACGCGAGCGGGAGCTCCGCGTTGTCGTACAGCATCTTCTCGAAGTGCGGCACCGTCCACTGCCGGTCGACCGCGTACCGGTGGAACCCCCCGCCGATCTGGTCGTACATCCCGCCGCGGGCCATCCCGTCGAGAGTCCCCGTCGCGGCCGTGAGCGCGGCGTCGCGCCCGGTCTGCGCGTACGCCCGCAGGAGCACGTCGATCCGGCCGGGCATCGGGAACTTCGCGCCGCCGCTCCCGAACCCGCCGTACTCGTCGTCGTACCCGCGGACCGCGGCGGCCGCGGCCTCGTTGAGGAGGTCGGCGCCCGGGGCGCCCGCGTCGCCGTCGCCTCCGGAGACCGCCGGCTCCGGAACTGACTCCAGCTCGTCGCGGGCGCTCGTGGCCCACTGGTCGGCCCGCCGCTTCATCTCCTCGCGCTGTTCCGGGTCCGCCCACGAGTCCGTGATGCGCTCGCAGAGGTCGCGGAACCCCGGCTGGTTCCGGCGCGGCTCGGGCGGGAAGTAGGTCCCCACGTAGAACGGCTCTCCCTCCGGTGTACACCACGCGGAGAGCGGCCATCCGCCCCCGCCGGTGACGAGCTGCGAGACGGTCATGAACGTGCTGTCCACGTCGGGGCGCTCCTCGCGGTCGACCTTCACGGGGACGAACTCCTCGTTGAGCACCGCGGCGACCGACTCGTCCTCGAAGCTCTCCTCGGCCATCACGTGACACCAGTGACACGAGGAGTAGCCGATCGAGACGAACACGGGAACGTCGTGCTCGCGGGCGCGCTCGAACGCCTCCTCGCCCCACGGCTGCCAGTTAACGGGGTTGTCGGCGTGCTGCTGGAGGTACGGGCTCGCCTCCCCGTCGAGGCGGTTCCGTTCGGTCGGCTGTGACATACGTCCGATTCGGCCCGGCGCGGCAAAAACCCGTCACAAGCGCCTCGTCGGACAGAGATACGCACGAATGTGCACATTAGCGTGTGGATAGAGGGTAAAGTTTACACTACCGTGCAGTCATCGGTCGCACATGACGGAGACCGTACTCTTGGTGGGGGGCGGCGGGCGAGAACACGCGATCGCCCGCGCCGTCGCCGACGACTGCGCGCTGTACGCCTGCGCGAGCAACCGAAATCCGGGGATCCGCCGGCTCGCCGACGGGTTCGAGATGATCGACGAGACCGACGCCGAGGCGGTCGCCGACTACGCCACCGCGGTCAGCGCGGATCTGGCGGTGATCGGACCGGAGTCCGCCCTCGCCGCGGGCGTCGCCGACGCGCTCGACGAGGCGGGCGTGTACGCGTTCGGCCCGCGGGCCGAGGAAGCGCGGCTGGAGACGGACAAGGCGTACCAGCGGGAGTTCATGGACGAGGCCGACATCCCCGGCTGTCCGGACTACGCGGTGTTCGACGACATCGAGGCCGCCTGCGAGTACGTCGACGCCTACGACGGCGACCTCGCGGTGAAGCCGGTCGGGCTCACCGGCGGCAAGGGCGTGAAGGTGATCGGCGACCAGGTGACCGCCGAGGAGGCCAAGGCGTACCTCCGCGACTCCGACTACGACCGGGTCGTGTTGGAGGAGCGGCTCGTCGGCGAGGAGTTCACCGTGCAGGCGTTCGTCGCCAACGGCGAGCTCCGCACGACCCCCGCGGTGCAGGACCACAAGCGCGCCTACGAGGGCGACGAGGGGCCGAACACCGGCGGAATGGGGTCGTACACCGACACCGATCTCTCGCTGCCGTTCATGGGCGGGGGCGACTACGACGCCGCCGTCGACGTGCTGGAGGCGGTCGTCGACGCGCTCCCCGACTACAAGGGCGTCCTCTACGGCCAGTTCATGCTCACGGAGGCGGGTCCGAAGGTCGTCGAGTTCAACGCGCGCTTCGGCGACCCGGAGGCGATGAACACGCTCCCGGTGTTGGAGACGCCCTTCCTCGACGTGCTCACGGCCGCGCGCGACGGCGAGACGCTCCCCGACCTCGCCTTCTCCGGGGAGGCGACGGTCTGTAAGTACGCCGTGCCCGACGGCTATCCGACCGACCCCGACGCGGGCGCGAAGATCGCCGTCGACGAGGAGAGCGCGGGCGATGCGCTCCTCTACTACGCCAGCGTCGACGAGCGCGACGACGGGCTGTACACCACCACCTCCCGGTCGTTCGCGGTCGTCGGTCGCGGCGACTCCATCGCGGCCGCGGAGGCGGAGGCCGAGGACGCGCTCGCCGCGGCGGGCGACCGGGTCCGCATCCGCCACGACATCGGGACGGCCGACCTCGTCGAGCGTCGGATCGAGCATATGGCCGCTCTCCGCGAGTAGCGCCGCCCCGTCAGCGACCCTTTTACCGGAGCCGCGCGAACGCACTCCCGTGACTCACGAGGACGACCGTCTCGGCGCCGCGGAGACCGGCATCGCGGACGCGGACACCGCGGGCACCGTGGACACAGACACCGCCCGCACCGACCGACTGGAGCGCCACGCGACCGGCGGCGCGCGGAACTCCCTGTGGTCGTGGCCCGACGCGAAGTCGCCGCTCGCGGTCGTCCGCAACTACGTCGTGATCGTGCTCGCCCGGATCTGCCCGAGCCTCCGGCTGAAGAACTGGCTGTTGCGCCGGATCGGCGTCACCGTCGGCGCCGGCGTCTCGTGGGGGTTGGAGTCGACGCCCGACGTGTTCTGGCCCGAGCGGATCGCGGTCGGGGACGACGCCATCATCGGGTACGACGCCACGCTGCTCTGCCACGAGTTCCTCCAGGACGAGTATCGCCTCGGCGACGTTGCCGTCGAAGAGGGCGCGATGATCGGCGCGGGCGCGGTCGTCCTCCCGGGCGTCACGATCGGCGAGGGCGCCCGCGTCGCCGCCAACTCGCTCGTCGCCGACGACGTGCCGCCGAGGACGACGGTCGCCGGCGTGCCGGCCGAGGTCGTTTCGCGGGCGAACGAGGGGAGCGGAGCGGGCGGCGAGTAACCCGGCCGTCTCGGAGTTACGCCCCGGCGTCGTCCGCCGACTCGTCGGCGTCCGGGGCGTCCTCGGCGTCCGGAGCGTCCTCGGCGTCGCCGCCGTTCGCCGCGGCGATCGCTTCGGCGTCGGTGATGTGGGCCTCGGTGCTCACGCTCTCCAGGTCGACGCCGACCTCGCGCGCGACCGCGTCGAGGACGGCCCGCTGTTCGGCCATCTCGTTTTCGAGCTGCTGGACCCGTTCTGAGGTGTCGATCACCGTCGTCTGCGTCTCCTCGACCTCGTTGCGGAGCTCGTTGATCTTCTGGTACGTGCGCTCCGCCTTGTCGGCGAGCGTCTGGATCTTCTTCGCCGTGTCCCCGAATCCCATACCGGTCGATCGGCGCCGAGATACGTGGGCCTTTCCGTTCGGCGCCGGCTCGCGGTCGCCGTGTCCGCCAGCCCCGGACCGCGACGGTGGACTTTTGGCCGAACCGCCCCGAGGTACCGGTATGAGCGTCGAACGCGTCCTCTTAACGAACGACGACGGGATCGACGCCGTCGGGCTCAGAGCGCTCTACGACGCGCTCGCGGCCGACTACGACGTGGTCGCGGTCGCGCCGACCGGCGACCGGTCGTCAGCCGGTCGCGCCCTCTCGGACGGCGTCGACATCGCGGACCACGAGCTCGGCTACGCGGTCGACGGCACCCCGGTCGACTGCGTCGTCGCGGGGCTCGACACGCTGGTCCCGGACGCCGACGTCGTGGTCGCGGGCTGTAACGAAGGGGCGAACCTCGGCGCGTACACCCTCGGTCGGTCCGGAACCGTCTCCGCCGCGGTCGAGGCCGCCTTCTTCGACGTGCCCGCGGTGGCGACCTCCATGTACGTCCCGGGCGGTGACGACTGGTGGAAGCGGGACCTGGAGCCGGCGGAGTTCTCGCACGCGACCCGCGCGACGCGGTACCTCGTCGCGGAGGCGACCGCGACGGGGGCGTTCGACCGCGCCGACTACCTCAACGTCAACGCCCCGATCGCGGACGGGGGAGGAGAGACGCCGGCGCCGATGCGCGTCACCGCCCCCTCACCGTGGTACGGGATGGAGGCGGCGCACGACGGAAACGGTCGCGTCACCTTCTCGGACCCGATCTGGGGGCGGATGAACGAGGGCGATGTCCCGGACTCGGTCGGCACCGACCGCCGGGCGGTCGTCGACGGCGAGGTCTCCGTCTCGCCGCTGTCGGTCCCCCACGCGGCCGAGCCGGACGCGGGGCTCGACGAACTCGTGGCGGCCTACGGACAGACGACCGAGAACGCTCGGTGACCCGATCGCCTCGGTCGAGTCTACTCCTCGTCGGCGCTGACGGTGACCTTCGCCTCGCTGACCACGCGGTCGCCCATCTCGTAGCCGGGCTCGTACACCTCGTGGACGGTCCCCTCCGGCTGGTCGCTCTCGACCCGCAACATCACCTGATGGCGAGCGGGGTCGACGGCTTCGCCGGGGTCGGGATCGATGGGGTCGACGCCCTCGTCGGCGAGCACCTCGTCGAACTTCTCCAGCGTCGATTCGACGCCCGGTCGGAGGTCGCTCCCCTCCTCCTGATCGAGCGCGCGCAGGAGGTCGTTGCGGACGGGCGTGATGCGCTCGACGAGGGCCTCCGAGGCGCGCTCGCGGATCTCGTCCTGCTTGCGCTTGGCGCGCTGCTTGTAGTTGCTGAAGTCGGCCTTCACGCGAGCGAGCTTGCTCGTCAGCTCCTCCACTTCCTCCTCGGCTTCGAGGAGGTCGGCGCGCGTCTCGTCGAGCTCCGCTTCCAGCGCCGCGACCTCGCGCGCGAGCGCCTCGTCGTGCTCGGCGACGGCGGCGGCCAGCGCCTCGTCACGGGCGCCGCCGTTCGCGTCGGCCGACTCGCCGCTCGTTCCCTCGGCGGTCGCGTCCGCGGTGCCGTTCGTCCGCGCGGCGTCGTCGGGGGACTCGACCTCGACGTCGACGGCGTCGTCGTCGCTCATACCCGATCGAAGTCGGTCGGCGTGCATAAGCGTTGCAGAACGGAGCGACCGTGGCGGCGCCGCGGACGCGACCGCCGAG
>NZ_NHOA01000038.1 GCF_002727125.1 Halorubrum persicum
CCTCGCTGCCGTTCTGACCGAACGGTCAGAAACGGCAGCTACGGGCACTTTCAACGGTATCTCTGTAAGGATTGCGACCGCACGTTCAACGATAAGACCGGCACGATCTTCGCTCATTCGAAGGTTGCGCTCCGCAGATGGTTGTTCTCTATCTACGCGTTTTTGCGGTTTAACACGAGTCTCAGACAGTTACAGTGCGAAATCGAAGTCACCTACAAAACGATCCACAGGCGTGTCGAGCGCTTCACCGAAGCGCTCGACGCGCCGTCACTCGATCTCTGTGGTCCGGTTGAAGTTGACGAGTTCTACGTCTCTGCCGGCCTGAAAGGCCGCGAGCGCGACCGATGGTCGCGCTCTCGCGGCCTCTCCCGACGCGGGCGTGGGACGTATGAACAAGACAAACCGCCGATGTTTGTTCTCGTGGATCGTGGCACCGAGCAGCGGTATCTCGTGCCGGCGAAATCCGCAGACGAATCGACGATCCGGCTCCTGCTGGCTAGCCGCCAGCAGGAGCCTCTCACCGTCTATACCGACGGATTTCGCGCGTACGATCCACTTGAGGAAGACGAGAGTTTTGAGCGTGAATACGTCGTTCACGGCGACGGCGAATACGCCGACGACACGATCCACGTGAACACGTGCGAGAGCCACGCGTCGCTGGCGCGACGGTGGCTCTCGCCGCATCGAGGCATCTCAAAAGATCGTCTCACACAGTATTTCCGAGCGTTCCAACTCAGACGAGAGCTCTACCGCAAACCCGGACGAGAAGCACTCAAACACGCCGTCAAAGCAACTCTCTGAAATCAACAATGTGCTACACAAGAGCGTATCAGAACATCAAAAAGAAGACAGGCTGGTTGACAATCTTCTTGGAAAAAGTCTCAGTTTTACTACAGAGGATGGTGACAAAGGGACAATTGAATTCCATAGTATTGGCGCGGGAGGAAGGAACCCATCATCTGTAGTAACATTACAAATAAAAGGAATAGATTTTGATCAGGACCACAACCGATTAACACGTGATCTACGGTATATCTACTACAAAACACATGGGTATCCCTTCTTTTTTGGAACCCCAACTAAATTTCTTGTTACCCTACCACTTGTCCAAAAACTCGGTGATTCAAACATACTACTTGAATTTGCTATCTATGGAGATACTATTCACCGAGTAAATCGCTGTCTTGCTGTCTTTGCCGAGGTTATAAAGAAGCACCAAGGAAAGCTCCACCAGACAGCGATAAAAAAATATAATAGCAATAAAATTAATATAGATAGCGATACTGAAGTGTCAATAAAAAACCTGTATCTGAGGAAATAGCTGATGGTAACTATATGGAATATGTTCTAACAACCGCTGATGATAAAAACTACATAAAAGAGTATGCGAAATATCTCGATGACAGTAGTTTTAGAGAGACAGTTGATAACAGGAATACCTTCGCAGAGTCGGAATTAAAATAGTAATTCCTATTAAAATTCTGGGAAATGTGTCATACTAACTAAGTGGTTGAAGATTGTTTTGACCTAATACCAGATCATCCACCAAATACAATCCGATCTTGCGGATTAAAATCACACCCGCACGAATGACAAGTAGTTGTTTCTTCCCACCCGCCGATGTGAAATAATGAGGCACACTGCGGGCACTTGACTTGATTTCCCATTTGACAATAATATTAGTAATCTATGTTAACTCTTTCCAAATAACATCGCGACAGATTGAGTATCTATTTTGTTCGTTGAAAGAAATAGTTGATATTAAAGAGAATCTATGTATTTCTTTCTGGAATTTCGTCGGTCTGCCGCAGTCCGAGCGTCGTAGTGTTCATCCAGTACCTCACCGCTAACATTAGCTCGCTCGCTCATCTTCTCTCTCGGCCAATCCCTGTTTAGATGATACGTGATAGCACTTCTACGAAGAGGATGGGGACTGATCGAGGATGGGCAGCGTGACGCCTTCTCAACTTTCGTTGCTTCACACTCGTTTATTACTCGGTCATGAGGACAGTTGTTAGAGATATGGCACGGTCGCGTTATCGCGTTCATATTTTTTCGAATAGTATTGCGCGTGACTCGACCATGAGCCGTAGTGAATAATGGAACACGCCCGTTCTCCCCATCCACTACCTCTCTATGAGTCTGAATATAGTCATCTAAGACCTCACAGACCTCATTTGAGACATTAACCTGTCGTTCAGCGAGGTGGCCGTTCTTGAGTGGCGTTCCAGTATCGGGCCTGTGCCGGATTTCCACGAATCCTTGTTTTGGATAGAAATCGTCTACATCGAGGCTAACGACTGTTCCAACTCGTGAACAGGTGTGCCATATGAATTGGAAGATTGCGTGTCGTCGGTGAGCGTATTCGAACTTGTAGAGGTAATCCAGCACAGATTCTACTCGATCAAGACTCAGGATAGTATCGTCCGTTCTCTCGTCCACATTTAGCGACGGAAGCTGAACCAATTCTGCGGTTCCCTTGTTGACAAGTTCGGCGTTCGCGCACCATCGAAGGAAAACCCGGAGGGTAGAGAGGTTGTTCTTGAGCGTTACTTCCTTGATACCGTCTTCTCTCCGTTCGATTTTGAACCGTTTCAGATCGTAGCCGTTGATATTGTTTATATACTCAATCTCATGGGTTTCACAGAACGCTACGAATCGTTGTAGCGTGTACCGGTAGTTCCGGTGTGAGGCCTTGCGAACTTCGCCTTCTCGCTCGTTAAGGAAGTCTGTAACAGCTTGTTTTGGCCGAATTTTTGGCATGGTGTTGACTCCGAATCGCCATATGGCGGGCACCAGAGGCGGCCGAGCAGTTCCCGGTCTGGTTATTGCCTCAAACCGCTGAGGCCAACCAGTAGATCGGCTTCGTCCGAAGGAAAATGTGGCTGGACTGTCGAACGGTGAAACCGTGAGACAGCGTGGGGTTCCAAATCCCTCCGGCCCCATAGCAGTTTTCACTCTAACTTATCACTTCTTAGTAATAGATATTCAACTAAAAACAGGTCCGTAGCCGGAGGTGTTCCGGCGTGAGTCTCGGGCACTCCGGGTCGTTCACCGCCGAGAAGGACCGCGAGTTCTTCTGTGACACCTGCAGAGCACGCTGCACCCGGAGTATCAACGGCGACCTCGAGTACGGCCACCTCATCGGGTGTCCGAACCGTCCCGATCAGTTCACGAAAGGGACTGCTGACAGCGCGTACAAGTATACGCCTGACGAGACCGACAACGATAGCGACGGGGGTGCGTCTGCGTGAGCGACGACGATCTCGGTCACGCGAACGGGCTCGCCGAACAGCTCCGGCTCGCAGAGGAGAACGGAAATCTTCCCGAGGAACTCGCCGACAAGGACGACGAGAAGACTGACGAGGAGGTGGACGATGTCGAGTGAGGCGCGCTCCGAACCTGGCGCCGGCCATGTTGGCCCGCTCCTCTCCGCGCGGTGTACCGGCTGCGAGAAGACCTCAGAGAAGCGGACCACCGATGTCGTCGGCGATCGAGCGAATGGCTCGTTTCAGCACGTCTGTCACACCTGCCAGCTGATCACCTGGTGGAACGTCCTCGAGGTCCTCGACGACAAGGACGATCTCAGCGAGGAGGTCGATCGCGAATGAGTATCGACGCGCCCTCGACGCCCGATGCGTCGATCGGCTCGCTTCCCGAGCCTCGCCTTGAGGACCGACACGGTCCCGAGCCCGTCGCCCACGGCGCCGCGGTACAGGCCGTTTTCAACGACGTCGGTCGAGAGCTCTCGGTCTACTCTGCCGTTCACCAGCTGTGGTACGAAGTCGTCGGCGATCGCGACCAGGAGCCGGGGATCGTCGCCGAGCTCGACGAGCGCGATCACGAGTGGCTCGACGCTCCGACTCCCGGCCGCGAGTGGGTCGTGAAACTCACCTCGAGCCGCTGGAAGGCCGGAACTGGAACCGGTGACGACTACTCCGCGTACTACAAGTACGACCTCACGCTCCGCGAGCGCGACGAGGACGGAGACCTGTATAAGACCGGTCGAGCGTGCTCACTCCGAGTCCTGCCGCAGTTCGCGGATCTCAACTACAAGGACGGAGGCGATCTCACCCTTCAGTACGGAGAGGGCTCACTCGTCCGCTGTTCCACGACGTGGGCGGACGAGGCCGAAGAAGTCGAGGGGCGGATGTTCGACCTCCTCGAGGCCGCCCTCGACATCGATCGTGGTCGTCTCCTCGCGGATCGCGACCAAGAGTCCCGTCGGATCCAAAAGGCCGAAGCGCACCATCGGTTCGATATCGGCTGGAAACGCCAGGTCGTCGAGACACTCGACCGGACTCGCGAGCTGATCGCGTACGGCGGCATGTCGGAGATCGACGCCCACCAGAAGCGACAGCGCGAGGGATACCTGGAGGCGCTCGTCGACGCCGACCGGTGGCACCTCCTCGGCTTCGAGCGCACGCGCTTCGATATCGAACTCAAGTGCTACCAGGCTGCCGGGTGGGCGGAGATCCCGCGCGAGGATCCGGCCCACCACCCGAAGCTCGAGGCGTCGTTCGCCGGCGTCGACGGCGACGGCGCGCTCCCGCACGTCGACGAGTGGGACAGGGTCATGTCGACGCTCCGTACCGTCGTCTCCTCACACCTCGACTGGTCCGGTGTCGGTCGCGAGGAACTCGTCGCCGACGACTTCCAGGCCGGTCCGGGTCTCCCCGAGTATCGGTACCCGCATCCGGCCGGCCGTCGGGAACAGCTCCGCGAACGCTTCGAGGCGGTCTCGACCGAGGTCTACCGCGAGGCGCTGAAAGCGAACACGCAGGCCGTGTACGACATCCTCACCGTGATCGCCACGGAGAGCGGAGCGTCGTACGACATGCTCGAGGAACGGACCGGTCTCGCCCGCTCGACGATCCGCTACCACGTCTCGCGGCTCGCGGAGATCGGCGTCTGCGAGAAGATCTCGAATCCGGTGCTCGTCGTCTTCCCGTCGCCGGCGGCGCTCGAGTCCTCGAAAGAGATACTGCGGCGGATCTATCCGGACGACCAGATCGAGGACATGATGGAACGCGCCGAGGAGCGCCGCGAGCGTTCGCGAGCACCGCCGCCGTCGCGTACGTCGCGAACCCGGCCGTCGCGACGAATATCTGCCCGGAGAGAACTATCCAGAATCCGAGTCCTTTCTGGCCGCCGATCACGATCCGGTCGAACACGTGATCGGTCACCTTTCGCGACACAAACAGCGAGACCAGCGCCGGCAGGAGGATGTTGATCCCGCCCCACCGGAACAGGTCGGCCTCCGAGTCGATATCGAACGCGGGCGACTGAGCGAGCGGGTTGCTACGGTGCTCGAACCGCCACCGAGCGCCGTCGACGAGTTCAACGGGACCGGTGACGCCTACGAGTCGATGGTCATCACCTTCGCCGGGACGGGCGGTGCCCTGCTCGGGAGCATGCTCACGACGTCGCTCGGCACCGGTGCCCTGGCGCTCGCTATCACGCCGGTGCTCGGCGACTTCGGGCTACTGATGGCGCTCAGCGTGCTGTACTCGTTCGTGTTCACGATCCTGGCGCTCCCCTCCGCGGTGTTGTTGTGGGAGCGGTACCACGAGGCGCGGTCGGGCGGTGGCTCATCCGTCGCCGGGTGAGCCACAGCCGCCCCCGACCGCGGGGCGTCGCCGGTACGGCGCCGGCGTTCAGGCGGCGTCCCTGTGCGTCTCGACTAGCGTGCGCGCGGTCTGGAAGACGGCGTCCGCCCGGTCGGGATCGCGGGCCTCGGCGGTCACTCGGATCCGGGGTTCCGTCCCGCTGGCGCGCACGAGGAACCAGCCGTCCCCGAGGTCGACCCGGACACCGTCGAGGGTGTCCACGTCGTCGTAGTCGTCGCTGACGGCGGCGGTGAGTCGCTCCATGACCGCCGCCTTCTCCGGCACTTCGAAGGTCGTTCTGCGGATGGGGTACCGCTCGATGCTGTCGACCTGCGCCGCGAGCGATCCCACCCTGGAAACGAGCTCGACCAGTTTCGCCGCCGCCAGCGGGCCGTCCGGACACAGCGTGTCGTCGGGGAAGATCCACGCCCCGCTCGGCTCGCCGCCGAAGACGACGCCCTCCTCCGTTGTTCGTTCGGCCACGAACACGTCACCGACGCGCGTCCGAACGACCTCGGCGCCGGCGTCGGCGAGCGCGTCCGCCACGAGGAGGCTCGTGTCGACCGGGACGGCGACGCGGTCGCCCGCTCCGGCGGCGTCGCGGGCGAACAGCGCCAACAGGACGTCCCCGGACACGAACTCGCCGTCCTCGGTGACGGCCATCATGCGGTCGGCGTCGCCGTCGTGGGCGATCCCGAGGTCGGCGTCCGTCGACGCGACCGTCGCGGCGAGCGTCGAGCAGTTCTCCGCCGTCGGTTCGCTGGGCCGCCCCGGGAACCGCCCATCGGGCTGGGCGTTGAGCGTCTCCACCGAGCAGCCGATCGACTGGAGCGCCTCGACGCTGACGCCGCCCGCCCCGTTGCCGAGGTCGACCACGACCGACGGCGGGTCCGACACGTCGACGGACTCGACGATCGCCTCGACGTGGGCCGCTTGCGCCTCCGTCCACGTCGACCGCGTGCCGAACGCGTCCCAGGGCTGACGGACGAAGTCGGCCGCCCGGATCCGCTCGACGAGTCGGTCCTGTCCCGACTGATCGTACGCCTGTCCGGAGGGTTGCCACAGTTTGAGCCCGTTGTCCCGCGGCGGGTTGTGCGAGGCGGTCACCGCGACTCCGGCGTCGGCGTCTCGCGCCGCGATCCCCCGGGCGACCGTCGGTGTCGACGCGACGCCAACGTCGATCACGTCCGTCCCGCACTCGGTCAGTCCCGCGGCCAGCGCGTCGACGAGGGTGGCTCCGGTCGTTCGCGCGTCCCGACCGACGACGACTCGGTCGGCCTCGCTCGCCAGCGCCCGCCCGACCGTCAGCGCGAGGTCGGCGTCGACCTCCGTCCCGACCCGACCCCTGATACCGCTCGTCCCGAAATAGTCTCGCTGCGTCATCGTCGTCCCCTACAGAGGCGCCTCGGAAAAACCACGTGTATGGTGGGCGCTCTCGCACGATTGGCTCACCCACGAAAGCGTACGGATCTGGGCCGTTGAACCCCGGCGTTCACCCCTACACAGGTAACACGCCGTCGTCGTCCGACCCGTTCTGCGTGTCGTCATCGGTTCCGTTTCCGTCGTCGGTTCCGCTTCCGTCGTCGGTTCCGCTTCCATCGTCGGTTCCGCTTCCATCGTCGGTTCCGCTTCCATCGCCGGTTCCGCTTTCGTCGTCTGTCCCGCTTCCGTCGTCGGTTCCGCTTTCGTCGTCGGTCCCGCTATCGGTCGTGTTGTCGCCGTCAGCCTCGCCCCCCGACGAGTCGCTCCCGTTCCGCACGTCGTCGCCCTCGCCGAAGATGTCGGTCTCGATCGTCTCCTCGTAGGTGAGCGCGTCGAGCGGGACGGTGACTTCCCCGCCGCCCGGGAACTCGATCACGGCGTAGAACTCGATCCGGAGGCCGGTCACCTGATGCCCGCGAACGTCCTCGTCGAGGTGGGTGACCCACCAGTCGTCGAGGCGGCGGTTCTGGAGGGCCGTCGTGAACTCGACCGTCTCGGTGCTTTGCGAGGAAATCACGTACCCCTCCCCGGTCTGCCCCGACCCCATCTTGACCCCGTTCATGGTGATGTCGTAGCCGATCTCCGTGACGGCGTACGGTTCGGGGTTCGGGTTGTACACGGTAAACGCCATCTCGATCGGAGTCTCAGTCTCGCTGACGCTCCCCCATTCGCCCCGCGTCTCGTTTATGTACAGCACGGGATCGTCCGCCAGGAGGCTGTCGGCGTTCACCGGTCGCGTCTCGTCGGAGTTGAACGCACCGAGGAGATCCGTCTGGATCTCGCGGCTCCGCGAGAAATCGACGCCCCGACCGAGACGCTCCGAGGTCGCGGTGGCGTCGATGTCGACCGTCGTCCGCTCGCCGTTGCGGACGTGGCTTACCCACCACGGCGGGATCCCGTCGTTCCGCAGCTCCGTTTCCAGCTCCAGCGTCGAGTTCCCGGTACCGACGCGCACGCCCTCCCGGCCGCCCTGCGCCATCTCGATGTCGTTCATCGAGACCGTGTAGTTCACCGAGACGCCGTCGAGGCCGATCCCGACGGGGTTCGGGTTCGACACGACCAGATCCGTCTCGATCTCCGTGGTCTCGTTGGTCACGTCGCCGAACGTGTTGTCGACGGCCGCGACGCTCGGCACGCCGAGCACCCCGAGGGCGAACGCCCCGCCGACAGCTCCCCCGACGACGAGCACCCCGAGGAGCGCGATCCTGAGCTTTGACCCGACGAGCGCGGAGGCGGCGTCGCTCGGATTCATACTCGCTCAATCTCGCGGGATCGTAAAATCGTACCGCATCGGCACCAGATCGGGTATACTCCGTCTCAGTAACAGGTTGTGGCAGCGCGTGCCCGGACCGCCCGTGCGGGGCCTACAGCACGTCGCCGATCCGCACCGGCTCGCCGTCGAGATCGGGCTGCTCGGCGACGATCTGCAACACCTCGTGGTCGGTGACATCGCGGTACTCCTTCCCGGTGGCCTCCTCGATCAGGTCCTTCTCCAGTTCGAACTCGGTGCCCTCGTAGACGACGTCGACGCCGTCGTCGGTGAACGTCAGGTCAGTGCTCATGGGCCGCAGTTGGCTTCGACCGGATAAAAGGGACGTGACACGGCGGCGTTCCGCCGCCAATCGGGGCCCTCCGCGTTCGACGGCCGGAGAGCTACTCCTCGTCTCCGTCGTCTTTCATCTCCGAGAGGCGACCGACGAGGTCGTCGGTCGACGCGCCGCCCTCGATGGATACCTCGCCGTCGTGGTCGTTCTCGTGAACGTTCACGGCGCTGTCGTCGTCGGTGTCTACGTCCTGGTCCTTCTGCTCGCTCTCGTCGTACGATCCGAATCCCATGTCTGAGCCTGCCGTGCCGGCCTGATAAGGGTAGTGACACCGCGACGGTTCGGCAACGCCCCGCACACCGCGTCGTCTCGTCCGCCGTCCCCGTCCGACGACTGTCGGACGACCCCATACGGTTTATACGGGCGGAGGGAGTGTTCCCGGTGTGTCGCTGAGGGGAGGCGGTCCGATAGAGGAGCTCACCGTCCCGTCCGGGACGACCGTCGAAGAGCACGATCTCGTCACCGACGGCGACGTGCTCGTCGGGGGGCAGTCGACCGTGGAGTTCGGGCTCCGCGGGCGCAACGTCGCGCTCGGCGAGCGCGTGAGCGTCGAAAACGACATCGAGGCCGAGGGCGACTGCCGGCTGGACACGTGGTGTTCCGTCGACGGCAACGTCCTCGTCGGCGAGGACGCGTACCTCGGCGAGCGGGTGACCGTCACCGGCCGGCTGATGGTCTCCGGCGACCTCGACATCGGCGACGACGTGACGATCGAGGAGGGGTTCGAGGCGAACGGCTGGATCGTCATCCGGAACCCCGTCCCCACCCTCGTCTTCTACTTCATCGTCCTCTCTCAGCTCCTGCGGCTCGGCGAGGCCGACGCGGCCGACGAGCTCGCGGAGGCGCTCGCCGACGGCGAAGAGGTTCGCGACCCCCTGCTCGTCCCGCGCGGCGCCGAGATCTCCGACGACGCCTGGCGCGTCTCGACGCCCGCCACCGTCGGCGACGACTGCCGGCTCCACGGTAACCTCCGCGCGGAGTCGATCCGCACCGGCGAGCGCAACGAGGTGTTCGGCTCCCTCCGCGCCCGCGAGGGGATCACCGTGGGCGCGGACACGACGATCCACGGCGACGTGACCACCCGCGGCGGAACCGTCACCGTGGAGGCCGGCGCGCGGGTGCTCGGCGACGTCTCCGCGGGCGACCTCGTCGTGCACGACGGCGCCGAAATCGACGGCACCCTCCGCGCCCGCGGCGAGATGAAGCTGGTTCAGGAGACCGGGGGCGGTAACGAAGACGAGACCGGTGGAGGCGAGGAGAGCGGGGACGAGGAGAACGCGAGAGTTGACGAGGGCGACGAAATCGATGGCGACGAAAGCGATAGTGACGAAAGCGGTGACACCGCCGCCGACGGGACCCCTGGCAAGCACGAAGGCGGCGACGAGAACTCCCGCTCCGCTGCCGATTCCGCTGCCGATTCCGATTCCGATATGCCCGGCGTCGAAGGGTCCGACGACGACCCCGGCACCGACGAACCCGACGCCGACGCGGAAGCGACGTGACTGAAGCCGCCGCTAATCGATTTTGACGACGGCTACCGCTCGACGGCCTCGCCGACGAACACGTCCTCGTGGAGCGCCTCGGTGACGGCGTCGGCGAGCGTCCGGAGGTTCACCGTGTCCTCGCGGTTGTACGAGACGAGCGTCTCGAGCGCCTCGTCGTCGCCGCCCTCGTACTCGCGCCAGAGCCGGACGGCGTCCCGCCCCGAGATGTCCGGGCGGTCGCGCTCGATACCGATCTCCGCTTCGATCGGCTTCAGCCCCCCCGAGAGCCCGAGCCGTTTGCAGGGGTACATGAGATCGAGGTGGGGCGTGTCGATCTCGACGTCGAAGGAGGCCTCCAAGAACGGCACGTCGAACCGGGCGCCGTTGAACGTCGCGAGCAGGCTGGCGTCGGCGAACCGCTCGCGGAGGCGCTCCGCGGTGAGGTCCTGGCCGGCCACGAGCGTCGTCGTCTCCCCGGCCTGATGGAAGCTCACCGTCGTCACCTGGTTGCGGTGCTCGTCGAGCCCGGTCGTCTCGATGTCGAAGAAGCAGGTCTCCTCGCGGAAGTTCTCGTAGAGCCGCCAGCGCTCCCCGCTGGGGAAGGTGCGGTCGAAGTACGCGGAGTCGCCGTCGTCGAGGCGTGTCAGCGCCTCGGCGATGAACGACTCGATCCGGTCGGCGGTGGTCGAGCCGACGCCGGAAACGTCGACCGCGGGGTCGAACGACTCCCACGTGGTGACGCCCTCGCGCCAGAGCCGGCGCTCCGTCGTCTCGCCGACCCCGTCGACCGGGATGAAGCTGTTCTCGATGCGCATACCCGACCGCGGCGGCGCGCGGGCAAAAACCCGACGGGAGACGGCGACCGGCTCTGCGGTGCCCCTCACCGACCGCTACTTAAGTACGACCGGCCCCAACGAATCGCATCCATGTGCGGTCGCTACACCCGTTTTACTCCCGCCGCCGACCTCGAACCCCGGTTCGACGCCGACTTCGCGGGCGTCGAGCCGAGCTACAACTGCGCGCCCGGCCAGGACCTCCCGGTGATCGCCGACGAGGACCCGAGCGCCGCGACGCGGATGAAGTGGGGGCTCACCCCCTCGTGGGCCGACGAGTCGTTCGACCTCATCAACGCCCGCGCGGAGACGGTCCGCGAGAAGCGGAGCTTCGCCGACGCCTTCGACCGCCGGCGGTGTCTCGTCCCCGCCGACGGGTTCTACGAGTGGGTCGAGGGGAAGAACGGAGCGACCGGGAAGACCCCGTACCGCGTCGCCTTCGAGGACGACCGCCCGTTCGCGATGGCGGGGCTCTACGAGCGGTGGGAGTCCCCCGAACCGGAGACGACCCAGACCGGACTCGGCGCGTTCGGCGGCGGAGCGAGCGACGGGGGCGACTCTGGCGAGACCGACGACATCGTGGAGTCGTTCACGATCGTCACCACCGAGCCGAACGACCTCGTCGCCGACCTCCACCACCGGATGGCCGTGGTCCTCGACCCGAGCGAGGAGGCGACGTGGCTCCACGGCGACCCCGACGAGGCCGCCGCGCTGCTCGATCCGTATCCGGCCGACGAACTGACGGCGTATCCGGTCTCCGACCGCGTGAACTCGCCCGCCGTCGACGCGCCGGAGCTGATCGAGCCCGCCGGGTGATGACGGCCGAGCGAGCGGTTCCGGTGATGGCCCACGGCGTGCGCGTCCGAAGCAATCTTTTTATTCCTGTTAAATGAACGAGAGGTAATGCCCTCCGTCCTCCAAGTCGGCCTCCCCGGCGGTCCGGAACTGTTCGTCGTCCTCTTCCTCGCCGCGGTGGTGGCCGTCCCGGTCGTGTTCGCGTCGCTGATCATCTATCTGGACGCGGTGGATCGGAACAGCGACCACGCACTCGCGTGGACGGTCGCCGCGCTTTTCGGCGGCGTCGTGGTCTGGACGCTGTACGTCGTCGTCCGCGACGAGGTCGGTGGGAACGGACTGACCGTGAACGGTCGCCTCTGACCCCGCGGACAGCGAAGGTCGTCCGTGAGCCGGTTCGACGCCGCGACCGTCTCAGGGCGCCACGAGGTCGACGACCGTCTCGTCGTCGACGACCACGTTGTACGCCCCCTCGTCGTCGTTCCAGAGCACGAGCCCGTTTTCGACGAAGACCACGGAGCCGTAATCTGCCGTCCGGAGGTCGTCGTTGAGGACGGTCTCCCGAGTGCAGACGAGGTAGTGGTCCACCGTCTGTGAGCCGTCGCCGACGCGGTAGAGGGCGTTGCCGCCGGCGCTCAGGTCGTGGCTCAGTTTCACCGCGAGGAGGTTCACGCGGTCGGTGACGTGCTCCTCCGAGTCGGCCATGCGAGCACAGCGGTCTGCGCTCGCCTGCACGTCGACTCGTCGCTTCCCGTCCGGACGGAGAATCGCGTACGCGAACTGGACGTCGACGTTGACGAACTCGCCCGGCTCGTCGCCCGAACCGCGATCGGCGGCCTCGTCGAGTCGGCGCTGGAACCCCGGCACGTCGAGGTCGTCGGCCACGTCGAACGACCACCCGCCGTCCGAGGGCGTCGCGTTCGGCCAGAGTCGGAGCGTGGGCGCGTACGTCTCGACGCCGCTCTCGGGGGTCGCGACCGCGCGCTCCACCTCGCGGAGCCCCATGGCGGTGTTGCGGTCGGCGGGCGCGAACGCGACGACGCTCCCGTCGGCCGCGAGCCGACCGAGCGCGGCCTCGGTGACCGCGACCGGGTCGTCGAGCTCGGAGAGGACGTTGCCGAACACGACCAGGTCGAACTCCTCAGGGGCGGCGTCACCGCTTCCCGCCGTCCCGCCATCGAGCCCGAGGAACGACTCCGCGGTCTCCTCGTGAATCGTCGACCGGAAGTTCCGCCCCGTCTCGTCGAGCATGCGCTCGAGCACGTCGGCGGCCGCGCTCGGCTCGACGGCGTGGTAGTCGACGACGGCGTCGTCCGGGAGGTAGTCGTGGAGACCGAGCGCAGGGCCGCCGACGCCCGCGCCAACGTCGAGGACGCGGAGGGTCCGGTCGAGCAGCGCGTTCTCGACGAGGTCGTCGAGGACGTGGCCGATCGTCGCGTAGTAGGCCGGGAGGTGGTAGATGCCGTAGCCGAGCGCCGCGACCCGGTCGTACGCCACGTCGTTGCCGTAGAGGTAGTCGTCCTTCAGCCGGCGCACCGCCTCGCGGAGCTCCGCGCCCGACTCCCCGCGGTGCCAGTTCGCGCCGAACTCGCGGACGAGCAGGTCCTCGAGGGCGAACGAGTAGTCGTCGGGGAACGCGGTCGGCGCCCACCCGGGGTCTGGAACCGGCTCCTCCGGAACGGGTTCGAAGGCGCCGTCGTCGCGCTCGCGGAGCCGGAGGTCGAACGCCTCCTCGCGGAGGGTCTCGCGGACGACGGCGGGATGGGGCCCCCCCTCGATGTACTCCGCGATCTCCTCGGGGTCGATCGGTCTGACGTTGCGCAGGTAGTTGGCGTTGTTCCGGACGGCTGCTCTGTCTATCATGAAATCACTGGCGTGGTCGATCGGCTCACTCGTGTCGCTCCCGCTCCGCGCGGTCGCCGCGGGCCGCCTCGTACAGATCGGCGAACGCCGCCGAGTCGGCGTCGGCGATCTCGCGGGCCGCCGCGGCAACGTCGTCGGCGCCGTCGAAGGCGCGCTGGATCTCGGCGTACACCGCGGGCGACCCCTCGGTGACGGTGTCGGCGATCTCGTCGAGCGCGGCCGACACCGGGGTGTGGAACTCCTCGCGCACGTCGTCGCCCGCGAGTCGCCACGCGAGCACCGCCGCGTGCGCGCCGGCCTGCACCGTCTCCATCGCCTCGTCGTGTTCCGCGGGCGTCGTCTCGAACACCTCGTTGCCGCCGGCCTCGATCGCGGCCGTGATTCCCTCGATCGCCGGGCCTCCCTCGTCGACGACCGCGGCGACGTTGCCGGGGACGCGCGGCGGGGCGAACAGCGGGTGGTAGCTGGCGCGCTCGCGCTCCGGAGCGTGTTCGCGCATCGCCGCGACCGCGTCGGTCATCTCCCCCGAAACGTCGAGGATCGCCCGCTCCGCGCGGGGAGCGTACGCCTCGACCGCGGCGGGGACCGCCGACATCGGCACCGCGAGACACACCGAGTCGTGGACGGTGTCGCCGTCGGCCGGGACCGCCTCGGCGTCGCGCGCCGCGGCCGCGTCCGCGGCGACCGCTGGGTCGCGGTCCGCGAACGCCACGGTCGCGTCGACCGGCGACTCGTCGGCCGACACGGTGTCGGCGATCCAGCGGCCGATCTCGCCGGCGCCCACCACGAGGATATCCATCTGTCGCCCGGACGGAGGGGCTGGACGGCTTAAAAGGGCTCGACTCGGGCGGGCGTCACTCCGACGGCGAGCCCCCGGCACCGCCGCCGAGCCCGAGCAGCCCGCCGCCCGGTGCGATCGATTTCACGGCCGGGAACAGCGCCAGCGCGATGCCGAGTTCGAGCCCGCCGACCGCGAGGAAGGCGGAGGTGTAGCCGAACTGGTCGGTGGCGGTCCCGCCGATGAGGAAGCCGGCGAGGAACCCGAGCGAGCCGAACACGTTGAACAGCCCCATCGCGGCGCCGCGGGCCTCGGGCTCGACGAGGTCCGTGACGAGCGCCATCGTCGCCGGCGCCATCAGCGCGCCGCAGACCCCGACGAGCACCATGAACGCGGCCGCGAGTGGGTAGACGGGCGCCACGCCGACGCCGATGGTGACGATCCCGTACGCGATCGAGCCGATCACGACTGGGAGGAACCGCCCGATCCGGTCCGAGAGCGAGCCGAACGGGGCCTGCAGCACCGCGAAGGGGACGAAGAAGAGCGCGAGCGTCGCCCCCGCCGCTCCCGCGGAGAGGCCGAAGGTCGCGGGGTCTTGGAAGTAGTAGACGCCGACGAGCGCGAAGAAGCCGGCGGTGAGGCGGTCGACGAAGCCGAACGCGAGCGGGACCAAGAGCCCGCGGGTCGTGCGAGCGCGGGCGAGCACGTCGCGGAACCCCACGTCGTCCGACCCGCCCTCCGAGTCCTCGCTGCTCGACCCGTCACCGCCCGACCCGTTGCCGTCCGGAGCAGCCGATCGGTCGGCGATCGCTCGGTCGTCGACTGTGGCCGCGAGCGCGCCGGCGCCCGCCAGCACCGCCGCGCCGGCGTAAACGGGGAAGAAGGCGCTCAGATCGGCGAGCGAGCCGCCCACCACCGACCCGACCGCCGCGCCGAGCCCGATCGCGACCCCGGCGGTCCCCATGTTGCGCCCGTTGCCGCCCCGGAGGTCCATCAGCGCGGTGACGGCGAGCGAGAAGGCGCCGATGGTGAGCGCCCCGCCGACGACGCGCACCGCGAGCGCCGCCCGGAAGCCGAAGCCGAACTCGGGGACTGCGGCGAGCACGACGTACGAGGCGGCGCCCCCGAGCGCGCCGACGACGATGAGGGGCGCTCGACGGCCGAGCGCGTCGCTCGCGGCGCCCCAGACGACCGCGAAGGTCACGAACGCGCCGAACTCGGCGACGAGGAACCACATCCCGGCGTCGATCCCGGCCGGCGCGCCGAGCGCCACCACCAGCGCCGGCACCCCGGGGTAGAGGAGCACCTGCGAGATCAACACGGCGAGCACGACGGCCCCCAGCCGCCGCCGGTCGCCGCGGTCGTCCTCCGTCATCTACTTATAAATCGTGCCGAACGCTCAAAAGGCCGACGTTCGGGGGGTCACAACGGGGATCGGGACAGCCCCCGCCTACAGCGCCGACTCGATGGCCGCCGCGACGGAGTCCGCGTCGTATCCGTCGACCGGTTCGCCGTTCACGAAGACCGACGGCGTCGCCGAGATGTTCATCGACACGCCCTCGCTCCGGTCGCTCGCGGACGCCTCTCCGTACGCCGCGAACCGCGCGTCGGCGATTGCGGCGCAGGGATCCGCGCCGGCGGCCTCCGCGGCGGCCCCGATCGCCTCCCCGCCGTAGTTTCCCTGCGATTCGTAGGCGGCCGACGAGAACGCGAAGTACGCCTCGTTCCCCTGGCGATCGCCGACCCCGCGCGCCGCGCTGGCGACGGGGACCGCCCACGTCTCGTCGACGGGGATCGGGAAGTCCCAGTGCTCGTACCGGATATCGCCCGGAGCGATGAACTCCTCGCGGATGACCGGGAACGACTCCAGCTTGTACGTCGCGCAGTGGGGACACGTGAAATCCTCGAACGCCTGTACCACGACCTCGGCGTCGGGGTCTCCGAGCGTCGGTCGGTAGTCGAGGTTCGGGTCCGCCGGTTCGGTGAGATCGCAGTCGTACTGGCCGGGGTCGAGATCGACGCCGCTGATGTCGAGGCCGTCGCTTCCGCCGCTTCCGTCGTTGCCTCCACCGTCACCACCGCTTCCGCCGCCCAGACAGCCCGCTGCGCCGACGACGCCGGCCGACGCGGCGCCCGCGAGCAGGGACCGTCGCGTGTGTTCCATACCGCCGATCCGGCCGGGGCGCACTTAACCACACCGAGAGGGGAAATCGAAGGGCCGTGGCGGAGCAGGCCTCGACTGGGCGCTAGGGACGCGGTCGAAGATTTCCGGAGAGGCGTCCAAGCGGGGCCGATGACGCGTCCGAACGTTTTTGCCGTCGCCTCGCAACCCTGTGGTATGAGCGACTGGGACCTCGACCTGCGCGACGCCGAAGAGCAGATGGACGAGGCGTTCGCGGCCGCCGGCGACGTCGTGCTCGGCGTCCTCGACGGGACGACCGACCCCGACGAGTGGGTCCGCAGCATCGACTACGGCAACACCCTCGTGTTGTCCATCGACGGCGACCTCAACGAGCTGGCCGCGGGATTCGCGCGCGAGGTCAAGGACATGGGCGGCGAGCTAATGCATTTCCGCGGGTTCCTCGTCGTCACGCCGCCCGGCGTGAACATCGACACCGACCGACTGAGCAAGTAGGCGACGCCCGAGTCGTCGGGCGCGACCGAGTCCGCCCGCGGTCAAACAACGCCGAACCCGTTTCTCCCCGTTGACACGAGCGCAAGAGGTATGATGCCGGGGTGAGACGGGAGTCGTATGAAAGCCGTCGTACTCGCGGGGGGTTACGCGACGAGGCTCTGGCCGATCACCGAGACCCGACCGAAGATGTTCCTTCCGGTCGGCGAGAACACCGTCATCGACGAGATTTTCGAGGACTTCGAGGCGGACGACCGCGTCGACGAGGTGTTCGTCTCGACGAACGAACGCTTCGCCGACGCGTTCGCCGACTACCTCGCCGACAGCCCGTTCGAAAAGCCCACCCTCTCGGTCGAGGAGACCGTCGAGGAAGACGAGAAGTTCGGCGTCGTCGGGGCGCTCGCCCAACTGGTCGAGCGTGAGGGCGTCGACGACGACCTCGTCGTCGTCGCCGGCGACAACATGATCAGCTTCGATCTGTCCGAGTTCGCCGACTTCTTCGAGGAGAAGGGAACGCCGACGCTGGCCGCCTACGATGTGGGCGACCGCGAGCGGGCCAAATCGTACGGGCTGGTCGAACTCGACGGCGACGAGGTCGTGAACTTCCAGGAGAAGCCGGACGACCCGAAGACCACGCTCGTCTCGATCGCGTGTTACGCGTTCCCCGCCGAGACGCTCCCGGACCTCTCGACCTACCTCGAGGACGGGAACAACCCGGACGAGCCGGGCTGGTTCCTCCAGTGGCTCCAGGGGCGCGGCGCGGTCCACGCCTTCACCTTCGACGGCGCGTGGTTCGACATCGGGACCGCCGAGAGCTACCTCGACGCGGTCGAGTACGCGCTCGACGGCGGGACGCTCGTCGCCGACGACGCCACCGTCGAGGGGTCCACCCTCGGCGACGTGGTTCACGTCATGCCCGGCGCGACCGTCACCGATTCGACGCTCGATCGGACCGTGGTTTTCCCGGACGCGACGATCGCGGACTCGAAGGTCAGCAACTCCGTGATCGACGAGGGCGTCACGCTGGAGAACGTCGATCTCACGGGCGCGCTGATCGGCTCGTACACCTCGATCACCGAAGGCGACGGCTTCTAGCGCGGTCGTCGATCGCCGCGCGTCCGACGGTCGGAACCGATTGTAACGCTGGCTACTCCCCCGCAGCGCTCCCGGTCTGCCGGTGCGTGTGGTGGTAGCAGTCGAACGCGGCGTCCGCGTCGGCCTCGGGATCGACCGGGTGGAAACACACCCGCCGGTACCGCTCGTTGTCGAGCAGGTTGACGACGAACCCGTCGTCGTGGCGCGACACCGACGCGTACGGGTCGCCGCAAGCGGGGCAGGCCTCGGGCGGATCCTCGGGGACGTACATGGTAACTCGCCGTCACCCGGACTACGGACCGAGAGCGGAAAACCGCTCTGGCGAGGCCACGCTTCGTCTCCGATCTCGCGGCTTTACGACCCGTTGCCGCTCTCGCCGCCGCCCTCGACGCCGAGCGCGTCGAACAGCTTCCGGCGGACGGCCTCCTCGGTGAGGTGGAGCAGGGTGTCGCGGTTGTCGCCGTTCGCTTGGATCCCGGTGAAGATGCCGAGCGGGATCTCCAGCGACCCCTGCGTCGAGTGGCCGGCGGCGTCGCCCATCTCGGAGAACGCCTCGTCGAGCACGTTGCCGATGTTCAGGCGGATGTCCTTCGAGCGCGCGGCGAGGTAGATGGTGTCGTCGGCGATCCCGAGCACGGCGGTCGTCGTGATCCCCTCGAGGTTGAGCAGGTGTTGGGCCGCCTGCGCGAGCGCCTCGCGGTCGCGGATGAACCCGGCCGTCGAGAAGAGGTGGCTCCCCTGCACCTCGCGGTTCTGGATCGCCTCCGCGAGCACGTCGAGCGTCTCCGGGCTCATCGACGGCGACTCCACCTGTTCGAGCGTGTCGTGGTTCGCGAACGGGTGGAGGTAGGCGGCCGCCGTCAGGTCCGCGGGCGTCGTGTCCCGCTTGAAGTCGAGCGTCTCGGCGCGGATCCCGTAGAGGAGGGCGGTCGCGACCGCCTCGGTGGGCGACTGGTCGAACTCTTGGAGGTACTTGGTGAGGATCGTCGACGTCGAGGAGACGTTGGTGCGCACGTCGACGAAGCGGGCGTCGAAGGGGACCTCCGCCTCCAGGTGGTCAAGGTAGATGTCGATGTCGACGTCGAAGTCGAAGCCGTCGTCGGCCGACTTCGCGAGGTCGACCGCGGCGACCGTCTCGTACTCCGCGAGCGCCGGGGCCTCCGAGCGCGCCAGCAGGTCGATCCCGAGGAGGTTGACGAACGCCCGGTTCTCTTGATGTCCCACGTCGCCGGTGTAGAGGATGTCCGCCTCGACGCCGAACGCCCCGGCGATGGCCTGCAGCGCGGTCGCCGACGCGATGGAGTCCGGCTCCGGGTTGTCGTGCGTCAGAATCGCCATTCGCCCGTCGCCGCCTTCGATGATCTCCGCGAGCTGACGCGCCATATACTCCAGCTCGCCGGTCTCCAACGACTGGAGCGCGCTGTCGGCGATCACCGTCGAGGGGTTGATAACCACGTCGGCGCCGCGCTCGCGCAGTTCGTCCTCGCTGACGGGGTCGGAGGCGCGGACGACGACGTACTGGTCGCCGCCGGTGTCGCGCACGGCCGAGACGGCGGCCTTGTTGGCCTCGACGTCGCTCGCCAGGATCAACACGATATCTCGGTCGTCGAGCGCCTCGACCACGCCCGGGTCGGCGATGTCCTGCACGCGGGCGTTGAGGTCCTGGTCGCGGAGCGCCTCGACCCGGCTCTCGTCGCGGTCGAGGATGAGCACGTCCTTGCCGCGGCTGGACAGGTCCTCCGCCACGGCGTGCCCGACGCTCCCACAGCCGAGGATCGCGTATCGCGTTCGTGCCGATCCGGATGCTCCACTACTCATTGCCCGAGATTCCCGCGGGACGACACTTAACGAGTGCGCTCTCGGGTCGAGCGCGTGAGCGGGGCACCGGGTGAAACGGTTGAGCGACGCCGCTTCGCTGCGCGCCGTCGAATGAAAAGGCCTTTTACGTCGACACGGGTACGATTCGGTGAGGGCCGGTAGCTCAGTTAGGGAGAGCGACGGACTCTTAATCCGTCGGTCGCGTGTTCAAATCGCGCCCGGCCCGCTTCGTTAATAAACGGTAGAAGTATCTTACTTACGTTTTTCGGCCGATTAGCGGTTAGTCCGGAGGTGGCGTCATGAGCGTCGATCGCCGGAGCGATCTGGAGGTCGACCTCGACGACAACCGCGCGGTCGCGACCGTCGTAGAGAAGCGAACGATCGAAGTCGGCGACCTGTTCAACGACGACGGCGAACTGCGGCTCTGGAACGTTTTGCGAGATACAGAGGGTATGTCGGTCAGATTCGCTGGACTCTATCACCGGAGGTGGATGTTTACCGAACCTGCGGAAATTATGCCGCTAGCAGATTTTCGCTCGGGCGGGTGCGCGGACATGCCGCCACGGGATTGGCGGTCGTGATGGTGAGCAGGAAGCGGTTAGTGCGTGGGGTCGGAAATCATTCCAATGGATAAAGACCGCAGGGAAGCAAATGCGGAGATGAAAAAGTTAGCATCTCGGGCGCGGGGAGACTCAGTCACCGCAACTGATCCGAGATAGTCTGCGTCATCGACGAGAAATTCCACGTTATTGAGCTGGTATCGCCGGTGTAGCTCGGTCAGAAACCATCGCGTTGTCTGTTTATTTGCGGTCGGATAGAGGCTCACGTGGAGGATTTCGTTCGTCTGTGGATCAACCGCGCCGTACAGCCAGAATTTCTGGCCGTGGAGGCGGATCATCTTTTCGTCAACCGCGAGTTGATCCTCGGAGACGGTCGAGATCGGCTGTAGATCTGCTTTCTGAACCCAGTTATGGATAGCGACGTGACGCCGATCGATCCCAAAACTCTCGAGATGTTTACTTACCTCACGCAGTGACATGCCGGCCAAATGACAGCGGATCCCTACTTCAATCCCCCAGCGCGGAGTTCGATCTCGCTCTACAAACGACAAGTCGATCCACGCGATACGTTCGCTGAGGCGGTCGAATTCTGCCATAGACACTCAGAACTCGTCCGCCTCATCCGCTAACTTAACGCGACGGAATCGTGGCGGGAAAAAGATATATTTCAACCAGTGTTTCGTTCGTGTATGGATTTCCCGCTCTCCCGCCGTCGAATGCTCCACCTCTGTAGTGTGACGAGCATCGCGGCGCTCTCGGGCTGTGTCGCTGACCCGGGAGACAACGGTGGTCTATTAGAGATTCTTCGCGCAGATGCACCAGACGGGGCAACGGTGACGCCGTCGAGTGATGAACGACTTCGCTCCGTCGAGCCGATTCAAACCGCGCTTAGCCGTGCAGCGGAGCGTTCGGTCGCCGACCAGCGCGTGGACAGTTCGGAGTTTTCAGACGTCAGAGCGGCGCTCTCTCCGCTACCCTACTACGAACGCAGTGACCCGCAGAACGACAGCTCCCTTCCCTCTGGAATATACCTCCGTCACAACGACTCGACGTATGTCGCCTCACTGTGGCCCTACTGTACCGATTCGATTCTCGGAAGCGCAGAGAGTGAGGAAGGAAACTACGGCCGGGGGGGATGTTTAAATCCCGAGGAGCGTCCCGGCGACTCGTTAAATGGGTCTACATGACCATCGCTTCCCGAGTTCTACAAGCTACGGGCTCGCTGAACAAACGTGAACGAACCGCTACGTTAGGACGCTTGTCGTGTTAGAACCATGGTCTGTATTGACCCAAACCGGGTCAGAAAAATCACTTGCTGAGGGGTTCAACAGAGCCGAAAATATATATTCCTCTACTATATTCCCAAAATATGTCAGATACATTCCCGGCCGGAGCAGTCCCCTTATCAATGCTTGCTGGGATATTGTGGGTTGTCCAACCGGCAGCGTTATTCCCGCTATTCGAGCCCCTTCTTGGTGATGCCTCGCTCGGTATTGGATTTATCTTTGCCGTCATCTTCGGTCACGGAGGTAGAAATTTTCTTCTCCTGGTCCTCATAATTAGCATCTTCTGGATGGTCTTTCGGGATCCTCGGTCGCTGTGGGAATTTGATCGACCTATACAGGTCGCTGCCGTCGCCGGCGTCGTATTCTTACTTCTACTCTCGCCCGTCAGCGACGTCTTCTCCAATTTCCTACCACGAGGTGACATTCCCTTAGTATTCCGTTCGATACGCATCGCTGGCTCGATCTGCGCCGCTGTTCTTATTGGAAGCGTTCTGGTCAGCAAGTTACGCTCCGTCCGTTCCCGATCCACGTCGGCTTAGCAAGCGGATCGCAGATTCATTTGAGATCGTACGTATGGCTTGTACTAAGTGATTTGAGAGTTCTGTACTGGGCGATCACCATCTTGGTAAACCGTGCTCGATCGGTTGCGACATTCGTGCGCTGTATTCAGCAGCGCCGTCGCTAAGTACTTGAACTCTGTCAGTGCCGGCGTGGCCGATACGGAGGATGTAGTCAGCATTCGAACAGTGTTATTTTCTCCAAATATGCTCTGAACTAGCTGATAGAATCCATCTGCGTATCTAGCTCTCGAAGAGAAAGCATCTTGCTCGCGCGAGGGCGAGACTCGTAGTAATGTATCTCGTTACGTTTCGCCTTGACCCGGGGGAGTATGACGAGGAGTTTCACGAGCTGAATGACGCGATACAGGCGGCTGCTGAGGACACGGACGGTTATCGCGGCAAGCGAACATGGAATGCTCCAGAGAGTGAGGAGGTTCTCGTCGCGTACTACTGGGAGTCCTTAGACGCGCTTGAGACGTTTGGCGCATATTCAGAGCACAAAGAGGCGAAACAGCGGTGGACAGAGTGGTACGATGCCTACGAGGTCACCGTCACGGAAGTCATCGAATCGTATGGAAGTGGATTTGGGAACGACGCAGACCCACCTGCGTAATGTAATTCTGTACTGACCGATTCATGAGTCCTCTGTACTGAGCGATTGAGGGTGCGAAGATATCAATTGAGAAGATTTTCAACAAAGCCCAAAAGCTCTGTGCTGGACGCATTCTCTGTATCTCGCACGGTGCTACTGATGGATGGGAGTGTTCTGGCTTTTGTCCTCAATTAAGTTAATTGGCAGTTAACGGCCATCGGAGCTGAATTTCTGTTCGGTACCGCAACCCAATCACGTCGGTGTGAGACGATTGCGAGCGAGACGCGGGCTGTTTCGGCTGAGTAGCGACGAACCACCGCTAACGACTTCTAGGACAAGTTGTCACTCAACAGGCGAATACCGGCCCGATCACGCCGGTCGACCCGTGGGCTCTGCCGTCTTTTATGCGACCTTGTTAGAGAACTTCCATGGGCCTAGAGGCGACCGGCAAGCCGGACCGGTACAAAGTGTGGCTCCGTGACAACGACGAATGGACGCTTGAACGGGCGAAGGTCGAAGGGGGCGAGAAGGATCTCCAAGGTCTCGGTGAGGAAGCTGCGCAGTAGGGACAGCGAGGCAATTCTACAGAAAACCGTGTGGGAACAGGGTGAGAGGAGCACGGTCGACTCGAACTTGAAGACGATCTGTAGTCGAATACGGTTCGCGTGCAGGTGACAAGTCCTGACTCGGTCGTGGTCAATACAGACCAAGCAGGCATCGCTCTGTATAGGCGAAGGACTGCTCAGGGGCCATCAGCGTTCTTCAACAATCGTAGCAGTAGACACAGAGTCAATATCATTGCGACGACGAACGTAATTCCGATAATAATAGTCCCTGTGCCGACCATACCTGTTCTCAAGTGTATAGCTCCAAGAAGACACTGGCTCGAAGTACCTCTTTTCGGATTCAATCAGTTCGCACTCTTCGTCGACCGGCTGTTTCAGACATTAATTGCTGTGTTGAATAGATGC
>NZ_NHOA01000139.1 GCF_002727125.1 Halorubrum persicum
CCGATCGGCCGCCGCGGCGCTCGCGTCGTTAGTCTGGGGACGCACGCCGTCGGACCGGGGGACGCACACCGCCGGTCCGGGGCCACGCCGAACGGCCGGCTGACGATCAGGCTAAGTCGCCGGCGGGCGAGGGCCAGATATGGTGCTCGTACTCTCCGCGGAGGCGGTCGACCGAGCCCTCGATCTGGCGGGGCTCGTCGACGTGGTGGACGACGCGTTGATCAAACAGGCCGCCGGCGAGGTCGAACGGCCGCATCGACCGCATTTCCCGGTCGGCGCCGGCCTCGACGGCGACGACTCGCTCGGAACCGGGATCGCGATGCCGGCGTACGTCCACGGCGCGGACCACTACGCGACGAAGCTCGTCGGCGTGCACGAGGAAAACGCGACGCGAGACCTCCCGACGATCAACGCCCAGATCGTGCTCACGGAGGCCCGGACCGGGCTCCCGAAGGCGTTCATGGCGGGGACGACGATCACGAACGCCCGAACCGGCTGTATCGGGGCCGTTTCGGTTCGGGCGTTCGTNNCGGTTCGGGCGTTGGCCCCGGAGCCGAACGGCGAGGGACTCACGCTCGGGGTCGTGGGTGCGGGCGAACAGGCGCGCTGGCAGAGCCGGGCGATCGCGACCGTCGCGACGCTCTCGGACGTGCGGATCCACTCGCCGAGCGACTCGCGGGAGGCGTGCGCGGCGGACCTGACCGAAGCGGGGCTCCCAGCGCGCGCGGTCGACACGCCACGGAAGGCCGTCGAGGGGGCCGACGTGGTCGTGACGGCGACGACCGCGAGCGACCCCGTCTTCCCGCCCGACGCGCTCGGCGCGGGGACCCTCGTCGTCGCCGTCGGGGCGTTCACGGCGGACATGCAGGAACTCGACCCTCGCGTCTTCGAACGCGCAGAGCAGACGTTCGCCGACGTGCCCGAGGAGGTCGCCGAGACCGGCGACCTCCTCGCGAGCGACCTCGACGCCGACGATCTGGTCGAGCTCGGTGTCCCGCTCGCCGACGGGTACGTCCGGGAATCGGACGACGGGATACTGGTCGTCGCGAGCGTCGGGTCCGCGACGCTGGACGCCGCGGCGGGCGAAACGGTCTACCGGCGGGCGGTCGAGGCGGGCGACGGCACCGAGGTGTCGCTGTAGCCCGACCGACGCCAGCGCCGCGGCGCCAGGCGGCCGACGCGACGAGGAGATCGCGTCCGACGGCCGTTTGAATTCCGCCGAACCGGCGCGAAACGACGAGCCGGATCGTAGTGCCCAATTGCAGAGTTGTTGTTCTAAAAACATACTTAATCATACAATTTGCGGCCGTTTCGTGGCCATTCAGCCGCTTCCTCGCGGCCATCCGACCATGGTCACCCCACCGTTTATTATGTACTGTACGGGATCCGGAATCGGAATGTCATCCGATATTACTGACCGTGTGAATCGTCGTGCATTTTTGGCTGCCGCCGGTGGCGGCGGCGTTGTCGGACTGTCTGGCTGTGTGGGTTTCGGCGGCGGCGGAGATGGCGGTGACGGCGGAGACGGAAGCGGGGGCGATAGCGGCACCGACGACGGGAGCGACGGCGGCGACGGCGGGAGCCAGGACACGATCGTGTTCGGACAGCCGGGAGCGTTGACCGGCTCGTTCGACTTCCTGCAGCCCGGCGTCTCGCAGGCGGCCGACGCCGCGGTCAGCCACATCAACGACGCGGGCGGCGTGCTCGGCGCGGAGCTGGAACTGGTTCGCCGGGACACCGGCGTCGACCCGCAAGAGGCGCGGACCGTCGCGACGCAGCTGGTCGAAAACGACGACGCCGCGGCGATCGTCGGCCTCTTCTCGAGTGAGATCAACCCGCTATGGGATTTCCTCCAAGACCTCCAGACCCCGGTCGTCACGCCCTGGCCGGGCTCGACGTTTCTCGACACCCGGGGCGGCGACAAGGGAACTGCCGACGACGTGAGCGACGACGAGTGGGTGTGGCGGACCGTCGTCGGCGACACCGTTCACACCGCCGGGAGCGCCGTGTACGCGCTCGAAGAGGGGTACGACACGCTCGGGGTCATCAACGGGAACACCGAGGGTGAGCGGAGCTACGTCGAGGGGTTCCTCTCCGTCTACGAGGAGAACGGGGGGACCGTCGCCGAGCGCGTGGAAGTCGAACTGGGGAGCTCGAGCTACCAGTCGGCGCTCAGCCGGCTCTTCGACGCCGACTTCGACGCCTTCCTCGTCAGCATGCCGCAGGAGTCGGCGATCACGGCTCTCAGCGACTGGTCCGACGGCGGCTACGGCCGTCAGCCGATCCTCTCGGACACCTTGGCACAGCAGGCGGTGATCGACCAGGTCGGGAGCGATCTCCACGGCGCGTGGGTCGCCTCGCCCGGTCGGTCGGGCCCCAGCTACGACGCGTTCGAGAGCGTCTACACGGAGCACGGCGACGCGGAGATCAACGGCTGGACGCCCCCGTCGTGGGACGCCGTTCAGGTGACCGCGCTGGCGATCGAACGCGCCGGCGAGGCGAGCCCCGAGGCGATCCAACGCAACCTCGGTCCCGTGAGCCGCGGCGAAGGGACGGTCGTCAGCACCTTCGCGGAGGGGAAGGAGGCGCTCGCCAACGGCGAAGAGATCACCTACGAGGGCGCCGCGACGCCCGTCAACTTCACCGAGCACGGCAACGTCTTCGGGAGCGTCACGATTAGCACCGCCGAATCCGGCGGCTTCACCGAGACGACCGAAGTCCCGGCCGAAGACGTCAGAGAGTACGTCGCGGAAGGCGACTACTGAACGCGATGGGGTTGCTTCAGGAACTCGTCTTCGGGCTGGTCACGGGGTCGTACATCGCGATCGCCGCGATCGGGTTCACGCTGATCTACGGGATCGTGAACATGATCAACTTCGCGTACGGGGAGTACATCTCGCTGGGTGCCTTCATCGGCTTCCTCGCCGCGAACACTCTCCCCGGTCCGCTTCCGGTCGCGGTCGTCGCCGCGATGATCGGCGGCGGGGTCGTCAGTATCGTCCTCGCGAGGGGGTTCTTCACCCCGATCAATCAGACCGGGCCGGTGCCGATGCTGTTGACGTCGATCGGGCTCGGGATCGCACTCCGGAACGGGATCCGCCTCGTCGGCGGCCGGAGCGCCCGCTACTTCGAGACGGACACGTCGACGTTCCGGTTCGACGCGCTCCCCGACATCCCGATCGGGCCCGTCGACCTCCTCGGCGGCTTCTTCGTCACCTCCGAACACCTGATCGTCATCGGCTCCGCGGCGGCCGTGTTCGCCGCCGTTCACCTCTTGTTGACCCGAACTGACGTGGGGATCGCGATGCGCGCGATGGGTGACGACGAAAGCCTGGCGCGCGTTCGGGGCATCGACACCCAGCTGATCCGCGACAGCGTCTGGATACTCGCCGGCGTCCTCGCCGGACTCGCGGGCGTCCTGATGGCCGTTCAGACGAACGTCAGCGCCGACACGGGGTACAGCCACATCCTGCAGATACTCTCGGCCGCCATCCTCGGCGGGGCGGGAAGCCCCTACGGCGCGATTCTCGGGGCGTACGTCATCGGCCTCGTGTTGGCGGTCTCGACGGCGTTTCTCCCCTCGTCGATGACCGGGCTGTCGTCGGCGATGGCGTTCGTGATCCTGATCGCCGTGCTGCTCGTCAAGCCGAGCGGGATCGCCGGAACGGAGGTGCGCGAGGCGTGAGCGCTCTCGACCGCCTCCCGTCCGGACACGGCGACCGAGCCCTCATCGCGGGGGTCGTCTGCCTGCTCGTCGGCGCGCTGTTCGCGCTGACGCCGCTTCGCGTACAGCTCCCGAGCGCGTTCTACGTCTTCGTCGAGGTCGGGATCCTGTTCGTGATCTACGGGGTGCTCGTGCTCGGGCTCGACCTCCAGTACGGCCACACCGGCTTGGTCAACTTCGGCCACGTCGTCTTCTTCGCGGTCGGCGCGTACGCGACCGCGATGCTGTCGGCACAGGACACCTTCGCCGGGATCGGATTGGGGTACCCGTGGCCGCTGGGGCTCGCGGCCGGCGTGATCGCCGCTGCGATCCTCGGAGCGGCCGTGAGCCTCACCTCCATCCGGCTCCGCGGCGACTTCCTCGCGATCGTGACGCTCGCGACAGCCGAGATATTCCACTCGGTGTTCGTCAACTTCGACAACATCTTCGGCGGTAACGTGGGGATCCTCGGCGTGCCGCGACCGATCGCCGCGCTCGTCACCGACAGCGACACCCGACTGGTGGCCACCCTGCTCGTGTTGGGCGGGGTCACCCTCCTGACGCTGGCGATCGTCACTCGGCTCACCGAGGCGCCGTACGGGCGCGTGCTCCGGGCCATCCGGGCCGACGAGCTCGTGACGCGCTCGGTGGGGAAGTCGACGATCACCTACAAGACGCAGGCGTTCGTCTACGGCGCGGCGCTCGCCGGATTCGCCGGCGGGCTGTTCGCGCTGTACAACGGCGCCGTCGCACCCGGCTTCTTCACCATTCAGGTGACGGTCACCGTCTGGATCGGGATGCTGCTCGGCGGCGCGGCGAACCACCGGGCGGTGCTCGCGGGGCTCGCGATCATCATGGGGCTCCGGCTCGTCTCCCGGTTCGCGCTGGACGTGACGCCGGTCTCCGGCGACGTGTTCGCCTCGATCCGCCTCATCGTCGTCGGGCTGATCCTCGTCGCCGTGATCCGCTATCGTCCCGCCGGGATCTGGGGCGATCCGCAGGAGCTGGGGGTGGACCAATGAGTCTGCTCTCCGCCGACGGACTCGTCAAGGAATTCGGCGGCCTGCGGGCGATAGACGGGCTCTCGGTCTCGATCGATGAGGGAGAGCTCGTCGGCGTGATGGGACCGAACGGCGCGGGGAAGTCGACGTTCTTCAACTGCGTCAGCGGAGTGATCCAGCCCGACGACGGAACCGTCTCGCTCAACGGGACCGACGTGACGGGCGACGCTCCCGAGTCGCTCGCGCACCGCGGACTGGTGCGGACCTTCCAGAACACCCGCGAGCTGGAGACGATGACGGTCCGCGACAACGTCCGACTCGCCGCCCCGGACCAGCCGGGCGAACGAACGCTTCCCGCGCTGCTCCGGAGCGGCTCGATGCAAGAGCGGGAGGAGGCCGTTCGGGAGCGCGCCGACGAGCTGATCGAGATGTTCGAGCTGGACCACCTCGCGGACGAGTACAGCAGCAACCTCTCCGGCGGCCAGCGGAAGCTGCTCGAGCTCGCACGGACGCTGATGCTCGACCCCGACATACTCCTCCTCGACGAGCCGTTCGCCGGCGTCAACCCGACGCTGACCGGCGAGATCGCCGACCACGTCCGGGACCTCAACAACGACGGGATGACCGTCGTGATCATCGAGCACGAGCTCGAGACGCTGACAGAACTCGTCGACCGGCTGGTCGTTCTCCAGCAGGGCCAGCTGCTCGTCGAGGGCGAGCCGGAGGCGGTGCTCGAAGACGAGCGCGTCATCGAGGCGTACCTCGGAGGTGACGCCGAATGAGCCTCCTCGACATCGTCGACCTCGACGCGGGGTACGGCGACCTGCAGGTGCTCTCCGGCGTCGACATCCACGTCGACGACGGCGAGTACGTCACGATCGTCGGCCCCAACGGTGCGGGGAAGTCGACGGTGATGAAGACGATCGTCGGGATCGCGACGTGTCTCGGCGGGTCGATCGAGTACCAGGGGACGGACATCTCCGGGTTGGACCCCGAAGAGGTCGTCCGCGAACGGGTCGGCTACGTCCCTCAGACGAACAACGTCTTCCCGACGCTGACCGTCGAGGAGAACCTGCGGCTCGGCGCGTACGTGCTCGACGAGATGCCGGACGACCGGAATCGCGAGGTGTACGACCGCTTCCCGGCGCTCGCCGACCGAACGGACGAGGACGCCGGCTCCCTCTCGGGGGGCCAACAGCAGATGCTCGCGATGGGGTGCGCGCTGATGCTCGACCCCGACGTGCTCCTCCTCGACGAGCCCAGCGCGGGGCTCGCGCCCGACCTCGTCGACGACATGTTCGACCGGGTCGACGAGATCAACGACGCCGGCACCACGATCCTCATGGTCGAACAGAACGCGAAGGAAGCGTTGCGGCGCTGTGACCGGGGCTACGTGCTCGCGAACGGTCAAAACCGCTACGAGGACGACGGCGACGCCCTCCTCGACGACGAGGAGGTTCGCCGGGAGTTCCTCGGCGGGTAGCGGGTCGGTCGCGGAGCGCGGTCGCCGTTACGATTCTTCACCGCCGCGGTCGCCGTCGCGATCCGTCTCGGCCGCGGTTCGACATCGGCACGACGCTGCGGTCGCCACGCGGGCTCCCGGATGAGCGCCCGCTCAGGGCTCCGCGTCGACGACGCCGACGTACGGCCGACCGATGGGGTGCGTCACGGTCAGCCACTCGACCCGGCGGTCGCCGATCGAGCCGGCGGTGCGGTCGTCGGTCTCGACGGGCCGGTCGTCGCCGGATCCCTCGTCCCCGAGCAGATACGCGATCGGCCGCGGACCGAACGCCGCGAGCCTGTCGGCGAGCAGGCCGTCGCCGCGTGGCTCTGCGAGGACCACCGGGAGAGCGGGAAACGACGCGGTCACGGCGTCGATGTCGTCGCTCTCGCCCATCGTCGGGTCGCCGGAGTCGAAGGCGGTCTCGAACCGAGCGACCGCGGCGTCGAGGTCGGCGACTCCGAGCACGACCGTGTCGATCCCGACGATGGACGACGACGCCAGGTCGCCGGTCGGCTGGACGCGACGCGTCCGGGGCGTCCGGTCGCTAATGAGGAACGGCAGCGTCGAACCCGGATCGCCCTCGCCGAGGTACGTGAGGTCCCACTCGACGAGCGCGCCGTCCTCTCGCGTCCGCTCGTACTGCGACGGCCCGTCGACGCGGACGCCGCGGTCGCGGAGGTCGTCGCTCGCGCCCTCGATGTCGTCGACGTCGACCGCCCACGCACACGGCCCGCCGCCCTCGCGGATGGGAACGTCCCACCACGGCGACTCGGCGTCCGGTTCCAGCGTCGAGATGAGTTCGATGTAACTTCCGTCCCGAAACCCGACGATCGCCATGTGCGTGACGCCGTTCGAGTGTCGGCCGCCGTACTCGACGGGGAGCCCGGCGTCGTCGAACGCGTCGACGAGCCGGTCCAGGTCTCTCCCCGCGACGGTGACGTGGTCGATGCGAAGCTCCATACCGAGACGCCGGAGGCGACGGGCAAATACGTTCCGGCGAGATCGGTGACGCCGCCGCCGGCGCATCGCGACCGATTGACTCATCGGCTACGGTTAAGTAGCCTGACCGCTTTTCCTCCGGAAAGATGTCCCACGACGCGCGAGCCAGACTGAGCGACCTCCGCCGGGCGTTCCACCGCTCCCCGGAGCCCGGATGGCGCGAGTTTCGGACGACTGCCCGCGTCGTCGAGGAGCTCGAGCGTATCGGCGTCGACGAGATCGCGGTCGGTCGCGAGGCGCTCGCGACCGACGCGCGGATGGCCGTTCCCGACGGCGACGAGATCCAGCCGTGGATCGACCGGGCCCGCCGTGCCGGGGTCAGCGACGACCTCCTCGAGCGCACCGCGGGCGGTCACACCGGCGTCGTCGCGACGCTCTCGCAGGGCGACGGGCCGTGTATCGGGCTGCGCGTCGATCTCGACGGGATCTCGATCCGGGAGTCGGATGAGCCGGACCACCGACCGGCGGCGGAAGGGTTTCGGTCGGAACACGACGGCTACATGCACGCCTGCGGTCACGACGCGCACCTCGCGATCGCGCTCGGCACGCTGGAGGCCGTCAAAGAGAGCGCCTTCGAGGGGACGGTCAAGGTGTTCTTCCAGCCGGCCGAGGAGATCTCCGGCGGCGGCAAGGCGATGGCCGAGAGCGGCCACCTCGACGGCGTCGACTACCTGTTCGCGCTCCACGTCGGGCTCGGCCACCCCACCGGCGAGATCGTCGCCGGGGTCGAGAGCCCGCTGGCGATGGCGCACCTGACCGCCACCTTCGAAGGCGCGAGCGCACACGCCGGGAAGGCGCCGAACGAGGGGGCAAACGCCATGCAGGCCGCCGCGGTCGCGATCCAGAACGCGTACGGCATCGCCCGCCACCGCGACGGGGCGACGCGGGTGAACGTCGGTCGGATCGAGGGCGGCTCGGCGAGCAACGTCATCGCGGAAGAGGTGACGATCGAGGCCGAGGTCCGCGGCGAGACGACCGCGCTGATGACGTACGCGCGCACCGAGCTCGAGCGGGTGTTGTACGCCGCCGCCGAGCTCCACGACTGCGATGTCACCCCGCGCGTGATCAGCGAGTCGCCGTGCGTCGACAGCCACCCGGCGCTCAGAGAGCTCGTCGGGAACGTGGCGTGGGACGTCGACGGCGTCGAGCGCGTGATCCCGACCGAGGAGTTCGGCGTGAGCGAAGACGGCACGTATCTGATGCAGCAGGTGCAGGACGCCGGCGGGCTGGCCTCGTACGTCCTCGTCGGCACGGATCACCCGACGAGCCATCACACGCCCACCTTCGACGTCGACGAGGAGAGCCTCGAGATCGGCGTCACGCTGCTCTCCGACGCGTTCGTCGAGCTGTCCCGGCGGCGCCCCTGACGGGGACGCAGCGCGGTGACAGCCGGTTTCGACGCGGTGCGCTCGTTGGACCGATCAGTACTGTTAATCCGGTGGCACCCGGTGTATCGGCCATGAGCCAGAACGACGTGCCGGAGTCGCTGGAGGCGGCCGCCGAGTCCGACCGGCCTCGCGGGATCCTCACGCCCTCCGATCGCGACTTTCTGCTCGGACGCAAAACCGACTACACGGACCACTCCCGGAAGCAGAAGCGGAACCGGATCCGACGCCGCGTCCGGAACGCGATCCTCGATTTCAGCATCCTCTTTGAGTGTTTGGAGGAGCGCGACCGGAAGACGGTGTTCGACCCGAACGACGAGGACCGCGAGGCGTACACGCAGGGGATCACCGACATGCTCGCGTTCCTGCACCTCGGGACGATGGGGTACCACACGCCGTTCAAAGATATGCTCTCCGAGGGCGTCGGGAAGGCGGAACAGCAGCTCGCCGGGTCGAACTACCGGATGGTCAACGTGGAGTTCAACGTCGAACCGGTCGGCCAGATCGACGTCGACGAGGTGGTCGCGAAGCTCGAAAACGACGAGTTCGCGGAGCTCACCGACGAGGAGCTCCGCGCGTTCGTCCGTCTGCTGACCATGTCGGAGTCGTTCTCGCCGGAGGAGGCCGGCGAGGAGATCAAAGACCGCGTCGACGAGTTCGCCGAGAAGCTGACGGAGAGCGCCACCTCTCACGAGCGCACGCTCGAAGAGTTGACGAACTGATCGTCGGACAGGAGTTGACGAACTGATTGCGAACTGATCGGCGGACCAGAGTTGGTGGTCCGGAGCGACGGAGAGAAACAGTAGGCGGTAACAGATATCGCTCACGCGCTGCTGCCCAGTGACCCGGGAGTCGCGGTGCGGCGGTCGATCGGTCTGGGCGGTGCCGTTCGATCTTCGATCGAATTTGAGTCCGATGCCGCGCTTTTTCGGATTGTTCCTCACGGGTTGTCCGCATATCGCGTCGATCGCTGTCGAGATCGCCGCTCGAACTGCTTGATTCGAATTGTGTTGAACGTAGATACGGAATACATAATTCGAATAGATGCCGCCGGTTTGAGAAACACTTATTGTGTACGATTTCAATGCATCCTGCATGCCAGCACGTGGCATGGTACTCAACCGGCGGAGGCAACGTGGACCAAGTAGTCATCGCCGTCGCGGGGGGACCTTCTGATGAGTGGCTCGGAGAAGGGAATGGTCGAGGAGTTCCGCGACGAGATCGACCCGATCGTCTTCGCGTTCGGCGCGCTCATCACGCTGGGCGTCATCGTCGCGTTCTTCATCAGCCCGTCGGCCGTCGAGAGCGGCATCTCGTCGCTGAACGACCAGCTGCTCGGCGCATTCAACTGGGCGATGCTGTTGATCGTGTTCCTGATCGTGCTGTTCCTCCTCTTCCTGATCGTGGGGCCGTGGGGCGGTGTCAAGCTCGGCGACGAGCCACCGGAGTACAGCTTCCTCTCCTTCTTCGCGATGCTGTACTCCGCGGGCTTCGCGGCCGGCGTCGTGTTCTGGGGACCGACCGAGGCGCTGTTCTACTACGACAGCCCCTCACCGCTGTTCAACGGCGTCGAGGGGGGGACGGCCGAGGCGATGACGATCGCCGTCCAGCAGACGCTGTTCCACTGGGCGCTGCCGCAGCTCGCCGTGTTCACCATCATGGGCATCGCGATCGGCTACTTCGCGTACAACTACGACAACGTGCCGCTCCGCGTCTCCTCGGCGCTCACGCCGATCCTCGGCGCCGACAACCTCGACGGCCCGGCCGCGAAGGTCGTCGACATCCTCGCCGTCTTCGCGACGATCGGCGGGGTCGCCACCTCGCTCGGCTTCATCGGGAGCCAGTTCGTCACCGGGCTCGACTACCAGTGGGGGATCAACATGGGCGATCTCGGTATTCTGCTCGTCGTCACCATGATGACGCTGCTGTTCACGACCTCGATGGTGCTCGGGGTCGACAAGGGGATCCGCCGGCTCTCGAACTTCAACATGATCCTCTTCGTCGTGCTGATGTTCGTGACGTTCATCGTGGGTCCGACGCTGTTCCTCGTGCTGCTCGGCACGCAGGCGTTCGGCGGCATGGTCACGGACTTCGTCTCGATGAGCCTCTTTACCGGCGCCGGACCGATGGGTAACGGCAACATGGGCGCGACCGGGTGGATGAACGCGTGGACCGTCTTCTACTGGGCGTGGGCGCTCTCGTGGTCGCCGTTCGCGGGGCTGTTCATCGCGCGGATCTCCAAGGGGCGGACCGTCCGCGAGGTCGCGTTCACGGGGATCGTCGCGACCTCCGGCGCAACCATCCCGTGGTTCACCTTCGTCGGCGGCACCGCGGTGTGGGCGCAGCACAACGGCATCGCCGACTTCAGCGCGGTGATGTCCGGTGAGGCGGGGGCGGAGGTCTCCGGCTTCATCCTCTTCGAGGCGCTGAACTTCACGCTGAATCTCGGTGGGGCGTCGATGACGGTCCCGATCGGCTCCGCGCTGATCTACGCGTTCATGATCCTCGTGACGACGTTCTTCGTCACGTCGGCGGACTCCTCGACGCTGGCCGTCTCGATGATGACGACCGGTGGCAAGGCGAAACCGTCGAACATCAACCGCATCTTCTGGGGCGTCGTCCTCGGGATGACCGCGGCGATCCTGATGATCCTCGGCGGCACCGGCAGCGCGAACACGCTCCAGCAGGCGGCGATCATCACCGGGACGCCGTTCGCCTTCGTCTGCTTCCTCGCGATGCTGTCGCTGATCAGGGACTTCAGCAAGCATTACGACCAAGTGCTCCTGCAGGACGAGACGGTGCTGTGGGGCTCCAGCAGTGAGTCCGACCGGTCAAGTTCGATCGACTCGGCCGGCGCGGACGACGACTGACGCTCGTCGAGGCCGACTCGCACCGTATTTATAACAAGTTTTAATGTATAACGTATACATTAACTGTGTATGAATAGGGATACGGCGGAACCCGCTACGGGCGCGCTCCCCGGCCCGAACGCGCAGCGTTGGGTCGACTTCCACCAGTCGCACTCCGCGCCCAGCGAGTACTCGCACGAGTTCGTCTGGGACGTGACCCGCGAGGCCGACGGACCGTTCGTCACCGACGTCGACGGCAACGTCCTCCTCGATTTCACCTGCCACATCGGCGCGGCCCCGCTCGGCTACAACAGCGAGAAGGTGCTCTCGAAGCTCCGGGAGTTCGACCTCGTCGAACCGATGAAGATCGCCGGCCAGGACATGTACTTCGGGTCGGGGCCGACGCCCGAGGAGGCCGACTTCCCCGGGTCGAGTCATCTCATGGACCGACTGACCGACATCTCCAGTCACTACGGGATGGACACGGTGTTCCTCTCGAACTCCGGGGCCGAGGCGATGGAGAACGCCATGAAGATCACCCACGACCACCGCGCCCCCGCGAAGTACGGCGTGGCGTTCAGCGGGAGCTTCCACGGCCGCACGCTCGGGACCCTCTCGCTGACGAAGTCGAAGGACGTGTACACTCGTCAGTACCCCGAGATCAGCGGCATCGAGACGGTGCCGTTCTGCGCCGACCGCGGCTGTGACCCCGCGAGCTGCGACTGCGGCTTCTTCGCCGGCGGCGGCTCGCGGCTCCGGAACATGCTCGCGCCCGAGGGCGGCCACGTCGACCCCGCGGAGGTCGCCTTCCTGACGCTCGAGCCGATCCAGGGCGTCGGCGGCTACCGCTTCCCCAGCGAGGCGTTCATGGACGAGGTCGCGGCCGTCACCGAGGAGTACGACATCCCGCTCGTCGTCGACGAGATCCAGTCGGGCGTCGGCCGGACGGGCGAGATGTGGGCGGCCGACCACTACGCCATCGAGCCGGACGTGATCGCGAGCGCGAAGGCGCTGCGCGTCGGGGCGACGATCTCCCGGTCGGAGGTGTTCCCGTCGGAGAAGAACCGCCTCGGCTCGACGTTCGGCGGCGGCGACATCCTCGGCTCGATGATGGGGACGTTCACGCTGGAGGCGATTCGGGAACACGACCTCTTGGCCAACGCGACGCGACGCGGGCGTCAGGCGAGAGAGCTCCTCAGCGACGACGCGCCGGAGACGGTCGTGGACGTTCGCGGGAAGGGGTTGATGCTCGCGGTGGAGTTCGACACCGCCGAGCGTCGCTCCGCCGTCGTCGAGGCCTGCCTCGACCGCGGGCTGTTGACGCTGGGCTGCGGCAAAAAGACGATCCGGCTGCTCCCGCCGCTCGACGCGACCGAGCGCGAGATCGCGCTCGGGACCGGGATCTTCCTCGACGCGATCGAGGCCGTCAGCGCGAGCGCGCCCGCGAACTGACGGGCCGAACCGGCGGTCCGATCCCGCCGACCGTCTGCTCACCCCTCGTCGTCGACCGAGCGCGGGACGGTCGGCTGCTCGACGACCGAGCGCTCGACGACCGAGACCCCGTCGATCTCGGAGACCGCGGCCAACACCGCATCGAGGTGGTCGGCCCCGCGCCCCTCGATCCCGATCGTCACGGGGGTGCGGTTCGGATGGTCGGTCGCGGCGCGGCTCGCGCGCTCTAAGGTGTCGAGCTCGGCGCCCTCGGCCGTCACCGTCTCGACCACGTCGCCCACCTGCCTCGGCCACGCCGCGAGCGCGAGCCGCGCCTCGGCGTACCGACCCAGTTCGACGAGGCCGGTGCGCGCGAGCGCGGCGTGGTCGGTGAGGTTCACGTTCCCGCCCGAGACGACGACGGCGGGATTGGCGTCGGCGAGGTCCAACTCCGCCGAGAGCGCGGCGGCGAGCGGGGCGGCGCCGGCGCCCTCCGCGATCAGCTTCGCTCGCTCGGCGAGGAGCGCCACGGCGGCGGCGATCTCGCGGTCGGAGACGGTGACGACCTCGTCGATGACCTCGCGGGCGATCGCGAAGGTGGTCTCCAGCATGCGCGTGTCGGCGATCCCCTCGGCGACGGTGTCGACGTCCGAGAGCGGGCGGATCTCGCCGGCCTCCAGCGACGGCTTCGCGTGTGCCGCGCCCTCCGGCTGGACGCCGACGACGCGAACGTCCCGGTCCGCGGCCGTCACGGCCGTCCCGATCCCGGAGATGAGCCCCCCGCCGCCGACGGAGACGAGCACGGTGTCCATCGCGGGATACTGCGCCAGCAGTTCGAGCCCGACCGTTCCCTGTCCGGCCACGACCGCCTCGTCGTCGAAGGGGTGGACGAACGTCTCACCGGTCTCCGCGGCGCGCTCCACGGCGAACTCGTACGAGCGCTCGTAGATGTCGCCCTCCACGAGCACGGTCGCGCCGTACCCCCTGGTCGCCGCGATCTTCGCCGCCGGCGTCACCTCGGGCACGACGATCGTCGTGTCGATCCCGAGGAGATCGCCGGCGAGCGCCACGCCCTGCGCGTGGTTGCCCGCGCTGGCGGCGATCACGCCGGTCTCGCGCTCGGCCGCGGTCAGCTGTGCCATCGCGTTGTACGCGCCGCGGATCTTGAACGATCCGGTCCGCTGGAGCGTCTCGAGCTTGAGCCCCAGCGACGCGGCCCCGCTCATGTCGGCGAAGGTGCGCGAGGTGTCGAGCGGCGTCCGGTGCGCGACGTCGGCGAGCCGGTCGCGCGCGGCCTCGATGTCGCCGAGCGTGACGGTCGGCGACGCGTCCCCGCCGCTCCCGGCAGCGGAGCCGTCGGTCATTCGCCGTTCTGGCGGACGGTCGCCGGGTCGTCGACCTGCGGGACGGGGTGGCGCCGTTCGAGGTCGCGGACCGCGCCGACGAGCACGTCCACGCCGTGCCGGAGGCTCCGCTCGTCCACGTCGAAGGTGGGCGTGTGGTGGCTCGTCGGGTGGGCCGTCCCGACGATGAGGTACGTCGCCAGCCCGCCCTCCTCCTGGACGCGCTCCATGAGGAACGTCGCGTCCTCGCTCGCGCCGAAGTCCGCCGCCGGGAGCACGGTGTCGATCCCGTCGACGCCCTCGGCCACTCCGGCGACCAGCGCCTGCAGCTCCGGGTCGCTGTCCGCGCGCGGCGACTTGCTGACCACGTCGACGGTCGCCCGGCAGCCGTGCATCGTCGCGGCGGCGCGGACGGTGCGCTCGAACCGGCGCTTCATGAACTCCATCAGCGCGGTCGTCTCGCCGCGCGCCTCGGCCTCCATCTGCGCGCGCTCGGCGATGACGTTGCTCGCGGTGCCCGCCTCGGCCGTCCCGATGTTCACCCGCGTCATCCCGTCGGCGTGGCGGGGGATCCCGTACGCGTTCACGATCGCCGTCCCCATCGCGTGCATCGCGTTGTCCCCCTCGTTGGGGGCCTTCCCGGCGTGGGCCGACGTGCCCTCGATCGTCGCGTCGAGGTGCGCCATCGCCAGCGGCTTCTCGATGCCGGCGACCACCTCGCCGGTCGGGTGGTCGAGGCCGACGTGGACCGCGAGCAGGTAGTCGAGGTCGTCCGCGAACCGGCTCTCGGCCATCGGGCGACCGCCGCCGCCGGTCTCCTCGGCCGGCTGGAAGAACACGACCAAGCGCCCGGCGAAGTCGCTCTCGGCGATCGCTTCGAGGGCCGCGAGCCCCCACGTGATGTGGGCGTCGTGGCCGCAGGCGTGCATCGTCCCGTCGATTTCCGAGCGGAACCCCTCGTCGACGGGGCCGTGGTCGGGGTCGGTCGACTCCTCGATGAACAGCCCGTCGATGTCGACGCGCAGCCCGATCGCGGGTCCGTCGCCGCGGTCGAGCACGGCGACGGCGCCGGTGTTCCCGCCGGCCATGCGTTCGAGTAGCTCGTCGTCGACGCCGCGGTCGCGGGCGCGCTCGACCCACGGGCCCAGGTCCGCCTCCGGAACGGCCATGCGGTCGGCCGGGTCGTACGCGTCCGGCCCGATCGCGAGCTCGTCGACGCCGATCGAGCGGATCTCTTCGACGAGCGTCGCCGTCGTGAGGAACTCGCGCCACGCCGGCTCCGGATGCCGGTGGAACCGTCTGCGGACGCTGGCGAGCCGATCCCGTATTGGTTCGTTCATGCGTGTCACGATCTCGCTCAACCGCCTTAACTGTACACAATTGTCGTGTACACGAAGTACACAAAAGGCTAAGAGCCATCCTCGTAATGATCCGGCAACGCGTCGTCCCGACGCGCACACAGCTCATGAGCGCACAACAGACCGCAGACCCCGATATCGTCGTGTTGCGGGAGGGAACGGAAGGATTACCGATGTCGTCGTACGCGGAGCGCCTCCGCGAGCGTCTCCCAGACCAGACGGTCGCGCTCGCGCGGACGCCGGCCGAGGAGCGCGATCTCGTGCCGAACGCCCGCGTGGTAACTGGGATCACGATCGATCCAGACCCCCTCGAGCGCGCCGAGCGACTGGAGCTGTTCGCGTGTACCTTCGCCGGCACCGACCACGTGCCGACCGAGGCGCTCCGGGAGCACGGCGTCGCCGTGACGAACGCGGGCGGGATCCACGCGCCGGGCATCGCCGAGCAGACGATCGCCAACATGCTCGTCTTCGCGCGCAACCTCCACGAGGGGTGGCGCCGGAAGCGGAACGGAGAGTGGCGCCACTTCGGGTCGCACGAGTTCACCGACAGCACCGTCACCGTCGTGGGGCTCGGATCGATCGGACAGGCGGTCGTCCAGCGGCTCGCCGGGTTCGAGGTGGAGACGATCGGGATCCGCTACACCCCGGAGAAGGGCGGCCCCACCGACGAGGTGCTCGGCTTCGACGACGAGGACGTCCACGAGGCGTTCGCCCGGAGCGACTACGTCGTGCTCGCGTGCCCCCTCAACGACCTGACTCGCGGCCTGATCGGCGAGGCGGAGCTGGCGACGCTCCCCCCGGACGCGGTCGTCGTGAACGCGGCCCGCGGCGGGCTCGTCGACACCGACGCGCTCGTCTCCGCCCTCCAGACCGAGGGGATCCGCGGCGCCGCCCTCGACGTCACCGACCCCGAGCCGCTCCCGTCGGACCACGTGCTCTGGGAGCTGGAGAACTGCCTCATCACGCCGCACACCGGCGGCCACACCCCCAAACACTGGGACCGGCTGGCCGACATCGTCGCCGACAACGTCGCGGCGCTCGACGCGGGCGAAGAGTTGGAGAACGCGGTCGTCACGCCGGACGCGGACGGCTGATCGGACGCGCCGAGACCATGCCGTGCCGGGATAGCTACAGCCCGTATGCGGCCGGCTACGGCCAGAGCCCGCGCGCGCCCTTCGCCTCCGCGATCCGAGACAGCGCGACGACGTAGGCGGCGTCGCGCCACGGCAGGTCCCGCTCGTCGACGACGGCGCGCACGTCGCTCCACGCCGACAGCATCTGTTCTTCCAGCTCCTCGTTGACGCGCTCCAACGACCACGTCCGCCGGTTGATGTCCTGGAGCCACTCGAAGTACGAGACGGTGACGCCGCCGGCGTTCGCGAGGATGTCCGGGATCACCGCCACGCCGTTCCCCTCGAGGATCTCGTCCGCGGCGAACGTCGTCGGGCCGTTCGCGCCCTCGACGACGACGTCCGCGGCGACCGCGTCGGCGTTGCTCGCGGTGATCACGTTGCCGACGGCCGCGGGGATCAGCACGTCCACGTCGAGTTCCAGGACCGCGTCGTTCGACAGCGTCTGCGGCGCCTCGTGGGAGAGCACCGCCTCGGGCTCCTCCTCGTGGGTGGGGACCGCGTGCGTGTCGAGGCCGTCGGGGGCGTAGATCGCCCCGTTCACGTCGCTGACGGCGACGACGGTCGTGCCCCAGTCGTCGAGCAGCCGGGCCGCGTTGGCGCCGACGGACCCGAACCCCTGGACCGCGACGGTCGTCTCCGCGAGGTCGCGGCCGTAGTAGTCGACGGCCTCGCGCGCGGCGATGGCCGTCGACCGCCCCGGCGCCGCCTCGCGGCCGTACGACCCGCCGATGACCGGCGGCTTCCCGGTGACGACGCCGGGGATCGTCTCGCCCTGCTGCATCGAGTAGGCGTCCATGAACCACGCCATCGTCTGGGCGTCCGTCCCCATGTCCGGCGCGGGCACGTCCTTCGTCGGCCCGACGACGTCGCGGATCTCCTCCGCGAAGCGCCGGGTGAGGCGCTCGCGCTCGTCGTCGGTCAGCGACTTGGGGTCGACGGCGATCCCGCCCTTGCCGCCGCCGAAGGGAAGGTCCATCACGGCGCACTTCCAGGTCATCCACATCGAGAGGCCGGTACACTCGGCGGCGGTCACCTCCGGGTGGTACCGGAGTCCGCCCTTGTACGGGCCCCGAACGTCGTCGTGCTGGGCGCGGTAGCCGGTGAACACCTCGACGGTCCCGTCATCGCGTTCGAGGGGCACGGAGACCTGTTGGACCCGCGTCGGGTGTTTCAGGCGCTCGACGATGGCGGGGTCGACGTCGGTGTTGGTCGCCGCGCGTTCGAGCTGTTTGCGCGCGGTCGCGAGCGTCGATTCGGGCTCCGTCTCGGCTGCGTCGTCTGTGGTGGGTGTCGTGCTCATGGGTGTCGGCCGTAGCGTAGGTGGCTTGGTCAGCGTCGCGTGGTTCGTACGGTCGGTGCGGCGGCGATCGATGCCCCCCGATCAGGTCGTGAACAGTTCGCGGGGGAAGTCGGCCAGCGTCTCCGCGCCGGTCGAGGTGACGCGGAACGTCTCGCTGATCTCCATCCCCACGTCGGAGGTCCAGATCCCGGGGATCATGTGGAACGTCATGTTCTCTTCGAGCACGGTCTCGTCGCCGGGGCGGATGCTCGCGGTGTGCTCGCCCCAGTCCGGGGGGTAGCCGAGCCCCATCGAGTAGCCGATGCGGTCCTCCTTCTCGATCCCGTACCGCTCGATGGTGGTGCGCCACGCCTTCTCGACGGTCTCGCAGGTGACGCCGGGCTCCGCGGCGTCCAGCGCCGCCTCGATCCCCTCGACGACGATGTCGGCGGTCTCCTGCAGTTCGGCGGGAGGGTCCCCGACGAAGGTCGTCCGGGCCAGCGGCGAGTGGTAGCGGTGGCGACAGCCGGAGAGCTCGATGATGACGGGGTCGCCGTCCTCGTAGCGTCGGTCGGTCCACGTGAGGTGCGGGGTTCCGGTGTGATCGCCCGACGGCATCAGCGGGACGATCGCCGGGTAGTCGCCGCCGTACGCATCGGTCCCGTCGATCAGCTGCTGATAGACGGCGGAGGCGACCTCGTACTCCGGGACGCCTTCTCCGACCGCGTCGAGGCCCGCCTGCATCGCGTTCTCGGAGATCCGCGCGGCCTGCCGCATGTACTCCAGCTCCTGGTCGGACTTCTTGATCCGGATCCAGCCGACGAGCAGCGTCGCGTCCTCGAACGCGGCGTCCGGGAGGTTCTGTTGGAGCCGCGTGTACGACTTCGCGGTGAAGTAGGCGGCGTCCATCTCCAGCCCGACGCGTCCGTCCGCGACGCCCAGCTCTTCGAGCACGCCGGCGACGTAGTCCATCGGATGGAGGTCGCGGGGCGACTGGACGTGGTCGTCGCTGTACGCGCGGATGCTCTCCTCGGCGAGGTGCGTCGTCGCCCGCGCGCCGTCGCCGTCCATGTCGCGGCCGATCCAGATCGGCTCGTCGCGGTCGGGCGTGACCACGACCGCCTGATGGACGTAGAACGACCAGCCGTCGTAGCCGGTCAGATAGTTCATGTTCGCCGGATCGCTGACCACGATCGCGTCGAGGTCCCGCTCGCGCAACCGTTCTTTCGTCCGCGCCACTCGGCGCTCGTACTCGGCCTCGTCGAAGATGTGTTCCCGTGGCATGGTAACAGTGCGTCTACGGAGAGGATCAGCCAGCAGGTGTATAAATTTATCGTGTACAATAAAAACGGATACTGTGTACACTTCGGGCCACAGATCCGTCAGATTCGCGCGGTAGCGCTCCGTTATCGAGGGAAGAGATACCGCGCATGTGGCTCCGAGAGGGCTCGAAACCCACAATCTGTTCCTCTTGGATCGGGGTTTTTGTACCGCGTCCGCGGATACGCAGACATGCTACACAGTATCGGACCGCTGCTGTCGATCGACGTTGGCGAGCAGACGACCGCAGAGACCGATATCACGGGGGTTCAGGAGCGCTACATCGGCGGGCGCGGCGTGGGGACGCGACTCGCTCACGAGCGGATCCCGTTCGACGCGGATCCGCTCGGCCCGGAGAACCGCGCCGTGTTCACCACCGGGCCGATGCAGGCGTCACAGATGAGCTTCACGGGCCGGACGAACTGCACCGCGCTCTCGCCGCTGACCGACGGGTTGCTGTCGTCGAACGCGGGCGGGTTCGTGTCGCGACACCTCGCGGCGACGGGGTACGGGGCGATCGAACTGGCCGGCGCCAGCGACGAACTGGTCATCGTACACGTGCGCGACGACGGCGTCGAGTTCGAGGCCGTGCCGGAGCTCGCCGGAGCGACGGTCCCGGAGACGACCGGCTACCTGGAGGCGGAGCACGACATCTCCAGCGACCGGACGGCGGTGATCGGACCCGCCGGCGAGAACGAAGTCCGGTTCGCGTCGGTCATGACGACCGAGGAGCGCGCGTTCGGTCGCGGTGGGCTCGGCGCGGTCCTCGGCTCGAAGAACGTGAAGGGGATCACGTTCGGCGGCGACTCGGCGCCCGAGGTCTCGATCGACGCGACCGCGACCGATATCCACCGGGAGGCCGCCACCGAGGACCACATCATGAAAGAGCAGGGGACGGTGGCGGTGATGGACCTCGCCAACGAGATGGACGGGCTGCCGTCGTACTACTTCTCCGAGCGCTCCTTCGAGGGGGTCGAGGGGATCAACGGCGCCGCCGTCGCCGAGAAGAAGTATAAGAAGGGGACGTGCTCGTCGTGTGCGTTCGCCTGCAAGCTCCCGACCCGCGACGAGGCGCGCGGCGTCGAGACCGAGGGCCCCGAGTTCGAGGTGGCGATGGCGTTCGGCTCGAACTCGGGGATCGACGACATCGTCGACGTGATGAAGTCGAACCAGCTCTGCGACGAGTACGGGCTCGACGCCATCTCCGCGGGCAACACGATCGCCGCGTACCTCGCCGCCGAAGACGAGTTCGGCAACCGCGAGCTCGTCTGGGACCTCGTCGAGAAGATCGCCGAGCGCGACGGGGTTGGCGACCGGCTCGCGGAGGGGATCGGCCGGATCCACGAGGAGCTCGGCGTGGGGAACTGGTCGGTGAAGAACATGGACTTCGCGGCCCACGAGGGACGGCTGCTCCACGGGCAGGCGCTCTCGTACGCGGTCGCGAACCGCGGCGCCGACCACATGTACGCGACGTTCTACTCGGTGGAGTACCCCTTAGTCGAGGAGGAGGACGCGATGGAGCCCGCGGGATTCGGGGGGAAGGCCGAGCGGCTCGTGCAGCGCGAGAACCTGATGGCGCTCAACGACAGCGGCATCGTCTGTAAGTTCTCTCGGGACTTCATGACGCCGGAGCGCTACGAGCTGCTCTTCGGCGCCGACTTCGAGGAGCTGCTCGCGGCGGGCGCCCGGACCGTCACGCTGGAGCGCCACTTCAACAACCGGCGCGGTATCGACGGCGACGACGACCGGCTCCCGTACGCGGACGAGCTCCCCGGACTCGACGACGCCATCGACGCGTACTACGATCTCCGCGGCTGGAACGACGACGGGACGGTGCCCGACGCGGCGCTGCCGGCGTAGGCGTCCGGGGTGGCTCTCGGGCTCCCGACACCCTCTCAGAGTGCGGACCGTCCCCGGGCGTTCGATCTGAAACGAACGTAATGGAGTATCCCATACATAATGGTCTTTTTTGGAAATTATGTTAACAGTTCGAGTCTCTTTTCTACATACAGCCACAATTTTCGGTCGTAATGGCTACTAATACGACGAATATCGAACGCGGCCCCGACCGACTGAAAGACACTCCGCGACCCGAGGACCTCGAGGCGACGACCAGCCCGGCCGCCCGCCTGCTGGCGTGGCTGCGTTCCTGATACTCGCGTCCCAATCGCGGTCGGAGGACGACGGAGCGCCGAGCGCGTCGACGGTGTCGCGCGCCGCTACGGTGCGGTCGCCGCGATCGCGTCCGCGATGACCTCGGTGCCGACCTCGGCCTGTCGCTGTGTCAGGACGAGCGGCGGGAGTAACCGCATGACGTTGCCGTACTGGCCCGCGGTCCAGACTAAGACGCCGTGCTCGTAGCAGTACTCTTGGATCGCATCGACGCGATCGCCGTCCGGATCGCCGTTCGCGTCGACGAACTCGGCGCCGACGAACAACCCTTTCCCGCGGACCTGTCCCAGCCCCGGATCGCCCTCGCCCGCGTCGCGGAGACGGTCGCGGATCCACGCGCCGACCTCCGTCGCGTGGTCGAGCAGGTCGTGAGACTGGATGTACTCGATCGCGCGCAGGCCGCCGACCATGGCGGGGACGTGTCCTCGGTAGGTGCCCGCGTGATCGCCCGATCCCCACGTGTCGAGGTCCTCGTGGTACATGGTTCCGGACAGCGGCTGGCCGTTCCCGCCGAGCGCCTTCGCGGTCGTCATCACGTCCGGCGTCACGTCGTAATGCTCGGACGCCCACCACTCGCCGGTGCGACCCATCCCGACCTGGATCTCGTCGAACACCAGCGGGAGGTCGTTCTCGTCGGCGATCTCACGCAGCCCCGAGAGGAACCCTTCGGGCGGGACGACGACGCCCCCCTCGCCCTGGATGGGCTCGACGAAGATGCCCGCCGGGTCCGTGAGGCCGCCGTACGGCTCCTCGACGATCGCTCTGACCTCTTCGAGCGCGCGGTCGACCGACTCCTCGGGGCTCCGCCCCTCGCGGAACGGGTACGGGAACGGCGCGTGCACCACGTCCGGCAGCAGCGGCGCGTACGGCTTCTTGAACTTCTTGTTGGACGTGATGCTCATCGCGCCGGCCGTCGCCCCGTGGTAGGAGTTCCGGAACGCGAGGAGCCCGTTCCCGCCCGTGTTGTACTTCGCGAGCTTGATCGACGCCTCGACGGCGTCGCTGCCGGTGGGGCCGCCGAAGACGAATCGGCTGTTGCCGGCGAGGCTCCCGGGCGCGATCTCGTCGAGCTTGTCGATGAGGTCGAGGCGCGGTTCCGTCGGGAAGTCGACGGTGTGCGTGAGCTTGTCGATCTGCGCGTGGACCCCCTCGTTGACGTAGGGGTTCGCGTGGCCGACGTTGTACACGCCGATGCCGGCGAAGAAGTCGAGGAACACGTTGCCGTCCGCGTCCTTCAGGGTCGCGCCCTTCCCCTCCTCGAACGCGAGCGGGATGTCGTTCGGGTAGGCGACCGCGCTGCTGTCGATCGCCTCCTGCCTGTCGAGGAGGCGCCGAGAGTTCGGACCGGGGACTTGGTCAACGCTCGGTTCCTCGGCGAAGTGCAAGTCGTGGATCGGCGGTCCCGCCATAACCCAACCGATACAGCACGCCTACAAATGGTTGGTGCAACCAGCAATCACTGACAGTGTATACAGAATTCGTTTTCGATCGCGCTCCACCGGGGCGGGCGTCTCTCTCGATGGGGGCGTGACGACGGGGCGTACGCCGCGGCTCACGGATTCTTCGCGCAGACATGCCTCTCACAGTCGTTCGGGACAGTAGGCGCGGGACCAAATTCGAACCGGAGGAAGACGTGCTCGCTCGCATCGCTCGCTGCGCGCGACTTCCGGGATTCAGAACCGCTCCTACTCCCTCGCTCAGTCGCGACGCTTCTTCGCTCAGTGCGCGGGACCGGATTCGAACCGGCGGACCCCTACGGGATAGCGTCCTAAGCGCTACGCCTTTGGCCTGGCTCGGCAACCCGCGCTTGCCGCTTGCGGTCGAGCGTAGGCGGAACCGACTCAAGAACCTAACGAACCGGGGGCGGCTACGGGCAGTGTTCGCAGTCGCAGTACGCCTCACACACCCGGTTGTCGCAGTCGGCGGCGCGGGCCGAGCAGTGCTCTCGACCGTGCCGGATCAGCAGTACGTGGAGCGGATAGATCAGGTCGTCGGGCACCAGCTCGTCGAGCGCGTCGTGCGCCGCCTGGTTCGACGCCGACGCCGGTACCAGCCCGAACCGCTTGGAGACGCGCTCGACGTGGGTGTCGACCGCCATCGTCGGCTTCCCGAAGTGGAAGTTCAACACGACGCTCGCCGTCTTCGGTCCCACCCCCTTGATCTCGGTGAGCCAGTCTTTCGCGTCATCGGTCGCCATCGCGTCGAGGAACGCCAGCGAGTACGCCCCGCCGGTCTCCTCCCGGATCGCGGCCAACGCGCGCTGAATCCGAGCGGCCTTCTGGTCGGCGAGCCCCGCCACGCGGATCGTCTCCGCCAGCTCCCCGTGGTCCGCGGCCTCGATCGCCGCGAAGTCGTCGTACCGGTCGAACAGCGCCGACGCGGCCCGACTCGTGTTCGCGTCGGCGACGTTCTGTGAGAGGATCGTCGTCACGAGCTGTCGAACCCCCTCGCCGGGCTCAGCGGTCGGATCGGCGCCGTGTTCGGCGACGCGGTCCACCGGCTCGTACAGCGACACCAGATCGTCGTGAAGCTCGCGGACCCGCGGCTCGGTCCACGCGTGCGTCGACATACCCACCCTACGGGCGCCGGCGACTTCAGGGCGACGACCGGGGGAAGCGCGCGGCGCTCGCTCGCTCCTCGCCGCCTCCGCGCTCTTCTTCGCCCGACGCGCGCCCGACCAACACCCCCGACGCGCGTCCGGCTCACATCCCGCGCGACCTTTTTAACCCGGTGCGCCCAACTGCGGGGCATGTACCGTGCGAGCGATCGCGTCGACAACGCGGCGTGGATCGACCGGCTCGACGACGCGTGCGCGACGCTCGACCTCGACGACGAGACGCTGTCGACGGCGACGGACCTGTTCCTGTCGCGTGCTCCCGACGACGAGCGAGGAAAACGCGTCGCCGCGGCCGCCAGCCTCTACGCCGCCGCGCTGATCCGCGGTCAGGAGCGGTCGCAGTCCGCGGTCGCCGACGCGATGGACGTCTCCCGGCTCTCCGTCCAGAAGCGCTGGAAGCCGATCTTGGAGGACGCCGGCTTCTCGCCGCCGAGGTGGTGACCCGGGCGCCTCGAGCGTCGCGCTCGCGCCGCCGTCGCTGACACCGGCGCCGATCACCGCGGCGTCGCCACGACGCCGAGGTGGTCCTCGTGGAACCGGTCGAGCCGTCCCGTCTCCAGAATCTCGTACGCCTCCCGGAGCCGGTCGAGCGCCCCCTCGAAGACGGTCTCCGGCGCCGCGGTCACGTCCTCGCTGCGCGCCTTGATCGCGAGCAGCAGCCGCCCGTCGTCCGCGAGGAACCGCGCGTTGCGCACGGCGACCGCGGCCTGTCCGCGCGTCGCCACGTCCTGAACGATCGCGTCCACGTCGCTCTCGACGACGTGCGCGTAGCGTTCGGGCGTGCGCGCGTCCTTCAACAGCGGGAACAGCCGGTCGCGGGGGTCGGCGGCCTCCACGAGATCGCGCGCTGGCCGCGGGGCGAACTCCACCGCGTACGTCGGCCCCGCGAAGTCCGCGACGTGGCTGACCGTCGTCCCGCTGGCCGCCCCGAGGTACAGCACCGTCTCCCCGCCGGAGAGCCCCGTCTCGAACCCGAGTTCGAACATCCCGCCGAGCTTCGAGCGACCGGGGTCCCACGCGCGCCACCCGTCCGCGGTCGGCTCGCCGTACACCGGCGGGCCGCGGGTCGCCAGACGGGTCTCCCCGTCGATCTCGCGGCGCTCGACGCCCGCGGGCAGCTCGGCGTCGGTCACGCGTCGCCCTCCGTGTCGTCGGCGGCGCCCGCGTTCCCACTCTCTGCGCGCGCCCGGATCGTCGCCATCCGCTCGCGGAGCTCCTCGTGGAGCGTCTCGCGGCGCTCGCCCGAGTAGTGGTCGACGCGGGCCGCCAGCGTCAGCTTGCCGGCGAGCGCCCGCGCGGCCGACCCGCGGTCCTCGGGGCGGGTGTTCCGGACGTACTCGTGCGTGTAGATGATCCCGTGTTTCGGCGAGGGGGCGCGCCCGGAGAGGTGCGCGAACAGGGCGTCCTCCGCGCCGAGCACCTGGACGGTTCCCGACGGCTTCTTCGCGAGCGTCTCCAGCCCGCCCGCCAAGGCGATCAGCCGGGCCGCGAGCTCCGGGCCGGCCATCTCGGCGAGGTTCGGCGCCACCGCCGGCGCGGTCCGCTCGATCGTCTCGGCGAGCGCGTCGCGCTCCGCGGCGAGGTCGACGACGCGCGCCGCGAGCGAGACGGCGCGCCGCTCCAGTTCGCCGTCCGGGTCGCGCTCCGCCACGGCGCGGGCGCCCTCGATCCCCGGCTCGGCGCCGTCGAAGAGGCTCCCGGCCCACTCCGCGGCGCGCTCGGCCAGCTCGTTGGCGGTGCGTTCGCAGTCGTCCATCGCCCGCACCGCGTGGACGAGCTGTTTGTCGTCGGCGCGCTCGCGCTCGCGCACGGCCTCGCGGGTCGCCGTCACGGACGCCTCGTGGAGGCGGTCGTAGTAGTCGTCGCGCGACTCGGCGAATCCGGAGTCGACAGCGAGACCGGGCCAATCGCGGGGCTCGTCGGCCTCGCCGGCGGCGATTCGGGCGCGGAGCGCCCCGTCGCCGCCCGCCGCCTCGGTGCCGGCCGGCGAACCGCTCGCGAACCAGCCCTCGGCCGCGTCGTCGTCGGTGTCACTCATTGCCCGTGGCTACTCCGTCCGGTCGTATAGGCGTTCCCGAACGGTCGGCGGGAAGCCGGGCGGTGAAGTTGGTTGCAAAAAGCTGAGACCTGGCTGCAAAAAGCCGAGACCGCCGCGGGACTACTCGTCGGCCAGTTCGATCGTCTCGCCCGCGTCCGCCGACTCGTCGGCCTCGTCCGACGACGACCGGAACTCCGCGAAGACGCCGTCGGGGTTGCTCCGCACGTCGGCGACGGTCGCGCCCGCGAGGCCGCCGAGCGCGCCGCCGGTGCTCGCCGCGTTCCGACTGACCACACCGCCGACCGCGGCGCCGACCGCGGCGCCGACCGCCGCGTACTTCGCTCGGGACAGCGCGCCCTTAATTTTGGATCTCATACACGTCACTTCGCTGCGAGCTCTCAAAAACCTGTCGTCCGTGTGAGGACGAAAGCGGAATCGCCGTCACTGCAGCCGCTTGGTGGTCTCAACGAGGGGATGGCGCGCGTAGTCGACGATTTCGATGTCGGTGATGTCGTCGAGGCCCTCCTTCTCGGCGGTCTTGGCCATCCCGAGATCGACCGGGTGGTCGGGGACGATCACGTAGGCGTCCATCTCGTCGATCCCGGCCTCGTGGGCCGCCATCACGCGGTGGTGACCGTCGGCGAGATGGAGGGTGCCGCCGTTGTCGATGACGACGAGCGGCTCGGCCAGTCCCCGCTCGAGCTCGTACTGCCGCCCTTCCAGCTCGTCGGCGTACACGCGGGCCTGCGTCGGCGTGAGGGCCGTGAGCTCCACCTCCCGACGCTCCTCCGTGAGCGCGACGCCGTGGATCTGTTCGAGGGTGCGCATCAGCTTCCCGACCTTGCTCGGCGTGGCGCGCTCGATCTGCGAGCGGACCACGTCCGTGTTCGAGATGATCCCCACGAGGTTGTCAGCGTCGTCGACGACCGGGAGGCGCTGGATGCCGGACCGGAGAATGACGCGGGCGGCGTCGGTCACTTTCATCTTCGGGTGCGCCACGATCAGGTCGTCGGACATCACGGTGAACACCGGGGCCTCGTCGGCGGCGAGCAGGAGGTCGGCCGCGGAGACGAACCCCTCGACCGTCCGGCCCTGCGTGACGGGGAACCCGTTGTGGCCGTCGCTTTCCGCCATGCGACGGGCGACTTCTCCCACCGTCTCGTCGGGACTGACGGTCTCGACGTCGCGGGTCATGTACTCGCCGACGGTCGGTTTCCCGCTCATCGTCCCACGTTGACGCCGCCGGAACAAAAAGAAGTGGGGGCGGAAGGCGCCGCGGTCACCCGCGTTCGCTCCCGACCGAGACGCCTCCCGGTCGCTCGTGTGCGACGAACTCGACGGCGTTGACGACGTAGTGGGCGACGACGACCGCGGGGAGGCTCCCGGTGGCGACGAACAGCCCCCCGAGCGCGAGGCCGAGCCCGCCGGCGACGGCGATCCCGAGCGGCCCCTGCGCGCCGTGACCGAGCCCGAACGCGATCGATGAGGCGACGACCAGGAGCCACGGGTCGACCGCGAAGCCGACCGACAGCGCCCCGGTCAGTGCGCCGCGGAACAGCGCCTCCTCGAAGCCCGCGACGACCGGAAGCGCAACGCCGAGGAGCAGGACCCACTCGCCGCGATCGGTCGGGGCCATCGCCTCGCGGAGCCGCGTCGAGGGGGCGACGCCGACCCGGGCGCCGAGCCGCGCGCTCGCCTGGTTGCCCGCGGCGAGGACGACCCCCGCGACGACGCCGAGAGCGACGTGTCCGCGGGGCTCGAGAGAGGCGACCGCCGGCGCGCCGAGCGTCGGGTGCGTCCCGCCGACCCCGAGCGCCGACGCCGGCACCCCGGTCCACCACGCGATCGCAGCGAGGAGCGCAAGCGCGAACCCCTGCGAGACGGCTGCGTTGGCCAAGAGCAGTCGCGTCGTGAGGACCGGGCGGTCCCGGTGGTCTGTGTCCCGGGGGCGATCGACTCCCTGGGTCAGGTCGGCGTCTGCGGTGCGGTGACCCTCGCCGGCGGCGCCGCCGGCGCGATCGCCCCCGGGAGCGTCACCCCGCGAATCGACGAATCGCGCGCGCTCGAGGATGCGTTGCGAGCGACGGGTGAAAAACAGGAGCAGCAGCGTCAGGGCGACGGTCGCGACCGCGAACGTCGCCCAGTCGGGCATCGGAGTGGTCGACGGGGGTTACCCTACTGCGGGCTCGGACTGGAGGGACCGGAGACGCTCCCCTCCTTCAGCGCCGAGCCGGTGATCGACTTGAGCCGGGAGACGAGCGAGTCCTTCTCGGCTTCGCCCTCCAGGGCGATGTCGAGGACCTCGCTGATGTGCGAGACCGGGATGACCTCGATCATGTCCTCGTACTCGTCTTCGATCATCACGTCCTGCTCGTTCGCCTGCGGGATGATGACCCGGGTGCAGCCGGCCTTCGCGGCCGCCTCGATCTTGTGGGTGACGCCGCCGACGGGGAGCACGTCGCCCCGCACCGACAGCGAGCCGGTCATCGCCAGGCTCTGGTCGACGCCCACGTCCTCCAACGCGGAGATGACGGCGGTCGCGACCGTGATGGACGCGGAGTCGCCGTCGACGCCCTGCTGGCCCGCCTGCACGAACTGGATGTGGATGTCCATCTCCGAGATGTTCTCGTCGGAGAACTTCTTGATGATCGCGGAGACGTTCGACACCGACTCCTGAGCCATCTCCTTCAGCTGGCCCGTGGCGATCACTTCGCCGGGGCCCTGCGAGGGAGCGACCTCGGCCATCACCGGGAGCATGATCCCGGAGTCCTCGCCCATCACGGCGAGCCCGTTGACGCGGCCGACGACGTACCCCTCGGAGACCTGAAGTTCGTAGTCCTTCCGGCGCTCGATGAAGTCGTCCGCGAGCTGCTGTTCGATGGAGCGCGAGCGCCCCTTCGCCTGCAGCACGTGGTCGCGGGTGGTCATCTCGGCGTCCTCGCCGCGGGCGATGTCGCCGGCGACGCGGACCATCCCGCCGAGGTTCCGCATCTTCAGCGTGAGGTGGCCCTTGCGGCCGGAGCGGCGCTTGGCCTCGAGGATGATCTCCTCGACCGCCTCCGCCGAGAACTCGGGCAGGCGACCGTCCTTCGCGACCTCCTGCGCGATGAACCGGACGTACTTCCGGCGCATCTCCGGAGTGTCCTCGATGGTGTCCTCCATGTACACCTCGTAGCCGTACCCCTTGATACGGCTCCGCAGCGCCGGGTGCATGTTCTCCATCGCGTCGAGGTTCCCGGCCGCGATCATGACGAAGTCGGTCGGGACGGGCTCGGTCTGGACCATCGCGCCCGAGGAGCGCTCGGACTGGCCCGTGATCGAGAACTCGCCCTCCTGGATCGCCGTCATGAGGTGCTGCTGGCTGCGGATGTCGAGCGTGTTGATCTCGTCGATGAACAGCACGCCCTTGTTCGCCTTGTGGATGGCCCCGGCCTCGACGCGGTCGTGGCTGGGCGTCTCCATCCCGCCGGACTGGAACGGGTCGTGCCGCACGTCGCCGAGCAGCGCGCCGGCGTGCGCGCCGGTGGCGTCGCGGAACGGCGCGGTCTTCGTGTCGCCGTTGTTCACCAGCAGGTTCGGGATCATCGCGTCCGACCCGCGGTTCAGGTAGCGGAAGACGAGGTAGACGACCCCGGCGGCGATGATGCCGACGAGGATCTGGCCGACGATGATGAGCGCGTAGCCCAACACGACGGCGATGATGATCCACATCAACAGCGACCGCATCTGGTTGCGCTTGCGCGCCTCCTCGCGGTGCGCGTCGACGATCTGGTCGCCCTTGCCGGCGGGGACCGTCCGGACCTTCGGCTTGTTGCCGTCGTCCGGGTTGTGGTAGACCAGCACGTCCTGAAGCTCCTCTTTCGGGAGGAGCTCGGACATCGCCTTCGCCAGCATCGACTTCCCGGTCCCGGGCGAGCCGATCATCATCACGTGGCGGCGCTGCTTGGCCGCCTTGATGATCACGTCGCGGGCGTGCTCCTGCCCGATGACCTGATCGACGAGCCGGTCGGGGATCTCGAGCTCGGCGGTCGTGTCGATCTTGAGGCCGCCGAGGAGGTCGTCCTCGTCGGGGTCCTCGTCGATCTCGGCACCCTCGACCTCGACCGTGCTGCCGAGCTCGTCGATGCTGCCGTCGTCGTTCGCTTCGGTGACACCCTCGGGGGTGGCGCCGTTCGCTTCCTCGCGGCCCGTCTCGGCGCCGTCCGGTCCGGGTCCGTCGACGACGACCCCGTCGTCCCAGACCTCGTCGGGCTCGGCCGGATCGTCGGCGACGGTCTCCTCCTCGGAGGCCGAATCGCCGGCGCCGTCGGGCTCGTCGACGCCGTCGTCCGCCGGCGCGCGGGCGCCGTCGTCTCGGGCGTCCTCGCCGTTCCCCGTCGAGTCCGGGGTCCCGACACCGGATTCCTCCGGCTCGTCGGGGTCCTCGGTCGGCGGGTCGTTCGCGTCCTTTTCGTTGCTCATAGAATCGGGTTTCGCTACGAAAAACGAAGGGTCGGCTACTGATATACTTTCTCCCCGCGAACGCTCCGTGAAGAATTCCAAAAACACGCACGATACGGCTCACACCCCACGATATCGGCCGTCGACGGGTCCCACGAGGTTTATAAATGAGGCTCCCGCTACGTGTATCTATGCGCGGGTTCTACATCGGGCGGTATCAGCCGTTTCACGACGGCCACCGACACATGGTCGAGGAGATCGCGGCCGACGTCGACGAGCTCGTGTTGGGGATCGGCTCGGCCGGCGACTCCCACACCACCCGCAACCCGTTCACGGCCGGCGAGCGCGTCATGATGGTGACGAAGGCCGTCGAGGACCTCGACGTGACCACCTACGTCGTCCCCATCGAGGACCTCGACCGCAACTCCGTCTGGGTGGGCCACGTGCAGAGCATGACCCCGCGGTTCGACGTGGCGTACTCGAACAACCCGCTCGTCGTCCGGCTGTTCGAGGAGGCCGGCGTCGAGGTCCGTGGGTCCCCCATGTTCCGCCGCGACGTGTTGGAGGGGACGGAGCTCCGCGAGCGCATGATCCACGGCCGCGACTGGGAGGCGCTGGTCCCCGAGACCGTCGTGGACGTGATCGAGGAGATCGACGGCGTCGAGCGGATCCGGCGGATCGCGGAGACCGACGCGAACAGCGAGACGCCGTTCGACGCCTGACACGCTCGCGCCGCCGGCTCGACGCGCCCCACCCGCCTCCGAAGCGCGAGCCGCCCACCTGCCTTTTAACAACGAGCCGGACCGCGGATCGCGTATGATCACGCTCGCCTCCGACTTCGGCTCGCCGTACCCCGCCGCGATGAAGGGAGTGATCCGCCGTCACACCGACGCCGAACTGGTCGATATCGCCCACGACCTGCCGCGTGGCGACCCCCGGGCGGCCGCCTTCTGGCTCCGGTTCGTCCTCCCGGAGTTCCCGCCGGCCGTCCACTGCGCGGTGATCGACCCCGGCGTCGGCACCGACCGAGACGCCCTCGTCGTCCGCGCCGGCTCGCACGTCATCGTCGCCCCCGACAACGGGCTCGCGATGCCGCCGGCTCGGGCGCTCGCTGGCGGAGCAGGCGGTGAGGGAACGGGAGAGGAACGCATCGAAGCGTTCGTCGTCGACGTCGACGACCCCGCGAGCGAGACGTTCCACGGCCGCGACGTGTTCGCGCCGACCGCGGCCCGGATCCGGACCGCCCTCGACGCCGATCCGGCGGCGACGCCCGAGGAGGTCTCGGACGCGCTCGCCGCCATGGACGACCTCTCGCCGGCGACCGACCCGGTCGACATCGTGCTTCCGGAGCCGCGCGTCGAGCGCGACGACGCGGGCGACCCGGCCGCCGTCGAGGGCGAGGTGCTCGCGATCGACCGATTCGGCAACGTCGTCACCAACGTCCCGGGCGACCTGATCCGCGGCCGCGACTGGGTCCGGATCAACGAGGAGCTCACCCCGGTCGCCGAGACGTTCGGCGCGGTCGACCCGGGTGACCGGCTCGTCACGGTGGGGAGCCACGGCTACGTCGAATGCGACGTGAACGACGGGCGCGGCGACGGCGCGTTCGACCTCCGGCCCGGGGACTCGGTGCGGATCGTCGCCGACAACGTCAGCGTCTAAAGAAGGCGCGGACCGGTCTCACAGAGAGCGACCCGGGGTCACAGCTCGACGCCCGACGGGATCAGGCTCTCGTTGCGCAGGAGGTTCCCCTCGTGGTCGTACACGAGGAACGTGTGTTTGTCGTAGCTAACGAGCCGCTCGCCGTCGACGTCGATCTCGACTCGGTAGTGGGCGTCCTCGTCGCCCGCCGAGTCGCGCGCGGCGTGGATGAACGGGAGCACGTCCGTTGCGGTCTCGTTGAGTTCGAGGACGAAGTCCCCGGTGTAGCGGTTCGTCACGCCGACGACGCCTTCCGGGTCGTCCGGGGTCGAGAGAGGCTCCCGGAGCCGGAACGCCACGTCGACATCGTCGGCGGCGAGGAGGTCGCCGTCCGTCCCGGAGAGCCGGTCGCGGAGGAGCCCGTCCGGTCCGTGGAAGTCGATGCGAACCAGCGGCGTCGCCTGCCGGTCGTCATCGTCGACGCCCTCGACGGTCAGCTCGAAGTAGTCACGCCGCATTGCCTAATAGGCTCTTTGCGGTCGTCCCGTATGAACGTAACGGGCGAGAACCCCCGTCGAGCCGCCGGCGTCGCGGCGCCGGTGCCCGCAGCGCCCGCCCGGTGTCGTCGGTGATAATCGCCGGGGGGATTTTAAACCGCCACGGCGCATACGGCTCCGTAACGACGATGGCGAGTGACGCGCGCGAGGGAGCGGTCGGCGATCGCATCGAGGCCCTCCGGCGGCGGCTCTCGCGAACGTGGGAGGTGCTTCGAGGAGCGAACCTCGACATCCGGCCGTTCAGGCCGGAGACGGACGGTCCGATCGCCCCCTTCGCGGTTCCCGACGGCGAGCGCGAGGTCGACCGCTACTGGGTGAACGCCCCGTACGCGTACGTCGTGATCACGTACGACGACGCGGAGAGCGAACACCGGTACTACGCGGTCGAGCCGGAGCTCGACCGGTTCGAGGCCGACCTCCTCGACCGCGTGGTCGACGACATCCGCGACCCGCTCCTCTACCGGGAGGGCACCGGTCGGACCGACGAGGAGACCCTCCGAACCGAGCTGGAAGAGCTGTTAGAGGGGTACGGCGTCGACATCGGCATGGACACGTTCCACGCGATCGCGTACTACCTCTACCGCGACTTCCGCGGCTACGGGAAGGTCGATCCCCTCCTCAACGACCGCCACATCGAGGACATCTCCTGTGACGGCTACGACCTCCCGATCTTCGTGTACCACGACGACTACACCGACATCGAGACCAACGTCTCCTTCGCTGAGTCGGAGCTCGACAACTACGTAATTCGCCTCGCCCAACAGTCCGGGCGCCACGTCTCCGTCGGCGACCCCATGGTGGAGACGACGCTGCCGGACGGGTCGCGCGCGGAGCTCGCGCTGGGCGAAGAGGTGACCCCGCGCGGCTCCGCGTTCACGATCCGCCAGTACGCCGAGGACCCGTTCACCCCGATCGATCTGGTGGAGTACGGCACGTTCTCGGTCGCCCAGATGGCGTACTTCTGGCTCTGTATCGAGCACAACAAGAGCCTCATCTTCGCGGGCGGCACCGCCTCGGGGAAGACCACCTCGATGAACGCGGTGTCGATGTTCGTCCCGCCGCGCGCGAAGATCCTTTCTATCGAGGACACCCGCGAGCTCTCGCTGTACCACGACAACTGGCTCTCCTCGATCACCCGCGAACGCCGGTACGAGGGCGCCGACATCGACATGTACGACCTGCTCCGGTCCGCGCTGCGCCACCGGCCCGAGTACATCGTGGTGGGGGAGGTCCGCGGGGAGGAGGCGATCACCCTGTTCCAGGCGATGAACACCGGCCACACGACCTTCTCGACGATGCACGCCGACTCGATCGAGACGGTGATAAACCGGCTGGAGAACGAGCCGATCAACGTCCCGCGGGCGATGGTCCAGTCGCTCGACATGCTCTCGATCCAGACGCTGACGCGCTCCGGCGACCAGCGGGTCAGGCGCGCGAAGACGATCGGCGAGATCGGCGGGATCGACCAGCGCACCGGGGAGCTCGACTACTCCTCGGCGTTCGAGTGGAACGCCGAGACGGACGAGTTCCGTCGGAACGACTCGTCGCTCATGGAGGAGATCGCCGACGAGCGCGGGTGGTCCCGGTCGGAGCTCCTCCGGGAGATCCGCCGGCGCGAGCGGTTCCTCGAACTGCTCCGCGAGCTCGGGGTCACCGACTACCGGGCGTTCACCGCCCTCGTCAACGAGTACTACGCCGACTCGGAGCGCGTAATGGAGCGGCTCGAAGCGCGGAGCGACGGCGAGGCTGACGACGAGACCGAAGCGCGGAGCGACGAGAAGCGCGCCGGCCAGAGCGACGGATGATCGCGTACCTCCCCCTGCTCGCGGCGCTCGGATGCTGTCTGGCGCTGGTGTTGCCCGCGGTCGACGACGGGACCGACCTGGCCGTCACCCGGATCGCGCTGCTGCTCTTCGGCGACTACGTGGGGGAGGACAGGCCGCGGCGCCAGCGACAGCGCGACCTGATGCGCGCCGCCCACGTGGCGGGCACCCACCGGGCGTACGCCGCCAAGACGCTCCTGTACGCCGGCGTGCTCGGCGTCGCCGGCAGCGTCATCGGCGTGTACGCCGCGGCCGGGCTCCTCTCGGCGCTCGACGTGAGCGAGGCAACCCTGCGCGAGACGCTCCCCGCGTCCCTCGGCTTCGTTTCGGTGGTCACCCGGCTCACGGAGCTCGGGCTCCCACAGCTGTTCCTCCTGTTGACGCTGGCGTCGGCGACGCTCGGCGCCGCGCTCGCCGTGGGAATGTACTACGGTCGATGGGAGCTGCTCGATCAGCGGGCCCACACCCGAGGGGCCGAGATCGACGCCACCCTCCCGCGCACCGTCGCGTTCATGTACGCGCTCTCGCGGTCGGGAATGCCGTTCCCCCGCGTGATGGACACGCTCGCCAAGAACGAGGCGGTGTACGGCGAGGCGGCGACGGAGCTGTCGGTCGCGGTCCGCGACATGAACGCCTTCGGGACCGACGCGCTCACCGCGCTCCAGCGCACGTCGCGGCGCACGCCCAGCGAGGACCTCGCCGACTTCGCGGAGAACCTCGCGTCCGTGCTCGGCACCGGCCAGCCCATCTCGGCGTTCCTCAGCGACCAGTACGAGCTGTACCAGGAGGAGGCGGAGTCGAAACAGCAGCAGTACCTCGAGCTGCTCTCCACGTTCGCGGAGGCGTACGTCACCGCGCTGGTCGCGGGACCGCTGTTCTTCATCACGATTCTCGTCGTGATCGGGCTCGTGTTGGAGGACACGCTCCCCCTGTTGCGCGTCGTGGTCTATCTGGGCGTCCCGCTGGCGACGTTCGGGTTCGTCGTCTACGTCGACAGCGTGACGCAGGGGATCGGCGGCACCGAGACCGTCGACCTCTCGGAGGCGATCGAAGACGGGTCAAACGCGGGGCGCAGCGGCGTCGGGGCCTCCGGGGGCGACGCGATGCAGGCCGACGGCGGCGTGGCCCGGGGTGCGCCCGCCGAGGACAGGTGGGCGACGAGCCGCGAGCGCCTCCGCGCGTACGACGAGATACGAACGCTGCGTGGGTGGGTCGCGTCGCCGATCGAGAGCGCGCTCGAGGCGCCGCACACGGTGTTCCTGATCTCCGTCCCGCTCGCGATCGTGGGGCTCCTCGCGACCGTCTTCCCGATCACCCTCGGCCCGCCGACCGAGATGGTCGCACAGATCGAGACGCCGGTCGTCGTCGCGACCGCGCTCGTGCTCGCGAGCTACGCCGTCGTCTACGAGGCGCGCAAGCGGCAGGTCAGACAGATCGAGGCGTCGGTCCCCGACTTCCTCGACCGACTCGCCAGCGTCAACGAGGCCGGCACCTCGGTGGTCGGGAGCGTTCGGCGCGTCGCGGACTCGAACCTGGAGGCGCTGAGCGACGACCTGCGGCGCACCCGGCGCGACATCGACTGGGGCGCCGACGTGAGCACCGCCCTCCGGCGGCTGGAGCGGCGGGTCCGGTCGCCGATGACCTCACGGGGGGTCGCGCTCATCACGAACGCGATGCGCGCCAGCGGCGACATCGCTCCCGTGCTCCGGATCGCGGCCGACGAGGCGCGCGCGACGTGGTCGCTCCGCCGAGAGCGTAGACAAGTAATGTTAACGTACCTCATTGTGATCTACATCTCCTTCCTCGTGTTCCTCGGGATCATCGCCTCGCTGTCGGTGTCGTTCATCCCCGCGATCGAGGAGGCGGCGATCCCCGCCGGGGGCGGCGGGGCGGGCGGCCTCCCGGGCGCGCCGAGCGGCCCCGGAGGTATCACCGAGGGGCTCGGAGACATCGAGGCGGGCGCCTACGAGCAGCTGTTCTTCCACGCCGCCGCCATCCAAGCGGTCTGCTCCGGGCTCGTCGCCGGTCAGCTCGGCGAGGGGGCGATCAACGACGGCGTGAAACACGTCGTCGTCCTGCTGCTGTTGACGCTGGCCACGTTCCTCGTCATCGGGACGCTGTGAGTCGGCGTCGGACGAGCGGCGGCGTCGCCGTCGGCGACGATCGCGGCCACCGGAGCTAAATCGGTCCGGGCCGACCGCCCGGTATGGACCCCCAGTCGACGTACGACCGCATCGCCGCGCACTTCTCGAAGACGAGGGAGTACGCGTGGCCGGAGGTCGAGTCGTTTCTCGACGGGCGCGCCGCGACGCGCGCACTCGATCTCGGCTGTGGCAACGGGCGGCACACGGAACTGCTCGCCGAGCGCGCGGACGCGGTCGTCGGCGTCGATCTCAGCCGCGAACTGCTGCGCGAAGCCGGCGAGCGGGCACGCGAACGCGGATTCGACGACGCCGCGTCGTTCGTCCACGGCGACGCGGCGGCCCCGCCGATCGCGACCGATACGATCGGACTCGCCGTGTACGTCGCCACCCTGCATCACCTCCCGTCGCGCGAGGCTCGGGTCCGGAGCCTCGACGAACTCGCTCGGTCCCTCGCCCCGGGTGGGACCGCACTGGTGAGCGTCTGGAGCACGGCTCACGACCGGTTCGACCGGGAGGAGGGGTTCGACACGACGGTCGACTGGACCCTCCCGGGCGGCGAAACGGTGCCGCGGTACTATCACATCTACTCGCCCGAGGAGTTCGAGAGCGACATCGCCGATAGCGCCCTCGAACCCGTCGAGACGACCGTTTCGAGCGGGAACTGCTACGCGGTCGTTGCGGGCCCAGATCCGTAATTATCAGCGCCGATACCGTCGTGAGAGGATTAAAGAGACAGTGACGACCGCGTCGATGTAATGAGTTCTACCCGTTTGGATCGCTTCCTCCGCCGGATCAGTCCTGACGTGATCGCTCGCAGCTATCTCGCGAAGTTCGCGGTCGTCGTGTTGGTGGTCGTCGCCGCCATCGGCGGGGTGGGCGCGGTCACCTACGCGGAGACCACCGAGCAGCTCGAAGCCAACGCACAGGCGGATTACACCGCCGTCGCCGAGCTGAGCGGCATCGAGCTCGACGGCTGGTCGAGCGCCCGCCGATCGACGGCGCGGGACGTCGCGGACAACGCGGCGTTCTCCAACGATCCGGAGGTGACGAGCCGCTACCTCAGCTCGCACGAATCGCGGACGACCGAGGAGGTGCTCGCGCTGCACCACGTCGACCGCAAGGAGGGAACCGTGCTCGCGTCGAGCCGAGACGACCCCGACGCCGGCGCCGCGGTCACCGGCCAGGAGTGGTTCGACGACAACCTGCTGTACGGCGATCAGGTGTACACCACGCCCACCTACGAGGTCGACGGGAGACAGCGGGTCGCGTACGTCGCACTGACGCCGATGCGCGACTACCTCGTCGTGGAAGTCGACCTCGCGCCGGTCGTCGCGGACCTCCGGCAGCCGACCGACGGCGCGTTCACGACGCTCGTGCAGGCCGACGGGACGATCGCCGCCAGTGACCGCGAGGGCGTCGCCGGGGAGCGGTACAACGGCGGCGTCCGGAGCGCCCTCTTCGCCGGGGAGCGTCCGGTGGGCCACATCGCATCCGCGACGTTCGGCTTCGCCGACGGGGCCGAGTGCTTCGTCGCGTACGCCCCCGTGCCGACGGAGGACTGGGTGGTCGCGGTCCACGTCCCCCTCTCGGAGGCGTACGCGCTCTCCGGGATGATCGGCCGGAATCTCCTCCTGATCGTCGGGGTCGCTGTCGTCGGGCTCGGGCTGCTCGGCGCGACGCTCGGCCGGGGGACCGTCGTCGAGCTGAAGCGCCTCGGCAACCGGGCGCGCGAGCTGGAGGCCGGCAACCTCGACGTGGACCTCCGGTCGAGCCGGCAGGACGAGTTCGGCGACCTCTACGGCTCGTTCTCGACGATGCGCGACTCGCTGCGCGAGGAGATCGAGTCGGCGGAGACCCAACGGGAGCGCGCGGAGGCCGCGAAGGCGGAGAGCGAGGCGTTCGCGCGGACGCTCGAGGAACGCGCCGCCGCCTTCGGGGCGACGATGGAAGAGTGCGCGGACGGCGACCTCACGGCCCGGATCGCCACCGAGCCCGACGACCCGGAGGCGCTCCACGAGATCGCCGACGGGTTCAACGGCGCGATGGACGCGCTGGAGGCGACGATCGCCGAGGTGGACGCGTTCGCGGACGCGGTGGCCGAGAAGAGCGAGGCGGTGACGGACGGCACCGACGAGGTCGCCGCGGCCGGTCGCGAGACGAGCGACGCGGTCGACGAGATCTCGGCGGGGGCGGAGCGGCAGAGCCGTCAGCTCGCCGACGTCGCCGGCGAGATGGAGGACATGTCCGCGACCGTGGAGGAGGTGGCCGCCTCGGCCGAGCAGGTGGCGACCACCTCACGGCAGGCGAGCGACCTCACCGAGCGGGGCCGCGAGGCGACCGGCGACGCGGTCGACGAGCTCCACGCGATCGAAGAGCGGTCGGAGTCGGCCGCGGAGACCGTCGAGCGGCTGGAGGCCGAGATGGAGGAGGTCGACGAGATCGTCGAGACGATCTCGGAGATCGCCGACCAGACGAACCTGCTCGCGCTCAACGCCTCCATCGAGGCCGCCCGCGCGGGCGAGGCCGGCTCCGGCTTCGCGGTCGTCGCCGAGGAGGTGAAGTCGCTCGCGGAGGAGACGCAGGAATCGGCCGCCGAGGTCGAGACGCTGATCGCGGGGCTCCGCGAGCGCACCGACGAGAGCGTCGCCGAGATGGCCGCGATCCGCGAGGGAGTCGGCGACGGGGTCGACACCGTCGAGGAGGCCGAGGACGCACTCGAGGCGGTCGCCGAGCGCGTGAGCGAGGCGGACGACGGGGTTCAGGAGATCTCCGGCGCGATGGACGCGCAGGCCTCGTCGGTCAGCGAGGTCACCGGCGCCGTGGACGACCTGGCCGGCGTGAGCCAGCAGACGACTGCCGAGGCGGCGACCGTCGCGTCGACCGCGGAGGAGCAGGCCACGACGCTCGGAGAGGTCTCCGAGCAGGCGCACGACCTGACGGAGCGGGCGCACGACCTCCGCCGCATGACCGACGCCTTCGAGGTCGGCGGCGAGGGGGCGGAGCCCGGAGGCGCCACAGACGACGGCGGCTCCGGAGCGGAGCCCGAACCGGACCCGGAGTCCGGATCTGAGGACACCGCGTTCACGTTCGGCACGGAGGAGACGGGCGACGCCGGCTCGTCGGTGAGCGCCGACGGTGGCGTCGATAGCACGGCGGACGCGACGCTCGACGGAGCGTCCGACGGGAACGCAGAAAGGTAGCCGCACCGCCTCCCGCGGCGGTCGAATCGCGATCGCCTCAGTCGGCGACTGTCTCGTGGCCGGTCCGGGTGCTGTCAGCGAGCGGCGTCACGATCTTGTACACCGCGTACACCCCGAGCACCGCGATGCCGGCCAGCACGACCCCGGTCCGGAGCTGCGGCGAGAACAGCGGGGTCGCGATCACGTCGCCCGCCTCGTTCGTGAGCGGGACCGGGCTGTACGGGGCGCCGACGAGGATCTCCAGGAGCCCCATGCCGACGATCCCGAGCAGCATCAGTCCCGCGCTCAGCGCCATCGCCGCTTTGTCGATGATGTCTGTCATTGGATGTCACCTCTTAACCGAGCAGGTAGCGGAGTTTCGGGTGCTGTTCGACCACGTCGAGCTTCTCGATGAGCGCGTCGAGGCCGTAGTGCCGGCCGGCCGCGAACACGATCACCGTCATGAACAACAGCAGTCCCATGAGGTCGCTGTTGACGAGCCCGTGTCCGAACTCGGCGTTGCCGACCCAGAACAGGGTCATGAAGATGACCCCGCCAAAGGCGGCGAGCCGAGTGAACGCGCCCGCGATCAGCGCCAGCCCGATCAGCGTCTCGAACAGCGGGACGCCCGGCTCGATGAGCCATCCGAGGTTGTGGCCCATCCAGACCGGGATCCCGCCGAGGGCCGTCTCCGACATGCCCTGCATGTACGTCGTCCCGTAGGTGTACGAGAACCCGCTCTCGATCACCTTCGTGATCCCGGAGTGGAAGAACCACCATCCGGTGACGACGCGTAGGAACGCGATCCAGTACGTCGCCCATGGGCCGTCCAGTGCGAACTCGACCTCACCGACCAGTGGGTTGCTTGATTGGTATGACATCGTCGTCACCTCACAGATGTACGTTGGACGAGTGCACACATATGTACCCAGAACGCTTCTAAATGCCTGAAAATGGTTCTAATTTCGCGGGAACGGCCCGTTATACTGTGGCTTTTTAAGTAGTGGTGGTACCGTTCGTTGGCGTCGCCGCGCTCCCGCCGTCGTCGAGAACACGGAACGTTTATCAGAACTGTTCGGCCTACGTGTAGACGCGTTCAGCGACGGACGCACCCACGCGCGCCGGTGGTCTAGTGGTAGGACCTGAGCCTTCCAAGCTCATGGCCCGGGTTCAAATCCCGGCCGGCGCACTCCCTTCGGTCGTGCGCCGCCCGTACCCTCGCTCGCAAGCTCGCGAGGGTCCCGGCCGGCGCATTTCTCGAACGAAGTGAGAGGAATATTTAAACAAGTTTGTACCTCGAGCCAGAGTTCCGAACATGCTCGGGCTGCCCCGCGGCACCGTCGCGTTGGAGCCTCACCAAGAGTCGTGGAGCGACGCGTACGACGCGGAAGTCGCCCGGCTGACGGATGCCGTCGGCGGCCGAGTCGAGCGCTTCGAACACGTCGGTAGCACCGCAGTCGAGGGGATGCCTGCCAAGCCGATCCTCGACGTGCTCGCCTTGGTCGACGAGTCGACCCCCGCGAGCGACCTCGTCCCACCGCTCGAGACGCGTGGCTACGAGCGCCGCCCCGACGAGGTGGAGGGACGGGTGTTCCTCGCGAAGGGGCCGCCGGAGAACCGCACGTGCTACCTGTCGGTCGCCGAAGTCGGGAGCGCGTTCCACGACGAGACGACCGCGTTCAGGGACGCGCTTCGAACCGACCCGGAGCTCGCCGAGCGGTACGCCTCGTTGAAGCGGCGGCTCGCGGCGCGGTATCCCGAGAGCCGGGACCGGTACACTGCCGAGAAGGGTGCGTTCGTTCGGGACGTTCTCGACCGACGGGAGTGACGCGTCGGTCGGCCCGCGGTCGAGACCTACAGGCTCGCGCCGCCGTCGACCCACACCGTCTCGCCGGTCACGTAGTTCGCCCCCTCGGAGGCGAGGTAGAGGTACGCGTCGCGCAGGTCAGCAGGAGTCCCGGCCCGGGACGGGAGGCCGTCGGAGCCGTCGATCGCGTCCGCCTCCTCGGCCCACCCCTCTCGGATCTCGGTGGCGATCGGTCCCGGAGCGACCGCGTTCACCCTGATCCCGTGCCCGTCGAGTTCGAGGGCGGCGCTTCGGGTGAGCATCTGTACGCCGCCCTTCGTCGCCGCGTAGTGGGAGTGGTCCCACTCGGCGCGCTCGGCCGTCGTCGACGACGTGTTCACGATCGATCCCTCGACGCCGCGGTCGATCATGTCCTTGGCGGCCAGTTGGGTGCCGAAGAACGCGCCCCTGAGGTTGACGCCGTGAACCGAGTCGAACTCCTCGGGAGTAACGTCGAGGAACTCGGCGCTGCGGTGGACGCCCGCGTTGTTCACCATCACGTCGATCCCGCCGAACTCGCGGGCCGCCTCGATCACCGATTCGATCTGGTCCGGGTCGGAGACGTCGGTCTCGACGAACGCTGCGGTGCCGCCGCGGCTTTCGATCGCCTCGTGCGTGGGCGTCTCGGCGTCGACGTCTTTCGGCGCCGCCCTCACGTCGGCGTTGATCACGGTCGCTCCCGCGTCGCCGAACCCGTTCGCAACCGCGCGGCCGATACCGCTCGATCCGCCCGTGACCACGACCGTCTCACCGGCGAAGTCCGCGTCGAGAGTTCCCATACGACTCGTCGGAGACAGCGGATCAAAAAGGGTCGGTATCGCGGCTGCACAGTCGAGCTACCGCCCCGTTTCGGAGGCTACCGGAGATGCGCAGTCGGGTCGGCTCAGTCGTCGTCGGCCGCCCGCGTTTCCGCGTCCGGCTCGGCGCCCGCCGCGCGCGGTCCGCCCGCGTGTCCCTCGTGAGCGAGCGCAGTCGCCATGAGCGACGGCGAGATCGCGGGCACCTCGTCGGCGTCGACCGGCCCGTCCGACTCGATCGCCTCCTGCGAGCGCGGGAACTCGCGGATCTCCTTGTGGATGGCGAGCCCGGCCTTCGCGCCCTGCCCCATCGCGACGGGCACCTGATTGTGGCCGGGGGTGACGTCGCCGACCGCGAACACGCCGTCCTCGCTGGTGCGGCCGTGGTCATCGACGTCCACCTCGCCGCTGTCGGTCAGGTCGCAGCCGAGCCCCTCAGCGAGCGCGGTGTTGTAGTTGGAGCCGTACATCGGGAAGCCGCCCCGGTACTCGCGGCGGGTGCCGTCGGCGAACTCCAGCGCTTCGAGCCAGCCCGAGTCGGGGTCGTTCTCGACGCCCGTCACGTCCTCGTGGACGACCTCGACGGGGTGGGCCTCCAGCCGCGCGGCGGTCTCGTCGCTCCACGTCGGCTCCGCGCCGCGGGTCAACAGGTCCACGTCGTCGGTCATGTTGAGCATAATCATCGCGACGTGGGCGGCGGCCTCGCCGTGACCCATCACGTACACCGGCTCGTCGACGAACATGTAGGCGTCGCAGTGGAGACAGTAGTGGAGCCCCTTGCCCGTCCGCGGGAGCGGGGGGTCCGGGCGCTCGTCGGAGAAGCCGGTCGCGAGGACGACGCGGTCGGCGAGAAGCTCGGCGTCGTTCGTCGTCAGTCGGAACCGGTCGTCGTCGGTGCGCTCGACGTCGCTGACGAAGCCACGTACGAAGGCGCCGCCGTACGACTGCACCTGCTCGCGGCCGGTGGCGAGGAACTCGTTGCCGGAGACATCCTCGGTGATGCCGATCACGTTGTGCGTGTCCGCCATCATCGCCGCGCGTCCGCCACCGCGGTCGATCAGCACCGTTTCGTGTCCCAGTCGGGCGCCGTACAACGCGGTCGTCAGGCCGGCCGGACCGCCGCCTACGACCGCGACTTCGTACTCGTCGTCGGACGAACTCATTGCCGGATCGTACGCGACGCGGCGGTTTAAATCAAGTCGTGCTGTGCGCGCGGCGCGGCCAGCCCGGTAGCCGGTCTCCGTCCGATCGGCGTCGCCGAAGTTCACACCTCCGGAGGTTTATGTCGATCCGTCGCGTTCGATGGGGCAGTGCCATCGCGACTCGCCGCCGCCGTCGCACTCCTCCTCGTCGGCGCCGGCGCCGATATCGCCTCGACCTACGTCGCCGTCTCGGGCGGACAGTACGTCGAGGGGTCGCCGGTCGGCGCGGCGCTCATCGCGACGTTCGGGCTCGTCCCCGGCATGCTGTTCACCAAGGCCGCCGGGATGGTCCTCATCGGGATCCCCGTCGCCGTCGCGGGGGGGACCCGCCGGCTCGTCGCGACGCTGATGTGCGCCGGCGTCGGCGCCCTCTCGCTCGCGACCGCGATGCGGAACCTCCTCCTCGTGACGGGCGTCTGGGGGTGACAGGCGTCTGGCCGTGACGCACTCGCTCCCCGGCGACCCCGCGGTTCCTCACTCTCCCGAATACAGCCGATCGGCGGTTCGTTCGGGGAGGCCGGCGTCGGCGACCGCCTCGCTGACGCGATCGAGGTCGTAGGCGACGCGCCGCAGGTCGACCTCGTCGGCCTGCGTGTCGAGCACCGCGTACCCCGCCTCCGGGTCGCCGTCGCGGGGCTGCCCGACGCTGCCGGGGTTGACGACGACGCCGCCCGCGACCGAGCGCTTCCCCTGGACGTGGGTGTGGCCGAGCACGATCCCGTCGCGATCGCCCATGTGGCGGTCGAGGTCGGGGAACTCGTTCGGGTAGACGTAGGCGTCCTCGCGCTCTGCCGCGGGGTGCGAGTGGACGAGGAGATACCGGTCGCCGGCGAACGTCTCAGCGCGCGGGAGGCCGTCGAGCCACGCGCGCTGGTCGTCCGAGAGCGACGCCTTCGCGTGTTCGAGGCCGGCCTCGGCCATCCGGTTGGCCCGGTAGCGCTCGGGCGTCCCGACGGTGCGGTCGTGGTTGCCACGGACCGTTTTCGCGGCGACCTCGCGCACGCGCTCGACGCACTCGGCCGGCCACGGGTTGTACCCGATCACGTCCCCGGCGCAGAGGATCCGGTCGACCGTCGGCATGTCGTCGAGGACGGCTTCGAGCGCGGGGAGGTTCGCGTGTACGTCCGAGATGAGGCCCACTTTCATCAGGTGGCGGTTCGGGAGCGACGCCCGAATAGGTTCGGTCCGGGCGTGGCGCCGGGAGTGAACGCCGCCGACGGTCCATCTCTGACCCGCCTCCGCCGACCCGCCCCCGACGACGGGCGCCTACGCTACCTTCGTCGACACCGCGATGCCGGAGCCGACGGGGAGGATCGCGGTCTCGACGGCGTCGTCGGAGCGCACCGTCCCGACGTACTCGCCGATCCCCCGCGTCTCGCCGTCGACCTCGGGGTCGGGGAGCGGCGCGCCGTCCTCGAAGTGCGCGACGAGGTCCCCGAAGTCGATCGGGCCTCTGGTGATGTTGTCGGCGACGATCACGCCGCCCGTCCGGACCTTCGGGAGGACCGTGCGGTAGGCCTCGGCGTACCGGCCCTTCTGGTGGTCGATGAGGACGATATCGAAGGGGCCGTCGTAGCGCTCGATCGTCTCCATCGCGTCGCCCACCTCGAAGGTGACGCTGTCGGCGTACCCCCCGTCGGCGGCGAACTTGACCCCCCGTTTCGCCTCCTCCTCGTCGAACTCGGTGCAGATCACGGCGTCGGCGCCGCCGCGCAGGAACCACGTCGCGGAGTAGCCGAAGCCGGAGCCGAACTCGAAGACGCGCTCGGCGCCGGTCAGGCGAGCGATCAGCCGGAGGACCGACCCCGCTTCCGGCCCGATGATGGGGAACCCCCAGTCGTCGGCGAGGGCGGCCATCTCCGCCTGCGTCGCGGTGTGCTCGGGCGCCGTCGCGGCGAGGAAGCGCTCGGCCGAGTCGGAGAGGATGTCCATGGCTCGCGTTCGACCGCACGTCACTTGAAACCGCCCGTCGGCGGGCGCCCGAGGCGTTCGGGAAGGCGGGGAGACCGTCGTCGCGGACGCCGCCGCCGAAAAGTGTTAAGTCCCGCTCGCGCGACCCAGTTACTAATGTACGATCCTGAGGAACTGGACGCGATCCGGGAGGCCAAGGAGTCGTGGGAGTCGGGGACCTACGGCGAGACGGTCGACCGATTCGGGGAGCGGAAGGAGTCGTTCACCACCGACACAGGCGGACAAGAGGTCGACCCGCTGTACACGCCCGCCGATATCGCCGACCACGACTACCGCGGGGATCTGGGGAACCCGGGCGAGGAGCCGTACACCCGCGGCGTCTACTCGACGATGCACCGCGGGCGGCTCTGGACGATGCGCCAGTACGCGGGGATGGGCACCGCCGCGGAGACCAACGAGCGGTTCAACTACCTCATCGATCAGGGCTCGTCCGGGCTCTCGATGGCGTTCGACCTCCCGACCCAGATGGGGTACGACTCCGACGCCGCGATGGCCGAGGGGGAGGTGGGGCGCTCGGGCGTCGCCATCGACACCCTCGACGACTTCGAGACCGTCTTCGACGGGATCCCCCTCGACGAGGTGTCCACGTCGATGACGATCAACGCCCCCGCCGCCGTCCTCCTCGCGATGTACGTCGCGATGGGCGACAAGCAGGGCGTCCCCAGAGCGCAGCTCCGCGGGACGATCCAGAACGACATCATGAAGGAATACATCGCGCGGAACCTCTACATCTACCCGCCAGAGCCCTCGATGCGGCTCATCACGGACATCTTCGAGTTCTGCGCCGCCGAGACCCCCAGCTTCAACACCATCTCCATCTCGGGATACCACATCCGGGAGGCCGGCTCGACCGCCGCCCAAGAGGTCGCGTTCACCCTCGGAAACGGGATCCAGTACGTCCAGGCCGCGATCGACGCCGGACTCGACGTCGACGAGTTCGCGCCGCAGCTCTCCTTCTTCTTCAACGCCCACAACAACATCTTCGAGGAGGCCGCGAAGTTCCGCGCCGCCCGCCGGATGTGGGCCACGATCATGGAGGAGCGGTTCGACGCGCAGAACCCGAAATCGAAACAGCTCAAGTTCCACACCCAGACCGGCGGCTCCACGCTCACCGCCCAGCAGATCGAGAACAACGTCGTCCGGGTGGCGTACCAGGCGCTCGCGGCGGTGCTCGGCGGCACCCAGAGCCTCCACACGAACGGCAAAGACGAGGCGCTGGCGCTCCCGACCGAGAAGTCCGTCCGCACCGCGCTCCGCACCCAGCAGATCCTCGCGCACGAGTCGGGCGCCGCCGACACGATCGACCCGCTCGCGGGGTCGTACTACGTCGAGAACCTCACGGACGGGATCGAGGAGGACGCCTTCGAGATTCTGGAGGAGGTCGACCGACGCGGGGGGATGCTGGAGGCCGTCAAGAGCCAGTGGGTCCAGCGACAGATCCAAGACGTCGCCTTCGAGCGCCAGCAGGAGATCGAGGACGGCGAGCGCGTCATCGTCGGCGTCAACGAGTTCGAGGTGGACGAGGAGCCGGAGATGGACCTCGAAGAGGTCGACCCGGAGCAGGAGCAGAACCAGCGGGAGCGCCTGGAGGAGGTCAAAGCCGAGCGCGACAGCGACGCCGTCGACGACGCGCTCACGTCGCTCCGCGAGGCCGCGCAGGGCTCCGAGAACGTGATGCCGCACATCGTCGACGCGGTGAAGGCGTACGCGACGGTTCAGGAGGTCTCGGACGTGCTCCGCGACGAGTTCGGGGAGTACAAGCCGGGGCGGTAGGGCGGCCGATCTATCGCGGCCGCACCGATCTACCGCAGCCGAACCGATCTACCGCAGCCGCACCGCGGTCCCGTACGCGAGGATCTTCGCGCCGCTGTCAGCGATCGAAGAGGTGGTGAACCGGACGTTGATCACGCCGTCGGCACCGAGCGACTCCGCCTCCTCGATCATGCGGTCCTGCGCCTGATCGCGGGCGTCGGTCATCAGTTCGGTGTATCCCTTCAGCTCGCCGCCCGCGAGGTTGCGGAGGCCCTGGGTGATGTCGCGGCCGACGTTGCGGGCGCGGACCGTGTTCCCGCGGACGAGCCCGAGCGTCTCGGTCACTTCCTTCCCGGCGATCGACTCGGTGTTGGAGAGCTCCATATCGGCACCGTTCGGCGGGTGAGCAGTTAAATGTCGACCGGGATCAACCCGCCGCGGCGCAGACCTTCAGTCCGCGCCGCGGACGACGTGACCGTACTTCAGCAGCGCGACGAACACCGCGCCGCCGAAGGCGTTGCCGATCGTCGCCAGCACGAGGAACCCGGCGTAGTCGGACAGCGAGATGGCGTCCGAGACGATGAGCCCGAACAGCACCTCGACGTTGCCCGCGATCGAGTGCGGGAGGTGGAGGAGCCCGATCGTGCCGGTGACGATCAACACGAGGAGGATCCGAGAGGTCGTGTCCCGCGCCGCCGCCACGAGCCACGCCAGGAGCCCCATCAGCCACCCGGCGAAGACGCCGCCGACGAACAGCCACGGGAGGTCGTGGTCGACGAGCTTCAGGGCGATGGTCTCGAACGACTGGGGGTCGACGACGCCGAGCTCCGGCATCAACAGGGTCACGAGCAGGGTGAACAGCAGCCCGCCGACGATGTTACCGGCGTACACGAGCCCCCAGAGCCGCCCCAGTTGGCCGAGCGACGCCTGCCGGTCGAGCACCGGGATCACGGCCAGCGTCGTGTGCTCGGTGAACAGCTCGGAGCGACCCAATATTACGAACATGAACCCGATGGAGTAGACGCTCGCTAACAGGAGTTCGGTCGTGAGGTCACCGAAGGTCCCCGGAGAGAGCGTCAACACCACCGCCATCATCAGCGGGCCGAACCCGATGTCGAGCCCCGCCGACAGGCCCGAAAGCAGGAGCCCGTACCGCTCCCGGTTCATCTCGTGGAGCGCGCTCTCGAGCAGCGATCCGAGGATGTTCCGCGATGTCATCTGCTCTGTCGCGCCGTCGGTCTGTGAGTCGCTCACTGGTGCAGTTGCGGTCGGATCGCACCCAAATCTTTGGATACCGGCGGGGAGCAGGCGTCCCCCTCGGGCCATATAAGTCGGCGGGGCTCGATCCGAGGGATATGCACTTCGACCACGTCGGCGTCGCGACGCGCGATGCCGCCGACCTCGCCGAGCTGTTCGACGGCCTGCTCCAGGCGCCGATCGCCCACGAAGAGACGTTCGACGGGATGGATGTCGCCTTCCTCGAGCTCGACGACGGCGGCTACTTCGAGCTGCTCGAGCCGACCGCGGGCGGCGCGATCGCCGACTACCTCGACCGGGAGGGGCCGGGGATCCACCACGTCGCGCTCGCCACCGACGACATCGTGGAGGCGCTGGACCGCGCCCGCGACCTCGGCGTCGACATCATCGACGAGACGCCGCGCCCCGGCGCGTGGGGCCACGAGGTGGCGTTTCTCCACCCCCGATCGACGGGCGGGGTGCTCGTGGAGTTCGTCGAGCACTGAGGGGGCGGCGTCAGGCGCCGGCGACTGATTTAACCGCGCGGCGGGCGGACCGCCGGGCGTGTTCCGCGACCTCTCGCGACCGATCGAGACGGGGATGCCGACGTACCCGGGCGATCCGGACGTGACGCTCGCGCCCGACGCGACCCACGAGGCCGACGGCTACGCGACGGGCGAGCTCCGCGCCGGGACGCACGCAGGGACCCACGTGGACGCGCCGCGCCACACGCTCCCGGACGGCGAGACGCTCGACGAGGTCGGCGTCGGATCCTTCGCCTTCGACGCCTGGCTCGTTGACTGCCGCCCGCTGCAGCCGCGGGAGCCGATCGCACCCGGGGCGCTGCCCGAGCCGAGCCGCCTCGACGCCGAGGTGGACCTCCTCGTCCTCCGGACCGGCTGGGCGACCCGCTGGGGCACCGACCGGTACCGCGACCACCCGTACCTGACGGCGGCGGCCGCGGAGCGGTGTCGCGAACTGGGCGTCGGCGTCGGCCTGGACGCGTTCGGCCCGGACCCGACCCCGACCGGATCGACGGGGCAGGGCGAATCGATGGGGACGGGGGAAGCCGAACCGGCGGGGACGGACGAGCCCGACGGCACGCCCGCCCACGACGCCCTCCTGGGCGACTCGCTGCCGATCGTCGAGAACCTGCGCGGGCTCGACGGCTTACCGCCGCGGTTCCGGCTGTACGCCTTTCCCCTCCGGCTCCGCGGCGGGGACGGGTCGCCGGTGCGAGCGGTCGCGGAGTGGGAGGGGTGAGAGCCGGTCGCACCGCCGGTGGCGAACCAGACCAAACCCGTTTTAAGCGTCGGCGACGAACCGCGATTCAAGGTCGATATCCATGGAGATGCCACGTCGTTTCAACACGTACTGTCCACACTGTGACTCCCACCAGGAGCACGAAGTGGAGAAGGTTCGATCGGGTCGGGCAACCGGAATGAAGCGCGACGCGCGCCAGCGACGCCGCGCGCTCGCGACAATCGGCAACGCCGGCGGGTACTCGAAGGTGCCCGGTGGCGACAAGCCGACCAAGAAGACCCACCTGAAGTACCGCTGCGGCGACTGCGGCAAGGCTCACATGCGTGAGGGCTGGCGCGCCGGCCGGCTCACGTTCCAGGAGTAAGCATGGCAGGAAGCTTCCACCGCGTCGCCTGCGGCGACTGCGAGAACGAACAGGTCGTCTTCGGCAAAGCCTCCTCGACGGTGTCGTGTGCGGTCTGCGGCACGACCCTCGCGACCCCGACCGGCGGGGAGGCCGAGCTCCACGGCGAGATCGTCGAAACCGTTGAGGCGCGGTAACCGCCTCACCACCCCCGTATGAAGTACAGCGGCTGGCCCGAACCCGGCGAGCTGGTGGTCGGCGACGTCGACGAGATCGCCGACTTCGGCGTGTTCGTCGACCTCGACGAGTACGAGGACAAGCGCGGCCTCTGTCACATCAGCGAGGTCGCCTCCGGCTGGATCAAGAACGTCCGCGACCACGTCCGCGAGGGACAGACGGTCGTCGCGAAGGTGCTCGATGTCGACGAGTCGTCGAACCAGATCGACCTCTCGATCAAAGACGTCAACGAACACCAGCGCAAGGACAAGATACAGGCCTGGAAGAACTCGCAGAAGGCCGACAACTGGATGCTGATCGCGCTCGGCGAGGACGTCGACGACGACCGCTACACCGCGGTCGCCAACGCGCTCCTCGCCGAGTACGACTCGCTGTACGACGCCTTCGAGGCGGCCGCGATCAGCGGCGACGAGGCGCTCGAGGACGTCGACATCGACGACGACGCCCTCGACGCCATCGTCGCGGCGGCCCGCGACAACGTCTCAGTCCCGTACGTCGACGTGACCGGCTACGTCGATCTGGAGTCCGCGGCCCCCGACGGCGTCGACGACGTGAAGGCGGCCCTCGAAGCGGCCGAGGGGAACGGCGAGATCCCGGACGGCGTCGACCTCGAAGTCGGCTACGTCGGCTCGCCCGAGTACCGGATCAAGGTCCGCGCGCCCGACTACAAGACGGCCGAGGACCAGCTTGAGGCCGCCGCGGCCCGCGCCCGCGAGGCCATCGAGGCCGCCGGCGGCGACGGCGAGTTCCACCGCGAGCGCCGCGAGGACGACGAGTAGTCGCCCGCGGTTTCGCCTCTCACCTCTCCTCTCAACCCGTGAAATCCGACATCCGCGTCTGCGCGAACTGGGAGACCGCCCACGACCGACCGGTGTACGCGCTCGGCGAGCGCTGCCCGGCGTGTGACGGTCCGACCGAGAACAGCGCCCCGGCGCCGTTCAGCCCCGAAGACCCCTACGGCGAGTACCGACGCCGGGCGCGGCGGCGGGCGTCTGAGTAGCGCGGCATCCGCCAGCGCCGACGCCGCTGTCGCGACGCCGAGCCGCGCGCAGCACCGGAATAGCCACCCTCTTGTGAGCCCCGCCCGGAGTACCCCGGTATGGACGACATCGAGATCGACGAGGTCGCGACGCCGGAGCTCGACGACCCGGTGCTCATCGAGGGACTGCCGGGCGTCGGCCACGTGGGGAAGCTCGCGGCCGAACACCTGTTAGAGGAGTTCGACGGGGAGCTCGTGCGCCGCGTGTACACCACCGAGTTCCCCCCGCAGGTGAACGTCGACGGCGACGGCGTCGCGGAGCTGACCTGCGCGGAGTTCCACGCGATCGAGACCGACGGCGCCGACCTGCTCGTGTTGACCGGCGACCACCAGGCCGGCTCGAACAAGGGCCACTACACGCTCACCACGACGTTCCTCGACATCGCCGAGGAGTTCGGCGCGACTCGGGCGTTCGCGCTCGGCGGCGTGCCGACCGGCGAGCTCGTCGAGGAGTACACCGTGCTCGGCGCGGTCTCCGAGGGCGGCCTCGTCGACGAGCTGGAGGCGGTCGGCGTCGAGTTCCGACCGGACGAGCCAGCCGGCGGCATCGTCGGCGTCTCCGGGCTCGTGCTCGGGCTCGGCGGCCGACGCGGGTTCGGCGCCGCCTGCCTGATGGGCGAGACGAGCGGCTACCTCGTCGACCCGAAGAGCGCCCGCGCGGTGCTCGAGGTGCTCGCGGACCACCTCGACTTCCCCATCGACTACGAGAGCCTGGAGGATCGCGCCGAGGAGATGGAGGAAGTCGTGGGTAAGATCCAAGAGATGCAGGACGGCCCGGCGGTGCCGGACGACGACCTGCGGTACATCGGCTGAGTACGACGCGCCCGAGAGTGGCGACTCGCCACCGCTTCCGGCAGGGATAAACCGGACCCCGATTATCGTTCGTGTATGACCGACGTACGCGTCGCCGGGGTCGGGCTCACGCACTTCGGAAGCCACCCGGAGCGAACGGGTCGAGACCTCTTCGCGACGGCCGCGCTGCGGGCGTTCGAGGACGCCGGCGTCCCCCGCGGGGACGTCGAGGAACTGAACTACGGCAACTTCATGGGCGCGCTCGCCGAGCACCAGGGCCATCAGGCGCCGCTCATGGCGGAGGCGGCCGGCGTGAACTGCCCGGCGACCCGCTACGAGGAGGCGTGCGCCTCGGCCGGCGTCGCCGTCCGCGAGGCGGTTCGGACCGTCCGCGCGGGCGAGGCCGACGTGGTGGTGGCCGGCGGGATGGAGCGCATGACCAACCTCCCGACGGACGAGGTGACGGAGGGGCTCGCCATCGCCGCCGACGACCTCTTCGAGGTGCGAGCCGGGGTGACGTTCCCCGGGGCGTACGCGCTGATGGCGAAGGCGTACTTCGACGCGTACGGCGGGGAGCGCCGCGATCTAGCCCACGTCGCCGCGAAGAACCACGCGAACGCGGTCCCGAACGAGTACGCGCAGTACCGCCAGGAGGTGTCCGTCGAGGAGGCGCTCGACGCCCCGCCCGTCGCGGAGCCGCTCCATCTCTACGACGCCTGCCCGATCACCGACGGCGCGAGCGCGCTCGTGATCGTCTCCGAGGAGTACGCGGCCGAGCACGACGTCGACGCGCCGGTCGCGGTGACCGGTACCGGTCAGGGGACGGACCGGATGGCGCTCGCGGACCGCGAGCACCTCGCTCGCACCCCCGCCGCCGACGACGCGGCCGACACGGCCTACGCCGACGCCGGGGTCGGTCCCGACGACGTCGACGTGGCGGAGGTCCACGACTGCTTCACCATCGCGGAGGTGTTCGCGCTGGAGTCGCTCGAAATCGCCGATCCCGGCGAGGGGATCAGCGCCGCACGCGATGGGGTCACGACCGCCGACGGCGACACCCCCGTGAACCTCTCCGGCGGGCTGAAGGCGAAGGGGCACCCGGTCGGCGCGACCGGCGGCTCGCAGATCGCGGAGCTCACCCGCTTGCTGCGCGGCGACCACCCGAACAGCGACCACGTCGCCGACGCCGAGGTCGGCGTCGCGCACAACGCGGGCGGGACGGTGGCCAGCGCGGTCGTCCACGTGCTGGAGGTGGCGGAATGAGCGCGCCGACGAGCAACGCGGGCCACGACGAGTGGCTCGACGCCCTCGCGGACGGCGATGGGTACGCTCTCGTCTGCCCGGACGGACACGGCTCGCTTCCGCCGCGGCGGGTGTGTCCCGAGTGCGGGGCCACAGCGCTCGCCGAGGAACCGCTCGCCGAGACCGGGCGCGTCGAGACGTACAACGTCGTCCACGTCGCCGGGCCGCAGTTCGCCGACGACGTCCCGTACGTGAACGCGGTCGCCGACTTCGGACCGGTCAGGCTCGCGGGCGTCCTGCGCGGGGTCGAGCCCGCGCTCGACGCGGTCTCGGTCGGCGACCGGGTCGCTGCCGGCGTCGAGGAGCGCGCCACCGACGGCGAACGGCTCGTCGCCTTCCGACCGGCGGGCGGCGAGTAGGGAACCGGCGCTCTCGCTGCGTCCTCCCCGCGTTTCGTCACCCGGTCCAAACGATTATGCCGGCGTCACGAGTAGTTCGACTCCATGGGTGACCGCATCCGCGTGCTCCACGTCGACGACGACCCGGATCTCGCGGAGATCACGGCGTCGTTCCTCGAACGCGAGGATCCACGGATTGCGGTCGAGACCGCCTCGAACGCCGACGAGGGGCTCGAACGACTCGACGACGCCGAGGCCGAGTTCGACTGTATCGTCTCCGACCACGACATGCCCGGGCCGGACGGGATCGAGTTCCTGGAGGCGGTTCGCGAACGCGACCCGGACCTCCCCTTCATCCTGTACACCGGGAAGGGGTCGGAGTCGGTCGCCAGCGAGGCGATCTCGGCTGGCGTGACCGATTACCTCCAGAAGGGCGGCGGTACGGAACAGTACGAGATCCTGGCGAACCGCGTCGTCGGCGCGGCCGAGAAGCGCCGGATCGAGCGCGAGGCCGACCGAACGCGGTCCCACCTGCAGGCGATCACCGACCACTCGATGGACGCCATCATCACCATCGACGCCGACAACCGGATCCGGTTCGCGAACCCGGCGGTCGAGCGGCTGTTCGGCTACGGGCCCGGGGAACTGGAAGGCGAATCGTTGGTGATGCTGATTCCGGAGCGGAAACGTGAGGCGCACCGCGAGGCCCTCGAGCGATACTGTGAGACCGGCGAGCGCTCGATGGATTGGTCGGCGGTCGAGTTCCCGGGGCAACACCGGGACGGCCACGAGATCCCCCTGTCGATCTCGTTCGGCGAGTTCGAGGAGAGCGGCGATCGGCGGTTCGTCGGGATCATCCGAGACGTGACGGAGCGCGAGCGACACCGGGCGTTCGTCGAGCAGTCCGGCGACATCGTCACCGCGCTCGACGCGGACGGCACGTTCCAGTACGCGAGCCCCTCGGTCGAGGGGATCCTCGGCCACGACCCGGCGGACCTGGTCGGCGAGTACGCGTTCTCGTACGTCCACCCGGAGGACCGCGAGCGGGTCGTCGAGACGTTCATGCGGTCGATCACTGGCGACGAATCCAACCCGACGGTCGAATACCGGCTCGAACGGGCCGACGGGGAGTACGCGTGGGTGGAGTCGGTCGGGAACAACCGGCTCGACGACTACGGGATCAACGGGTTCGTGATCAACACCCGCGACATTTCGGACCGCAAGCGGCGCGAGGAGAAACTGTCGCGACTCCGCGAGTGGACCCGCGATCTCAACTGCACGCGGACGGTCGACGAGACGACGCAGCTGGCGGTCGACGCCGCCGACGAGATCGTGGGGGCGGGGCTGAGCGGGGTCCACCTCGTGAGCGAGGCGGGCGACGCGCTCGAACCCGCCGCGCTCGCCGAGTCGGTGCCGTCGTTCTTCGACGAGCAACCCTCCTACGATCGGGGGGAGCCCCCCGGAACGCGCGCGGCCCTCGCGTGGGAGGCGTATCGCGGCGACGAGCCGCTCGCCGTCGGCGACCTGTCGGCGTTCGACCCCCTCGACGAGGAGACTCCCGCGGAGAGCATCGTCCTCCATCCGATCGGCAGCCACGGGCTGTTCGTCATCTCCTCGGCGGAGCCGGACGCGTTCACCGAGACCGACGTGCTCATCGCGGAGATCCTTACGAACCACCTCGAAGCCGCGTTAGACCGCGTGGCGCGCGAGTCCAGCCTGGAGCGGCTCCACGACGCGACCCGAAGCCTGATCCGAGCCGACTCCCGGGAGGAGATCGCCGAGCGCGTCGTCGAGGCCGCCGACGAGGTGCTCGGATTCTCCGTGGTCACCGTCCGGCTGTACGACGAGGACGCCGGGGGGTTGGTCCCCGTCGCGGTCTCGAAGGCGGTCGAGGAGCAGCTCCCGCCTCGCGAGGTGTTCACCCCCGGGGGCGGGAGCCTCAACTGGGAGGCGTACGAGACGGGCAAGGGGCGGATGTACGACGACATCGAGACGGTGAACGCCATCGACACCGGAACGGGGCTCCGAAGCCTGATGATCCTCCCCCTCGGCGAACACGGGACCATCTCGATCGGCGAGACCGAGCCCGGCGTCTTCGACGGGACCGACGAGCATCTCGCGCGGATCCTCTCGACGGCGGCGGAAACGGCACTCAACGCCGCGGCGCGAACCAGTCGCCTCCACGACCGGAGCGTGGAGTTGGAGCGGCAGAACGACCGGCTGGCGGAGTTCGCCAGCGTCGTCTCCCACGATCTCCGCAATCCGCTGAACGTGGCGCAGGGACGGGTGGACCTGGCCCGCGACGAGTGTGACAGCGACCACCTCGACGCGGTCGCCGGCGCCCACGAACGGATGGACACGCTGATCGCCGACCTGCTCACGCTCGCTCGCCAGGGAGAGCGAGTGAGCGAGACGGAGCCGGTCCGGCTCGCGGCCGTCGTCGAATCCTGCTGGCAGACCGTCGAGACCGCGGACGCGACGCTGTCCGTCGAGGGCGACCTGTGGCTCCGCGCCGACGAGAGCCGGCTCAGACAGCTCGTCGAGAACCTCGTGCGGAACGCGGTCGAGCACGGCGGCGACGACGTGGCGATCACCGTCGGCGCGCTGGGCGGGGAGGCGGAAGCCGATGGCGCGGGCGACGGCGACGGGGCGGGAGCGGAGGCGAGCGACGAGGTCGGGTTCTTCGTCGAAGACGACGGGCCGGGGATCCCGGCGGCGGACCGCGGCGAGGTGTTCGACGCCGGGTTCTCGACAACGCAGGAGGGGACCGGCTTCGGCCTGCGGATCGTCGAGCAGGTGGCGGCGGCTCACGGCTGGTCGGTTCGGATCACGGAGGGGCGAGAGGGCGGCGCCCGGTTCGAAGTGACGGGCGTGGAGCTGGCGAGCGAGTGACGGCTCGAATGAACGCCGAACGCCGAATCGGCGCGACCGACTAGGGGACGAGCAGTTCGATCTCGTGGCCGTCCTGGTCCTTCGTGAACGCGTAGCTGTGGTCGCAGGACTCGGGGTCGCGGTAGTCCGGCGCCTCGCGGGTCATCAGCTGGTCCCACGCCTCGTCGAGGTCGTCGACGCGGACGCAGAGGTGGCCCCAGCCGTCGCCCATCGTGTACTCGCGGCCGTCGTAGTTGTAGGTGAGCTCCAGCTTCATCGCCTCCTCCGCGGCGTCTTCGGGGGCCATGAAGTAGTTCGAGAAGCTGTCGGCCTCCCAGCGTCCGGGTTTCTCGGTGTACTCGAACTTGCGGGTCCAGTAGCCGAGCGCCTCGTCCGCGTCCTCGACGCGGATCATCGTGTGATCGATGCTCCACTTCGCGCCGTAGTCGCGCTTGACGATCTCGATCTCGTGGCCGTCCGGATCCTTGACGAACGCGTATCGGTTCCCGCAGGACTCGGGGTCGCGGTAGTCCTCGACGCCCTCCTCCATCAGTTGGTCGTACGACTCCTGAAGGGCGTCCTCCGGGACGCGCACGGCGATGTGGCCCCACGCGTCACCGTTCTCGTAGGTGTGGTCGCCGTGGTTGTAGGTGAGTTCGAGGGTCGCGCCGTCCTCGTGCATCTCCTCGGGGCCGAGGTAGACGTTGGTGAACGTGTCCGCCTCCCAGCGACCCTTCTCCTCGTAGTTCAGGTGCGTCTGATACCAGTCGAGGCTCTCCTCTAACTCCTCGACGCGGATCATCACGTGATCGAAGGTTCCGTCCATACCCGTTCCAACGGTTGCTCGCCCCAAAAGCGTACTGAAGGGGGGGGCGCGGTTGGCCGGGACCCGACGCTTCGGGGTGGCCGTCGCGACAAACGGTCTTCACGTTTTCTGCAGTTATTTTGAGATTAATTTATAGTTATTGATATTTGATACGTACGCGGCGGGGGGCGTCACGAACGGCGCCGCCCGTCGATCGATGCGAAACACACGAGATCCGCCGTCGACCACGATCGACGGCACAGACGAGTCGTATCGCGCTGAACCACCTCTCGACGCGGAATCGACGGGCGGGACAGCGATCGACGGGGGAGCGGCGGCAGGCTCCGCCCCGACCGACGGGGCGGCGGTAGGATCTGTACCGGACGACGCGCCGAGCGAGACAGATCCGGCACGGCCAGCCGGCTCGATCGCCACCGCGGATCCGACGCCGGCCCCTGACGCGGTCGCAACCCGAACCGCCGAATCGACCGCGATCGGAGCGACCGAATCCCCCGCCCCGACCGAGACTGAGTCGGTCGAGGCCGGGGCGACCGGCGCCGGATTCGACCTCCTTCAGTCGCTCGTCGCGCTCGCGTCCGGCTCTCCGTTCGTTGCGGCCATCGCCGCGGTCGAGACGGTCATCGCGACCGTCCTGCTCGGCGTGCCGCACTCGCCCGCGCCGATCGTCGTCGGACTCGTCACGTTCGCGGTGTACACCGTCGACCACGTCACCGACGCGGCGGCGGACGCCCGGTCGACGCCCGAGCGCGCGCGGATCGCACGGCGGTACGGCGATCAACTGATGATCGTCGCCGCGGTCACCTACGGACTCGCGGTGGCGCTCGCGACACTCGGCGGGCCGCTCGCGCTCGGCGTCGCGTTGCTTCCGGGGGCGTTCTGGATCGCGTACGCCTCCGACTGGCTCCCGAACGTCGGGCGGACGGTCCGCTCGATCGCGTCGGAGGGAGGCATCACGACCGGGGTGCGGCTCCCGCGGCTGAAGGAGGTGCCCGTGGTCGGCTCCGCCGTCGTCGCCGCGGGGTGGGCGATCGCGGTCACGCTGTTGCCGCTGGCGTTCGCCGGGTCCGCGGTTCCCGGCTCCGGCCCGCTCGGCGCCGCGCCGCTGGAACCGGTCGTCGCGGTCGCGTTCGCGTACTTCTTCCTGCGGTCGTTCGTCGACGCCGAGCTTCCGAACGTCCGGGACGTGGAGGCCGACGCCGCGGCGGGGGTCTCGACGCTCCCCATCGCCCTCGGTGTCCCCTGGACTCGCCGCGTGTTGTACGGGATCGACCTCCTCACGGCGGCGACGCTGGCGACGGCGACGGCCGCCGGCGTGCTCGCGGCGGGAGTCGCCGCGGCGCTCGGCGTCGGAGTCGCGGTGTCGCTCGGCGTCACCGCGCTCGCCGGACGCGTCGACGACGCCGCGGTGCTGGGCGTCGCCCCCGACTGCAGCTACCTCGTCGTCGGGGGCGCGCTCGTGGTCGCCGCGGCGTAACGGCCGAGGCCGCCGGAGTGACACATCGGGGGTGACCCGGAGGAACACGGGTCCGGGGCCCCCGTTCGGCGCCGCGTTTTCGTCCCTCATCGCCCGTCTTCCGAACCGATCATCTCCGCACACGGATGGGGAAATGACTGGGTTCCGGAGCAAATGATTTATATTATGGCTGAGTGCAAATAACCGTGATAGGGCTCAGTCCGCTGTCGGTCGCCCTCCTCACCGCCGTGGTCACCGGGACGTCCGCGGCGATCCTCGCGTGGCGTGAGCGGCCGGAGGCGGGCGCGACGTGGCTGGCGGTGTTGCTCGTCGGGCAGGTTTGGTGGACGACGTTCCTCGTCTTCGAACTGGAGGCGTCGACGCTCGCGGCGAAGTCGCTCTGGTACGACGTGCAGTGGCTCGGGGTCGTGATCATCCCGGTGGGGTGGCTGCTGTTCGCGCTGGAGTATACGGGGCGAGAGCGGTACGTGCGGCCGGGGGTCGTGGCGGCGCTTCTCGTCGCGCCCGCCGCGACGGTCGCCGTCGTGGCCGCCGGCGACCCGTGGGGGCTCGTCGTCGTCGACCGAGCGGTCGCGTCGACGCCGGTCGGCTCGTTCCTCCGCGTCGACACGGGCCCGTGGTACTACGTCATCGCCGCGTACACGTACCTGCTCGGGCTGTTCGGATCGCTCCCGATCCTCCAGCTCGTCCGCGACGACGCTCGCCCCTTCCGGGGGCAAAGCGCCGCGCTGCTCGTGGGGACGGCGGCGCCGTGGGCCAGCAGCGTCTTCCACCTCACCGGGGCGTTCCCGGTCGCCGGACTCGACCCGACCCCGCTCGCCTTCGCGGTGTCGGGCGTGGCGTACCTCTTCGCGCTCACCCGGTTTCGGCTGCTCACGCTCGCGCCGGCGCCGCGTCGGCGCGCGCGACAGCTGGTGTTCGAGCACCTCCACGACCCGGCGTTCGTGATCGGAACCGAAGGGTACGTGATCGACTTGAACCAGAGCGCCGCGGACACGTTCGGGGTCGACCGTCGGGACGCGATCGGAGAGCCCGCCGACGCGGTCGTCCCGCGACACGGGGACATCGCGGGCGAAGCGGCGGACCAGTCGCCCCTCTCGATCACGGGGCCGCACGGTCAACACCCGTACGAGGTCACCGTTCGACGCATCGCCGACGGCCACGATCGGCCGACCGGCGAGGTGGTGGTGTTCCACGACGTGGGCGAGTACCTCGGCCAGCAGCAGCGACTGGACGTGCTCAACCGGGTGTTCAGACACGACGTGCGGACGGAGACGAACCTGATCCACGGGTACGCCGACCAGCTGCGCGCGGACCCGACCGACGAACGGGCCCTCGCGGTGGTCAAGGAGAGCGCCTCGCGCATCCTCGATCTCAGCGAGCGCACCCGCACCGCGAGCGAGCTGTTCAACCCGACGACGGAGGCGCCGCCGCCGGTCGCGCTCGAGGCGCTCGTCGACGAGGCGGCCGCGACGCTCCGGGCCGAGTTTCCCGACGTGACCGTCATCGTCGAGGACGATATCCCGGCGGTCCGCGTGCCGGCGGTGTTGCGGGTGGTCACGGAGAGCCTGTGTTCGAACGCGGCCCGCCACAACGACGGTGCGTCTCCCTCCGTGTGGCTCGGCGCCACCGTCGACGGCGGGTGGATCGATCTCTCCGTGGCGGACGACGGTCCCGGGATCGCCGACGCCGAGCGCGACGTGTTGCGGCGCGGCACGGAGACGCCGCTGGAACACGGCAGCGGACTGGGGCTGTGGATCGTGAAGTGGGGGGTCGATCAGGTCGGCGGAAGCGTGTCGTTCGCGGAGCGGGAGCCGCGCGGCACCGTGGTCACCGTGTCGGTGCCGATCAGGGACGACGGAGAGGCGGGTCGGTAGGCACTTGTGCCGCGCCGGCCACCCCGAACCATGGACACGTATCTCCCGTACGCCCTGCTCGCGATGGGCGCGTACGCGTTGGTCTCGCCGCTGATGCGCATCGCGACGACCGGTCCCGACGCGATCCCGAGCGACGTGGCCGTCGTCGTCTCGAACGCCCTCCTCATCCTCATGGCCGTCGGGGTGCTCGCGTACACCGGACAGGGGTTCACCGAACACCTCGCCTCGCCGAAACTGATCCACGTGCTCGCGGCCGGCGTCTTCCTCGGGATCGGCATCCTGGCGCTGTACCGCTCGCTCGCGCTCGGCCCGGTGAGCGTCGTGACACCCATCTTCGCGATGTTCCTCGTCTTCTCCTCCGTGATCGGCTTCCTCGTTTTGGGCGAGTCGTTCACCGCGCGGAAGGCGCTGGGCATCGCCTTCGCCGCGGCGTCGGTGTACCTCGTCTCGGGGGCGTGAGATCGGGGCCCTCGACACGCGTTTCGGTCCCCCGATCCGGAAACGCCCGCCGCGTGACGAAATCCCTTTACTACCCACGGGGAAAGTGGCCTACTCGCAGTGGCCCGCTTCCCGAACCCCTTCCGTGCGCTGATCCTCTACATCGGCTTCGCCCTCGCCAAGGCGGGGGTGATCGACCGGCACCGCGTCGTCCGGACCACGGACCTCGCGTGGCCGCGGATCGTCACGGGGATCGCTCGCATGTCGAAGAACGCGGTCGACGTGGCGATGGTCGGCGTCGCCGTCGGCACCAGCGCGGTCGCCGGCGTCGGCTTCGCCGGCCCCTACTGGGGGCTCGCGTTCGCGCTCGGCGGCGGGGTCGCCGGGGGGACGATCGCCCTCGTCTCCCAGCGCTTCGGCGCGGAGGCGTACGGCGAACTGGGCGACGCCATACGGGCGAGCGTCCTCCTCTCGATCGCGATCACGATCCCCGTGTCGGCCGTCTTCTGGACGTTCCCGACGCGTTTCATCGACGTGCTCAGCAGCAACGAGGCCGCGATCGCGTTCGGCGCCGACTACCTCCGCATCGTCGGACTCGGCGTCCCCTTCGCCGCGCTCAACCTCGTCGGCAGCCGGGTGCTTGTCGGCTGCGACGACGCGTACACCGCGATGCAGGTCCGGGCGGGCGGGGCGCTCGCGAACATCGTCTTGAGCGCCGCGTTCATCTTCGGGCTCGGGTGGGGCGTCGAGGGGGCCGCGTTCGGCACGGTCCTCTCGAACGTGTTCGCCGTCGCCGCGTTCACGGTCGGGCTCGTGCGAGGTCGGGTCCCCGGAATCGGCGAGTTCCCGATCTCGATCAGCCCGTTCGGCTCGTACGTGAACCCGGACATGCTCCGCGACCTCGTCGAGATCGGGCTCCCGGTCGGGGCGCGCAACCTCGTGTGGACCGTCGCGGAGTTCCCGATGCTGGCCATCCTCGACGTGTTCGGCGAGAACACCGTCGCCGCGTTCGTCATCGCCCGCCGGATCTGGGGGATCATGAACGCCCCCGGCTGGGGGTTCGGGCTCGCCTCCTCCAGTCTGGTCGGCCAGGAGCTCGGCGGCGAGGACTCCGCGGAGGCGGAGGCGTACGCCACCGACATCATCCGCTTCTCCGTGGCGACGTACCTCGTCTTTGCGGCGCTGACGGCCGTCTTCGCGACCGACATCGTAACGCTGTTCGCTGAGTCGCCGGAGAGCCCCGAGATCCCGATCGCCGTGAACCTCGTGTACGCGGCCTGCGTCGCCGTCGTCTTCCAAGGGATCTCCGGCGGCGCGGCGGGGCCGCTCGACGCGGCCGGCGACACGAAGATCCCCTTCGCGAGCCAGTTCCTCGGGATGTTCTGCGTGTCGATCCCGCTGGCGTACGTCGGGGCCCGCGAGGCGACGCCCGCGATCGACGTGCCGGGGCTCGCCGTGACGGTCCCGGAGGTCGCGCTCCCCGCGATCGGGTTATGGGGCGTGTACCTCGCGTTCGTCGCCGAGACGACGATCCCCGCCGCGATCAACTACTGGCGGTTCCGGTCCGGGAAGTGGAAGGCGATAAGCGAGGCGTATCGCCCGGACGCGCCCGCCGACGACTGAGGGTCCGCGAAGTCGGGACCCTGCGAAGTCGAGACACCGACGATCGGACGCGTCAGTCCGCGACGAACCGGACCGTGTACTCATAGTAATACGTCTGGCGCCGAATACTGTCGTATTCATGAAATTTGAGCGCCTCACAGCGGTCGGCGTCGTCGTCGGGGTCGCGGCGCTACTCGGGGCGGCCTGAGGGGAGGTTTCTCACCACGCCTCGCGCAACACGCCCGCGATCGCCTCGGGCGTCGCGTCGAGCGCCTCGGGGGCGCGGTCCATCGACCAGTCGTCGGCGATGTACTCGGCGATCGCGGGGAAGTCGTCCTCCTCGACCGGGTCCAGATCCCGGAGCCGCGAGGGGACCCGGAGCGAGTCGCGGACGGCGGCGACCTCGCTGACCACGTCCTCGGCGATCGCGGCGTCGTCGCGGCCCGCGGTCGCGACGCCGAGCCCGTTCGCGAGCGCCCGGCGGCTCGCGTCGATCTCGTCGAAGAGGTAGGCGAGAACGTGCGGCGCGACCACGGCGTGGACGGCGCCCTGCTGTACGTCGTACCGCCGCGCGAACCCGTGTCCGAACGCGTGGATCACCGAAATCTTCCGTCCGAGCTGGACGAGCAGCGCGCCGATCACGGCGCGGTCCGTCGCCGCCGGGTCGGCGGGTCGATCGCCGGCGACGTGCGGGAGCGCGTCTCGGAGCAGCCGCGTCCCGTGGAGCGCGGTCGCGTCGCTCACGGGCGAGGCGTCGGCCGCGTACGGCGTCTCGATCCCCTTGTTGAACCCGTTCATCGCCGACCCCGCCAGCGCCGACCGCGGGGTCGTCTCGAACAGCGCCGGGTCCGCGAGGTCGATGGCGGGCATCGCACCCCCGCCGCTGACGGTCAGCGGCTGGCCGGTCGGCGAGGCGTCCGCGGCGAGCACCTCCAGCGATCCGCCCGTGGAGAGATCCGCGCCCGCGAACGTCGTCGGGATCGCGACGAAGGGGATCTCGGGGTCGACTCCGGGCGCGAGGTCGCCGAGCGCGTCACCTCCGGCCTCCGCGTCCGCGCGGAGGTCGGCGAGGTCTCGGCCGTCGACATCGAGCAGGGTCGCCTGCCGGGCCACGTCGAGGCTGCTCCCGCCGCCGACCGCGACGAGGCAGTCCGCGCCGGCCTCGGCGCGCGCCGCGAGCAGATCGAACGCCTCCTCGACGCGCTTGTCCGGGGTCGTCCCGTCGAAGACCCCCGCGAACCGGTCGCCGAGCCCCTCGCGTATCGGGTCCATCAGGTCGTCGTTGGCGCCGACGTTCGAACCGCAGACGACGAGCGCGTCGCCGATGTCTCGCTCGGCGAGGGCGTCGCCGAGGTCGGCGACGCGCCCGCGGCCGTACCGGATCTCACAGCCCTGGTAGTCGTGCTCGAAGGAGTCCGCGATCGGGAGCATCGACTGCCGGTACGCCGGGCGGCGGCTTGTAACTGTGGGAACGGGAGGCACACTCGGAGCCGCCTCCCGCCCGCGGTCCCCGGGGGGCGTCTCCCGGCCGCGGCTTCGCGGACGACCCCCAAGAGCCAACCCCCTCCGGAACGCACGCTTCGACGACGCATCGTCGCCACCCATGCGCTCGTTTCCACCCCTCCCCGACGTTCGCGACTCGCGGGCCCCCGATGCCCTCCTCAGCGGCCACCTCTGGCTCCTCGAACTGATCGACGGGACGGGACTCCGGTTCCGGATGGAGGCGTCGGGACTCCTCCGCTTCGGCGACCCGGAGACGACGTACGGGGACCCGGGGGCGGCCCCGGTCGCGCTTCGCCCCGCTGTCAGGGACGTCCGCGAGCGGTTCGACCGCGACGCCCTCCGAGACGCGGTCGACACCCCCGAGGGCGTGACGTTCTTCGGCGTCGCCACCCACCACCGCGGGACCGACTACGACTGGGATCGGCTCCCGCCGTTTCTCGGAACGGACGTGTGGATCGGGACGCATGAGGGGTCCGAGTCGGAGGCGCGGGCGGGGGCGTTCCGGCCGCCCGACGCCGCCGCGGCCATCTTCGAGGGAGTCGGGCTCGATCCGGTGAACGCGATCGAGCGCGAGGTGAACGGTCGGGACTTCGATCCGGAGGCGTACGCGGTTCCCCAGTCAGCGTGGCGTGACGGGCCGGCCGCCGGCGTCGTCGTGCGAAACAAGCGCGGAGGGCGAGGGGTGATCCGCGCGGCGGACGGACCGACGGACACGGGCGCGGAAGCCCCGGCGGTCGACGATCCGGAAGCGATCGCCGCGACGTACGTCACCGACGACCGGTTCGAGCGCGTCGTCGAAGCCCTCGATCGGCGGGGGGAAGAGCCGACCGTCGACGCGGTCGCCGACCGGATCGTCGAGGCGATCGCGAGGGAGACGCCCGTTCGGTTCGCGGGCGGCGGCGGGAGCGCCGACCCGGCCCGGGTCCGCACCGCGGTCATCGAGCGGACCCGGAGGAGGCTCGACGACCGGTAGGTTGCCGGGACCGTCACGTACTGGTACATTGTTGCGCTCTCACGCCCGCGCGCGTGCGCCGGCTTTATAACCCGGCACCGACTAGCCCCGTCAAGTTCTATGCCAGAGCAGAGCGACTACGGAGCCGGCCAGATCCAGGTCCTCGAGGGCCTGCAGGCCGTCCGTAAACGTCCGGCAATGTATATCGGGTCCACGGACGGCCGAGGGCTCCACCATCTCGTCTACGAGGTCGTCGACAACTCCATCGACGAGGCGCTCGCGGGGTACTGCGACGAGATCACCGTCACGATCCACGACGACGGCTCCGTCAGCGTCAGCGACGACGGCCGCGGGATCCCGGTCGACACCCACGAGAAGTACGACCGCCCGGCGCTCGAAGTGATCATGACCGTCCTCCACGCCGGCGGGAAGTTCGACTCCAAGTCCTATCAGGTCTCCGGCGGGCTCCACGGCGTCGGGGTCAGCGTCGTCAACGCCCTCTCCGAGCGGCTGGAGGTCGAAGTGAAACGCGACGGCGGCGTCTACCGCCACGAGTTCGCCCGCGGCGAGCCCGTCGAAGGCGGGTTCGAGCGCGTCCGCGACATGGACGAGGGCGAGGACACCGGGACGTACATCCGGTTCTGGCCCGACACGGAGATCTTCGAGACGGACGAGTTCGAGTTCTCGACGCTCGCCAACCGCCTGCGCGAGCTGGCGTTCCTCAACTCCGGCGTCGCCGTCTCGCTCGTCGACGACGCGGGCGAGGAAGAGACGTTCCGCTACGAGGGCGGCATTCGGGAGTTCGTCGGCTACCTCAACGAGACGCGGACGCCGATCCACGACGAGGTCATCTACTTCCAGGACGAGCAGGACGACATCCACGTCGAGGTCGCGATGCAGGCGACCGAGGAGCTGCAGGGCTCCGTCCACGCGTTCGCGAACAACATCAACACCCGCGAGGGCGGGACCCACCTCACCGGCTTCAAGACCGCCCTGACCCGCACCGTCAACGACTACGCCAACGAACACGGGCTCGTCGACGACCTCGACGCGAACCTCAAAGGCGAGGACGTGCGCGAGGGGCTCACGGCGGTCATCTCGGTGAAACACCCCGACCCGCAGTTCGAGGGGCAGACGAAGACGAAGCTCGGCAACAGCGAGGTGCGCGGCATCGTCGAGTCCGCGACCCACGAGAAGCTCGGGACCTTCTTCGAGGAGAACCCCGACACCGCCCGGAAAGTCGTTCACAAGGCCGCGGAGGCCGCCAGGGCGCGCAAGGCCGCGAAGAAGGCAGAGGAGCTCACCCGACGGAAGTCCGCGCTGGAGTCGACGGCGCTGCCCGGCAAGCTCGCCGACTGTCAGACCCGCGACCCCACCGAGGCCGAGCTGTTCGTCGTCGAGGGCGACTCCGCGGGCGGCTCGGCCAAGCAGGGCCGCAACCGCGAGAATCAGGCGATCCTCCCGCTCAAGGGGAAGATCCTCAACGTCGAGAAACACCGGCTCGACCGCATCCTCGAAAACGACGAGATCCGCGCGCTGATCACCGCGATCGGCGCGGGGATCGGCGAGGAGTTCGACATCGACGACGTTCGGTACAACAAGATCATCATCATGACGGACGCCGACGTCGACGGCGCCCACATCCGGACGCTCCTGCTCACGCTGTTGTACCGCCACATGAAGCCGCTTCTCGAAGCGGGCTACGTGTACGCGGCCCAGCCGCCCCTGTACCGCGTCCGGTACCGCGGCGAGACGTACGACGCGATGACGGAGGCGGAGCGCGACCGGATCGTCGAGGAGAAGTGCGACGGCAGCCCGGACCAGGTCCAGCGGTTCAAGGGGCTCGGCGAGATGAACCCCGACCAGCTGTGGGACACGACGATGGACCCCGAGAACAGACGGCTCAAGCGGATCAACATCGACGACGCCGCCGCCGCCGACCGGATGTTCAACGTGCTGATGGGTGACGCTGTCGAGCCGCGCAAGCAGTTCATCAAAGAGCACGCGACCGAGGCGGAGTGGGTGGACATATGAGCTCGGACGTCCCCGACGTCGACGCCAGCGACGTTCGCGCCGCGCAGGTGACGAACGCCCGCATCGAAGACGAGATGGAGCAGTCGTACATCGACTACGCGATGTCGGTGATCGCGGGTCGCGCGCTCCCCGACGTCCGCGACGGGCTCAAACCCGTCCACCGGCGCATCCTCTACGCGATGCACGAGGCGGGCGTCACCAGCAACTCCTCGCACCGCAAGTCCTCGTCCGTCGTCGGCGAGACGATGGGCGACTACCACCCGCACGGCGACAGCGCCATCTACGACACGCTCGCCCGGATGGCCCAGGACTTCTCGATGCGGTACCCGCTCGTCGACGGGCAGGGGAACTTCGGCTCCGTCGACGGCGACCCGCCGGCGGCGATGCGGTACACGGAGGCCCGCATGGCCCCCATCGCCGAGGAGCTGCTGTCCGACATCGAGCGCGACACGGTCGATTTTACGTCGAACTACGACGACCGGCTCGAGGAGCCCGAAGTGTTGCCCGCGGCGCTCCCGCACCTGCTCGTCAACGGCTCCTCCGGGATCGCGGTCGGGATGTCGACGAACATCCCGCCGCACAACCTCGGCGAGGTGATCGACGCCACCGTCGAGCTGATCGAGGACCCCGACTGTACCGTCGAGGACCTGATGGAGCACGTCAAGGGGCCCGACTTCCCGACCGGCGCGAACATCGTCGGTCGGAACGCGGTCCACAAGGCGTACAAGACGGGGCGCGGACGGCTCCGCGTCCGCGCCGAGTTCGAGGTCGACGAGGAGGAGGGACGGATCGTCATCTCGGAGCTCCCCTTCCAGCAGAACAAGTCACGCCTCGTCGAGCGCATCGCCGAGGACGTCAACGAGGGGGCGATCGAGGGGATCCGCGACCTCCGCGACGAGTCCGACCGCGACGGGATCCGCGTCGTCGTCGAGCTCAAGCGCGACGCGATGGCGGAGGTCGTCAAAAACCAGCTGTTGGAGAGCCACCTCGAACGCACCTTCGGCGTCATCAACCTCGCGTTGGTGGACGGCTCGCCGCAGGTGCTGAACCTGAAGGAGACGCTCGAACACTACGTCGAGCACCGCCGCGACGTGGTCCGGCGGCGCTCCGAGCACGAACTCGAGGAGCGCGAGGACCGCGCGCACATCCTCGAAGGGCGGCTGAAGGCGCTCGAACAGGTCGACGACGTGGTCGAGACCATCCAGGACTCCGACGACCGCGACGCCGCGAAGGCGGCGCTGGAGGCCGACTACGAGTTCAGCGAGGCGCAGGCGGCCCACATCGTCCGGATGCAGCTCGGCTCGCTCACCTCGATGGAGACCCAAGAGATCGAGTCCGAGTACGAGGACGTGACCGCGCGGATCGAGCGGCTGAAGACGATCCTCGCCGACCCCGACGAGCTCGATCAGGTGATCATCAGCGAGCTCCGGGAGATCAAAGACGAGTACGACGACGAGCGGCGCACGAGTTTCATCGAGGACGTGGGCGACGTGACCCACGAGGACCTCATCCCCGAGGAGGAGTGCGTCGTCATGATGAGCGAGGACGACTACATCAAGCGGATGTCGCTCGACACGTTCCGCGCGCAGAACCGCGGCGGGAAGGGGATCATCGGCACCGACCTCAAGGAGGGCGACCGCGTCTCCTCCGTGTTCGCCGCCAACTCCCACGACTACCTGCTCGTGTTCACCAACCGCGGCCAGATCTACGAGCTGAAGACGTACGAGATCCCGGAGATGTCCCGGACCGCTCGCGGGAAGTCCGCGGTCAACCTCCTCGACCTCGACGACGGCGAGGAGATCGAAGCGGTCGTCAACACCGACGACCTCGACGACGACGAGTTCCTCACGATGGTCACCCGCGACGGGTACATCAAGCGGACCGCCGTCGACGAGTTCGGCAACATCCGGTCGACCGGGATCCGGGCGATCCGGCTGGAGGACGGCGACGAGCTCGTCGACGTGGAGGTGACCGACGGCGACACCGACATCGTCATCGGAAGCCGGAACGGGATGGCGATCCGGTTCGACGAGGCGGAGGCGCGGGCGATGGGCCGCACGGCCCGCGGCGTGATCGGCATCGACCTGCGCGAGGGCGACGCGGTCGCCGGGGTCGCCGCCATCGACGACGACTACCACAACTGGGTGCTCACCGTCACCGAGAACGGCTACGGGAAGCGCTCCGATCTGGACGAGTACCGCCTGCAGTCACGCAACGGGAAGGGCCTGATCGACATCAAGACCGGCGACCGCAACGGCGAGTCGGTCGCCATCGAAGCGGTCACCTACGGCGACCACCTGATCGCGATGAGCGACGACGGCCAGATCATGCGGACCCGCGTCGAGGAGATCTCGACCGTGAGCCGCAACACGAAGGGCGTCATCGTCATGAACCTGGATCCGGACGACACGGTCGCCTCCGTCGACATCGTTCCCGAGTCGGCGTACGCCGAGACGGACGACGACGAGACGGATGACAGCGAGGCTGACGACGACGCGGCAGACGACGGCGAGGCCGGCGACGCCAACGACGGCGAACCGGCCGACGAGACCGACGAGTAGCCTCGTCGGAGCGGCGCGCAGCAGCCTTCTCAGTTCTCAGCGCGCTGTTGTGCTCACGGGGAGAGAGACGCCGTCGACGGCGGGAGCGTCTCGGTCGCCGGTGCGTGCGCCGATCCGCGGTAGCCGAACGTGCAGGAAAATTACTTACGGTCACCGCGAAAACGGCCGAACGAGATGGACGAGTACGAGGGGATAGACGAGGTCGTACACGAGCCGACCGAGGCGTTCGCCGAGTCGACGAACGTCGCCGCGTTCATGCGCGAGTACGGGATCGACGACTACGAGGCGCTGATCGAGCGCACCACCTCGGAGGTCCCGGGCGAGCCCGAGTCCGGCGTCGACTGGTTCTGGGACGAGGTCGTCGACTACCTCGACATCGACTTCTACGCCGACTACGACAGGGTGCGCGACGACGCCGACGGCCCGCAGTTCACCGACTGGTTCCCCGGCGGCGAGATCAACGTCGCGCACAACGTCGTCGACCGCCACGCCGCCGTCGACTCGCCGAACCGCAACCGGGTCGCGCTGATCTGGGAGGGGGAGCCCGGCGACGTGCGGGAGGTCACGTTCCACGAGCTCAAACGCGAGAGCGACCGCGTCGCCAACTACCTGGAGTCGGCCGGGATCGAGACGGGAGACACGGTCGGGCTGTACATGCCGATGGTGCCCGAGGTCGTCTCCATCCTCTACGGCTGCCTGAAGGTCGGCGCGATCGCGGTGCCGATCTTCTCCGGGTTCGGCACGGAGGCGACAGCGACCCGGATCGCGGACGCCGAGCCGTCGGTCCTGTTCACCGGAGACGGGTTCTACCGGCGCGGGAGCGAGGTGCGGCTGAAGGCGACCGCGGACGCGGCGATCGAGGAGGCCGGCCGCGTCGAGGAGGTCGTCGTCTACGACCGGCTCGGGGCGACGCCGCCCGGCGGTGCTGACGACCCGATCCCGTGGGACGCCGAGCGAGACGTGACGTGGGAGGAGGCGGTCGGGTCCCAGCCGGTCGGCTACGAGACGAAGCGACTCCCCAGCGATCGGGAGTCCATGCTGTTGTACTCCTCCGGGACCACCGGCGAGCCGAAGGGGATCGTTCACACCCACGCGGGCGTTCTCACGCAGTGCGCGAAGGAGATCCACTTCGGGTTCGATCAGAAGCCCGCGGACCGGTTCTTCTGGGTCTCCGACATCGGGTGGATGATGGGGCCGTGGACGCTGATCGGCAACCACGCCTTCGGCGGGACGGTGGTGATGTACGAGGGCGCGCCGGACCACCCGGAGCCGGACCGGTTCTGGGAGATAATCGACCGACACGGAATCACCCAGTTCGGCATCTCGCCGACCGCGATCCGCGCGCTCCGCAAACACGGCGATGAGTGGGTGGAGGACCACGACCTCTCCTCGCTCCGCGTCCTCGGCTCCACCGGCGAGCCGTGGGACCCCGAGTCGTGGCGGTGGTTCTACGACGCGGTCGGCGGGGGCGACTGCCCGATAATCAACATCTCCGGCGGCACGGAGATCTGCGGCTGCTTCCTGATGCCGATGCCGAACCAACCCCTCAAACCGTGCACGCTCGGCGGTCCGGGACTCGGGATGGACATCGACATCGTCGACGAGGCCGGGGAGTCCGTCAGGGAGTCTGGCGAGCGGGGGTTCCTCGTCGCTCGCGACTCCTGTCCCTCGATGACCAAGTCGCTGTGGTCGGGCGACGAGCGATACATCGCGGAGTACTGGTCGACGTGGGAGGGCCTCTGGGACCACGGCGACTTCGCGCAGAAGGACGACGACGGGTTCTGGTTCCTCCACGGGCGCGCCGACGACGCCCTGAACGTCGCCGGCCGGAAGGTCGGACCCGCCGAGATCGAGGGGGTGCTCATCGACCACGACGCCGTCAACCAGGCCGCCGCGGTCGGCGTCCCCGACGACACCACCGGGACCGCGGTGGTCGCGTACGTCGTGCTCGAACCCGACGCCGAGCCGAGCGACGACCTCCGCGAGGAACTCCGGGCGCTGGTCGGCGAGGAGCACGGGAAGCCGTTCCGACCGCGCGAGCTCCTCTTCGTCGACGCCTTCCCGAAGACGCAGTCCGGAAAGATCATCCGGCGCGCGATCGAGTCGGTGTACAGGGGTGAGGATCCGGGCGACCTCTCGTCGATGGAGAACCCGGAGGCGCTGGAGGAACTGCGCGATCCCGCCTGAGCGACCGGCCGCGCGGTCGGCGGCGAGGACGGGCGTCCGCTACGCGTTCGCGTCGTCGACCGCGGCTTCGACCGCGTCGTAGTCGGGCTCCTGTCCGGGGGAGTCCGCGAGCCACCGGTAGGTCACGACGCCGTCGCCGTCGATCACGAAGACCGCGCGACGCGCGACCGTATCGACGCCGTAGTGGTCGAACGACTCGACGACGTCGTACGCCTCGATCGCGCGGTGCGCCGGGTCGGCGACGAGCGCGAACGGGAGGTCGTACTGCGAGCGGTACGCGGTGAGCGCGTGCGGGAGATCGGTGCTCACGCCGAGCAGCGTGCAGTCGTCGCGGTCGAAGCCGTCGCGGAGCGCCTCCATCTCGTCGGTGCAGGTGTTCGAGAAGGCGGCCGGGAAGAAGGCGAGCACGACCGGCTCGTCGCCGAGGCGGTCAGACAGATCGAACGGTTCGATCTCGTCGGTCACGATCGAGGCGGTGAACGTCGGGGCGTCGTCGCCGACATCTGGCATACCGATCGGTTGCGCCCCCGGGGCATCATCGTTTCGCCGTCGGCAGCCGATTCGGGGGGATTACGAGACGGATATCAGCGAACCCGAAACCGCCACGATCTGCAGTCTCGGTGGCGTTTCGGTGGGATTCGCGGGGCGGGTATCGAGGCAAAAAGACTATAGTCGCAAGAGGGCTACGGTCGTGTAGAGATGGTAAGTGCGATTCCACTGATCGGCGGCATCCCGGCGGGCCCGGAGCTTCTCATCATCCTGCTCGTGTTGGTCCTGCTGTTCGGGGCGAACAAGATCCCGAAGCTCGCTCGCTCGACCGGCCAAGCGATGGGCGAGTTCAAGAAGGGGCGAGAACAGGTCGAGGAAGAACTACAGGAGATGCAGGGCGACGAGGAGGACGAGACGCCGATCGAGACCGACTCCACGGTCGAGGACGAGGACGACGAGTTCGAGACCGAAACCGAGAAAGAGACCAGCGCGTAATCGGCTCCACGGCGCCGACCGATCCCCGCAGCGACATTTTCTCCACCCGTCTCGGGCGCGTGGCCTAGCGGACAGGGCGAGAGGTTCCTAACCTCTCGATCGCGGGTTCGAATCCCGTCGCGCCCGCTATCTGCGAACGAAGTGAGCAGTAGCGGCACAAGCGGGATTCGAAACAGGGAGCGGAGCGAGCGAAGTGACTGAGGTTCGAATCCCGTCGCGCCCGCTCCTTCGCTGACGCTCAGTCACGATCGCGACTGACTCCACGCTCACTACGTTCGCTCGCGTGGATCCCGCCGTGTCCGTCGGTAAACTGTTCTCACGGGTCGTCGTCGAGCCGCCGGAACGATCGGCTCGCGAGCCACACCGACCCGACGCCGATCGCGAGCGTCGCCCCCGCGAGCAGGGGACCCGGATCGTAGAGGAGCGGGGGGTGGTAGCCGGCGCCGTAGTCGAGTCCGACGTTGGCGACGACGAGCGCGAGCGCGAGAGCCAGCGCGCCGCGGGTGGTCCGGCCGAACGCCGGGAACAGCAGGGCGAGCCCCACGAAACAGAGGTGGGTACCGAGCACGCCCCAGTAGTAGATCCACGCGTCGGGAGCCGCGACGTACTCGCCGAACGCGAGATTCAGGGAGACGAGCGGCCAGAGCCCGAACTGGACCAACCACACGAACCCGAGGGTCTGGAGGTGCGCGAGCCCGCGCGAGGTCGGAGCGTCGGTCACGCCCTCCCCGCGGCGAACCGTCGGAGCGAGAGTTAGAAGCGCGGCCCCGCCGAGCGCGACCGCGACCGCCGAGTCCGCGTACAGCGGCCACAGCGGGACCGGGACGCTACCGGCGGTCGGCGCGTAGTACGCGATCCCGACCGCGAGCATGAAGGCGGTGAACGCGAGCACGACCGCGAGGCTCCGCGTCGTGCCGAGCAGCTCCTCGGCGATCGCCTCGCGGACGCGCCGCCGAACGGACGCGTGTCGGAGGCGGCCGAGCGACCGGAGTCCGCCGGAGGCGTCGGAGCGTGTCACACCACTCGGTTCGCCCGCGACGACCTAAAGGCCGCCCTCTCGGTCCGATCGCGTCACTCCCGCCGCAGGTCCAAGCTCTGTGCCGTCGGGAGGGTCCAGCCGTACGTGACCGCGGCCAGTCGGGTCCCGACCGTCACGGCCGCACACGCCGCGGCGGCGGTCCCGGCGGTCGCGCCCGCCGCTCCCGCGACCCAGTACGCGCTCCCGCCGAGGACCGCACAGCTCGCGTAGAAGTCCTCGAAGAGGATGAACGGGGCTCGATCGAGGAGGATGTCGGCGAACGCCCCGCCGCCGACCGCGTTGATCGTCGCGATCGCCACGACGCCGAACGCCGACACGCCGACCCCGGTCGCGACGATCGCGCCGGCCGTCGCGAACGCGGCCAGTCCGATGGCGTCCGAGACGACGGTAACCGGATGCGTCTCCGGTGCGGAGAGCACGGCGTTCAGCCCGACCGCCAGGGCGACGCCGAGTAGCCCCAACCCGATCTCGATGGGGGACTGAAGCGCGAGCGGAACGCGGGCCACGAGGAGGTCGCGGGTCGCGCCGCCGACGAACGCCATCGCCAGCCCGACGATGACGATCCCGAGCAGGTCGAACTCCTCGCGGATCGCCTTCGACGACCCGACGAGCGCGAACGCGACCAACCCGATCGTGTTCATCACGGCGAACGGGTCGCCGAACAACACCGAAGCGAAACCCAGACTCACTGTCGCCGGCTACGACCGCGAGACCCATGAGTGTGCCGTCGTGTCCGCAGCCCGCATCGAAAGCCTTCTCGACGCAGTGGACGAACTCGGCGTGATGTCGTGGCTCATCCTGTTCGTCGCCGGCCTGTTCGAGATCGCGTGGGCCATCGGACTGGAGTACTCCGACGGCTTCACCGAGCCGCTGCCGACGGCGGGCACGATCGCCGCGCTCGTCGTCAGCATGGTGTTGCTCGGGAGGGCGGTACAGGACCTCCCGATCGGGACCGCCTACGCCGTGTGGACGGGGATCGGTGCCGTCGGTACCGCGTCGCTCGGCGTCGTCCTGTTCGACGAGCCGGCGACCGGCGCACGCCTCCTCTGTATCTCCGTGATCGTCGTCGGCATCGTCGGGCTCCACCTCGTCTCCGGGGGCCACTGAGGGGTCCATCATCGGTCCGCGGCCCCCGCTTCGATCTCGCCCCGGACTATATAAATGGTTGACAAGTCGTCGATCGCCGGACCCCCCTCTAGATGCGCGCCACAGACCGCGATTCATGGATTATCAGTCGCGGTGTTTTGCGAGACACCTTTTTCAACGGGCGAATCGTGCACGCACGTATGACTGCCGAGGACGCCGAGCATTCGCCCTTCTCGCCCGACGAGACGGCGGAATCTCCGGCGTCTGACCGGCTGACGGCGGATACTCCGGTGTCGGTGGGGCGATTCTCGTGGCGCTCGTTCCTCCGCGACCGCGGGCGCGAGGACGCCGCGACCGAGCTGTACGCCGACATCGGCGAGGCACCGGTCGTGCCCGCGACCTCCGTCGCCGCCCACGTCGAGGAGGGCGTCGACCGGGTGGTCCGCGCCGCCGGCGTCGACGAGCCGTACACGGCCGACGGCGACACCGCCGTTCCGGGACACGGTACGCCCGAGGCGGGGACGCTCGTGATCGGTCCGGACCACGTCGTTCTCAGCGGCGCGGCCGTCGTCCCCGCCGGGACCTCGACCGCGGCGGCGACTTCCGAACCCGAAGCGGAGCCGGTTGACGAGGCGGAAGACACCGAAGGGGAGGTACAAGCGGGCGGCGAGGGGGAAGAACAAGCAGGCGACGAGAAGGAGGCACAAGAGGGCGACGACGTGGACGAGGGCGACAGCGGCGGCGTCGGTGAAGGAGGCGACGGAGAAGAAGGCGGCGGAGAGGCAGGCGAAATCGAGGGCGGCGGAGAGGCAGGCGAAATCGAGGGCGGCGGAGAGGCAGGCGAAATCGAGGGCGGCGGGACCGCGGACGAGACCACGGAACGGCCCGGCATCGCGGTCGACGGCGCGGGGGTCTCGGGGGTCGTCGTCGCCGCGGCCACTGAGGTGGAGTCGGTTCCGCGACGCGCACCGACGAGCGAGGAGTGGGATCGGGTCGGCGTGGACCCGAGCGACTTCCTCGGGTTCGACCCGTCGGAGACGGCGTTCCGGTTCGGGGGCGCCGCGGCCGTGGGAGACGTGCTCTGGGACCTCTGTTCGGCCCGGTACAACCTCTACGAGGTGCCGGTGCTCAAGGGGTACTACACGTGGGACGACTACCGCGACGAGTACTTCCTCGGCGAGGACGGGAACCCGCCGGCCGAGGAGAACGAGGAGGGCGAAGCGGAGCCGCTGGCGTTCACGCACGACGACAAAGTCGAGGCGCTGGGGTTCGATCCCGACCGGACGGAGGAACTACTGGGAGCGGGTGGCGCCGCCGCCGCCGACCTCGCGGAGCTGGTCGACGAGCGCACCGTCAACGTGAACCCAGAGGTCGACGAGGACGCGTTCTTCTCGACGGACGAGGGCCACACCACGCTCGCGAACCGGTACGACTTGGAGAAGGCGGTGCCGATGCCGAAGAAGCGTCACTTCCGCGAGATCGAGCGGTACTGGGTGAACAAGCCGTACGCCTTCGTGATCGTGTTCCGGTCGACGAAGGAGAACGAGGTGAAGTACTACGCAGTCCAGCCGTACCGGACCGAGATCGAGACCGACCTGATCGAGTTCCTCACCGGGAAGCTCCGGACGTCGATCAAGTACGCCGACGAGTCGATCGCGGGCGGCGACGAGGCGTTCCGCGAGGGCGTGATCGTCGACGAGACGCTGACGCTGCTCGACCGGTACGACCTCTACGAGCGCGCGGACGACACCAGAGGCCCCGTCGACGACCTCGTGGACGACCTCGTGGACCGCTTCGGCTTCGACCTCACGGAGGGGATCGCCGGGCGGATCTCCGAGTCACTCGGGTACGAACCGCCGACGGAGTCGAGCCCGACCCCCGAGAAGGTGCTCGCTCGACCCGAGCCGGCGGTGCTCGCGGAGGACCCGAAGACGCTCTCGGAACATCAGGTCGAGAAGCTGCTGTACTACCTCAAGCGGGACTTCATCGGGTACGAGCGCATCGACCCGATCAAGTACGACATCAACGTCGAGGATATCTCCTGTGACGGGTACAACTCCCCGGTGTTCGTCTACCACTCCGACTACGAACAGATCATCACCAACGTCTACCACGGGACCGACGAGCTCGACGACTTCGTCGTGAAGCTCGCGCAGCGCTCCGGGAAGGGGATCTCGAAGCGCCGCCCGCAGGTGGACGCCACGCTCCCGGACGGCTCCCGCGCCCAGCTCACGCTCGGACGCGAGGTGTCGGACCACGGCACCAACTACACGATCCGGCAGTTCAACGACGTGCCGTTCACCCCGATCGACCTGATCAACTGGAAGACGTTCTCGCTCGACGAGATGGCCTTCCTCTGGCTCTCGATCGAGAACCACAAGAGCCTGATCTTCGCGGGCGGCACCGCCTCCGGGAAGACGACGAGCCTGAACGCCGTCTCCCTCTTTATCCCCTCGAACTCGAAGATCGTCTCCATCGAGGACACCCGCGAGGTGGAGCTTCCCCAGCGAAACTGGATCGCCTCCGTCACGCGCCCCTCCTTCTCCGACGACGACAAGGGCGACATCGACGAGTTCGACCTGCTGGAGGCCGCGCTCCGCCAGCGCCCCGACTACATCGTGATGGGCGAGATCCGGGGCGAAGAGGGGCGCACGGCCTTCCAGGTGATGTCGACCGGCCACACCACCTACACGACGTTCCACGCCGACACGGTCGGCGAGGTGCTCAAGCGGTTCACCACCGACCCGATCAACGTCTCGAAGACGATGTTCACCGCGCTCGATCTGGTCTCGGTCCAGACCTCCACGCGGGTGCAGGGGAAGAAGGTGCGCCGGAACAAGTCGCTGACCGAGATCAACCACTACGACGCCGAGAACGACGAGATCAACGTCCAAGACGTGTTCCAGTGGCAGGCGGAAACCGACGAGTTCCTCCAGATGGGCGACTCGAACACCCTCGAAGACATCATGTTCGACCGCGGCTGGAGCCGCGAGACGCTGGACGAGGAGCTCCGGAAGCGCCGCGTCGTGTTAGCGTACCTCATCGACCGCGGGCTCAACAGCTACGCGCAGGTCGCGGCGACGTTCCAGGCGTTCATCAACGACCCGGAGACGGTGCTCGCGCTGATGGCGAACGAGGAGCTGGAGCGGTCGCTCGAGGACCTCCGCGAGATGGAGTCGGTGCTGATCAACGTCGACCGCGACAAAGAGGAGATGGTGCCGCGACCGGAGCCGGACGAGGCGGGCCGGGAGGAGGTCGAGGGGATCCTGGAGTCGGCCGAGGACCTGTTCGCGGAGTACCGCGGTCGGATGCCCGACTCCGTGGCCGACGCCCTCCTCGATGTCGCGCCGGCACCCGACGTCGAGGCGGAGCCCGGCTCCGAGCGCGAGGCGCTCGCGCAGGCGGCGGACGAGGCCGCGGCGGCGGACGCCGACGCGGACGAAAGGGACAGTCCGGACGACGCGGACGACAGCGCGGACGACGCGGACGACGCGGACGAAAGGGACAGTCCGGACGACGCGGACGACACGACCGACACGGACGGAGCGATCGACTTCGACGAGCCGTTCGACGGCGGGATCGACGTGCTCGATTCGGCTCCGGAGCGGGAGTCGGAGCCGGCTCCGGAGCCTGTTTTAAACGGCATCGACGCCGGCGACAAGACGGCTGTCGACGGCATCGATTCCGAGGAAGGTGGAAGCGCAGCACGCGGCGGTGAGGATGACGACGCCGAGAGCGCTGGTGAGAGTGAGGACGCCGAAGGTGACGGCGAGGAGAGGCAGGACGAGGAGGGGGAGGGCCGCGACGAAAGCATCGACGACTGGGGCTTCGGGTCCGTCGAATCCCCGGAGGAGCGGTAGTCCCGTGGTCCGAGCGAGGTGGGTCGCGTGAGTCTCGACACGGGGGTCGGCGACGGCTCCGTCGACGGCAACCTCCTCGCGGGACTGTTCTATCCCGTCTTCGAGCTGATATTCGACGAGGACGGCGACTTCGTCGGCGACGTGGAGCGGAAGCTCGCGGAGGCGCGGATGCCGGATCAGGTGGAGATGTACGTCTCGCGCGCGCTCGGCGTCGGTCTGATCGTCGGCGGAGCCCTCTGGGCGCTCGGGACGCTGACCGGCTACGGGGTGTTCTCGCTCGGGCTGATCGACCCCGAGGCGCTCTCGCTCGGCGTGCCCGCGCCCACGCCGGCGGTCCAGTCGTTCCTGCGTTCGCTCGTCGTCCCCGCCGCGGTCCTCGTCAGCGGACTCGTGTTCGGGGCGATCGGGTTCGCGATCGGGTTCGGCGGCGTGATCGCGATCCCCTACTCGCGGGCGTCGGCGCGGGAGCGCGAGATCAACCTCCTGCTCGCGGACTCGGTGTCGTTCATGTACGCGCTGTCGGTCGGGGGGCTCAATCAGCTGGAGATCCTCCGCGCGATGGCGACGGCGGAGGACACCTACGGCGAGGTGTCACGCGAGTTCCAGAGCATCGTCAACGAGACGGAGTACTTCGGCACCGACTACCGGAACGCGATCCGCCAGCAGTCGATGGAGACCCCCTCCGACGAGCTCTCGCAGTTCCTCGCCGACATGCTCTCCATCGTCAACTCCGGCGGCGACATGGAGAGCTTCCTGAAGGACAAAAAGGAGAAACACCTCCGCACGTCGAAACAGGAGCGCGAGATGACGCTGGAGACGCTGGAGCTGTTCGGCGAGATGTATATGACGCTGTCGCTGTTCCCCCTCCTCCTCATCATCATCCTCGTCATCATGGGGATGATGGGCGAGTCGGACGAACGCCTGCTGTACGCGACGGTGTACCTCCTCATCCCGCTGACGGGCGCGGGGTTCCTGGTGCTCGTCTCCACGGTGAAGCAGGACGAGCCGGGCGACGGCTATCTCCGCCCCGACGGCGGCAGCGAGCGACTCCAACAGACCAGTCAAGAGGGGCTGCTCCACTTCGGACTGATCGAGGGGTTCGTCGGTCGGTTCGGCGTCTTCGATCGAATCCGCGACCGCGAGGGGACGTACAAGACCAAACAGATCATGTCCGCGCCGCACGTGTTCCTCCGGGACAACCCCCTCTACACGCTCGCGCTGACCGTGCCGGCCGCGCTCGTCGTCGTCGGCGTCGCGGTCGCCTCGGGGAACGCGCCGACGACCGTCGACGGCTGGGTCGCCCGTCCGGTGTGGTCGACGTTCATCTGGGTGTACCTCCCCGCGTACCTCGTGATGGGACCGCTCGCGGTGTTCCACGAGTGGAGCCAGCGGTCCAAGCGGGCGATCACGGGGAAGCTCTCTGAGAGCCTCCGAAAGCTCTCCTCCGCGAACGACACCGGGCAGACGCTGCTCGAATCGGTCCAGACCGTGTCGGAAACGTCGACCGGAAAGCTCGCCGAGGAGTTCGAGGTGGTCCACGCGAAGGTGAACTACGGGATGAGCCTTCGGGACGCCCTAGTGGAGTTCAACAACTCCTACGCGGTCCCCCGGCTCGCCCGGACGGTGAAACTCATCTCGGAGGCGCAGGAGGCGTCCTCACAGATCACGGACGTGTTGACCACGGCGGCGCAGGCCTCGGAGAACCAGGACGACATCGAGCGCGAACGGATCTCCCGGACCCGGATGCAGGTGGCGATCATCGTGATGACGTACGTCACGCTGCTGGGCGTGATGGCCATCCTCCAGACCCAGTTCATCGACGTGATGGGCGGGCTCTCCTCGCAGGCGGACGGCGGGAGTACGGGCGGCGCGGGCTTCGGAGGTGGCGGCGGCGTCGACCCGGAGGTGCTCTCGCTGCTGTTCTTCCACGCCGTGACGCTGCAGGCGATCCTCTCCGGATTCATCAGCGGATACATCCGGAACGCAGACATCGTCTCCGGCGTCAAATTTGCCGTGGTCCTGATGACGCTCGCGCTGGGGGTGTGGATCTATGTGGGATGAGGGGCGCCGCGCGCAGACGCCGATCGATTTCGCGGTCGGTGCGAGCGTGTTCCTGTTGACGCTCGCGTTCGTGGTCGCCTTCGTCCCGACCGTCTTCGACCCCTTCTCGGGCGCGGCGACCGCGTCGCCGGTGGTGAGCGACCGCGTCGCGGCCGGTCTCGCGGGCGACCTGCTGGCCGCGTCGCCGACGGAGCCGGGCGTGCTGTCCCCCGCGTGCACCGCCGCCTTCTTCGAGGGCAACGCCACTCTCGGCAACGTCTCCGGCTGCCCGGACGGGGTCGACGACGACGCCGCGACGCAGTTCGGGCTCGACGAGGAGGTGTTGGTCGTGATCCACGCGCTGAACGAGTCGGCGCCGACCGGCAACGCCTCCTCGACGGTCGCAGTCGAGACCCGACACGCGAGCCGGGACGTGACGCTGAACCGAACCACCGACGACCCGAGCGGCCTCGCCCGGCGGGACGTCAGTGTCTCGCAGCGGGTCGTCTCGATCGACGGTGACCAGTACCGGCTCACCGTGCGGGTGTGGTGACGATGCCCCCGAGAGACGACCGCGGGCAGGCGCACACGCTGGAGGCGTTCGCCGCCGCGATACTGATCGTCGCCGGGCTGACGTTCGCGCTGCAGGCGACCGCCGTCACGCCCCTCTCGGCAAGTACGTCGAACCAGCACTTGGAGAACCAGCAGCGCGCGGTCGCGACCGATCTGTTGGAGACGAGCGCCGCCAACGGCGACCTCGAGGCCGCGCTGCTCAGGTGGGACCCCGAAAGCGAGTCGTTCAGGGCGGACGGGAGTTCCGGACCCTTCACCGCGGGCGGACCGCCGAACGCGTTCGGCGAGGCGTTGAACCGGACGTTCGGCGAGAGACGGATCGCGTTCAACGTCGAGCTCCGGCACGGCCGGTGGTACAAGGAGTCGACCCGGCTGGTGTATATGGGCTCGCCGAGCGACAACGCCGTGACGGCGACGCGGACGGTCGTCCTCACCGACGACGCGAACCTCACCATGCCCGCCTACGAGGAGACGACGCTCCGCCAGGTCGCTGCGAACGCGAGCCAGAAGTTCTACTTAGAGGACCCCGACTCCCGGCCGATCTACCGCGTGGAGGTGCGGATGGCCGTCTGGCAACTATGATTCCGACATCCGAGAGCGACGGGGCCCGCGAACGCCTCCGCGACGCCGACCGCGGACAGCTGTTGTTGGTCTCCGGACTCGTCGTGGCCGTCTCGCTCGTCGCGCTCGTGGTCCTGCTGAACGCGAGCATCTACTCGGAGAACGTCGCGACCCGCGGCATCGAGGCCGCCGACGGGGAGGCGCTGGAAGTCCGTGCCGCCGTCGTCGAGGAGACGGGCGCGCGCATCGACACCGCAAACCGGAACGGGGCCACGACCGGTTCGGAGATCGAGACCGGGATCGAGGAACTCAACCAGAATCTGTCGGGGCGGTACGCGAGACGGGGCGGTATCGCCGTCGTCGAGCCCGTCGCCACCACGCCGGGATGGTACCTCTCCGGTCCCGTCGACGACTCGACGACCATCCCCGACGTCAACGGGGCCCGGTCGTTCTCGATCACCAACGAGAGCGCGCTGCCGCCGACGGACACGGGGAACGCGAGCAGCGAGGCGGTCGCCGTCGTCTTCAACGACTCCGCGACCGGGACCACTCACGAGCGGTACCTGTACGCAGAGGGGGACGATGTCGTGGTCGCCGGGGGGAAAAACGGTTCGACGCCGACCGAACGGTGTCGATCGCCGGCGACCGGCGACGCCGTCACGCTCGCTGTCACCGGCGACCGCTTCGACGGTGACCCGTGCCCCGGCGTCTGGCCGGCGGGGCTGAGCGACGGGTACGACGTCGAGTTCGAGAACGCCGGCGGCGCCGGCGTGGAGGCGACCGCGACCGTGGATACGGGAACGGAGCCCACCAGCGCCACCGCGCTGACGGTGCGAGACGCCGTGTACGACGCGACGATCGATTTCCGGTACCGAACCGCCGATCTCCGGTTCAAGACCAGGATTCGGGTCGCTCCGGGTGAGCCCGATGCGTGACCGATGGCACGGCGGGCGACCCCGCTTCGACCGCGACGAGCGCGCGGTGAGCGTCGTGGTCGGCTACGTGCTGACGCTGGCGATCGGCGCGGTGCTGCTCTCGGGCGTCGTCATCGGGATCGGCGGGGTCGTCGACTCGCAGACCGACCGGGTCGTGCGGGGGGACCTCGAAGTGACCGGCCAGACGACGGTCGCGAACCTCGAGAGCGCGGACCGCCTCGCGCGCGCGGCGGTCGTCGACCGCCCGCCCGGTGCCGCCGACTCCACGAACGTCTCGGTGGGCGTCGACCTCCCGACGCGGCTGGCGGGGCGCTCGTACCGGATCGCGGTCGACGACGACGCCGTGACGCTGCGGACCGACGATCCGGAGATAACGGTCGAGATCCCCCACGCGGCGACGCTACCCGTCGCGGAGACGAGCGTGCGGGGCGGCCCCGTCCGGATCCGGTACGTCAGCGACGACGCCGGCGGTCCCGAACTGGAGGTGAGTGAGCGATGAGCGGGCGCCGGGATCGAACCGTCTCGGTCGGCGGCTCGTCCGCCGGGCGCTCCCTCGCGGGAGACGAGCGCGGCGTGAGCGACGTGGTCGGATACATCCTCGTGTTCTCGCTCATCACGATCACGATCGGCACGGTGTTCGCGGTCGGGATCACCGGCGTCGAGGACCGACGCGAGGCCGAGCGTATCGACAACGTCGAACGCGCGTTCGAGGTGTTCGACGACAACCTCCGGGACATCCAGCGGTACGGCGACCCCAACCGAGCGACGGAGCTCCGGTTGGCCGGCGGCACGCTCTCGGTCTCGGGGGAGACGCGCTTCGTGCTCGCGGACACCAACGACTCCGACGACGTCGCCAACGGGACCATCGCCGAGTGGACGTCGAGGCCCCTCACGTACCGGGACAGCGGGACGACGATCGCCTACGACGCCGGCGCGCTGGTTCGCGGCGACGGCGACGGCTCCGTGATGCTGTCCGACCCCCGCTTCGTCGCCGCCGACAACCGGACGACGATTCCCATCGTCGGCCTCGTCCGCGGCCCCGGCAGGGAGCGCGTCGCCGGCGAGGACACCGTGCAGATCACGGTGGTCGAGGACGCGACCGCCGACTCGGAGACGGAACGTTTCGGCGGCGGCGATCCCCTCTACCTCTGGGTCGAGACCGAGCAGCCGGACGCGTGGAGCCGGTACTTCGACGAGGCGGACGGCTTCGATAACGCGACGCCCGGTGGCACGGACGGGGTCGCCGTGGCGAAGCTGCGACACTCCGAGACCGTGTACGTCCGAGAGACCGTTCGGGTCGTCTCGCTGCGTCGGTGACAGGCCGTGTCGGAGTCGACGGGTCAGCGTCCGACCTACTCGCTCTCGACCTTTACTTGGTGTTTAGAGACGTGGAGGTGACTCACCACGGGCACCGCTTCGCCCTCGAACGGCTGGAGGTTCCGGAGCGACTCGTCGTAGTGGAGGTCGAGGTCGGCGTCGTTGAACCCGAAACTCCCCGAGGTGAACGAGCCGTTGAACGTCATGGCATCAGTGAGCGTCACGCTACTCTCCGGAGCGTACAGGACGCCGGTGAACGCGACCCCGTGGTCCCCCTCGCCGTCGATCGCGATGTCGTCCGCGCTCGAGTACACCCAGAGGTTGCGCGCGACGCCGCCGTCCGCCGCGAGACGCGCTTGGCCGGTGACGTTGATCGTGTCGGTGTTGTACAGTTCAAACCGTGTGTCCGTCGTGATCGGCGCGTCGTCCACGGAGATCGTGCCGTCAACGAGCAGTTCGTTCGGGTTCCCCGCTGCCGCTCCGTCGGTCGACCGGATCGCCCCCGAACCCTGAACGGTGAGGTCGCCCTCGACGAGGACCGTCGCGCCGTCCTCGATCTGGAGCGTGCCGTCCGAGACCGTGACGTCACCGGTGAACGTGGTGCTCGTGTCGATCACAACCGTGGAACCGTTGTCGAGATCGAACCCGCTCTCGCCCGAGCCGGTCGCGTCTCGCGCCTCGTTCATACGCGCCGTTATCGCCCCGGAGACGGGAGTGACACCGCCGAGGTCGCTACCGACCCGCCGTTCGCCCGTCACGGTCAGCTTGTCCGACTGCCCGTTCGGTATCTTGTACGACTCGGCGACGAGGTCCCCGCGGATCTCGATGGATTCGGTGTTCCCGCCCCCACCTGCGGTGAGGTGGAAATCGCTGGCCGCCTGGATCACCGCGTTATCGCTCGCGCTCCCCTTCCCGGGGTACGGCCCGTCGGCTGAGTCGTAACTGTCGGCGTACAGAGTGTTTATCCCGCCGAATTCGAGCCGCGGCGCACCGATCGCGGAGGCGCTCGCGCTGACCGCGGGGTGAACGGTCCGCGTCCGGAGCGCGACCTGGACCTCGGTCGGCGACAGCTGGGTGACGTTCGCCCGGGTCCGGGTCTCGAAGAACCGTCCCCACCCCTCCGCGTACTCGCTCTCGACGGTGATCGTGACGTTCCCGCCGAGCAGCGGGTTCGAGACGTTCTCCGACGGGAACAACCCCACCGGATGTCCCCCGGTCACGACCGCGGAGTCGTCAAGGAGCCCGTCCCCGTCGACCGTCACGAGCGGGAGCGTGAGCGTGTCGCCCCGGTAGTGGAACTCCGGCGGGGAGATCATCCACGACCCCTCGCCGTTCGAGCGCCAGACGCCGCCGCCCTGATACGCCACGCGATCGTCGCCGCGCTCGTAGACGACGACCCCGAGCGTGACGTTCTTCGTCACCGTTTCCGTTCCCCCGGTCTCGGTTTCCGCCTCTACCTCGATCCGCATCACGCCCGCGTCGCCGTCGGCGCGCACGTCGGCGCTCCGGCCGGGATCGAGCCGGACGCGCTGGCTCGTCGACCCGCCGTGAGCGACGAGGCTGGCCTTCGAGTCCACCTGCGTCATCGACCCCTCGATCCGTTCGATGTCGGCGGACGCCTGCGCGTCCGCGAGCGCGTTCGCCCCGATCCCGGCCGTAATACCGACCGCCGTGATCGTGAGCCCCAGCAGCAGGACGGCCCCGATCACCTCGCTCTGCGCGCGCTCGGGGCTGTTCATGGGGTGAGATACGTCTGGACACGTAATAAACGTCGACGTCCGAGTATCGAAGTTGAGACCGGTTCGTCCCCGAACGCACCACTGAAGCCCGCGGCACCGCACGGTTCGGGTATGACCGAGGAGCTGTATCTCGCGGACGACACGGTCACGACGTTTCGAGCCACCGTCGAGCGCGTTCTCTCGGACCCGACCCGGGTCGTCCTCGACCGGACGCAGTTCTACCCGACCGGCGGCGGCCAGCCGCACGACACGGGGACGCTCCGGGTTGCGGACGGTGACGCGGGCGGGGACGGTGACGCGGACGGCGACCCCGCCGACCGCCGCTGGCGCGTCGTCGACGTACAGAAGCGAGACACGATCTACCACACCCTCGAACCGGCGGCGGGCGCGGGCGACGCCGTCGACCTCCCCGATCCCGGAACGCCGGTCGTGGGAGAGATCGACGCGGCGCGGCGGCGGGTTCACTCTCGGTATCACACCGCACAACACCTGCTCTCGGCGCTGCTGCTGAACGAGTTCGTCGCGCAGACGACGGGGAATCAGCTCTACGACGACCACGCGCACCTCGACGCGGCTTACGAGCGCTTCGACGACGGCGACCTCGCCCGGATCGAAGCCCGGCTCAACGAGTTGGTGGCCGACGAACGCCCCGTGACCAGCTACACGATGGACCGCGAGGCGGCCGAGGCGACGCTCGACACCGACCGCACGCGGATCGACCTGCTCCCGGACTCGATCGCGGAGCTCCGGATCGTCGAGGTCGGGGCGCCGGCGGAAGCGGCCGACGGCGACGGCGCGGCGCCGTACGACCGCACCGCCTGCGCGGGAACCCACGTCGGCAACACGCGAGAGATCGGCGAGATCGTCGTCACCGGGCGGGAGACGAAGGGGAGCGACGAGGAGCGCGTCCGGTTTGCGTTGGCCGAGCACGTCGACAGCGCGGAGTGAGGCCGACCGACGCGGGCCGACCCTCGCCGTTCGCTCGCGATCCCGGCGTTTATATACGATCCGCGGTTGGTTCCGCCATGAAGTTCTGCGACGAGTGCGGATCGATGATGAAGTCGGGCGAGGGCGAGGACCACTGGGTGTGCGACTCCTGCGGCTACGAGATCGGACGCGAGGAGGATGACGATCAGTGGACCACCGAGTCGCAGGTCGAGTCCGAGATCGTCGACGTGAGCGACGCCGAGGATAAGGGGCTCCCGCAGACGACGGCTCACTGCCCGGAGTGCGGAAACGACCGCGCGTACTGGTACATGCAGCAGATCCGCTCGGCCGACGAGTCCGAGACGCGGTTCTTCGTCTGTACCGAGTGCGAGCACAAGTGGCGCGAAGACGACCACTGAGCGGCATTTCCTTTTAACTACCTCGGCGGAGAACGCCGCCCATGGACCCGCCCGTCGTTCCCCGCGAGCGCCTCGACGGCTGGCGGCGCGTCGACGAGGCGACGGAGCGGGCATTCGCCGCCGGTCCCGTCTCCGTCGACGCGAGCACGGTGCGGTACGAGCGCGACGCGAGCGAGCCGCTGCGCCCCTTCTGCTTCGCGAGTCGGCTGGAGATCCGGCCGCCGAGCGCGCCGAACTCGGCTCTCACCGCGCTCGTCGAGCGGCAGGCGCGCTCTGGATTCCGCGAGCGCCTCGCCGAGCGCGACATCGAGCGAGTCGAACACCGCGGCGACCGAGCGATCGCTATCGACGATCCGACCGCGTCGCGGGCGACCCTCTCCACGTTTCGCGGCGTCGCGCGCGTCGCCGACGGAGACGGCCAGCGCGTCCCGATCGAGGCGCTGCTCGCGGTCTGGACGGCCGGCGAGTATCTGCTCGGCGGGGGCGCGTATCCGCTCGGTGAGGCGTCGTACCCCGCCGGGGAGGGCCCGGCGGACGCGCGCCGGGAGCTGCTGGGGATCGTGCGCGGGGTCGAGCCGCCCGACGGCCGATGCGAGACGGACTAACAGGGCACCGCGCCCGCGCTCGATTCGATCGGCGACCCGTCGTCGCGGTACGCCGGCTCACCGACCGACCCGTCGAACATCGGGAGCCGCAGCTCGTAGGCGTACAACACGTCGAACGCCGCGAACGGATCCACGCCGTTCGCGATCGCCTCGCGCGCGGTCAGCCTGACGCCGGCGCCGAGCGTCACGATCGGGTCGCCGCCGATGGCCCCCGACGCCTCCATCCCGAACTCGTTGCCGGCGGCCGGATCGGTCACCACGGAGAGGTGGACGAGCGCCTCGATCGTCGCCCCCTCGTCGCCGATGGAGATCGGGTACCCCTCGCCGGCGAAACACTGCGTCGGCGGTGCGATGCGGTCGGCGTCCCCACCAGCCGAGCCGCTCGGCGGCGCGTCGCCACCGGTCGTTGCGGCCGCAGCGCCGACGGCCCCCGCGCTCGCGACGGTCGCCACGACGAGGAGCAGCGCGACCGAGATCGCGGCGCGGGCGGTGAGTCCGGACGGAGCGCGGCGCGTCATCGACGGGGGCTACGACCGACCGGATAAAAACGGCGCGCTCCCGGTTATCCGGTCTGATACTCGACGGAGAGGGCGCACCCGCGATCCGGGTCGCGTCGGTCTCGCGCTCACGCCGCTTCGAGGAGCCCGTCGACGAGCAGTTCCGCGGAGGCGACGTTCGTCGCGAGCGGCACGTCCTTCACGTCGCAGACCCGCAGGAGCGCGGAGATGTCGGGTTCGTGGGCCTGCGCCGTGAGCGGGTCGCGGAGGAAGACGACGCCGTCGATCAGGTCGTCGGCGATCATCCCCCCGATCTGGAGGTCGCCGCCGTACGGTCCCGAAGCCTGTCGGTTCACCGTCAGTCCCGTTTCGTCGGCGATGCGTTTGCCCGTCGTACCGGTGGTGACGAGCTCGCACTCGCCGAGCGCGTCGGTGTGTGCGGTGACGAACTCGACCATCTCGTCTTTCAGCTCGTCGTGGGCGATGAGCGCGATTCGCATACGTGACGTACTCGACCGGGGTTCTTAAAATATCACGCAGAGTCGGAAGCGAGACCGACCGCCGCCGCAGACCCGGCCCGCCGGACATCAGTCGTCCGGCGTGCGCGGTCGTCGAGGGCGTGACGGTGCCGCCAGACGTGACGGAGTCAGTCGCTGGGCATCTCGGAAAGGCCGACCGATGCGAACCGCCCGGTACGGCCTACTTGAACCGGAACGTCTCCAGGTTCTTCGGGGCGAACGTCCGCATGTTGTAGTCGTGGTACAGCGCGGACGAGAGGTCCTGGACGGACCGCTCGTCGCCGTGGACGCACAGCACCTTCTCGGGGCGGGGGTTCATCGTCTTCACGAAGTTCTCCAACCCCTGCCGGTCGGCGTGTCCGGAGAAGCCGTCGACGACCTCGGTCCCCATCTCCAGGGTGAGCGTGTCGCCGCGACCGCCGCCGCCCCAGCCGTCGACCGGGATCTCGTCCCAGCCGTTCTGGATCCGGCGACCGAGCGTCCCCTGCGCCTGGTACCCGACGAAGACGAGGTTCGAGTTCGGGTCGGAGCCGATGTGGCGCAGCCACGACATGATCGGCCCGCCCTCGATCATCCCCGACGTGGAGATGACGATACACTCGTCGCCGTCGGCGACCTCCTGTCGTTCGTCCTCGCCGCCGTCGATGTGGTTGAACTGGTCGGCGAGGAACGGGTTCTCGTCGTCGTGGAAGATCCGGTCGCGGAGGTCGTCGCGGAGGTACTCGGGGTACGTGGTGTGGATCGCGGTCGCCTCCCAGATCATCCCGTCGAGGTGGACGGGCATCTCCGGGATATCGCCGTTGCGCATCGCCTCCTCTAAGACGAGCATGATCTCCTGAGATCGCCCCACCGCGAACGCGGGGATGACGACCTTCCCGCCCTCCTCGTACGTCTCGTTGATGACCTCCTTGAGCGCCTCCTCGGAGTCGGCCTGATCGGTCTGGTAGTCGTCGCGGCCGCCGTAGGTGGACTCCAAGACGAGCGTCTCGACGCGCGGGAAGTCGTTGACGGCGCCGTTGAACAGGCGGGTGTCCTCGTAGTGGATGTCCCCGGAGAAGGCGACGTTGTAGAGGCCGTCGCCGATGTGGAAGTGGGTGACGGCGCTGCCGAGGATGTGGCCGGCGTTGTGGAACGTGAGCTTCACGTCCGGCGCGATGTCGGTCACGTCGCCGTACTCCAGCGGGATCGTGTGTTTGATCGCCTCGCGGACCTGCGACGACTCGTACGGGGGCGTTCGCCCGTCCTTGGCGGCGACGTCGAGGTAGTCGAGGGTGAGCAGCCCCATCAGGTCGCGGGTCGGCTCCGTCGCGTAGATCGGGCCGTCGTAGCCGTACTTATACAGGAGCGGGATGAGCGCCGAGTGGTCGAGGTGGGCGTGCGTGAGGATGACCGCGTCGAGGGTCGCGGCGCCCGCCCCGAGCGCCTCGGGGACCTGGAGGTACGGCACCTCGCCCTCGGCGCCGGGCTTGTCGCCGCAGTCGATGAGGATGCGCGTCTCGGGCGTCGAGAGGATGAAGGCCGCGCGACCGACCTCGCGACAGCAGCCGAGCGTCGTAATCCGGACCCACTCGTCGTCGGACATCTCCTCGCGGTGGATCTGCCGACCCACGCGTTCGAGGATGTCGCGTCGCTCCTCGCGTTCGTTCTTCAGGAAGCCGCGCACGTTCGAGACGGTGGAGGACTCGATCGGGGGCGTGCGAACGACCTCGGGGGTCCAGCCGACCTCCTGCGTGATCTCTCGGAGCGTCGAGCCGCGGCGACCGATCACCATCCCGGGCTTTTCGGCCTCGATGACGACCTCGCCGGTGTCCTCGTGGAAGTCGAGGTCGGTCACGCCGGCCTCCTCCGGGATCACCGAGCGGACCTCTTCCTCGGCGCGTGCCGGGGGAGAGAGCGCGCTCGGGTCCGGACGGACGGTGATCCGCTTCCGGAGCTTGGAGGCGAGCCGGCGGATCAGATCGCCGTCGCCGGCGAACCGCTTCGGGTCGCGCGTGTACACGACCAGTTCCGGTCCCTCGTATTTCACGTCGGTGACCGTGATGTCGTTCGGAATCTCCTGTTCGATCTCTGATTTCAGGGTATCGAGTTGCTTATCGACTTGACTCATATCTCACCGCGGGTCGTCGCGATCGCCGTCGCCGTCGGGTCGTGTCGCGTTTCGGGACGCGGCTCGGCGCCGGACGGGCGACCGTGACGGGGTAGGCATAGTGGTAGTAGTACTGTCCGTAGGTGGTACCGTGCGGGAACAGCCAGCGAAAACCCGCTTGCCTGATGATAAGCCCGGTCGTTATAAAACCCTTCGCAAATGGCAAACCCCCCGCCTCCGAAGCCCCACACATGCACATCACGCCCGAGAGGGTCCGCGACGAACACGCGTGGGTCCGCGAGCGATCCCCGGTCGTCGTCCCGGTCATCAACGACACGCGCGAGCGGCTCGGCCGCCTCTTCGAGACCGACGTGGACTCCGTCACCCCCGAGGCGTACCGCCGCGAGGTCGACGCGGTGTTCGCGGACGGCGAAGTGGCGGTGAACGTCGCCGGCTGCGTCGCCGTGCTTCGCGACCTCGACGTGGCGGGGGATTACCCGGGGTTCGTCGTCGACGAGGTGCTCGGCCGCGAGCTGGCCGCGACCGTCGCCGGCGGGCGCCCGCTCTCGCTGCTCGCGCAGGCGACGTTCCACCTCGTCGACGTGCGGGTCACGGAGGACGCGACCGCCGACGCGGCGGGCGCAGCGGGCGCCGACGACCTCGACGCCGCGCTCGCGGCGGGGTTTCAGACGCGGCTCCCCGGCTGGGAGTGGCGGGAGGAAGAGAGCCCGTTCGCGGTCGCGGCGGACGGGGACGCGTAGGAGTCAGCTCGTGAACGTCCGGACGAACTCGTACCCCCGATCGAGGAGCGCGTCGGGGAGGAACCGCGCGAGCACGCCGACCCGAGCCGCGGTGCCGGGCTGGACGCGGGCGGGCGGCTGCGTCGCGCTCGCGGCGTTGACGATCGCGGCGGCGACGACCCCGGGCTCGACGGCACCGGGGCCGTCACCCCCGAGCAGCTGGGTGTCCTCGAAGATCGCGTAGAACTCCTCGTAGGCGCCGGAGCGGTCGATCCCCGACTCGTCGGATGCGATGCCGTCGGCGTCAGCCTCGCTCCCGCCGTCGGTCGCCCCGCCCGCCTCTCGCTCCGCGCGCTTCGAGAAGTTCGTTCGCACGGGGCCGGGTTCGACGACGACCACGTCGATCCCGTACTCCGACACCTCGTTGCGGAGGGCGTCCGACAGCGCCTCGATCGCGAACTTCGAGCCGCTGTACACGCCGCCGCCGGGGAACGACACCCGCCCGGCGACCGAGGAGACGTTGACGATCGTGCCGTCGCGCTCCCGGCGCATCCCGGGGAGGACGGCCTTGATGAGCCGGTGCGGGCCGTACACGTTCACGTCGAACTGCTCGTGGACCTTCGCGGTCGGCACGTCCTCGACCGGGCCGAACTGGCCGTAGCCGGCGTTGTTGATCAGCGCGTCGATCGCGCCCTCCTCGTCCAAGATACGGTCGACGACGCGGTCGACGTCGCTCTGGTCCGTGACGTCGAGCGTCGCCAGCTCGCAGCCCGCCTCGCCGAGCGTCTCGATGTCCGCGGGGTTCCGCGCGGTCGCGTACACGGTCCACCCCTCGTCGAGGAACGCGCGCGCCGCGGCGCGACCGATGCCCGAGGAACAGCCGGTGATGAGTACCGTCTTCTGCACGCGTCGTGGGTCGGTCCCCGACGGCATAACTCTCCCGACCGCCGGCGGAAACCGGCTCCGAAAAACGAAACGCGCGACCGCGGACCGCCCGCCGTCGCGTTACTCCTCGTCGTCTGCGTCGTCGCCCCCGGCGCCACCGGACTCGTCGTCTTCCGCCTCCTCGTCCGTCGCGAGCAGGTCGCGCTCGGCGAGGATCGCCTCGATCTCGTCGGGCGACCGCTCCGTGTACTGCTCGTCGTCGACCGCGATCGTGGCGACGCCGACGCCGTCGGGCGACAGTTCGCCGTCGTTCGACTGCGCGAGCGTGTCGAGCGCGAGCGCGATGGCCTCGTCGATCGAGAGCCCCTCCTCGTACTCCGCTTCGAGGTAGTCGCGGAGGTCGCTCCGGTCGGAGCCGATCGAGAGCGCCTGCCACTCGTAGGGGGTGCCGGAGGGATCGGTCTCGAACAGGCGCGGCTCGCCGTTCTCGATCCCGCCGACGATCAGCGCGACGCCGAAGGGGCGCGCGCCACCGACCTGCGTGTACTGCTGGATGTGGTCGGTGATGTTCTTCGTCAGGGTCTCGATGCCGATCGCCTCGCCGTAGCGCAGGCGGTTCACCTGCGCCTGCCGGCGCGCGAAGTCGATGAGCTGACGGGCGTCGGCCACGTGGCCCGCGCTCGCGACGCCGACGTGGTCGTCGGCCTTGTGCAGTTTCTCGATGCTTTCCGGCTCCATCAGCGGGGACCGCGCGCGCTTGTCCGCCGCGAGGACGACGCCGTCCTCGGCGCGGATGCCGACGCTCGCGGTCCCGCGTTTCACCGCCTCCCGGGCGTACTCGACCTGGTAGAGTCTGCCGTCGGGAGAGAAGATGGTAATTCCTCGGTCGTACGCCTGCTGTTGGGATTGGCCCTGCATGATATCACTCGGTGTCGAACGCCGCCGCGCCGACGTACCCCGACTCGGTCCGCACGTCGTACGCGTCGCCACGCACGATCGCGGACCGCTCGGCGCCTTCGAACGCGACGTCTCGCTGTGTCGAATTAGCGCTCGCGCGACCCATATATCTTTCCTCACAGGCACGCACCGTCCCCGAAATCCCGCGAACGCGGATCCCGACGGGGTCGCCGTCGACCTCGGCCACGCAGCCGATCGCCGCGCGCGCGTCGTCGACGTGGCCGTGGCGGGCCCGGACGATCGCCTCTCCCTCGCCGCCGTCGTGCGAGAATGACAGCAGCGTGAGGTCGGCGTCGGCGCTGCCGGCGTCGCCGAGGAGGTTGCCGGCGGCGTACCACAGCGCTCGCTGGAACCCGCGGCGGCCGATCTCGGCGTCGGGCCACGTCTCGATCCCGACCGCGAGGTACCGCCAGCGCGGCCGGAGGTGTTTGGGGAGGTGTTTCACGGCGGAGTCACGCCCCGCGTCCCTCGACCGAGCCCGTCTCCGCCGCGTCGGCCAGCGCCGCGCCGCGCTCCGCGACGATCACGGCCACCTGATCGTGGACGCGCTCGACCGCGGTCACCGCGAACCCCTCGACCGTGAACGCCTCGACGAGGGTGCCGACGGTCGCCGGGTCGTCGACCTCCGGCCCGTAGAAGGGCGCCTCAGGGTCCGGCTCCTCGAAGAAGGCCACGTCGCCGAGGACGATACGGCGGGCGCCCGTGGCGGCCATCTCGCGGATCGCCGCGCGCTTCTCGTCGTCCGCGAGGTGGTGGAGCGCGAAGTTCGAGGTGACGACGTCGACCCGCTGGTCGGGGTCGATCTCGGGATCGCGGAACTCGCCGTACGCGAACGCGACGTTCGCGAGGCCGCGCTCGTCGGCCTTGCGGCGGCCCTCCTCCATCATTCCCTCGCTGATGTCGCGGGCGAGCACGCGCTCGGCGTCGGGGGCGAGCGCGAGGGCGATGGCGCCCGTGCCGGCGCCCAGATCGAGGACGACGTCGTCGGCGTTCGGCGCGGCGTAGTCGACGACGAGGCTCGCGCAGGCGTGGTACTCGTCGCTCTTCGAGTCGTCGTACTCGGCCGCCTTCTCGGAGAAGCGCGCGGCGTGCTCCTCAACCGTCTTCTTCATACCTGCCCAGTCGGACCCCCGGCTCTATGAAGGCCCCGGAGCGACGGTCCCGGTTGCGCTCCGCGATCTCGCCCCACGCTCGGAGCCCCGCCTCGATCCACTCCGGGTCGAATCCGACCGCCTCGGCGGCGGCGACGACCTCGCGCGGCGCCCGGAGCTCGAGGTGCGACCGCGGGTTCGCGCTGACGACGTGAGGCGCGTCGTAGTAGGTCACGATCTCGCGGAGCTTCCGGAGGTCCGCCAGCGCGCGGACCCGCTTCCCGCCCGTCGCGCGGAACAGGGGCCCGAGGTCGAACTCCACGTGGACGTCGTTGTCGCGGGCGGCCTTCGCGAGGACGTGGTTGAAGTCGCCCGAGCCGTCCATCGGGCGGACTAACACGTCGACGCGGGGCTCCTCGACCGCGAAGCGGTTGAGGCCGTCGTCGCCGCCGACGAGACAGACGACCGTGCGGCTCGACCGGTAGTTTCCCACCGCGCCCGAGGCGCTCGTGGCGTCGTCGGCATCGATCTCGACCGCGTCGACGACGTCGACCCCGTTCGCCTCGCGGAGCGCGGCTGCCTCGCGTGACCGGTCTTCGGCGGCGTTGCCGCCGACCGGATCGAGCCCTTCCCGCGTGCGGACGACGACCCCGTCGTAGCCGTACCGCGCCGCGGTGGCGGCGTGGCGGGCGGCGGTCGCGTCGCCGTCGGGGCGGGCGTGGACGGCCTCGTACATGTCCGCCCGTTTCGGCTCCGGGGGTATCGAGGTTGCGCTTCGCCGACGGCTTTTTGAACCGCTCTCCGGAACGGCTCGCATGGCCGCGGAGTTAGAGGAAAAGACGGACCGCTACGAGGGGATGCTCGCCGACGCCCTGGAGGTCGCGGAGCCGCGCCCGCCCGCCGACACCCCGCTCGGCGAGGCCGCCGCCGACGTGCTGGAGATGGCCGAGTCGTACCTGGACGACGGGAGGCATTTCCGCGACGCCGGCGACCCGGTCAACGCGCTCGCGTCGTACTCGTACGGCTACGGCTGGCTCGACGCCGGCGTCCGGATGGGGCTGTTCGCCGTTCCCGACGACACCGAACTGTTCACCACGTGAGCCGCTCACCTCCCGGCCCCCCTTTGCGACGTATAAACCCCGCGACGCCCCTCGTCGCTTCCGGGCGCGGGCGCTTTTTACGTCGAGCGCGTCAACGGAGAGTCACACATGACTGACGCGCTGTTCGTCGTGAGCGAAGAGGGGTACTGGGCCGAGGAGTGTATCGAGCCGCTGACCACGCTCGAAGCCGAGGGCGTCGACGTGACGGTCGCGACCCCGTCCGGGTCGCCGCCGGCCGTCGACGAGCGGTCGCTCGACCCGGAGGCCGCGGGCGGCGAGGAGCGGGTCGCGGAGCTCCGTGAGGTCGACGAGGAGCACCCGAAACTGAACGATCCCGAGCCGATCGCGACCGTCGCGGCCGAGGAGTACGACGCGGTCGTGTTCCCCGGCGGTCACGGCACCGTCTGGGACGTGAACCAGGACCGGCACGCCCGGCAGCTCCTGCTCGACGCGGTCGCGGGCGAGGAGAGCGTCGCGCTCGTCGTCTGCCACGCGGTCGGCATCCTCGCGTTCACGCGCGAGGCAGACGGGACGCCCCTCGTCGAGGGACGCTCCGTCACCGGCTTTCCGAACGCGTGGGAGGAGGACATCGTCGACGACGACGACGTGATGCCGGACGGCCGAAAGCTCCCGTACTGGGTGGAAGACGAGGTCGTCCTCGCGGGCGCCGACTGGGACGCCGAGCTCGGCGCCGACACGAGCGTCACGGTCGACGGCGACCTGATCACCGCGCGCGGCCCGGGCTCGTCGGCCGACGCGGCGCAGACGCTGCTCGACGCGCTGTAGGGAGGGACGAACGCGGCGTACGCGTCAGCGAATCACGAACGCCGGCTCCTCGATCCGCTCGCTCTTACACTCCGGGCACCGCGAGGGCTCGTTGATCGGGTCGTCGAAGCCGTCGAAGCCGCAGTCGCGGCACGCGGGCGGCGCGACGAGGAGTTCCTCGTCGGCGCCGTCGTCCGCGACCGACCGCGAGACGTGTTCGACGTGGTCGTACACGACGGGCGTCGGCAGCGACAGCGCCTCCCCGAGGTCGCTCGCGGTCGCCGGTTCCTCGCGGAGCATGTCGGCGATGCGCTGGCGGGTCGTCTCCATGGGTCGATTTTGGGGGGAGTAGATAAAACGTCGACGGCGATTTCGCCGGCGTCCCGCCTCACTCGTCCGTGGTCGGCGCCAGCACCACGAGCGCCGCGGCGTCCTCGGTCGCGGTCGGCTCGACCGCCGTCTCACCGTCGAATCGGACGATCTCGCCGGCCTCGACGGCG
>NZ_NHOA01000017.1 GCF_002727125.1 Halorubrum persicum
CGACGGCAGCGGTTGGTGGAATGGGTCGGAGAGCGGAGGGCGACAGCAGACGGCGACAGCAGACAGCGACAGCAGGAGGGACAGCTCTCGGCGGGCAACGGCATTCGACGTCGGCGCGGCGGACCCCTTCTCTAGCTCGGAAGAAGGGGAGCGAGGAGAATTGGTTGGTGGGGGTTGAGTGGAGAGGGCGGGTTGGATAGTCTCCCCGCGTTGCCGTGGGCGGGCTGGTCAGGGCGGAGCCGAGGAGTCGGACAGGACGGGGCCAGACGGTGGGCGCGGCGGCGGGGAGTAGTCGGGGCCGGCAGAGAACGCGGAGTAAGGCCGAAGTTGGCAGTCAAGAGTAGGGTTTAAACATAGCTATAGGAGCTGTCAACTAGAGTCTCACAGCCAAGTAAGGTTCGAGAGGTAGGAGAATATTCTAATATGTGTCGCTTCGACTTATTTTCCCGTCCTGCTGGGTGCACACGTTTGGGCGATCTATGTTCACAAAATCGCTTAGAACTTTTAGTCGAAAGAGATAGTAGTAAAAATTCTATTTTTATTAGTGGTTCAGAACGATTCGGACAGTTCCTTTGTGGTGACTTCTCTGATAGCCGACTACCGTATTGCAGGGGTGTTGTTCGGTTATCTGGCGAATTACTGGTCCAGTTGTCACAACTCCGACTGGGCGTACGATATGATTTTCTCGCCAAATCACGAATTGAAATGTCAAACTGATTTTGTGAGTGTGGTTATTATGCTCGTCTCCAAATCGCATGGGGTGTATTGAATTTATATTAAGTATACAGTATTACCAGATAAGATGCCTGAGTGCGGGTGATTCTATTTCGCAGAGGGTTGGAAATTTGGGCTAAAATTCCGGCCATTAGTGGTCTCTGGAAAGATCTATGGCAGATTACAGTCCAATCTAAATAAATAACTGAAGATACCCTTCAATCAATTGGAATATGAAGAAAATATTATAATAATTCGGCTCTGACTACTAATTAGAACGATAACATGGAACCAGATGACCCACGACAACAGACCCTTCAGATGAATCGTAAAATCTGGGTTTGGGATACAGCCGAAAACCTACGAGAAATGTATTGGGGCAACGGAATGACCCTCAAAGACATCGCAACGAAGGTGGGGGTTTCGATAACAACGGTCCACCGGCGAATGAAAGACCGCAAAGTTCCAACTCGAGGCCCCGGACCATGGACCAGACGCAGTACCTTCCGGACGAATACTGATGGCAACGAGGAAGCGTCCGGATCACACAGATCAGTCGACATCCATCAACTAGTTATGGTCGCTGAGCATGGCACCAAAGCTGTGTACAACCGTGATGTTCATCATCAAACGAAGATTGCGTTCGATAATCGTCCGACTAATCTCGAATTGCTATCGCACAGTGAACACACAACCTTGCATAACAGGTTAGAAACCCATCCTGAAAATCAATCAACGCTCTTCAAATTCGCAGCTAATGGGGAAAACAAACCAGATTATTTGGAATCGGCAAACACATAGTTCTAAAATCAAATTCTACGTTCCCAGGGCTAGAGAGCCGTACTCGTCACGTCCGAGAACGAATCTCCCGTAACCACTATTAGGCACTTGCGGATAAGTCAGCAAGTGCGATTTACGTGCTGATGTTGTCGATGTGGACTTAGCCGACAATCTGTTTCCATACTTCCGGAGCGCAAGCGCCTCCCCGGATCACTCGTGTTGTGAGTGGTTTGTTTTTAGCTACCGGTAGGCGTGGAGTGTGATTTACCAAGTGATTAAGCATACGGACTGATTCGAGCGGTAAAAGTACTCAAAGACCGGAATTCGGCGTGCGAGGTTTGTGGTGCTGATATAAAAGCTACAATCGCTCCTACGCCAGACTAGCACGAGTCCAGCGGAATCCCCCGGCGTCAGGACGCCGGAGGGTTCGTGCTGCCAGACGGATGACAGCAAGCCAGAATACCCGTGTCAGGAGTGATAACTCTGTCTCTCAGAACACCACTCCGGACACCGACCCACAGACACACCGAGTCGTACAACTCGCACATCAACCCCGTGAAGCGACCACGAAGTCACAGATACGCCAGCAGGCCCGCCTTGACGAAGGCGCATTCCAGAGAACGCGACAGGCCCATCGAACGACGCACCGACGAGGAGGGCGAGCTGCATGACCGCGACATCCAGCGAGTCGGCGTCACTTGCCATCCCAATGGATCCTGATAGCGTATTCGATGCAATCGGGAACCGTCGCCGTCGTCGCGTCCTGTTGTCCTTGTCACGGGCTCCCGATGAAGTCACTGCTGACGAGCTTGCGGTCGAAATCGCGGCCATCGAAAACGGAATCGACCCCAGCAAAGTCGGGAGCGACGACCGAACCCCAGTCTACATCGCATTGACCCAACGGCATCTTGAGACGCTCGATGGGGTCGGCGCGGTCGACTATGATGACCGTTCGAAGACTGTGACTTCGACGGACGCGACGGAACCGCTCGCCGAATACATTCGTCGACTCCAGACGGCCTGCTACAAGCCCAAGTCGGAGGAATCCACATGACAGACACCCAAGCGCACGCCCTCGCGACGCTTCGAGACATCGATGGCCGTTTCCACCGGCTCTTTGAGGCGGTCGATACTGCGGATGAGACAGCAGCCACGCCAGTCCCAGACCCAATCACCACACTCCGACGTGCACGCTCGCAGATCGACGCTGCGCTCTTTAAACAGCACCGTCGAACAGACGACAACCCACTCCCAGATGGCGGCTCGTGTGTCCTCCAGTGGACTCCAACTACGTCTCCACCGCGGCGGCTCGTTCTGGAGCCCGACGGCGACGGCGATAGCTGGACGCGGCGTGAACTCGAGTGGACAGGCGCTGGCTGGCGCAGCTGTCGTCGCGACACCATCCGTGATGTTGCGATTAGCGCCCCCGCGGAACCACGCTACCCAGACCCCGTCGATCCGCCAACACTCGACACGCTTCTCGCCTTGATTCGCGGCACCTGGACGAATCCGGACCCGGCCGTTCTCGTCTTCGATACGGCCGGGATGACTGAACAGGGCGTCCTCATGGCTGTCGAGGACGAACTCCGGTATCGAGGAGCCGATAGTCACCAGTGGTACACCGTCACCGACGAAGCGGAACTCTCTCATCACGTCCAGAAGCAGGGTCAGCCGACCGTCCAGTCGCTCTCGGAGACTTCGCTGACGCGCCAGCACTTTACGCCGAGTCCACTCACCGATGACGACGGATGAGCCCACTCCAGGGGAGTACGATGACCGCCTGAGCCTGCTGACGAAGACAATCGGGGCACTCCGTGAAACACTCGAGCGCGATCATTCGCTTCCCACTGACCAACGGATGTTCGCCTGCCGGCTCCTCTTCCTCGCGAGCCAGCCGATCACTGAAGCCGAACGGATTCTGCCCGAGCCAGACCGAGATGTTGACTCAGCAGAAGATCTAACTCCCGCTTCATGGGATGACTACGCGGCTGCAGTCATCAACATCGAACGGCAGTTGTGCTGGCTGATTCGCTCACTCCGTGCTGTACAGCCGGCAGCCCACCACTATGACGAACCACCCGTCGAGAAGTTCACAACAGCCCTCGAGTACGCGACAGCCCTCCGAGATATCCTGCCAGCGGTTCCCGAAGATAGTCCAGTTCTCGCCGACATAGAGGACATCAACCTCGACAACGTTGACCCGCACGTCGGGGGGCGTGGGAATGGTGATGGGCGGTGGCTGGAGTATCAACTCGAGCGTGCACTGGGGCGCTGGGGATACCGTGCAGCGACACGCCAACACCTCTATAGTATGGAGATTGATGTCGTCGCTAAACGGAGTGAGAAACAGCAGCAGCCCAATGACTGGATTGTCGCCCAGTGTAAAGACTGGACAGACGACCCAATCACACCGACGGCTCTCTTCCGGTTGTGTACCGTGGCGTTTGCCTGTCGTGCGATGCCAGTGCTCTGTCACACGACCGAGTTGACGCCGCGGACCGAGAAACTGGCGCGTGAACTCGAAGTGCGCGTGCTTGAGCTACCAGACTTAGAGCGTGCAGAGCTGCCTGCCCCACAGATTGCCAAACCAACGATGGAATTCCGAGAATGGGAGCCACAGTACCGCGCTCGCGAGCATCGTGGCATGTTCCCGTTGATGTTCCGCAGCGAGCCAGGGAAACGCTTCAGCTACGTCCCCGGGTTCAAGCCAGTCGGCAACGACGCCGATTACGAACCGATCGAGAGTGATCGGGATGACGATGCGCATCCCGCTGCTGGTCATTAACTCTCTACAGGATTGGACACCGAGTGTCGAATTATACTTCTACTGGCCAGGAGCGAAATTCTCTGAAATGTTCTTCGGAGATCTGCTGAGGCATATCCATCTGCGAAAATCGTATTATCGTCCGCCGACAGATATTGGTACGGATGCCCGTTCCGGTTGACGAACTCACGAGTGACGATCGGTTCCCGATCAAGCCGGACACGAACGAGTACTGCGCTCTCAGCTTCCTTATCGCACACCGCGAATACGGCTTCACTCCACGCGAAATCGCAGATCGAACAGCCCTCAACAAGACCGCCGTGTCGAACACGATGGATCGTCTCTTCGAGCACGGGCTTATCGAACGAGTAGACAACGTCTATTACGTTGACCCAAGCCGAGCCAGTGAGCTAAAGCGACGGCTTGAATCGCTCGATTCACTCGTTCAATTCTTCGAGTCAGCACCCGACGACAACTACGCCGAGAAGGGCTGGGAACAGGAACTCCCGACCTTCGATCCAGATGCAAAAGCAGATGCCCCGGAGGAGGACTCCGAAACGGCAGAAACACAAGCAGAAGACCTCATCGCAGATATCGAAGATTGTCGTAGAACAGAATAACCTCGCTTCCGTGTTTAAATTCCGCGTCCATGTCTCAGTACCGGCTTTCCAAGACCATACAGGGGAGTTCGTCGTCGCCGCCGGTGAGCGTGAAATAGAGTGCCGTACTGCCTTAGTGGAGGCCAGTGATTTCGCCAATCCAACGGACGCCGTTGAGGGCAGGCGTGTCCTGGACGACCGACGCGATCCGGTCGTTCAGCTGTGACACGCTAAGGACCTCTCTCGCATCGGGTTCGACCGCCTGCCGTTCGGTATCCGGTGCGTCCGCCATCTCCGTTTTCTAACTTCTGAACAGGAACCTCAAAAAGCTACGTTCGAGTGCCGGGGTTGGCTGCGTTACGCAGGCCTACAGGTCGCGGGGCTGGACCGTCTTCCGGTCGTTGGCCTCAGCACGCTCTGCGGCGTCGTCGAGCAGTTCGGCGACCTCTTCGTTGAGGGCGTCGTAGAAATCTGCCGAGACGTTGTGGTCCGAAAGTGCGTCCTTCACGGCTGCTTTGACGATGAGGTCAGACATTCCATCGCGGACTTCTCTTGTCCACCATATAAAGGTTCGAAGTTCTCACGTAGTCTTCCTGGCCAGTCACGCCGAATTCGCCTCTGAGTACCAGAGAGAACATATGCCACCCCTCAAAAATAGGGAACAGGCAGATGCACGATCTAACTGGGTTCCAGCGGGATATCTTGTACGTAACCACCGGGCTCGAGGAACCACATGGGCTCGCAATCAAGGACGAACTCGACGACTACTACGAGCAGGAGATCAATCATGGCCGCCTCTATCCGAATCTCGACGATCTCGTCAACAAAGGACTGCTGGAGAAGGGTGAACTCGACAAGCGGACGAACGTGTACACGGTCACGCAACGCGGATTGCGGGAAATCGAGGCGCGACGTGAGTGGGAAAGTCAGTATTTAGAAGATGTGAACGCACCCACTACGTCGTAGAATCATTATAAAAGCGAGACTGCTTTACCTACTTCCCACGAATCCACAGTAAGATGGCTCGGCTCGTCTTCTATCACCACCCCCAGGCCGAGAATTTCTCACTCAAATATAGCTCGGCATCGGTGGCAGAAATCCTGTCTCAGCGAGAGCAATCCGACGAGTCAACAAAGCTCATCGGGTACCCCTTTGAAACACCGGTCTATGTGCTCTACGAAGGCGATTCAGAGATCGAATCAGCCTGAGAGGTCGACTTCGATCAGGAATGGCTGAGCGACCGTATTCGTGACCTCCCCCGTGCTGGGCAGGTTGTCGCATTCCGATTAGTAGAGTTGCTCGAAGCCGCGGTCGATGTTCGAGATGAGGATGAGTTCCGACTCTACAAGGAGTTCGAACCGCAAAAGATCCAGCAGGCACTCGATCACGTCTCCTGGGGAGCACCACTGCCGACCGTCGCTGGAGAGGTGATGGCGAATTTGATCCTCCGACATTCCCTCCCAAATGCGAATCACCGAACTGGCATCGCGATGCTGCAGTTCTGTATTGAGAGTGTGGACCCGGATTTTGAGATGCCACGAACGCACGTCGACGACGATACCTGGCGAGAGTGGGTCAATCCCTATATTGTTGATTCTAAGCGTCTCATCACGGTCCGCCGGAACAACCTCCGTTTCAAGCAACTCGAAGAGCTGGACGTCGACCTCGTCGAACGGAAAGATGGGATCCAAATCCGGTTAGCCGAGTTCGAGCTGGATATGCACTGGCGAGAAGCCCTCACAGAGTATGCTGGGCAGCACGAATCCCACTGTACGGACTTCGCGCAGGCAGTTCTCGAACGAGCAGGACGGGACGATCTACTTGACCGTCAAGGACCAAAGAAACAAGAGTTCATCACGTATCTGGAGAACGGACTGGTCGAACGAGACTTCAGAGAAATGTTTTGATCAGTCGCGAAGCTCGGCGACCGACTGACCAACCTCACGGACGTGTTCACTTCGCTCGAGGTCGAGTTCCTCGGCGAGGTAGTCAACCGTCTCTTCGAGGCTCATATCGGAATGAAGTCCGTCTAACGGTATAAACCTAGTGCTGGCGCAACAATGTCGCCCATCAGAGGAAGCGTCTGTGTATACCAAACTTCGCACCCCTCGGGATAACTGTGGAATCGGTGACCGCATAGCGATACCCACCGAAATCACGCAGTGTCGCCATTTGCTGTCCATTAACCGAACTCAATTGAAAGAAGCTCCGAAGCGATCGGGAGCGTTTCAGTCTGCAGGTTGTGCGTCAGTCGCTGGTGTCCCGCTTGGAAGCTCGGGGATGGACAGGTCCACGCGGCGGAGCAGCTGAGCGTTGATCGCGACGATTACTGTACTCAACGACATCAGAAGTGCACCCACAGCGGGGGACAGCAGAATCCCAATCGGTGCCAACACGCCTGCTGCGAGCGGAATCGCGAAGACGTTGTAGCCGGCGGCCCAGACGATGTTCTCCTGCATCTTCCGGTAGCTCGCCTTACTGAGCTTCACCAGCCGAACGACGTCCATCGGGTTGTTCTGCACGAGAATAACGTCGGCCGACTGGACCGCGACGTCGGTGCCACTCCCGATCGCAATGCCGACGTCGGCTCGCGTCAGCGCCGGCGCGTCGTTGACGCCGTCGCCGACCATCCCCACGAGTTTGCCCTGGTCCTGGAGTTCCTGGACTTTCTCGTCCTTGTCTTGGGGTAGGACCTCCGCGAACACCGTGTCGATGCCCAGTTCGTCGGCGACAGCGTTGGCGACGTCCTGGGAGTCCCCAGTCAGCATCGCCACCTCGATGCCCAGATCGTGGAGGGCGTCGACGACGCGGAAACTCTCCTCGCGGATCACGTCGGCCATCGCGAAGGCGGCGATCAGCTCTCCGTCACGAACGAGATACACCACAGTCTGGGCGTTCTGACCGGCCTCGTCAGCGAAGTGCTGGAGATGGTCGGGAATTTCGCTATCGAGTTGGGCCAACAGGTTCGGGCCACCGACGTACACCTCGTTTCCGTCGACATTCGCCCGGACACCCTTGCCTTTAATCGCCTCGAAGGCTGTCGCGTCAGGAGTAGTTACATCTCGCTCGTCGGCGGCCTCACGGATCGCTCGGGCGATCATGTGTTCGGAGTCACTCTCGACGGCTGCCGCCAGCCCGAGCGCGTCGTCCTCGTCAACGCCGTCGACGGTCGCCATATCCACGACGCCGTGTTCACCCTCAGTAAGCGTCCCTGTCTTGTCGAAGATGATGGCATCCAAGTTCCGCGCGTCCTCCATCGCAATTCGGTCGCGGACGAGCATCCCGTTGCGCGCTGCAAGTGAGGTGTTGATCGCGACGACCAGCGGGATGGCGAGCCCGAGGGCGTGTGGGCAGGCGATGACGAGCACCGTCACGACTCGCTCGATGACCGTCGCGTCGAACGAGACTGCGACCGTCCACGCAATCGCGGTCACGACTGCCGCCCCGAGCGCGACGTAGAACAGCCAGCCGGCCGCCCGGTCGGCCAACACTTGCGTCTTGGACTTGCTCTGTTGAGCTTCCTCGACGAGGCGCATGATGCCCGCGAGTGTTGTCTCCTCGCCCGTCGCACCGACGCGAACACGGAGACTCCCGTCGCCGTTGATGGTGCCGCCGATGACCTCGTCGCCAGGCTCTTTCGAGACGGGCTTGGACTCGCCGGTGATCATCGACTCGTTGACGTCGGAGTCACCCTCCTCGACGGTGCCGTCAGCAGGGACACTCGCGCCCGGCCGGACGAGCACGAGATCGCCTTCCGAGAGCTCACTGACGGGAACTTCTTCGGTCTCCCCGTCGTCGGTGATACGCTCGGCGGTGTCTGGCATCAGTTTCGCCAGTTCGTCGAGCGCGCTGGAGGCCCGCCGGACCGACCGCATCTCGATCCAGTGGCCCAGCAGCATGATGTCGATCAGCGTGACGAGCTCCCAGAAGAACGCCGACTGCGTCGGGAAGACCACGCTCGCGAGGCTGTAGACGAACGCGACGGTGATCGCCATCGAGATGAGCGTCATCATCCCCGGCGACCGATCTTTCAGCTCCGGTACCGCCATCTGGAGGAACGGCATCCCACCGTACGCGAAGACGATGACCGCGAAGACGGGGTTGATCCACTCGCTGCCCGGGAACGCGGGGACGGAGAACCCGAGCCACTCCTGCAGCATTTCGCTGTATAGCAGGACTGGGATCGACAGGAGCGTCGAGACGAAGAAGCGCCGGCGGAACATCTGCTCGTGGCCCTTGTGCATCCCGCCATGCCCCTCACCGTGGCCCTCATGGGAACCGTGGTCGTGTCCTTCGCCCTCGTGTCCAGCGTGCTCGTGCTGCTCGTCGAGCACTGTCTCACTCTCCGCAGCAGGGTGTGCCTCTTCTTCCAGTAGGTCCTGTTCTACCCGCTGCTCGTCCGACTCGGCGTCCGATTCATCCTGCTCGCCGTGTTCGTGCTGGTGACTGCTGTCGTCCTGCTGGTGTTCCCCTCCAGGGAGATTCTCATTTGTATCTTTGTGGTCGTCCATAGCCCATATTCTCTGTAGAGGTGGATCCGCTGGCCCCCTGAATCTTCCCCACTGAACTGTACAGCAGGACCAGCGTAGCGAAGCTTCAAAGACAACGGTTGGCCGTTGTCTCGGAGTGGTCCGCGCGATTCTCAGGCGTAAGCGGTGTACCCGGCGTCTTCGACGGCCTCCACGAGAGCTGTGACATTTGCCTCACCATCGACGCTCGCCTGTTCGCTCTCCCTGTCGACGGTCACGTCAGTCACGCCGGATACCTCTTCGAGGGCCTCTTCGACCGTCTGCTCACAGTGACCGCACGTCATGCCTTCCACGATGATCGTCGTCGTCATACAGGGATACACACGGCCTCCTCTCTTTAGCGGATTTCCCCTTCGATCATACTGATATCGTGGGGCTCAAACTTTAGATTCAAAGCGATACCTGCGGCCGTAACGAACTAGACATCGGATGCGCCAGGTGTCAATAGCGAGAAGGCTCAAGTATCGTTGTGACGCTCCCTGTACGTCTTCGCCGCTAAAAAGACATAGAGTGCGCCGATAGCCCGAATGCCCAAGCGGAATCGCTCGTTCCATTCTATCGACTCTGGACGCTCGTACAGGAACGCGGTGGCAAATCTCTGATACAGGTCGGGAAATAAGAGGACTATCGCGCCGAACACGCCGGTAAGATTCATCAGCAACGCGTATGCTCGCCCGTTAAAGAGTGAAAGCGCAGCTATCAGAACACCCTCCGACCGGACTGCTGGACGTATCCACCCTCTCACTGTTCCCTCGTCTGGATTCGAAATCGCGAGTTTCTCGAAGAGCTCGACGATTTCGTCCGGGAACAGCGCTGAGATAGCGCCGAGGACACCGACGAGTGTTCGAATCATACGATATGGTACGACCGATATGGATATAACTCCCACTGCGACGCTACACTATCGAGAACGAGGGGAGTCCGAACAGTAGCGGCTTCGAACCGGGCACGACGCGCAGAGGCCGCTTGTCGAATGGGCGTCCTGAATCCTTATGGATTCGGGGCATACAGGGCGTAGAGGATCGACAGCATCCCGGCTGCGGTGACGAGTGCTGCGACGAATCCTGCTTCGAAGATCGACACCTGGAGGAGTTCGAAGAGGACGCCTTCAAGGAGGCCGCCAAGCCCGACCAATGCGAAGCCGGCGGCGACGTACAGGAGTAACTGCGTGTGATGCCGTTGGTATCCGCGATAGGCCTGGTAGGCGATCACCAGCGCCAGGGCGGTCGTGAACAGCTTGCCGATGACGAATAACGTGTGTTCCATGAGTCAGTCTCCCCGCATTTCCTCGAAGATGGACGTAATCCGGTCGGCGGGGTCCGGCCGAACATCGATCTGCACGTCGAAGCCCTTGGCCTGCAGGAGGACTTCGACGCGTTCGAGGCGCGCCTCGTATTCGCTGTAGTGCCGTCCGCCGGGGTCGACGTGCGTGTACTCCTCGAGGAGGCCCTGCTCGACGAGGCGGGTGACACGCCGCGAGACGGTCGGGCGTGACATATCGCATTCCTCGCTGAGCTCCTTCGCGGAGAGTCGGTCGGTCTTCGTCGCCACGAGGATGTTGCGGGCGTACTCGTCGTCGAGTGTGGCGAAGATGTCCGACGGGTCGGCCTCCTCAGTCACACGTCCGTACTCGCTACAGGAGGGTAATATAGCCCGCCGGTTTTCTGACTCAGAACGCCGGCTCGCTGTTATATCGTCTCTACCCGCCTACTGATAGTTGAAGGTGCAATAATTATGTCCACACTCGACTCCGGCATGAACCAGCTCGAGAGCAGAGTCGGCGGCCTGACCGTCGGCGGGAAAGTCCACAGCCTCAGCGCGTGGTTCGTGCTGGCGCTCCGTCTCATGATGGGCTACGCGTTCGCGTACTCCGGGTTCACGAAGATCACCGGCGAGTTCGCGGCCGGCGGCTACCTCTCGAACGTTGCGGCGACGAACGGCAACCCGCTCGCAGGGATGTTTGCGTGGATGGGTTCGACGCCGTGGTTCGTCGAGTTCGCGAACGTCGCCGTGCCGTACGGCGAGCTGTTCATCGGCCTCGGCCTGCTCGTCGGTGCGCTCGTCCGCCTCGCGGCGTTCTTCGGCGCGCTCATGATGCTCATGTTCTACTTCGGGAACTGGGACATGGGCCACGGGTTCATCAACGGGGACTTCGCGTACATGCTCGTGTTCCTCGCGGTCGCCGCGTTCGCCGCGGGCCGCATCCTGGGCCTCGACCAGTACATCGAGAACTACGACGTCGGCGGCGAGACGCTCGTCGAGCGCTACCCCGCCCTCGAATACATCCTCGGCTAACCACGCCGAGACCGTTGGGAGTACAACAATGCAAAATCCAATTCAAGCACGCGGGATTCGTTCTCTGGGACTCATCGTCGTTGGAGCGCTAGCACTGGCTGTCGTCGCCGGAATGGTGCTAACGCACGCGACCATCCCAGATGCAATGATGTGGGGCTGGCACGACGGGATGTGGAACGACGGCCACATGGCCGGATGGGGTAGCTGGGGCTGGGGGATGATGCTGTTCGCGCTCCTGTGGATGGCACTCCTCGTCGCCGTCCCCCTCGGTCTCATCTACTGGCTGGGAACGCGGTCACAATCGAACGGCCCCGCCGAAGATAGCGCACTCGCCGTCCTCCAAGAGCGGTACGCCCGTGGCGAGATCGACGACGAGGAGTTCGACCGCCGTCGCGCCCGTCTCACACCAGATGATGGACGGTAACGGACGATCGTTCCCTACTCGCTGACTTCAGTTTTCACGACGGTTGCCGGACGCGTCGTCAATCGGAGAACGCGGTCAGTGACACTTCCGAGCAACGCACGATATTCGTCCGGCCGGCGTTTGGTACCGAGCACGAGGAGATCGGCGTCACAGTCGTCTGCGTGATTCACGATAGTCTCAGCGGGGCGACCATGTTGCATCGACGTCTCGACGTCGACATCGGCCTCTTCGGCTCGATGTCGGAATTCCGAAAGCGTCTCCTCGCCGTGTTCTTCGAGACCGTGTTCGGGACCTTCGGCTTCGTCGACGTACTCGTCCCCGCTGTACGCAGTTACGACATCCTCGTCAACGACGTAGAGCACGTGGAGGACTGCATCGTGGGCGGCTGCGAGTTCGAGTGCGTGTGTTTCAGCATCTTCAGACGCGACAGTTCCATCGGTCGACAGGAGAATTCGGTCGTACATTCAGTCAGAATTCAAAGGCAGGTATCATAAATTCGGCGTCCAATTCTCTCTGCTCAAGAGTCACGGTAGCGTGTTCAGTATGGCCGCGTCAGCGGATGTGTCCAAGCACGACTGACGTACTCAATCGAGACTGTGAACCATCGACGAGCTGTCCGTCAGTGGTCGTGCCCCTCCATCACCATCGGATGCCCGGTGGCGTATTCGTCCGGGTTTTCCCCGAAGGTCTCCTTGCAGGTCTGCGAGCAGAAGTAGTACGTCTCGCCGTCGTGGGTCGCCGATGGCTCGCTGTCGTCGGTCCGCATCCCACAGACGGGGTCGCGGTACTGGCCGGGCGCACCGAGGCCGCGACGATAAACGTACAGGAGGAACCCGGAGAGCGCGAACGCGACGAGGTTGAGGTAGAACGTGTAGTTGAGTTTGAAGTACGTCTGTTCGGTCGCCGTCTCGCCGCCGGCCAAGTCCGGGACGATGCCGAGGGCGTCGAACAGCAGCTCCATGAGGAAGCCGGTGAACGCCATCGTCACGAAAAAGACGCCGAGGATGTACAGCATGATCTTCCAGCCGTAGTACTTCCGGTAGACGTTCAGCACGGGGATCGTGATGAGGTCGGCGTAGACGAACGCGATGATCCCGGCGAAGCTGACGCCACCGCCCCACAGCGCGACGGCGAACGGGACGTTGCCCATACTGCCAACGAAACTGAGGACGGCGATGGTGACACCCATAATTGCGTTCTCGGCGGTCACGAGCAGGCCGTCGCCCTGAATGAACAGCGTGTTCCACACCCACTGGGGGACGAAGACGATGACGAACCCCGAGATGAGGAAGCCAGCGACGATGTCCTTCCAGATCATCGACCACTCTTTGCGGTACTGATTCCCGATTTTGTACCAGCCACCCCACGACAGCAACTCGTCACGCCACCCGCCGCGACTCGACGTCTCCTGGCGGTAGGTCTCCATACAGCCCTCCGAGCAGAATTTGAGCGTCTCCCCACCGTCGGTCGTGAGCGTGTACTCGTCTTTGCCTTCCATCCCGCAGGTGGGGTCTTCGGTGACGCCCGCCTCACGGTCGCGCTCGTTGAGCGTCTCCCGGACCTCGTCGAAGAGATTCTCGGGGAGCGTGAGGTGGACGATCACCGCCATCACGGCGATGAGGATGAGGCCGCCCAGCAGTTCCGCCAGGAGGAACTCCCAGCCGAGCAGAATCAGAATCATCAGCCCGAGTTCGACGATGAGATTCGTCGACGCGAACATGAACGCGAGAAAGTTCACCGCGTGCGCTCCCTTCTTGAACAGTCCCTTCCCGATGGCGACAGCGCCGAAACTGCAGCCACTACTGGCCGCGCCGAACGCAGTCGCCTTGGTGAGCCCACTCAGATCACCGTCGCCCAACACCTGTGCCATTCGCTCCTTGGAGACGTAGACCTGAACGAGACTCGTGATCGTGAGACCCATAATGATCGCCCACGCCGCCGTCCAGAGGAACCCGACACCGATTCGGAGGGCTTCGAAGATGCCCTCGACCATCGTCGCCTGCATAGATGTATCGTCGTACGGATCATCTTTTGCAGTTTTCCTTCAGATAGTTCAGGTTAGAGCCGTTGAGAGTGTGAATTCAAAAGATTAGCGGTGGGTAGAACACGCAGATCGAAGGCACAACCGCATTGAATAGTAAGGACGTAGTATTACTTGAGACCCAAACTCACGGAGGGATTACAATATGCCGACAAATTCAGACGACACGCGACTTGTTACGCTCCTCCTCGTTATCATCGGTGCCGTATTCATCGTCCCGCTGTTCTTCATGGGCTTCGGGATGATGGGGTTCGGCCCAATGATGGGCGGGATGTGGGGCGGTCACATGTGGGGCGACGGGACGATGCCTGGCTGGATGTTCATCGTCGGCATCGTGATGCAGTTACTGTTCCTCGCCGCCCTCGTCGGCGGTGGCTACCTCATCTACCGTGCGATTACGGGAAGTGAGAGTAGCTCAGACCAAGCCCTCGAGGAGCTCCGGCTCGCCTACGCCCGCGGAGAGCTGACCGACGAGGAATACGAACAGCGACGCGAAGCACTCGAACGAGATACCTGATTTCCACCCGGGAAACTTGAACGATGACCGGATTCTCCGACCGCCGTCAAGAGTCAACGCATCTGCAGCTTCCACCGTGGCTCGTCCGATACACGACGCTGGGACTGTACGGACTACTTGTCGGGACAGTCCTCTGTCTGGTAGCGTTCCTCACGAACCCCGTTCCCGACCCCTCGTTCCCGTGGGCGACGCTGCCCGAGGCAGTACGGCTGCCGGTTGCACAGCCCCGCATCGAACACTGGCCAGTGACCTACACTATCGGCATCTGCCTGTGGGTTTTCTGCTTTCCCGCACTCTTCCTCGCCGGATACCGGCGATACGGTGACAGAAGCCGTGGGGCAGCGGTATGGCTCGTCGGGTTGCCGACCCTGGCAATGCTGGGCTGGACCACGTACTGCCGGTTCTTCTGGCCGAAACTCCATCCACCGACCTGGAACGCCCCAGCCTACACGTTCGTTTGCTGGCTGTACTGTTCGACCTACAACGTGCTCTGGAGCAACACCGCATACGTCATTGCGTTATTCGGCATCGTCACGACCTTCCTCGTCGTGCGACACCAGGATAGAGACCGATATGCCCTTCTCGGGTTTGGATTCCTCGCACTTCCTCTTGGATTGCCGGCCTTGTACGAAGGATATCGACGGACGACGCAAACCGAAACCTGAGGATTTGTAACAGGTGACTGTTTTCAACGCTGTTCGAAAAGGTGGTGGGAAGGCTGCTAATTCGAGGAGGAGGTGGTGATCGAGACTCCTTCACTGATCACAGCCCAAAGAAGCGTTTTCTATGAGGGGCACCTCAGCACAAGTATGTCGACGACTGTCTCAACCCCCGAAACAGACGAGACATGTGCGTACTGTGACTCCCGGATCTTCGACCATGATCCAATCTGCGTCCGCGATTGCGAGAACGGCTGTGGCTCACCAACGTATTTCTGTAACTACGCCTGCCTCTCCGCATATATCGACGAGAACAACCTAACTACCGGGAATGCGTGCGAGTGGACTCCCGACGACACCAGTTGTTGCTGATCGGTAATCTTGATCCATGCACAGCCTTCAGCGACCGATTATTTCATGTTGTGGCCTTATTGATGGAGCCCAACAATCCCGATTTTGTCGCTTAGGACTCTCTGTGCGCACGAACGAACGCCCGGCGGAGGACAGTTAGGAGCACGTAGGTTTCGTACTTCTGGGTCTGACAGTGCTCACACGGTTGCATATCTGCGACGATCTCCGCTATCGCGTCCTCGTGGTCTTCTGTGAGCGTCCCGAGTGCATCCCAAATCTGGGGCTGAACGGCCTCAATCATCTCCTCGACAGCGTCATCCGCTGACTCAGGAAGCGAGTACGAGAGGACGATCGTATTTGCGTGGTAGTACTTCGTCGTCCCGCCGCGCCCCTCCTCAAAGCGGACCACATCGACGAGACCGGCATCTCGTAACTCGTTGATGTGATGGCGGACCGTGTTCTCCGTGCGGTCAACGCCGCGGTCATCAAGACGGTTGTGGACCTCGGTTGCCGTTAGCGCCTCCTCCGAGAGAATATCGAGGATCATCGCCCGCATCGGTTCGTCGATGGCGTCCGAAACCCGCGTGTCTCGCACCGCGATGTCCGCAAGCCGGTGGTCGGTGCCGGAACTACTCATACGAGAACTGAGTATGAGCAGGCGGGAAAAGCTAGCGGCACGCTGCTTGGAACTGGGTTCGCTGGGTTCGTGATACTGAAAGCCCTAGACGACCCGTTTGACCGTTCAAATCATCTATTCCCCCATTCAAACATATCATCTAAAAAATAGTTATTGGGGTGCGGGCACTACCTCAAACTGTAATGAGCGACACAACCCAGTTCCGCGTCATGGACTTCGACTGCCCGACCTGTGCGAGCACCGTCGAACGCGCCCTCTCGAACGTCGACGGCGTCCAGCACGTCGAAGTCCACTACGCGACCGGCCGCGTCGAGATCGAGTACGACGACAACGTCGCTGACCCCGACGCCTTCGCACAGACCATCGAAAACCAGGGGTACACGCCCCAGCCCGCCTAACACCATGAACAAACAATCGATCACGCAGTACTACCGGAAACACCGGACGGCCATCGTCACGGCGACGAGTGGCCTGCTCTACGGCGGTGGCTGGAGTCTCGGCTACCTCACGAGTTTCAATACGGCGAGCGCCGCCATCCTCATCCTCGCGACGATCGTGGGTGGCTACGACATCGCCAAGACCGCCTACCACGAGGTCACCAACCGGACGCTCGGCATCAAGACGCTGGTGACGCTAGCCGCCATCGGGGCCATCATCATCGGGGAGTACTGGGAGGCCGCCGCCGTCGTCTTCCTGTTCAGCCTCGGCAGCTACCTCGAGGGACGGACGATGCGGAAGACCCGGACTGCCCTCCAGGAGCTGCTGGAGATGACGCCCGACACGGCGACCGTCCGTCGCGACGGGGAACTCCAAGAAGTCCCCGCCCGCGAGGTCGAAGAGGACGAAGTCGTCGTCGTAAAGCCGGGCGGGAAGATTCCGGTTGACGGTTCCGTCGTCGACGGCGAGAGCGCCGTCAACCAAGCACCAGTCACCGGCGAGAGCGCGCCCGTCCACAAGGCCGACGGCGACGAGGTCTACGCCGGGACTGTCAATCAAGAAGGCGCACTGGAGATCCGAACGACGGGTGCGGGCTCGGATACGACGCTCGAACGGATCATCCGCCGTGTCGAGGAGGCCCAAGAGGCCCAGTCGCCCACGGAGAGTCTCATCGACCGGTTCGCGAAGTATTACACGCCGGCCGTCATCGTGCTCGCTATCGGTTCGTACGCCGTCACGCAGAACGCGATCCTGTCACTGACCCTGTTGGTCATCGGCTGTCCCGGCGCGCTGGTCATCGGGCCACCGGTCAGCATCGTCTCGGCCATCGGCAACGCCGCTCGGTCTGGCGTGCTGATGAAGGGTGGCGAACACCTCGAACGCGCCGGCAAGATCGACCTTGTCGCCTTCGACAAGACCGGCACCCTCACGAAGGGCGAGACCACCGTCGCCGATGTTGAGGGGTTCGGCGTTGCTGATGACGAGGTCCTCTCACTCGCGGCGACCGCCGAGAAGAAGAGCGAACACCACCTCGCTGACGCCATCGTCGACGCGGCCCGCGAGGATCCGACCGCCGCGACGGACGGCGGAACGACGGTCGCCCAGGCGGACGATACGGACGCCAGCCTCCAGTCGATCCCCGATCCGGACGATTTCGACGTGGTCGCCGGGAAGGGCGTTATCACCCATACCGATGGCCACGAAGTTGTTGTCGGCAACCGCGCACTGCTGGACGACCGCGACATCGACGTCCCCAGTCGGGTCGCCGACTACGTCCGCGAGCGTGAGGGGCGCGGCGAGACAGTCGTCCACGTCGTTCGGGACGGGGACGTCATCGGCGCGATTGCGATGCGGGACGAGCTCCGGGAGGCCGCTCCTGGGGTCGTCGCGGCGCTTCAGGACGCCGGCATCGAGACGGTGATGCTCACCGGCGACAACGAGCGGACGGCCGCCGCCGTCGCCGAGGAAGTCGGCATCGACGACTACCGCGCCGAACTCCTCCCCGAGGACAAGCAGTCCGTCATCGAGGGCTACCAGGCCGACGGCCACGTCGTCGCGATGGTCGGCGACGGCATCAACGACGCGCCGTCGCTGGCGACCGCCGACGTCGGCATCGCGATGGGCGCTGCCGGGACGGACACCGCCATCGAGACGGCGGACATGGCGCTGATGGCCGACGACCTCGAACGCATCCCCTACGCTGTCAAACTGAGCAAGGCAACGCGCTGGAACGTCCTCGAGAACGTCGGGCTCGCGGTGCTGACCGTGACCGTCCTCCTCGCGGGCGTGCTCACCAGCTACGTCACCCTCGCCGCCGGAATGCTGGTCCACGAGGCCAGCGTCCTCCTCGTCATCCTCAACGGGATGCGACTGCTCCGCCACTGACCACGAGACACGAACACAACCACAACTCATGACATCGAATTCGACTGCGACTGACACGACCCAGACTAGAACCAATTGGCAGGTCGACTACGACGTCGACCCGATCGAAATCCGCGACCCCGTCGCGGAGGCCCTCGGCGTCCTCGAACCGGGCGAGCCGTTCGTCGTCACCTACCGGGACGCGGTGAAAGAAGCCGGACACTCCTGTCCGACTGCCTCGGGCGCCTACCGGATTGTCCAGCTCGGGCTCGACGCCCTCTATCCCGACGACTATCCAGTCCGGAGCGAAATCGAGGTCCAGACGGCCGGCCCGCAGGACGATGCTGCGTACGGCGTGATGAGCCGCATCATCTCGTACGTGACTGGCGCGACCGACGATGACGGATTCAGCGGGCTCGCCGGCGGCTACGGCGGCCGCCGCGACCTCCTCGTCTTCGACGCGTTCGACCCGGACACCCCGGAGCCGACGTTCCGGTTCCGCCGAACCGACACGGACGAGACCGTCGAAGTGGCCTACCACGTCAGCGACGTTCCTGGCGGTGGACCCGCGATCGGGAACCTCCAGGGGATTCTCGACGGATCGGCAAGCGACCAGCAACGGGAGGCCTTTGCTGACGCCTGGCACCGCCGGGTACAGGTCGTCCTCAGCGACGACTCGCTGTTCACCGTCGACGCGGTGTGAACGCGACGGTCTACCCCTCACACTCGAAATATGTTACTACGGTATACTATCGATCTCCTCGAGCGCCTCAGTAGCGACATCACCGAGTTCTCCGGCCTCGATATGCGAGTATCGCTCCCGCACCATCTCCTCCGAATTATCGAGATACCGGGCGGCGACAGTATATCCGAATGCTCGAACGAGAACTTCACCCATCCCACGCCGACCACCGTGCGGAGCAAGGTAATCGTGTTTCGGATGGTCGATCTCGATCTCCGCGGCCTCCGAGAGGCGTTGGAGAATCGACCGTGCGCCGTCCGTCGTGATTGATGGCGGCCGAATGTCCTCATCGAGCGCCAGCAGGAGGTCGCGAGCGTATTCTTCACGGCGCTCAGTAATTGCTTCTGGGCGTTTCCCTCGTTCGGCTAGCTCTTCCCGGACGAGCTCTGCGAGCGTCCGTTGGTCGAACGTCGGAAACACCGGCCAGCGCTCCGTTGGTGGGGCCATCAGCTGGCGATAGCTTCGCAACGGCGAGATCACCGGATCGGGGAGGCTTGCGGCGTCCCATTGCTGTTTCTTCCGGTAGACGTCCATACTCCCGTCGTCGAGGGAGAGGTCCTCCCAGCGGACGCCACGCCGGCGCGGATCGTTTGGGTCCCGAAGGAGTTCCCCGACCCGAACGGCGGTGTACGCGAGGACGAACACCAGAGCCCGGTCACGAGCCGCCTTCAGCGCCGCGTAGCGTGCTCGCTGCTTGTCGAGGGGATCAGTATCCTCCGGGAGTGTCGTGAATGCCTCGACGGCGTCGCGGGCCCGTTCGTCGGCGTGGCGGGTGAGGTCGTGGCGCTGTTCGGACGTCCAGGCCTGCTGGTCACCGGGCTTGCGGCCGTCGTCCTCCGGCAGCGGCGCCATCGCACTCGCCCGCTGCGCGTAGTGGGCCTCAAGATATCCCTCGTTGACGCACCAGCCACACCACGCAGAGATATAGCGATAATAGGTTTGTACCGTGTTCTGCTTGAGTCCCCGATCTCCCCCGAGATGTCGGGCATACTCCCGGAAGACGCGTTCGTCGAGATCGTCGATGGTCGGCTCCCGGTCGACGTCGTCGGGGACGATCCCGGTCCAGTCGTCGTCGCCGCGGTCGCCGGCGGCCCACTCGGCGAATCGCTCGAGCTCGCGTGCAGCGTTTCGTCGATAGTTCCCGCCGTCGCCACCACGGCCTTTCCCTTTGTCCTGGAGGTAGCGCTCGAAGCTGTCGTCGAGCGGCGTCGAAAGCGCTCGGTCAGGCATTTACCGGCCCTCCACCGTCCTGCGGGCCCGGTCTCGGTGCCTCTACCCCGGGGGAAGCGCCGTCGTGAGGCGGTTGCAGCATTCGTGCTTACCCGACGGCGGCGGGGTACTTGAAAGTGGTCGTGATTACGGGCATAATCAGAACCACTTGTTGTTTTCGAGCCATCGGGAGAATTCGAGGAACTGAAGTCTCTTAGCGCCGGAATTCCGCACTACAGGAAATTGTATATCGTATATCGCTATACAAAATCTCGGTCCTCGTTCTGCGCGAGGTCATTTGTCTCCGAGTTCCGAAAGCCGAGACTGGATTTCCTCGGCATCCGCCTCAGAGAGCGCCTCAACACCGAACTGGACGAGTAGCGGGTAGAAGTGGCGGTTCTTCTTGAACTCGTCCTGGCCCGCCTTCCGGAGTTTTAGCTGGGACTCGAGGTAGGTGTCCTCCATCTCGTCGAGGACATCGTCGGGAATGTAGATCGTCCGCCCGTTCCACTCGTCCTTGATGTTCGTCTTCGTTTTGCTCGTTTCGTTCGTTTCACTCGTTGAAGTCGATTCGGTCGTTTCGGTCGATGAACTGGTTTCCACCGTTTCACTCACCTCACTCGTTTCACCGGAATCGACCTCATCGTCCTCCTCTTCGTAGTTGCCCTCGATTCCGGAAGCATCGCCCCAGCCGTCAGTCATGCTTCCACCTCTTCAGGTGCGGTCTTCTCAAATGTCTCGTCGAACAGGTCGGCGATCTCGTTGAACAGGTCGCGTGCATCCTCGACGCGTTGGTTCTCCTTGCTGAAGCCGAAGACGGACACCCCCTCGCCAATCGACTGAGAGAGGTCGGTCCGCTTCGGGATCTCGAACACTGGGAGGGAGTACGCCGACTTGATCTCCTCGATGGTGTCGCGATGTTCGGCGTTCTGCTCGACACGGTTACAGACAATCGCGAGCCGATTGATGTCTCCGTACGCCTGTTCGAGGGAGCTCAACTGCTTGGCGAAAATCTGGAGGCTGTTGGCGTTGAGCTTCTCTGGAATGACGGGGATGACGACGTTGCCGGTCGCGACGAGGGCGTTATCGGTGAGGACGTTCAGGGATGGCGGCGTGTCGACGATGATGTAGTCGTAGTCCTTGTCGAGTTCGTCGAGAGTCATCTCCAACCGCTCGCGACTCTTCGGCGCCTCAAGCAGCGTCTGGATGTTCTTGTTGTTCGCGAGTTTCTCGCTTGCGGGGAGGATGTCGAATTCCTCGTGCTCGACGATGATGTCGTTCACCGACTCCATCTGGTCGAAGTCGAGAACGTCGAACAGCGTCGTCCGGTCGGTATCGTAGTACAGATCGTTGTAGCCAAGTGAGCAGGTGAGCCCGCCGTGGTAGTCGATATCGACCAGGAGGACGTCGTGGCCTCGGGCGGAGAGTGCGCCGCCAGTATGAATGACGTCAGTTGTCTTCCCCGCGCCTCCCTTCTGATTCGCCACCGTGATTCGTGCTGTGTTGGTGTCGGTCATTTTCTTCGTTTACCTCGTTGTGTTCGTTTCGTTCGTTTTGCTCGTTTTGATTGTTCTGTTCGTTTGGTTCGGTGAGGGTGTTTCACTCGGTGAGAGGAATACTACGATGTTAAAACCAAGTGTTCGTTCCACTCGTTGAAGCAAACACACTCGTTGCCATCAATCCATTCATTCTATTCGTTACTTTCGTTTCTCTCGTTATGATCATCGAGGACAGGTCAACCAGGACATCCTCAACCAGTTCGTTCCTCAGAATTCGTTCATTACTCTCGTGTTGCTCGTTCTGTTCGTTTTGTTCGTTTAATTCGTTATAGTCGTTCCGCGTGTTTTCGACAGGGGTCAAGGCTACCTCCGGGACGAATGAAGAGATAGTGGCTTCATGGCCATTCGAGTAAGACTTTTAACTGTTACCGGATTATTGGTAACCCCTAGATGTACGAGGTGCTCGACGACACGGCGGCGCAGATCATCCTCGCCATCGAGAGTGGTGACTCCATCCGTCGTGTCGCCCAACACCTCCACGCGCCGTACGAAACGGTGAGACAGGCCGTCAATCGGCTGGAAGACGCAGGCTACGTCCGCTATGATGACGGGCTCTCAGTCGTCGATGACCGCGTGAGAGACGCAGCACGAGAGCTCGTCGCTGCCAGCGCCGGCGCCAGTCCACCATCCATCGAGGAAGCCTACGTCATCCCACAGTTCGGTGACTGGCCCTTCGCGTTCACGCGGATCGACGCCGTCTACGTGTGGACCCAAGGCGGCTATCAAGTTGGTCGCGAGCCCGACGACTATCCGCTGTTCCTCGCTGTTCGTGAGCAAGACGTCAACTACTGGGAGGCGTTTTTCGACTCGTTTGACCTCCCCACCGCATTCGAGCGGCAGCCCCAAGACGAGATAGACGGGGCGCTGCAGATCGTCCTCGAGCCACGCCCCTCACTCGACATTGAACACGTCGAGGGGTACCCCGTTATCCCGAGAGCAGAGACGATCGAATATATGCGCGAGAACTACGCCCAGTTCCAGTCGGCGCTCGCCATGCTCGACCGGATGTACGAGGACATCGACCTCGGTGTCACGTACCGGGAAACGGAACGAGCGCAGCCATGAGTTTCCACAACCGAAGTGACGCACTCATCGAACTGCTCGAGGACCTCACTCAGGAGGGACACGAGTACGTCCTTGTCGGCGGCTACGCTGTCTCAGCATTCAACGCACGCTTCTCTACGGACCTCGATATCGTCGTGGCACCAGACTCCAAGGCCGAGTTCGGCGAATTCCTCGAACAACGAGGTTTCGAGGAAACGGACAGCCACGCCAAGGAGTGGTTCTACGACACCGAAGTGATCGAGTACGAGAAGCGGCTCACGCCGCAGCAGCCGATCGGCTTCGATCTGCTAGTGAATGGCCTCGGTTGCCGCTAGACGGAGGCACAGTGGTCGTTTGACTACCTGTACGACCATAGCCACCAGCAGGAGGTAAGCGGGGGCACAGTAACGACGACGGCCAGAGTCATCGATGGAGCCGTCCTCGTGGCGGCAAAGCTCCACAGCGGCCGCGAGACAGACCTTCGGGACGTCCTGGCAGTGGCGGAAGAGATCGACCTCGACGCTGTCACGCCCCACCTGCGGCGAGGGGGCGACGATGCACTACGGGAGCAGCTAGAGCGTGGACTGGAGATCTTGGAGAGCGACGAACTCAAGCACGGGTATCGGAGTGACTTCGGAGCCTCAGCTGTCTCAGAAGAGACAGTCTCCGCCCTCCAAGAATATCTGACAGAGCAGGTAAATAGGTTGGATTGAGAATCAGTCGTGGCTACAAACCATTCTGCGAACAGCTGATTGTCGAATAGCCGTGGGACTACTTGACCAGGTCCATCATCGGTCGAAGTTCAGATTCAATTTCCGCCATCTGATCCGACACCCAATGGAACCGTTCCTCTACGCCCGCATCAGTAAACCGGAGTGAAGCTCGTACGTCACGATTTCGGTCATGTTGGAGGAGTGCGAGAGCGTACGCGAGCATCTGCGGCCGATAGTGTTCCGCGAGCTCACCCGATGTCGTAGCAGAGAGGTCGTTGGTCTTGTAGTCGATAATGTGGAAGGCATCCGGTGTGACGAGCAGCCGGTCGATATCACCGACAATTCGCGACTCATCAATTCGGGCGACAACAGAATACTCGTCGTAAACCGCTTGGAGCTGGGAATCAGCCTCAACCTGGTCCACAAATTCGACCGCATCAGCGGCATGATCGACAGCATCGCGGAGGTCAGGTTCTGTCGGCTCCTCACCGGACATCCGACTCAGACGGCGGATCAGGGTAGGCCACTCGTCTCTTGGAGGCCGAAGTTCGTTGATCCGGTGGACGACCGTCCCGAACGTCGTTGGACTCAGGCCCGCCGACTCCTCCCGTTGAGTGTAACTGTGACTGTCTGGAGACGCATCCGCCACCGCATTCACGAGCGTCGTGGCCGCGATCCATTTCGCCGGCGCGAGCGACGGTGGTGAAGGAATCGAGATCTCCGGCGCTGAATCAACAGCGTCGTCGTCAGTGTGCCAGTCTACTGGGCGCGGCGGCTTGCGAACGGTATAGCTGGCCCCATCCATCTCGCCACGGGCCTGTCCATCCCGAACCGCCTCGGCTACGAGAGCTCCGTCAAGGAGGGCTGGCTGTAACCAGTCCCGCCACCGGTCTGCGTCGTCGAAGGCTGCAGGCTCGCCCAGTTCGATTGTCCCGGACTCGTCGACGTCGATGTCATGCGTGCCGCAGAGAAGGAGGTGATCCCGCGTTCGTGTACACGCTACATAGAGGAGGCGTTTCGACTCCGCCCGCTCCTGAGGACGCGACCGTCGGTCGGCGTACTCGTGGACGGCCGTCTTCTCGATGGAGAACGTATCGCCCGGATTCGGCCCACCGACCGCCGGCACCGGCGGCGCGTCATCAGTTCCATCCACGAGTCGAACGTACCCATAGTCGTCCACAGAGCGACCGAAGTTGAGGTCACTCCCGAGATCAGGGACGGTGACGATCGGGAACTCGAGTCCCTTCGCTGAATGGATCGTCATGATCCGGACGCCCTCGGCGTCACCGGGAATATCTGCCTCCCCCTCACGAGGGTCGATCTCGGCTTGGCGGTCGATCCGGTGGAGCAACCCGGCAGCTGTGTGAACACCGTTCTCGGTCCAAGTACGGACCTGATCGCGGAACTTCTCGACGTTCGCGACGGCCTGCCGACCGCGTTCGTCAGCACTCACACTCGCCAGATACCCCGTGTCGTCGATCACCCGGGACAGCAGGCGGTTCCACGGGAGGACGCCCTCTTCGGACGGCGTCGCACAGCCGCTGAGGGTCCGCCACGTTGTGAGGAGGTCGAACGCGTCCGCGAGCTGTGGATCGTCCGTCTCGGCGAGTGCGTCCCATACTGAATCGGCCTCTGCGACAGCCGGTGCGAGGCGATCATCCGCGAATCCGAACAGCGGCGACCGAAGCACCCCGTAGAGGGAGACATCGTCCTGTGGATCACCGAGTACTCGAAGCAGGTTCGTGAGCGCCTGGACCTCAGGCGTATCGTAGAACCCGACGCCACCGACGACAGTGTAGGGAATATTGTACTCCTCAAGGGCGCGCTGATACCGATCCAGATGGGTTCGCCGGCGGAGGAGAATTGCTGTGTCGTCGGGAGTAGCGTCACGATGGACACCTGTATCGGGGTCTTGGACTTGCGGCGGATCGTCGAACAGGTGGGTTAGTCGAGCAGCGAGCGCTTGCGCTTCGGCCTCGATGGTGTGGTCGAGCGCGCCTTCGGCGACCGGATGGTCGTCGCCGAAGAGCTCCGCTGCCGTATCGGCGTCGTCGGGGACAGCGAGATACTCGACACTCCCGGTCAGTCCCTCGATGTCCTCGATACGGTCGCGTTGTGTGGTCAACTCCTGCGGTGGCGCTTCGTGAGGTTCGTGGCTGTCACCCTCCGGCTGGAATAGGTACTCGAAGAGCTCGTTCAGGAACGACAGCGGCTCGTCCAGCGTCCGGAAGTTCCCGGAGAGTTCGAGCGCGGTCGGACTCTCGGCATCGCTGTCGGGAACGTCGTCGACCCCACGGGCTTCGTTGACAGTCTGGAGTTCCGCTCTCGCTTCCCCGAACGTCGTCACGTCGGCACCACGGAATCCGTAGATACTCTGTTTCTCGTCGCCGACCAGAAAGACGTTCGACGCCGTCTGCTCGTCGACGCCCGTGAGGAGCTTGACCAGCTCCCACTGGCGCGGATCCGTGTCCTGGAACTCGTCGACCATCACGGCCGCAAACTGCTCTCGTAGCCGCTCCGTGACGGCATCGTTCGTTCGCAAGAACTCAAGGGTGGTCTCGATCACGTCGGGAAAGTCGAGCGTATCCCGGCGGTCCTTCTCGTCGGTGTAGGTTGCGAGGACGTCGTCGAAAACCCGCATCAGAGCCAGCGCGTAGTGAGCGCTGTTCGCTTCGAGCTCACCGGGTGTGGTCTCGACCGCATCCGCGTGCGGTTCGACGGCATCGATGACCGTGTCGATGGCGTCTTTCAGGTCGTCGTAGACGTCACCGTACTCACCCCAATCATCCCTGTCACCGACGACGTACCCCGAACTGCTGTACAGGCCGCCGTTCTTCTTCTCACAGGCCTCGTAGAGCTCGAGAATTGCCCGCTGACAGTCCCGGGGATCGCTTTCCTCCAGGTCGTCCGAGAGTGTCGTCGCGACCTCGGTGAAGGTCTGGTAGGCTCGAAGGCCGTCCTCGTCGGCGATAGTGTCCTCACGGTCGACACGGCCCGCAATCGTGCGTAGCTGGTCAAGGAGTCCGTCCGCATACAGCGTCTGTCGGGCGTCGGCGACGTCGAGATCACAGACAAACTCCCAGCAGATATCGACGTAGTCGTCGGCCTCGGCGTCACGCCACGCCTCGAGGACCGCCTCGCTCTGTGGGCGCTCATCGAGTAGTCCAGCGAGTACATCGACCAGCTGGTCACGACCCCAAAGCTGAGCGAGGAGCGCGACGTCGTCATCGTCCTGGTTGCGTTCGAGGTACTCCGTCACGACTTCGCGTTGGAGTGTCGCGGCGCCGTCTTCGTCGAGCACGTCGAAGCCGAGCGGGACCGGAGCCTCGACGGCCCGTTCTCGCAAGAGCCGCGTACAGAACGCGTGAATGGTGTGGACGTAGCCATCCTCCAGGTCGTCGAGGACGTTTCGCCAGCGGTGGTAGGCTTGTGGTGAGTCGACAGCCTCGAGCCGGTCGTACACCTCCTCCCGAACGCGCTCGGTCAGTTCGGCAGCAGCCTTTCGCGTGAAGGTGATCGTGACGATATTCTTCGGGGTGAGCGACGGGTTCTCGGCCAGTATCGTCACGTACCGCTCGGTGAGCGTTGTCGTCTTCCCCGTCCCAGCGCCGGCAGTGATCGCGACGTTCCGGCCCTGGACGAGCGCGTCCTCCTGTTCCTCTGTGAGCTGAATCTCCTCGGGTTCCTCAGTCATCGCTCATCACCGCCTCGATGTCCTCGTCGTCGCGAACACGGAGCGGAACGTACGCAGCCTCGTCCTCATGAACCTCGTCGACGAACTCCCGCTTGCGGTGATGGCGGACATCGCACGCCCGACGGTAGTCACAGTATCGGCAGTTCGCTCCGCGGGCGGACAGAAGCGTCGTGTGGAACCGTCCGTTGCCGATCGCCTCGTCGATCTGGCCCAACCACTCCGGAACGACATCGTTCAGGAACCGGCGGAGTTCGACCTCTGAATCGAACTTCGATTCGACGCCGCGTGGAACCTTGAGGTCGTTTGGCGGTCGCACCTGATAGTACGTCGCCGAGAGCGAGCCCTGTTCGAAGAGATCACCGTCGACGACCTCGGCGGCAGCGAGCAGATAGATGGGGAGTTGGAACTTCGTGCCGCCGGTCGTCTTCGTCATATACGGTGCTCGACCAGTTTTGTAGTCGTAGAGCGTGAGCGTCGGTTGTTCGCCACCCTGGCTCACGTCAACGCGATCGATGTATCCCCGAATCGAGACAGTCGAGCCGTCCGGTCGCTCAACTGTGAACGGCCCAGCATCCGAGTCGGGAAGTCCCTCGCCGAACGGGGCCTCGAACAGGTGTGGGCGGTCAGCGCCGTCCCGCGAGAGTTCGTTGTCGAGGAAGGTAGCGAACAACCCCTGTTCCGGTGCGTCGTGAGGTTTGCTCCCGGCCTCGTACGGAGCACTCTCGCCGCCACCCAGGCCCGCGAACAGCTCCGCCTTCCACCGTTCGTAGAACAGGCCGTCGTACTCGAAGTCAGCATCCCGGAGTTCTTCGACGGCAATCTCGCGAAGGTGTATCGCCAGGTCGTTCCGGTCGAACTCGGTGAGGTCGACACCATCTTCGGTTTCGTCCTGTAGATCCGCGAAGAACCGTTCGAGGACGTCGTGGACGTACGATCCGGTTTCGAGGGGCGTAGGGACGACCTCGACGTCGTCGGGATCCTCGATTCGGAGCACTTCGTCGGCGTAGAACTTGAACCCACACTCGACGTATCGCTCGATTCGACTCGCGCTGTAGGGTTCCCGCGCCGACGGAGGGTATACCTCATCGACCGTCTCGGGTTCTAAAACGCCGTCGTGTTCGGAGAGGCCAGTCGTTCCCCTGTTGTCCGCACAGTGGAGTCCCCGATCCGTGCGCTTGGTCTGCTCGGGGGAGAGATCACCTCGGTCGCCGGCGCGGCTGACTGCCGCACGCCGGTCGGCCGTTGCAGCGACATGCCGCTGTAGGTCCTCGCGGGAGCCCACGCGGTCGTCGACGCCGTCTTCGGGTTCGATGCCGGTCACGCGCTGGAGTTCGTCGAGCACCGGTGACCGCACGACGGCGGATTCGTCGTCGCCCGTCTCTGGTGTGGTGATCGTGAGTTCGTCGACGTTCGCGAGGAGCGTCGCGAAGAGATAGCGCCCCCGGAGGCGCTCGTCGCCAGTGTCGAACCGCGGATGGGCGTCGGTCATCTCCTCGAAGAAGGCCGGGCGTTCCGGCGTTACCGGGAAATGCTCGCTCGTCAGGCCCACGAGGAACACCTTCTCGAACGAGCGCATCCGGGCGTCGAGCAGCCCCATCACCTCAACGTGGCCGCCAGCAGCGCGCTGTGGAACCCGAATCGGCACGCCATCGAACGCACGGGTGAACAGTGCCAACGGAGAGAGGTCGCTATTGACTGCCGCCAGCGACTCGAACGAGGAGAGGACCTCGTCCACGAGGTCGTAGGCGCGCTGTTCGACGGCTTGCTCAGCGCCGCTGGCGTAGTCCTCCGTCGCCGCCTCCAAGCCGAATCGGTCGTCCAACAGTCGTCGGAGCGTCTCGGTTGCGGCTTCGATGTCCTCCGTTCGGAGCGTCTCTAGCGTGGCCAGCAGCTCCTCGATTAGGGGCGCCGCCTCGCCGTCGACGTCATCGAGCAGGGGTGACACAGAAACCGTGTCACGCCGGCGAGCAGCTGCCGTGACGGCGTTGGCTTGGTCGGTGTCGACGACGTCAACCAGTGGATTTGCTAACAGGGACGTGAGGTCCTCGGCCCGCGGATCCGGTTCGGCGAGGTTCAGGAGATCGTGGACGACACTCCCGGTGAACGTCCGGTTCAGCTGTGAGGCGGCGGTCGTGACGTGCGGGATGTCGAACGTATCGAACGTGTCCTCGACGTACCCCGAATAGGCCTCGGTCCCGGGGACGACGACGGCCAAGTCGTCGGGGTCGCGACCATCGGCCAACTCGGTTCGGAGCTCGCGAGCGACGAAGCGAATCTCGCGCTCAGGCGTCGGGAGTTCCCGCCACCGGAGGCCGTCTGGAACAGGGGCAGTATCCGGGTCCGGGCGGTAGAGTGACTCAGTGATCGTTCCGAAGGTCTGCCCCGACTGGTCGATCGGCTCGAGTTCCACTATTTCAAAGTCGAGCGCTTCGTAGACCTCCAGGGCATCTTCCGCAACAGTGTCGACTCCGCTCCGACCATCCTGGTGAAGCGGCAGCAGTGCAATCATCGGAAGTTCGTCGACGAGGCGTTCGATGAAGCGGCGTTCGACGGGGCGGAATTCGTGATACCCGGAGAGGACGACGACATCCAGTTCCGGGGAGAGTGTTGAGAGTGACTTCTCTGTCGCAGCCACTGCGTCGAACATTTCTCCCCGGGTACAGACCCACTCGTCGACGTAGTCAGCGTGGAGATTCCGGTAGTGTCGGTACGCATCGACAGTGGCTGTCGCGATACGGTCATCGAGAGCGGAGCCCTCGAACTCCGCTGCCAATGCGTCGGGGGTCCCGACGCCGGCGTCGTCGAAGAGTGAGAAACGGCTGCTGAACGAATCCGCGAGAGCGGCCGAGGCGGGTTCGCCGGCGAGAGCGCCATCTGTTTCGGCTGTCGTTCGGTCAAGCGCATACTCCGCCAGCCGGCGGTTCAGCTGCCCGGAGAGGGGTTGAACCGGACCGTGGAGCTCCTCATACCACTCCCGAACGACCGCATCGAGCGTCTCGGCACGAAGACGGAGGGGTGCGTGGGACGCGGCCCAGCGATCCTCGACCATACCCCGGCGAGCGTCGTTCCGCGTTATGTAGAGAATACTCCCCAGCGAATCGGTGGCGATGTCATCAGCCCGCTGAAATGCCCGTCGTTCCAATCGGGCGTGTTTCGGACCGGTGAGAAGCGTTGAATCCATCGAACACTCCCTACCAAGATATCGGTCTCACTTCACTCTTGGCGAGACTGACAGCTTAGGAGTGGCTTACCGAGAGGGACCAAAATAAAGCAGAGAGGACTGAGAACTCACCCGACGGTCGCTAGCACTCGGACATCTGTGTCCGAGTGTCGTTCGCGCTGAGTTCGAGCACCCCGTTCTTGCAGGAAGTTCTCGATTTCATCGGCCAGCGTATCAGCGTCCTCTCTCTCGACATGAACGATCAGCGTTGGCCGGTCTGGATCGTTATTGTCGATGACAAGCGATACGTCTTTGAATTCGTCCGGCTGTCTGTACGCCTCGAATTCCTCGGCGACCTGGTCAGCCAGGTCATCGAGAATATCCGCTGGGTCTGAGGTCATATTTGGATGAGGGGCGCTTTGAAGACGATCACACCTGACGGGCTTGGAGAGAATTCTATCGACTACTACCACCTCCGACAACCAGTTCGACAAGCAGGTGTTCAGAAGCGTCGTTTTACGAACCGCGAGAGACGTGTTTTCGCATAGAATGCAGAGATGTTACTGTTCGAGGTAGGTCGTCACCTGTTTCTGAAGATGCTTGAACGCATCCTCGGCAGTGTCCACGTCAGAAGCCCCTGTGATGACTATTTTCCCGTTGGCAAAAACCAAGAGAACGGCCGGGTGGTCAGCGGGCCGATAGATGAGACCGGGGAACTGTTCTGGCTCATATTCCACGGATTCCAAGCCCAACGCGATAGAGAGTGTATTCAGATCGACCGGGTCGTCCAGCTGTGCCGTACAGACAACGTTCTGTACCGTGAATCCGGTTTCAGTCTCTGCATCTACGATGTCCAACTCAGACAGTGTTGTGAGGAACGCGTCGTTCGTTTCGTACAACTGTTCGAACGTAGAGCACCCACTGATGATGTATTTCCCACTCCGATAAACCGTGATGAGCGGACCACCCTCAACAAGCCGAAGATAGAGACCATGGTAGTTCGAAGGGTCGTATTCGGTGTATGGCAGATCCAAATCGGACTCGACCTCGGCGACGTCGAGTTCCACACCCAAATCTCCCGACCCGACAGCGTTCGCAATAGATATCATTCGTCCTTTGCCTCTGTAGGAGAGACGACGTACGCCGCTGTTACTAATTCCGGTTCTTGGGGAGTAACGTGCTTCTCTTCCTCAAGCCTGGATAGCTCCTCTTCACGTTCTCGTCGTAGACTCTCGAGCTTCTGCTTCGCGTTCCCAATCGGCGCGGACATATCCGCACCCTGCTCAGCCCGCTGTTGGTACTGCTCTAACCGCTCCTCCCACTCTTCGATTTGCTCTTCGAAGTATCGCTCAGCGTGCTCACGTTTGATTTCGATCTCCCGTTCTCGTTCGGTTCGGGCCTCTTCAGCAAACGACTCAACGTGCGTCCACGCCTCCATCTCTGCTGCCTCGTAGAGGTCCTCAGCCATACTCGAGAGCCGATCAACCTCGTGCGACAACGAGACGTCACTGGGAGCGACCGTCTTCGAGAGTTGAGGAACATCCGTCGTTACACTGCCATCCGGGCGAGCGTAGAGGCGAACGAACTTCTCAGTCACCACGTCGCCGGCACCGGAGACGTAGCCAAGTCGGTAATTGAACAGGATTCCAGGCGTTCGAGACGCCGTCGCAGCGACCTTCGTCGCAATTTCACCCTGGATCCGGTCGCTGTCCGAGCAGATTTCGATGAGCGACTCGACGAGAGGATGGTCAAGCGAGATGAACTCGACATCATCCTCCTCCATCGCGATATCCTTGGTGAACGTGGCCCGTGGGTACTGTCGTGCTACCTGATTTCCACTCAGGACCTCAGGGACATCCAACTGGAACACGTCCCCTTCCATCCTGGCCGGCCCCGGTCGAACGCCCTTGATAGAGCCGCCGAATTCGTCGAAGAACACTCGCACGAGCGTCTCGATATCGTCCTCGGACACCTCGCCGTGTTGACTGCGTTCGATCACGTCGAGAATCTCATCGTCTTCGCCGGAGAGGTCGAAGCGGTCGCGAATCAGGAACTCGTTTTCGACGGTCTGAATCGCTTCGCGTTTCTCCTCGATGGTCGCCTCGATATCGGCGACGACACGTTCAGTCGGCTCCCCTTCAGCGATAGCCGCCATTATCGTCTCGTCCAAGTCGACATCCTCGAGGACGCGACCGAGGACATCTGAGCGCATCCCGAGGTCCGACTCGATCTGGTTCGTCTTCTCGATGAGCAGGTTGAGGATCTCGCTCTCGCGGGTATCGGCAAAGAAGAGATTCCGAATCTCGACCGTGTGCTCCTGGCCGTAGCGGTGGAGCCGCCCCATCCGCTGGTCGATCCTGATGGGATTCCACGGGAGGTCGTAGTTCACCATGATGTGGGCGAACTGGAGGTTGAGCCCTTCCTGGGCGGCGTCAGTCGCGAGCATCAGGTTGGCCTCCTCCTCGAATTTGCTCATCTCTTCCCGTCGACGGGACTGCTCGAGGTCGCCGTACACCTGGGCGACATCATGATCAGCGAAGACCTCGTCACGTAGATACTCCAGCGTGTCCGTGTATTCGGTGAAGATCAGGATTTTCTCGTCGGGGTCCTCTGAGAGAATGCGGTCGACGAACTGCCGGAGCAATCGGGCCTTCGAGTCCGTCTCGATGTTCTTGGCCTGCTGCCAGAGCTGTTTCACGCGGTCCAGCTCCTGCTGGACTTGCGACTGATTGAGCGTAATCGTGACCGTCTCAAGCGCCTCCTCGACCCGAGCGCGTTCTGCGTCGGTGAGCGTCTCGGGTTCGGTACTATACCGCGGAATGAGGTCCTGAACCTCGTCAGGGAGGTCTTCTGCGACGGCGTCGTTCTGAATCGCCCGCATCCGGTTTTCGAGGGACTTCCGGATCGCGTAGATACTCGAGACCAGCCGCTTCTGGTAGATGACCATCGTGAACCCCGCCGCCTGGTTCTCCTCCTGCTGGGCGAGGTTGTAGTACTCGCGGATGTACTCGGTGACGTCGTCGTACAGCTTCCGCTCCTCGCGAGTCATCTCGACCGGGAGTGCCTCGATGTTCTTCTCGGGGAACATTCGGGTCCCGTCGGTCTCGTACATATCGTCCTTCAGCCGGCGGATCATCAGGTCCTCAAGCGCCTCGGGACTGATCTGCGACTCGTGGCTGAAGCGATACGGATCGAGCAGGCTCACGAGGAAGTAGAACTGGTCTGATTTCCCCTTATGCGGGGTCCCGGTGAGCAACAGCAGCGCATCGGAGTTGTCGGCGACGGCCTCACCAACTTGGTATCGCTGTGTCCGCTCGATGGAGTCATCGCTCGACCGTCTGGCCGTAAGGTGATGGGCCTCGTCGAAGACCGCGACGTCCCACTCCTCGTCGAGATTCTGGAGGGCATCGAGGACGGAGACGCGGTCCGACTCGGGGTCGTCGGTGGTCTGCTTCGCGAAGTCGATGGAGGTGATGATGAGGTCCTCTTGCTTCCAGACGTTCTGGCTGGGGTGGGACTTTCGGTGTGTACGAACCGTCTCGCGGTCGTAGATGACGAAGTTGCGGTCGAACTTCTCGCGCATCTCCTCCTGCCACTGGACGGTCAGCGGCGCCGGCGCGACGATGAGCACCCGGTCGGCGCGGTCGCGAGCGATGAGCTCTTCGATGACGATGCCGGCTTCGATGGTCTTCCCGAGGCCGACCTCGTCGCCGATGAGGTAGCGGTGGTCGTAGGAGTTGAGGATCTCGTAGGCGGCCTGTACCTGGTACGGTTCGATCTCGATGCGGTTGCTGGTCAGCGAGAGGAATCGATCGTACTTGTAGGCGAGATCCAGCCGGATCGCCCGCTCTCGAAGGTCGTAGTGGAGTGGGGCGTCGGACTGGCCTGCTGCGAGGCGATCGACGAGCGAGTCGAGTTTCTCGATGTGAGGGAGGCCGCTGGGGAGTTTGCGGAGCTGGCCCTCCGAGGTGTAGACGTGGAGGAGATGCCCACCGTTGGGCCGTTGCTCGATTTTCGTAATCTCTCCACGCCCGCCGGCGAACTTGACTTGATCGCCGACCTCGAATTGGTTCATCCTTCTGTAGCTTCCTCAATAATCTGAATATCAGCCTCGTCGAGATTGAACAGTTCGTAGACCTTATTATCGATCTGAGAGTCAAGGTCGCTGATTTTCACATCCAGTTTTTCAGCGTGTTCTTTTCTATCGAGGTAGCGCTCAAGATCGTCCTCTATATCATCGATTGCGGGTAAAGTGAGTTCCTCCAGTCTATCAACTAACGATGTTGTGGAAGTTGCGTTGTCCCGGAAGTTGGCAAAGCCGTCTCCCTCACTCACAGCATATTCGACGAATTCGGCGAGCAGGGAACGAGTCCGGTCGTCAAGTCCGACAAACTCCATTGCAGGGATCAATTCTGTCTCCGTATAGCCCCAACGATCAGTTTCGAATTCTTCTTCGTCTTCAGGTTTATAACGAGCAGAGAGGCTAATTACTACGTCTGACCCGTTTTCTGTGACTGAAACGGAACCAACTCGAAGACTGTCCCGTGTCTCTGTAGTCTCCGCAATGATTGACTCGGCAACTCCTTCTGGGGGCTGATATATCCCGATATCGGCAAGTTTCCGACCATCATCATATGGACGAATATAATCAAGCAGATCCAGATTAAGTGACTCCCTCGTTTGTCGGGATTCAGTCAACTCTTCGGCAAGGTCAGCTAATTCTTCGACGTCCTCATCCTGTTCATCCGCCAGAGATGTGGGGACAGGGAGCCCTTTGATAGCGTGTGTGAAAGACCGTTGGTAGCCACCTCGGTACTCAGACGTTACGAATTGATAGTACCAATTGACAGGGGTTGAGTTCAGAACTGCCAAGAGAGCATAGGAATCCGAGGGGACAAAGTAACAGGTATTAACCATATAATATCCCGACGTATCCATAGCGAAGCTACACTCTTTTGAGATATCAGGATAGACTATTTTCGGGTTCTCAAAGAAGGGTTCATACTCTTCCTGATCCTGCTGGAGCTCGTACCATTCTTCATCTGTTGCGGTATCTCCAATCTGATCCTTGTACTTCGATAGATGATTCTTCACCGCAGGATAGTCGTCGATATTGACACCGACTTTGGAATAAATTAGATACCTCGATTGGTTGTCAATATGATACCGAGAGAGGTCAGTCCCTTTCAGAAGCGGTTTGATTATTTCAGCTGAACTCTCGTCTTGTGATACCAATTCGTTTCGCTTCTTTTCGTCAATAACAAAAGCGTCATTCCCGCCTGTTACGACGCCTCTCCCGAGACCATCAACTGCATTCTTGACTCCCGCAACCTCTGTTACATATTCAACTAGTTCGTTAGAGCGATTGTCGAGTGTCCTTTTGACCCGTTCTTCATCGACAGACCCCATTGACCACTTGTCCGAGTCGAAATATTCGGCAGGTAGTGACACCGCCAGTTCTTCAAACTTTGCGGACAGGTCATCAAAATCCAGACTCTCGAATTTTGCTGCTCGAACATCTTCGACGAATCTCTCTCGAGCGTCTATGATGAATATCGCTGGGTACGTCGATATACCCGGGAATACTTCTAGATCACCGAAGTCTAGCACCTGTTCGACTTGATAATTTGTCAATAGTTCTCTGAGGTTTTCTCCATACTTAGCCCTCATCCACTTATTAGAAACAATCACCCCATATTTGGAGGAACAAAGCTCCAGACTCCGCTCAATAAAGTATGCATACAAGTCCACGCGGGTATCATGAACGTCATATCGCGACGAGAGGAACGGCTTTAGCGGTTTGATTTGTTCCATCCGGACATACGGGGGGTTCCCAATAACTGCGTCAAATCCAGGATCGGATACACTGTTCCCGTCCACGTCGTAGAAGACCTCTGGATACTCCAGCTTCCAATGGAAGTAATCATTCTCATCTGCCCATTTTTGAGCGTCTTCGAACCACTGCAGACCCTCGATTGCGGCCCACTTTTCATCGTCTTCCAAGGCCGCAGCCATGCGTTGATAGGCGTCGGAGGGAAGATTATCCAGACCAAATTCTTCGGCAGTATGGACATTCGTCATCGCTTCAAGCCGCTGCCGAAGCTTGTTCCGTTCGAACTCGTCGTACTTGGCCTCCATCTCCTTGACGTCAGCGAGTTCCTGGTTCTCGATGGCGATGAAGTCCTGATAGATCCGCATTAGCTGTTCGATGGTCCCCTTCCGAGCCACACCGAAGTCAGCGAGTGTCGCGTTCTGCCCATCACCACCAGCATCAGACTCCAGCTCTTCAATTTCCTCGATGTCGCTACCGACAAGCGAGTTGCCCGTCTTCAGGTGGTGATCTAAGAACGCAAGCGGTTGTTCAGCCGCGAGCGTCCGAAGCCAAAGGGACACCTTTGCAAGCTCGACAGCGAGCGGATTCAGATCGACGCCATAGATACAGCGCTGGGCGACCTGCCGGCGGGCCCAGTTGATGTCGTGCTCTTCGTCGACGGTTTCGATTCCCTGCTGGGCGGCCTGCTTTTCTTGGGCGTCGATGATCTCACGCGCCAGATAGTCGATAGCACTCGTCAGGAAGTGACCGCTTCCCATCGCGGGATCGAGGATCTTTAGGTCGAAGATGCGTTCTGCGAATTCCGCTGCAAATCCACGCTCACCCCGGGCACTCTGTGCCATGAGGTCGTTCCGGATATCCGTGACGAGCGGTTCCAGCGTCTCTTCGACGATGTACTCAACGACGTACTCCGGCGTGTAGTACGAGCCCGTGGCTTTGCGTTCCCCAGACCCGGTCGTAAGGTGGATTTCACCCTCCTCGACGATCACCTCGTCACCCTCGCCGGCAGGGACGTACTCACCGTCCTCCAGCGCGAGCGGTTCGTCAGCGACGTCGAGCTGATACTCGAGAAGCCCCTCGTAGATGCTCCCCAGGTGGCGGACGTCCAGCGACGAGTAGTCGACGAAGATCTTCCCGCCGCCGTTGCCGTTCTGACTCCGGGTGAGTAGTTCGATGACCTCAGCGAGGTAGGCGTCCCCGACCTGGTGGGTCGCGAGGAACCGGGCTTCGACGCTGTCGTCCTCGTCCGGGTCAGTTCTGAACAGTCCGCCGTTGTACGCTGGGATGTAAAGGTCCTCCTCAGGGATACCGCGCGACTGACTGCCCTGGTCGATGAGTTTGAACAGCTCGTCCAGTCGGTCCCAGAGGTTGTCTTGCCAGTCGCGATACTTCGGATTCGGGCTGTCGAGTTCTTCAGCGACGTCCTGCTTGAGTGTATTCAGACTGTAGGATTCCTCGTAGATCTCGTTGTTCGTGTCGAGCAGGTCACGACCCTCACTTTCTGCGTAGAGCACGAAGATGAGCCGGTAGAGGTAGATGAGCGAACTGTCGTGAATGAGGTCGAGATCGTCCTCGGAGAGGTCGTTGTCCGGGTACTGCATGAATCCCTCCGAGAGCACCTTGATCGCCTCGTAGATGTTGTCCTGGAGGTCCTCTCCCAACTCTTGGGCGAAGACATTAGACTCGTCGTAGACTTCATCGAGGAAGCACTCGCCGCTGGAGTCCTCGAGGAATGCGCCGTGCCTGAAGAAGAGGTAGAAGTATTTGAAATCCTCAAGATCGCCTTTTTCGAGGACGGTCGGCAGGTCGATTTCGTAGTAGGAGTCGAGGCGGTGGCTCGTCGGACCGTAGTAGAGCCGCCACTTCTTCCCGTCAGTGAGGACGGCCCACCGCGCCGGCGTCTCCTGCAGGTAGACGTGAATCTGGTAGCTCGGGTTCTCGAAGTCCCGCTCGTGTTCCCCGCTCCCGCGGGTATCGAGCGGACGACCCCAGCGCTTGGCGTCCGCGACGGCGACGGCGTCCTTGTAGAAATCGCCACCTTCCTCGCGGCGCTCGAACGCACCGCGTGCGGCGTCCTCGGTCTCGAAGAAGCCATAGTCGGGACGGCGCTGGGTCCGGCTGGTACTCTCTTCGACCTCGAAGGGGATACCCAGTTTCCGGAACATCGGCCGGATAAACTTCTCCTCGAGCTGGGACTCGTTACGCTTGGGAGCCGTACCCTTCTCGCGCTCCCACAGGTCCATGATGTCCGCTTTCGCCTCGCGGAGGTCCTCGTCGCTAAGCTCGTCCCACGCCTCGGTTTCGGGGAGGTGCTCGTCCAGGTAGTAGTTCGAGAACAGGTCGCGATTCGTCCGATAGGTGAGTGCCGTTTGCATACGTTATAGTGGAGTGACGATGAGGAACTGGTCCGTGTCCTTGCTGTCGATGATAGCGTGAGCGACGTCCTTCGTATCGGCAACGTCGACGTCGACATCGTCGCCGATCCCGGCTTCAAGCATTTCGAGCTCAGAACCCGAGATGTTCACCCGCCCGGAGTTGCCTGAATTCCGGGCGATTGTTTTTCGAGTCATTCGCGATGCTTTGCCCAACTGACCGCCATTATATAGTCTTTACTTAGACTATTCCGTCTCGGTTGATACGATTACCAGCATCGCAGTCACGTCAAGCAGGCCGGAGATCACGCCAGCGCACGTCGACAGTTTCGCCATCATCCAATTCAACGCGAAAGAGATACCCCTCCCGTTCATCATCGGTCACAGCTCCTGCATCGTCAGAAATGATCTCAACAACTGTTCCGCGACGCCCATGGAGTCGATCGTGATCGGGATCCGTCTCATCAGGGATATCAATTCGAACCGAATCACCGGTGTCGAAGCGTCTCATAGTGGTTTCAGCGGGTTTGAATCCTAAAGAAGATGGCTAAGCCGATTAAGAGGACGCCACCAACACCAAAACCAACCATCGATGGGTCCGGTAGTGATGGAATGAACCTCTTCACCTGAGGAGTAAGAATGAACCCGCCGGCATATCCTCCGACGGAGATGTATCCAGCAGCCAATAGGCGGACGAACCACTGTTCCACAATTGTATGCGAGCGGTGATCAGCATCTTCAGCTGGACGAGGATCAACGATTTCTGGGTCGGGTTTCTCTCGCTTCAAGTATCGCCATTCATCGAGATACATGCGAACAGGGAGAACCGATTCGATCTCATTCAAGATAGCATACCGCGCTTTGTTCAGCCGGCGGTATGATTGAAGACTTTGATACCAAAAGTAGCAAATCAGACTACCGAATCCTGATGCGAAGAGAACGATCGCAGCGTTAGTGGTCGTGAGATTGCCGCGGGCGAGGGCAAAGAGACCGGCCAGTATCGAGGTTAAAATCAGACCGAAAAAGCGGTTCATCTGGACTCGCTGATTGGCTGTCTCGATCGCAACCTCCCCGTAATGTATGTACTGCTCCATCAGTCGATTCTTCTCGTCCTCACTTAGATTAGCCAGCGGTCCAGTTGTAACATCTTCCTCCTCAGATGGCTCAGCAGGGTCCCCTCCGGTGACCTCTTCAGAGTGTTCAGGTTCTGTTTCGGGCGTGTCTCCATCGTCAGTATCGGCGCCATCCTCTGAGAGATCAACCGCCGCTTCGTCGGTTGAATCAGGCATATTCAGCGAGTGCGTCGACAAGCGAGGCCTTTCGCCATCCTACCTGAGTATCTGCGACTTCTTGGATTTTCTCGGGGACCTTCGATTGTCCCTCTGGAATGATTGCGATCACCGGCTTGTCCAGTTCATCGGCGAGTTCCAGCTCCTCCGGGATCCAAGTGCTGTGAGCACCGTACATTCCACTACTTACGACGACAACCGACGCCGTTTTCATCTGGTTCCGGAGTTCAGAGCGAAGGGCAGACTCGGTATCCACGGGCAGGGGGTCAGTTGAAGGGACACTATGATTCTGCCACTTGAGCGACGGAACCTCATCAAGGAAATCAACGATACGCTCGTAGTGTTCGTCATACTCCCACGAGTGGGAGACAAAAACGTTGTACTGCTTGTCCTCAAGTCGAGTTGCAGCGCGTGCTAAGCGAGGGAGTGATTGCCCAGTATTTCCGCCTGAGGAGGAAGAGGACTCTTGAGTCGACGAGCCTGCAGAGGCCAAGGCTTCCAGCCCTTTGTAGGCAGCATATAGGAGCAAAGCACCGCCAGCGATTTTTTGTCCAGACGAGAGCCCCTGCTGGTTCTGAGTGTCGGTAGAACTGCGGCTCAGGGAATCGTCGGTCGGGACAAGGCCCGACTGTTGGTCATTCGGCTCGAAGAGCGACGGTTGAGAGGAACTGAGCTCAGGGAGACTGTTATCCCCAGATTGCGTGACTGTATAAACGGGGCCGAGTTCTCGAACGGTGAACTCCTTTCCGAGATCGTTCCCTTTGTAGGTCGGCAGTAGGCGGTCTCCATCATCGCGATAGAATCCGGTAGGTAGATCGTTCACAGCTGACTTCAGAACGAATCGAACAGCTGATTCGGGGTTTGGACTGCCACGAATATCATCAAACGCGGCCTCCCAGGTGGTTTTCAATGGGGAGGAGGTGTCTTGGCTCATAACCGTATGAACAATCCGTTTTTAAATAGTATAAGTTCTTCCCCCCTGGAATATCGGCAGATTTGGATTCCGCATCAGAGAGGACCATAGTACTAAACGGGTAAGCCGTCAACAATTCGCATATAGTTATGAGCTTCAACAGCAGATCTTCAAGCAACCGTCGGAGCGAATACCGACTGTTCATCTCGCACTCTTGGGAGTACAGCGACGAGTACAATCGGATGGTAGAACTACTTCGCGACTACCCGAATTTCAGTTTCCGGAACTACTCAGTACCGAAGGTGGATGAGATCGATGCTGACACCGAAGAGGAGCTGGAACAGGCGCTCCGGGAAGACCAGATCAAGCCAGCTACGGTCGTAATAATACTCGGGGGAATGTACGTAGCACACAGCAAATGGATCAAGAAAGAAACTATTTTAGCTGAAATCGAGAGCAAGCCTATTCTGGGTGTTACACCGCGCGGAAACGAGCAGATGCCCAATTTCGTTGAAGACCACGCAGATCAGATCGTGGGGTGGCAAGGAAAGAGTGTGGTAGAGGGAATTCGAGACCTGGCTGATTGAGTTGATGAGAGCGTGGATGAACTATTGAGGGAGAGTCTGGCTACCGTCGAGACTATTTCCAACTCCGCGAATCGGGTATAGTTCGATCGCTTCGTACTCACCGTCACCGTCAATATGACCCAGTTTTGAAAACAGAGATCGGCTCTTGTCGTTCGGTTCGTCGATGTAGTAGACACCATCCTCGCAGTACTCCTGGCACCAAGTCTGAATCAATTCCTCAGCAATCCCCCGGCGCCGGTAATGATCCCGGACATACAGCTGTCGAAGAACCTGTATTCCATCCAGCTCTTCCCAAGTGACGTATCCAGCCGCGTCGTCATCTCGAATATAGAGCAATCCCTGGTGGTTCTCAGGGATATATCGGGCAAAAGAAGAACTCGTGTCACCACCATAGCTAGTCATCGCGCCGATGACTCGTTCTGTTTTGTCTATTGGTCGACCATCAGAATACACGAGAAATGAATCTTCGGCACCGATCTCCACGATGTCATCCGGAGTCGAATTCGTGAAGAGCCACTCAGCACTGAACACCTCATCAAGATCGATTCTACGACCCTGATACTCGATACCATATAAGCTCATACAGTTATGGCAGCGAAATTCTGCTGATTCCTCGATTTCGGACATTCCCGGAACACGCTCAATTGACGGGTCGTCAATCCCTGAGCAATTGCAGTCCTGTCTAAGTTCCTCAAATTTGTCCCCCTTCCCAGATTGACTATACGGAACAAATCCCATCTTCCAATGCTCCTCTAACTTCTCACCGAGTTCCTGAGCGAGTTTTTGAACAACTCTCGCGTCTGTTCCCACAAATGCAACGACAGCATCAAGGAGGTCGTCTACGTGAATAATCGGGTCCTCGGACAACTCATATTCTGTGAGCAATTGCCAGCCATTAGGTGCCCGGTAGATCATCCGAAGATCATCTTCACAGAGAAGGGAAACAGCGACGACCTCAATCCCGTCATCAGCTTCGATATAGAGAGGAATCGTTTGATCAATTTCTTCACGTTGAACAAGAGTTTCGAGCCAAGCATAGTCCCCGAGACCCGCAGGAAGTGGTATATTCAAGCTCATTTCCGTATCAGAAATTGCTCTGTTTCGTTATAAATGATAGGCGACCACCACTATGTAGATATATAAAACCAGCATACCACAAGACGGAATATGGAAACCAAGCGGATCGCTGAGGTCGTGGAAAACATAAATTATTCTTATCTCTTACCCGCGATTCAGCGGGAGTTCGTCTGGGAAACGAGTGACATCGTGGATCTGTTTGATTCCCTGTTACGGGACTATCCGATCGGTGCGCTCCTTCAGTGGAACCTCTCGGCTGAGGAAGCACAGGCTCAGCCCAAATATCGCTTCGTCACCCACTACGTCGACGAACCAAATTTTCCCCAGTCACTCACAACACCGACCCATCGAAACCCCCCGCACAATTCTGAAGACCCACTCCCGTCACCGGTGAAACTAGTCCTCGACGGCCAGCAGCGACTGACCGCGCTCAATATCGGTCTGACTGGATCATTCTACGAGCGGAAACACAACCACCCCCGGAACAAGGCCAGTTCGTGGGTTCAGAAGCGACTCTATCTCAACCTCCTCTCGGACCCGCAGACAGCGGACTCGGAACTCGGCAATAAATACGACTTCTCCTTCCGCTCTGAGCAGTCCGCAACCGCGAATGCATACTGGTACCCAGTCAACCGAATCATGTCCATCTCTGACAACGACGATTTCTATGCAGAACGCCAGGAAATTGAGGGAGAGATCCAGGAGCTGGTCGAGAACCACCCCGAGATAGAGAATTCAGATAGTCTGATTCTCAACGCTCAGCGTAATTTCGAGGACCTCTATCGAGCGGTCCACAAGGACGAGAAGCTCCACTTCTTTACCGAAGACGAGAACGACATCACCCGTGTTCGCGACGTCTTCGTACGGATCAATCAGGGAGGGGTGACACCGAATCGTGCCGAAATCCTCCTGTCGTTGATGACTAGTAGCTGGCAACAGGAGCCGCCGGAAATCAACGCACGGGACGAGGTGCACTCGATGGTCGACGAACTGAACGGGATCATCGACGGTGGGAACGCTCCTTTTGCTACGAAGCACGTCCAGAAGGTACTGCTCGCAATCAACGGCAACGAGATCCAGTATCGGTTCGACAACTACACACTCGACTTGCTGCGGAATCTGAAGGAGATCTGGCTCACCGATACGTTCTCGAACACGATGGAACAACTCGCTGAGCTTCTGAATAGTTACTATCCGACGGTGACCTACATCCTCAGTCCCGCCCTCTACACACCTATCGCCTACTACCTCTACCAGAACGAGAATCCCTCGCTCGATTCGACCTCAGTCAAAGGTCGCGGGCGACGTCGTGACATTCTCTACTATATCTGTGCAGCCCGACTCAACGGATTCACCAGCCAATCATCGAACCAGATCGCAGAACTCGTCCGGGATGTTATCCGAGAGGAAGAGAGCTCGGAGTTCCCACTTGAGCGGATCAGTGATGAAGTGGCATCCAGTTACGGAACCTCCCTCCGTTTCACCGAAGAAAAGTTGACCACGCTTTTCGAGGAGCTCCAGTACGGGAAGCGCGACATCGAGTTCCTTCTGCAGCTATCACACTACCCCGATGAGCCGGCACGGGGCAAAGACTACGATATCGACCACATCATCCCAAAATCGGTTCTCCCCGAAGAAGCAGATGCTGACCGGGTGGGGAACCTCCAGTTACTGATTGACAAGACGAACAAGATGAAATCGGACGATGACTTCGAGGACTGGATGAACTCCAGAACGGACGACTACAAGCAGACTCATCATATCCCGGAGGGCGCAAAGGAGATGACGTTCGAAGAGTTCGTGGACGCCCGCGAACGGCTCATTATGGAGCACATCCTCGAACACCAGCCGTTCTAGTAGAAGTCAGGCCTCCAGTTCGAAGGCCCTCTCAAGAAGTGTGGTTAGGTCGTCCAGAGCCTGAGTCGCAGTATCGTCGATCTGAACACTAACTCGGTCAGTCTCCTTGGGATGTTTCTTTCCTAACGAGAGGACCACGTCGTCATCGGGAGAGAGGGAAGCCGAAAGCCAAGAGGTAACACGAGGAGAGCCAGCGAACCAAGCAGTCGTCAAATCATGCCAAGGGCGTTCCCGATCTTCCTCACTCGGGCGATCTGGTCCAAACGCTAGCCGTTCCAAGTTATCAGTGAATGATCGGAGTTCCTGGGTATCCGAATCTTCAAGTTGAACGGTGACACGGTGGGTATCGCCATCCCAGCCCCAGTCCTTCTTTCCAAGTTGAAGAGTTAGCTGACCCGTTGGGGAGCGAGAAACAGTCGCCCAAGCGCGCCCCTTTCGTCGAAGATCTTGTTGAGCAACAGTCACCCACTCATCCGACTTATCGAACGAACCCCAATATTCTCCGGGAATAGGAATCTCTAACGAAACAGAGGATGACTTCTCTTGCCAGAGCCATTTGGTGACTTCCGGATACCCCTCCGTATTAGACCGCGTCGGAAGCGCATAGGGCCAGACGGTCAGTATTCCGGAGAGATCAACATCGTACGCTGAGAAATCGTCCTCATCGAGCCACGCAACGCTATAGTCATGCTGTAGATAATGGTCAGTAACTGCCTCAGTATCTTTGCTTAGATTCCGGTACTGAGCCTCTATCGCGATACCCTTTCCATAGGGTTTTCGGGGAGTGTCGAATGTGAGCAAGACATCCGCAATTCGGCCGTCGATACCGGATTCCAGCTCAACTGTCGCATCGGGGAAATCGTGTTCCAATCGAGCATACGCAATCGATTTCATTTTCATATGCTCGTCCGATTCGCCGGAGCACTCGCCGACATCTACTAGATCAGCAAAGGTTGCCTGACCTGCAGTTTGCCCCATTTCAGAACGCCCTTCCTGTTCGTGGTGGCGGAAATGACGGGAAATGAACGCAGAGCCTCATTCGTGAGACCGTACAACAGCCATCGGTTGGTCACACGCAGGACAAGTAACAGTCGTGCCGTCGGCTACTTGTGGTGGGATAACCCGTGTTCCTTTTTGAACTCCAAGATATGGCATCGAGGTGGGTGCGTGTATTAGATTTGCTTGTCACTCGAGTATATTGACCATTTCTCCGGTATCCCGTTGTTCAAGGGGTGAAGAGGAAATCACCTATAGTGTCTAATCAGTACTGGGAAATGAGTTTCCGGAAGTTTCCGGAAGCCTCGACTTTCCTCGAAGTGAATCGGGATACGGAGTCGGTTTTCAGACGCCTAAGATGGTACTATCACAGGGGTTTCCGGAAACAACCCGGTCAGGCTTTTATGACCTGACCGAAAATCAGTCAATCAGAATCAAATGATCCGCGATGCTCGCGTCCTCCGTGCCGGGTTCGTTCCTCGGGAAGTCGAGCATCGCGACGCCGAAGTCAACCACCTCTCCAGCGTCCTTGAGCCCATCACGAACGGTGAACCCGCCGACACCGCCATCGTCACCGGACCCAGCGGCGCCGGCAAAACGTGTATCTCGAAGTTCGTCACCGAACGACTCCGGGAAGAGGTCCTCGACGTCGAGGCAACCTACGTGAATTGCTGGCGCAACTACACTCGATTCCGCACGCTCTACCAGATCCTCGACGACCTCGGCGCGACCATCGACATCCACCGGCAGTCGACGCCCCACGACGAACTCGTCGACCGGCTCCAGCAATACGACGGCCCGCGAACGGTCGTCATCCTCGACGAGGTCGACCAGCTGGAGGACCCCAGCGTCATTTACGACCTTCACAGTCTCCCGCAGTTCGCGATTATCTGCATCGCGAACAAGGAAGAGGAGCTGTTCAGCCGCGTCGACGACCGCCTCGTGAGCCGGCTGCGCTCCAGCGAACACGTCCGGATGGACAAGTACCACGACGAGCAACTGTACGACATCCTGAGTGCACGGGCGAAGTGGGGCCTCAACGAGGACATCATCAACGACGACCAGCTATACCGGATCGCCGATGCGGCCGCCGGCGACGCCCGTCTCGCAATCGGCATCCTCCGGACGGCAGCCAGTACGGCCGACCGAGAAAACCACGAGCGAATCACTGACGACATCCTCCGCGATTCGGCCGACGATGCCCGTGCCCAGATCAAACAGCGAAGCCTCGATTCGCTCACGCCCCACCAGCGGGCTGTCTACGACATCGTTCGCGAGCACGGCCCGCTCGGACCGAGCGAGATCCACGAGCGCTATTCCGAGGCGGTCGATGACCCCCGGACCAAACGGACCGTCCGGACGTACCTCTCGAAAATGGAGCAATACAACCTCGTCGAGGCGGAGGGCACGAGTCGAGACCGAGAGTACTCGCTGGTCGATTCAGCAGCCGCGTCACCGATGCAGTGACCGGAAAGGGTCGCGTACGCACGTCCCGTAGGTATCCGGTTTAGGCGGAAGTTCTATGTATTGGTATCTCTTTAGAGATAGCTAGAAGCGAAAACGACAGCGCAAGCAGGAGGCGAGTTCAATAATGAACGAGTTAATGGATGCCACCGCTGCGAAAATTGTGTTAGCAGTCCAGCGTGGCGATTCTATCAACCGTATCGCGAGCAAGATCGACGTCTCGTACTCGTGGGTGTACGACTGGGTTGAGCGGTTAGATGACGCAGAAGTTATCGCTAATACAGATAATGGAATCCAGATCGTCGATCACGAGATGCGCCAGCAGTACGCCGAGATGATGGCTGCGTTATACAGCCGCGACACAATCTCTCAGGAAGACGCGTACGTCATTCCACACTTCGCCGGAATGGAGTTCGCGTACACAGAAATTGACGCGGCATACGTCTGGACACACGGCGGCTTCCAGATCGCGCGGAGCCACGACGACTATCCCGTGTTCATCGACGTGCACGACCGTGATATCGAACGGTGGATTGCGTTCTTCCAGCAGTTTGGCGTCGACACGACGATCAACGAGCGCCCGGACGCCAGCGACGTCGACGGGAACGTTCACTACGTGTTGTTCCCCAAGACCGTCGATATCGACGCCGAGTGGGTCGACGGCAACCCCGTCATCCCGTTGGACGATACCGTCAGCCAGATGATGGAGAATCGCCCAGCGTACGAGCCCGCCTTAGAGATCATCGCCAACGAGTACGACAGGGACATCGATGCGTCACATCACAGTGCCATGAGTACGAACGAACAGATGGAATGAGTCTTCCCGAGCGACAATCCGAGCTGGTTGACACGCATCGCGCGGTTCAGGATGCCGAACTGCCGTATGTTCTCGTTGGCGGTTGGGCAGTATCCGCGTTCCAAACACGGTTTACGACGGATATCGACACCGTGATTCCGGACACTGCACTCGACGACTACGATATCCTCCTTCGTGACCTCGGGTACGAGAAACAGTTCGAGCAGAATGTCTCGAACAAGTACGACGGGCGAATGATTCAGTACGCAAAGGAGGTCGGAGCGAACGCCGTCAAGTTCGAGGCACTCGTGGATGCGATGGGATGTCGACAGACGGACGCAGAGTGGTCATATCGCTATCTTCACGAACACAGTACCATCGAATCGCTTGACGTCGCCGAAGACCTCAACGGGCGAATCCCGGAACCGGCCCTTCTGTTCGCGATGAAACTCCACAGCGGGCGAAAGGCCGATACCCGTGACCTCGTCGTGATTAGCTTGCGTGCGGATTTCGACCGCATCGAGCGACACGTCCACCGTGGCGACCCAGAGAAGCTCGATAAACGGATCGAGATGGTCCTGAATCGACTCGAAGAGGATGGGTTCGAAGACTCATTCAAGGGTGTCTTTCGGCAAGAAGAACTGCCAGCAGACGCGGTTGACAACCTTGTTTCGTTCCTGTCTGAGCAGCGAAATCGGCTGTGACGTATTAACCAACAAAATACGCGAGAACTCGTTTTGTTGGTTAACTCTCCAATACGGGAAGAACTCAGTTCTGGAAATGTTCTCGGAAACCATTAGCTATCCACAGAAACTCGACGACTGGGGGCGAATTTCCTCTGTCTCGTGCCTTCCCTGAAACGCGGAAGCGCCACGCCGCGGCTTATCGGGAACGTAGACAACTAGTCGAATATGGGAGAATACTCAACGTCGAACCGATTGGCGGTAGACCAGCCAACACGGAGCGCTGACCGCAATCAGAATCTGGCTAATCAAGCCGATCCGGCTACGGACGGAATGCTGCTTCCCTCCCTTGAGGACGGTATCACGCTGCTCGACGTCGAGGGAGGCCGCGGCGTCCCGATTCTGCAGTCGCTCGTGCTCGACCATCTCCTCCTGCACGACGGGCCCGCCTTCTGGGTCGACGCAAACGGCCATGCGACGACGACCACGCTGACGGAGATCGCCCCTAGCCAGCGGTTGCTCAACCGAATCCACGTGGCACGCGGTTTCACCGCCTACCAGCACTACGGCGCGGTCTGTGATCTCCCGACAGCAGTGAACACGGCAATCCAGATGTCCACCGCCGACGCCCGGGCAGCCGGTCGACGGGCACTAGGTCGCGACGAGGACCCGTCGTCCCACACGCCCGCCCTCATCGTCGCACCGGCCGTCGACGCCCAGTACCGTGCCGACGATACCCTTAGCGAGACCCACGCGAAAACCCTTCAGGCTCGAACTCTCGCCCGGTTGGCGACCTACGCCGAGGGGTACGACATCCCAGTGCTCGTTACGCGAAACGAGCGAAACGAATTCACCGAACCGGTCGCGACGGTCGCCGACCACCATCTGGAGTGCGAGCAGACGCGGATGGGCCCACGGGTCGTCGGCGAGGACTTCGAGACGCTCGTCTATCCCGTCGACGACGGCGCGTACTACCAGACGACGTTCGCGTACTGGCGGCAGCTGCTCGCCGCACGCGCCACGCAGGTCGGCGTGGAACCGACGACGCCGGCGCCGTCGACGCCGACTCCGGAGGGCGTCGGGACGGGCGTCACAGCTGACGGTGAGACGGTGGCGCCCACCGCGGACCCCTTGCTCGATGCGTGGACGGCGACCGGGACAGGAGATCGATAGCGATGGGGCGCACAAACCCAACGTACCGGGATGCACTGCGGGCCATCGAAGAGCGCTGGGCGGAGTTCCGGCGGGCACTGCGGCGTCGCAACCAGCCACGATTCGACCGGCTGTTCGAGTACGCCCGCGAGCACGCCGACGCGAGCGGGCTGTTGAACCACCAGAATCCGCTGCTGCCGGCGCTGCTCAGCATCGACCTCGAACAGGAATCTCGCCTCGACGACCACGAAGAACGCCTGACAGAACTTGAGGAACAGCTTTCGCAAGCTGGGGGCGAGCAACAGCAATCGTCCGTCGAACGTGACACTGGAGGTCAGAATGACTGAGTTGACGACGATCGCCTTCGACATCGAAACAACGGGGTTCGAGACCGATGACGAACTCACAGTAGTTGGGTTCGACTCGGCGGTATCGTCGCGAGTGTTTCTCAATACAGACGGAATGACACCACAATCAGGCCTCGCAGATCAGCTGAACGACACTCTCGAGACGCCGGTGCAGCTCTCAGTCCTCGACAGCGAACAGGAACTCCTGAATGAACTGGCGACATTCGTCACGTCGACACTCACACAACGTGAAGCAAAGCTCGTCGCGTACAACGGTGAACGGTGGAACGGAGGGTTCGACCTGCCGTTTCTACGGACTCGGCTCTGTACGCACGGGCTCGAGTGGCCCTTTGGAGTGTTGCCATACGTCGACGTGATGGATGTCTTCGAGACACGCTTCAATACGAGTGAGGATACGCTGAGTGGCGTCTACGAGGAACTGATCGGCGCCGGAATGAACGAGGTCGATCCATTTACCGACAGTAGTGAGGCAGTCACCGCATGGAAAGAGGGCGCCTACGAGCCACTCATCATCCACAACGTTGCCGATATCCGACGAACTCGAGCGTTGATGGAACTTGCAGAACAGTACTGCTCGAAGTCGGATTTCTCGATGAAATCGCTTGACCCAATCGCCTGAAGAGCTCGCTTCTCAGTGAGGGGTCGTGGAGGAAAGCATTCGGATTGGTTCCTACGGCGGGTTACGACCTGCATTAAGTGGCTCATACGAGTGCGTGTGGTAGGCGACCCGCCAGAGTTTGAGGACCGCGCGAGTGACCAATTCTTCCGGAGACTGTGTGATACAGGACGCTTCGACCTCGTCTGGATCAGAACTCGCATCGGGCGGTGGGTGATAGTGTTCTAATCCGGGGACGTGGATGTAGTCTCCTGCGTGTGGGTGCTTTCCCCAGCGCAGATTCACCCCTTCCGTGTCCGTATAGTGGAACTTGTAATCATTTCGTGTCGTCCACTGGATGTCGATTCGGGCCTCGTCGGCCCCACACAGCCCGTCGTCAAGCACGACTTCGAGGACTGATGGATGGAGGTAGTCGTCGAGTTCTGCTGTCGCGAGCGGTTCCATCTGCTCGACGACGTCGCGAATCGTCAACAGTGCTGGACGGTCCGTCGCCCCGCGGAGCGTATGGGGTTCCGCTCGGTCAGAAGCATCCTGCATCGCTCAGGCAGGGACGCTGTCGTCAGTCGAGCGCTGGTCGGTGTCGACGAACTGCTCGGCGTTGCCGATCGAGAGGGCAGCGTTCGCGAACGCGAGGTTCCGGCGGAGCGTCTTCCACTCACGAATCGTCTCTGGGTCGATTTCGTCCTGTGGAGACCCGGCCTCGGTGAGAGCCTGATTCGTCTGGTTGACCGCTAATTCTTCGGGTGAGTCGACACCGAATTCGGATCGATACTCGGTGAGCTGCTCGCGCATCTCCTGGATGCGGGTGACGAGTTCGTCGGTCGAGACGTGCTCGAGGATGTCGGCAGCCTGTTCGACCACGAGCGATTCGGGTGAGCGGCGATAGAGCGTGCCGCCCTGTTCGCCGGGCGTCGTCTCGACGAATCCTTCGTCTGCGAGTGTGTTCAGGTGCTTGCGCGCGGTCTTTGGAGCGGTCCGTGCATCGTCAGCCACCGCATCAGCTGAGACGGGACTGTACGTATGCGCGACGACGTGTCGAATGCGCTCGTAGGGCGTTGTTTCGGCCTCCCATTCCTCACCGACCGCCTCGTTGATGTCCCCAAACTCCTCCGGCGGGTTTCGGTCGCTCATGTGGAAACGCACGAGATAGAGGAACATAGTCCTTTGGTACATTCCTATATTACTTCTACTGGAGAGTACACCGACTGAATCCAACGATATGAATTCCGGAAACCGTTCAGAGATGACGGAGAACGGACAAACGGGTAGAAAACACCAGTAGAGGGGTCTTGGGGCCATACGTTGAAACCCGGAAACGACACGCCATAGCTTATCGACGACTCGAACGTCAGAGAGACGTAGATGCCGTTCAGCATCGACTTCCTAGACGACGGCCGCGTCCTGGAGTGGGAGGCAACCGCCGACGGCGCCGTCGCGACCGAGCACGAAGACTACTCGCCGCGCTTCTACGTCGCTGCTCGCGACCCTGATTCCGACCTCGACCTCACGACGCTCCAGTCGGTGTACGACCAGCACCCGGATGTCGTCGCGACCGAGATGGTTGCGCGACGCCCCGGCTTTCGACGAGACGAGGAACCAGTCCTCGCCGTCGACGTCGCCCATATCGACCGTGTCACCCCACTTGCCCGGCAGGCATGCCAGTTGTCGGCCTATCCAGTCGGGGATCTCGCCTGTTTCAACGTGGACTTTTCGCGAGAGTTTCGGTACTGTCTGGAAACCGGCGCCGATCCGACGCCGGCAAGCGAACTGTCGACGCTCCGACTCAGCGTCCCGGTGACCGAAACGAGCAACGACGTCTACGAGGAACTGTCCGTCGCCGGCGACACCGTCACCGGCTCGCCGACGGATATCCTGACCGCCGTCCAAGGGGCGCTTGACGAACACGATCCGGACGTCCTGGTCTGCTCGACGGGCGAGATCGTCCCGACCCTGTACGAGATGGCGACGGACGCCGGCGTCGACGACTTCTCGCTGAGTCGGTGGCCGGACGTCGACTACCAGCAGCTCGCGAGCCGGTCGACGTACTCAAGCTACGGCCGCGTCGGTCACTCCCCAGCGCGGTACAACGTGCCCGGCCGGGCGATTATCGACGAGTCGAACACGTTCTTCTACGGAGAGACGAACCTCGACGGCGTCCTCGACCTCGTGTCGCGTTCGAAAAAGCCCGTCCAGGAGCTCGCGTGGGCGTCAATCGGGAACGTCCTTACGGCGATCCAGATCTGCGAGGCCCACGACCGCGGTGTCCTCGTCCCGTGGAACTCCTGGCGCCACGAGTTCTTCAAGCCGATGGGGACGCTCCACGACGCCGACCGCGGCGGGTTCATCTTCGCGCCCGAGGTCGGCCTGCACGAGAACGTCCACGAACTCGACTTCTCCTCGTTGTATCCGAACATCATCTGTACCCGGAACGTTTCGCCGGACGTCATCCGGTGTAGCTGCCACAGCGACCGCGACGACGTCCCCGGCCTCGGATACTCGATCTGCGAGGACCGGGGCTACCTCGTCGACGTGCTACAGCCGATCATCGACGCTCGCGACGAGATCAAGGCGGCCATCCGTCGCGAGAAGGAACGGGACGACCCCGACGAGGACCGACTGGCAGAACTCGAGGGGCGGTCGGGAGCGCTGAAGTGGATCCTCGTCGCCTGCTTCGGCTATCAAGGGTTCAGCAACGCGAAGTTCGGCCGCATCGAGTGCCACGAGGCAATCAACGCGTTCGCTCGTGAAATTCTGCTGACGGCGAAACAGCGACTGGAAGCTGGCGGCTGGCGCGTCGTCCACGGCATCGTCGACTCCATCTGGGTGACGCCGGACCCCGACGTCGACGACGATGACCGCGAGGACCTCGAGACGCTCGCGGCGGAGATCACGGAATGTGTCGAGATTCGGCTCGAACACGAGGCCCACTACGACTGGGTGGCGTTCGTGCCGCAGCGCGAGAGCGACGCCGGCGCGCTGACGAAGTACTTCGGGAAGGTCGCCGGCGACGACGACTTCAAGATCAGGGGCATCGAAGCCCGGCAGCGCTCGACCCCGCCGTTCATTGAGGACGTCCAGCGGGACTGTCTCGACCAGCTCGATGCTACGCGGTCACCGGACGCGGTGCTCGGACGGCTCGAACGAGCAATCGACGAACTGCAGGCGGGCACCGTAGCAGTAGAGCGGCTCGTCGAGCGGAACCGTGTCTCCAAGCCCCTGGAAGGCTACTCACAGAATACCCAGAACGTGGCCGCCTTGAAGCGAGCCCGCGAACAGGACCTAGCAGTCCACCCGGGCCAGGATATCGAGTACGTGGTCGTCGACGACGAGAAATCCTCGCGAGACCGGGTCGCCCTCGCCCACGAGGAGATCGAGACCTACGACGCCTCGTACTACGAGACGCAGCTGGTCAGAGCCGTCGAGAGCGTGCTTTCACCCCTCGGATGGGGCCGAACCGATATTCGCCGAGAGCTCTCCGGTGAGAGGGGCGCCGTTTTGACCTCGTTCGGAGCCTCCAACGAACTGTTGTAGTGGACCCCACCCCTGGTTTCCGTCGTTTCGATCCAACCCCACGTTTCCGACGTAATTTTCGACCCCCCTCGTTTCCGTCGTTTCCTCACGCCCCACCCCGGATTTCCGTCGTCCGCACCCACTCAGTAGTAGGGGGTCACTACTCGCGAGTCCAGTCCTGCATCCGGCTGTCCTCGAGGATCGTCTCGCGGACGACCTGGGGATCTTCGATGAGTCGGTTCTGGAGGTGGATGCCGCCCGCACTCCCCTTGTTGATCTTCTCGATTTCGACAACCCCGAGGAAGGCTTGCTCTTTCAGGATGTCGCGGAACCGGCGGACGGAGAGGATATCCATATCGAGATGGTTGCAGATGCGTTCGTACTGGTCGTACACCCGGCTCGTGAGGAACGCATCGTCGTTGCTGTTGACACTCAGCTCCGTGAGCGCCAGCAACGCCGCCTTCGCCTGCGTGGGTGCGCCGTTCACGAGTTCTCTGAACCGGTCCTTTTCGGCGTGCTGCTGTGCCTGGCGGACGTGTTCCTCCGTCACCTGCTCTGCTCCGGCCTCGTAGGCGACCTCCCCGGCGTGGCGAAGAATGTCGATCGCCTTCCGAGCGTCGCCGTGTTCCTGCGCGGCGAAGGCCGCCGAGAGCGGAATCACGTCCTCCGAAAGGACGCCGTCCTGGAAGGCGTCCTCACGGTTGAACATGATCTCCCGGAGCTGGTTGGCGTCGTATGGCTTGAAGAACAGCTCCTTGTGCTGGAAGCTGCTTTTCACGCGCTCGTTCACGTTGTCGACGTACTGGATCTTGTTGCTGATCGCGATGACGCCGACGCTACAGTCGATTTTCCCCGCCTCCTCAGCGCGCGAGAGCTTCATCAACACGCTGTCGTCGTTCATCAGATCGATCTCGTCGAGGATGATGATCACAGAATCGAATTGAGCGTCGAGCGTCTTCCAGAGGAGTTTGTAGTATTTCGACGTACTGAGGCCGGTATGTGGGACGGAGATTCCAGTCGAAGATTCATCGTTCAGCTTCGCGGCCAGTGAGGAGATTGCTTGAGTCTCCGTGTTGTCTTCAGCACAGTCGATATACGCGGTTCCAATCTCGACGCCATCCTGAGCGGCATTCTGAGCTCGTTGGCAGACGTGTTTCGAAACGAGAGATTTACCGGTCCCCGTTTTCCCGTAGATCATCACGTTTTCCGGGGAGTACCCGTGAACAGCACCGTTGAGACGTTTCGCGAGCTTCGAGATTTCCTCGTCGCGACCGACGATCCGGTCAGCCTCCGGAACGTGGCCGATTTTCAGGAGATCCTTGTTCGCGAAGATACGATGCCCGGATTCAAAGAGTGGATCGTCGACAGAACTGGGTGAAGAGTCGGGCGTCATTGAATATCACACGGTGTGAGCGGGGGGAGTATAAATCTAGTGGAGAACGCCACCCCACGTTTCCGACGTTCCTTGTCCGATATCAGCCGGAAAATGCCGTAATTCGGTGGAATTGGATTGCTGACAATATAGCCGCGTTTCCGACGTGAGAGAGGAAACCCGTAGACGGAAGCGTCGCCTCGATGTCGAACCCCGAACCCACACACCCCACGTTTCCGTCGTAATCACCGAACAGGTGGGGAGGGGACTCGAAGAAGACATCTACGACGAGATACCAAAGACGAGAGCGGCCTAGCCGTCCAATACTGGCCGTCTACAGAAGCAGCTGGAAAGGATCGTTTCATCTGAGGGGGCGAAGTACTTCGCCCCCTCTTTGGGCGAAGTACACTTAATGAACGTTTCTCAGCTATACCACTTTAATCTATGTGTTACAGAAGTTAGTTCATCTCTAGATTGGTTCTAGGTCAACAGAATTAGTGGCTGCATAGCACTATCGTAGTCTCCCCCTACGCCGTCGTGGAGAAACGACGGAAACGCGGGGGGTGTGGTCCCTTCGAAATCAGCGTCACCCCCTCCACCAACATCCAGTTACGACGGAAACGTGGGGTGGGTGTCCTCCATCATCGAGTTTTACTCGTCCGGGTTGACCGGACCCTTGTACTGAGAACGAATCTTCTCTCCCTCCCGCCACTGCCAGTAGTAGTAGCGATTGTCGTTGATTTCCTTGATCGTGATCGTCGCTTTTGCAGGGACGTCGTCCGGGAGATCGTCCGGTCGCTCTTCGACCTCGTCTTGATCTGCCGACTCCTCGAGACGGGCCTCTCGTTCCTTGTGCTCGGCGAGCGCTTCAGCGTACGTCGCAACGTCTCGGAGCTGCTCCGGGTCCGACTCGTTGAGCGTGTTGACGATCTCCGTCGGGAGGTTCGCCGGTGGGGTCGGGGGTTCGTAGGACATCGGATACTCTCGTGTTAACCAACACGTCCCACGAATCCATAGTTTTGTTGGTTAAGACGATGGAGACGACTCTCATGCCTGTTGGCTGTAACATTACTCGAAACTTCTTTATATACAAGTTTCGTACTATGTTACACCGTGCTCCGGCGCATCGAACTCGAGGTCCTCGCCACGGTCGACCGCGGCGACACGATCTCCGAGCTCGCGACGAAGCTCGACCACAGCGAGAGCTACCTCTCCCGTGCCGTCGCCGACCTCGCCGAGAAGGGGCTCGTCTACACGGAACGCGACGGCCGTCGAAAACGCGTCGTCCCGTCGGATGCTCGCGCCGTCGAGCTCTATCAGGACCTCGTCCGCCAACACTCCCACATTGACTTCCCCGATCTACTGACCGGCAAGGCACTCGAGGTGCTGTACTACCTCGACCAGCCGCGAACCGTCTCCGAGATCGCCGACCGGAGCGACAACTACCGCAATACGGTCAACCGCGTCCTCAAGCGGTTTCGCGACCGTGGGCTCGTCGGGACGGCCGACGGCCGCTATGAATTCAACGCCGACTTCGACCGCCTCCACGAGTTCGCCCGTGAACTCGCACACCATCTGCATCGCCAGCGCCTCGAAGCCGTTGCCCCGAAGGGCACGATTCTCTGGGAGGACTACGACGAATTCCTCGCCCAGGCCGAGACGGAGATCGACGCGGCGGCGTTCCACGAAACCGGCCTCGCTCGATTCGCGGCCTTCGACCTCCAGTTCCTGCTTACCGGCAACCGCTACTACGTCTACTCCGAGGAACTTGACGAAGTCTCGCCGGCGGAGCTCTGCTGTCACACGCTGCTGATCGACGACGGCAGCCGCCACCGGTCGTACTGTCTCCTCCTGCTCAGCCACGTCGACGTCGACGGGGCGGACCTCCGAGAGCAGTCGGTGAAGTATGGCCTCGAAGACGAAATCGACGTCTTGCTGCGCTACCTCGAGACGCACGGCAAGGCCGACAACGACCGGCTCCCGGAGTGGGACGAGTTTCAGGAGCTCGTGGCAGACCACAAAACCGAACCCTGAGTGCTAATTTGGACCGAACGCTCGGCAGTTACGCTTCTTCCGGACGGGGCGCGTTCTCGTACTTGACCATCTTCTCGGGCTTGTCGGAAATCGTCTCGTAGATCTGCTGGAGCGTCTCCTCGGCTGCGAGGAGGTTGTGGTCGTCGAGGAACGCCCGTCCCTTCTCGGTGAGCCCGTAGAACTTCCGGGGGTAGCCTTGTCGACGCTGGTCATCGTCGAGGGCGACTTCTTTGACGATGCCGGCATCGATGAGCTTCTGGATGTGTTTGTAGACGGTCGCGTCGCTGACGCTGGGGTTGAGCTCCTCGAGCTCGTACATCGAGGGGAGCTGCTCGGGGTGCTGGAGGATGTTGTTGATTAGCGCGAATCGCGTCTGTTGGGTGACGAAGTGGACGAGTTCGCGGGATTCCATCCCCTCAGCAGTCCCCAGTTCGGTGCTCATACTGTATCGTACACGGTGGGGCGCCAAGTAGTTTACCCCTGAGTAAATCACTCCACAGTAAACTACATTTACTTGAGCAGGTGATTTACTCCGTAAACCATATCTCCCCGCCACGAGACACTCACATAATGACCGAGGAGGAGTCTCCTGTTCCCGATGACGTTCTCAAAAGTGCCAAAGACCAGCTTGACGAGGAGGAGATAACGCTGGCCGACAACGAGGAAGTCCTCCACGCCTTGAGCGAGTTAACCCCAGTCTATGAGAACGACCGGTCGTATTTCGTCCTCGGAAACTATGACCGGGAGCCGATTCAACGGCTGAACCTGGTGGTGGACCGCCTCAACCGGCGCACCAACGCGTACGCGTTCCGAATGGTCGATATCCGTGGCGAGTGGGACAACAGCATCCAGAAGTTCTGTCTCATCGCGGACATCGTGACGTACCTCGTCGGTGTCGCCGAGAAAGAGCCAAGTGACTTCCTCGTTGAACAGGGACTGCTCGTCGGCACGACGGAGTTCTTCGCGAAAAGTCACGTCCTCAAGCGAGAGTACGAGGACGAAGAACACCCATTTGGGTGGATGCAGGACGGCGTCTTCGAACTATTTGACCAGGAAGCACGGCTCTATCGCTGGCGAACCGAGGAGGATCTCGTTGACGTGACTGACGAGCTGCCGTAACGGCGGGTAAGCTGATACTGACTGAGTCACCCAACGCAAGCGTGGTCTTGAGAGCCCTGTTGGTTACTCAGGTTTAGTTCGAGTCAGCTGGGAGCCGGCCGGCTGGTCGGGGAACGCGCCCCCGTTTGATCTCGTGGTCGACGCGGCGCAGGTGTTTGCAGCCGCCTTCGGGTGAGCGCTGCTGCCAGTCGGGACAGGTACACGATTCGTCGATGACGTCGACTTCGTACCGGTTCCCGGACGCAGACTGCACCTCGTAGCGGCCACCTTTCGAGAGGAGTGAGACGTCCATCGCTTCGGCGACAGCACGCTTCGTGCGGGGCTCGAGCTCGTCATTCGACTGTGCGTTCTCATCGACGACCAGTCGGTCGCGAACGTCGCCCGTTCGACCCCCGTCCGGAGCGACGGCTTCCACAGGGCCACTGAGCCGCTCGTGGAGCAGTCCCTCCACCGGATGGCCTTCCGGCCACAGGTAGTGGACCTCGCGGCGCTCGCGATGGTCGTAGGAGCCGCACGCCGCTGCGCACCCAGTCCAGACGCGCCAGGCACCGAGCGCGGCCATCACGTCGACGATGTCGCGGGGAACCGTCTGGTGGTCGTCCGGGAAGAACACCCGGAAGCGGGTACACGCCACCTGCGGCGGGACGATCTCCCACCAGTCTTCGCTGGAGCCCCAGCTATTGTACATCGCCTCGTCGCTCCCGTAGCCGACGGTCACGCCGTCGATCGGCGTCCAGTCCGCCGGGAGGTGTTCCGCCTCGCCTTCGAGCACCCGGAGGACGGCGTATCGAAGGTACTCGTGGGCTTGGTTGTCTGTCGTTCGAGCGACCTGGTCATGCTGCTCGGCAACGTGCTCGGCTTCCTCGAGGACCGTCGTGAGATAGGGTTCAGTCATCATTCGACGGAGGTCAGAACGCGCCTCCGCCCCTCCGCGGGCGCAGAAAAACTCCCGTGTAGCTGATGGACTGTTTTTCACTCAGAATGACTGCTTATAGACACTAAGGGTGTAGTGTTCGCGTAGGCGGTGCTATTTACAGATATGGGAACGCTCCACTAGGTATGGTTGCCACGTACTCGATACTGTCACTGCTGATCATCTTCGCGCTGTCGTTGTTGATTGTGCGTACCGGCTCGATTGCACTGGAGATGACGGGCCTGTCACCAGATGTGGCCTCCTTCCAAGCCACGTCAGCGTTCTCTGGAGCCGGATATACGACCGAAGAGGCAGAACAGGCTATCACCACCGTCGGCCGCCGTAAAACAGTGAAGGCGCTCATTCGGCTCGGCAGTATTGGACTCCTCGGTGCAATTTCGTCACTTATCCTTTCGTTCACGCGAACTGGTGGCGACGACCTGTTGAACTTACTGTACATTCTCGGTGGCGCCGGTGTAATTATTCTGTTCGCACGGAGTCGGTGGTTCAACCGCCTTGTGACGCCGCTTATTGAGTGGGCGCTGAATGAGACGACAGAGTTGGAGATCTCGGATTATGCTCAGTTACTCGGATTGCAACGCGAATATCGTGTGGCGGAGGTGGAAATCAGCGAGGGCGATTGGCTGGCAGGGGGATCGATTTCGGAGCTGGATTTACCACGCGAAGGGGTGTTGATACTCGGCATTCGTCGTGATGATTCATATATTGGTGCGCCACAACCAGATACGGAGACGAAACCGGACGACACGCTCGTCCTCTATGGGAAACAAGACCGTCTCAAAGAATTGTCAGACCGGCTCAGTGGTGATGCAGAGGCTCGGGACGATGCTGTTGAAGACCACGAGGAAACACTCGAAGAGCAAAAACAGCTCATTGAACAATAACAGGAACCAGTCCCCGAATTTAACCTCCTGATTAGGACGTGGAATTGCCAGAAAGAATGGCGACATCACATTAACCAACAATACAAAACTACGTGTCCCTCTGTTGGTTAATCGAATGGGCGAGAGAATTATTCCTCGAGGAGGTCGATGATTTTCTCTGCCGTCCGACTGATCCGGCCGAGGCGCTCGCGAATGATCTCGGGATCGTCGGACTCCCACGCAGCGAGGTAGAACGCTGACCTGCTCGTGTCGAGCCCGCAGTAGCGCCCGACGACGTACGCGACGGCTTCGGCCTCGACTTCGCGTTTTGCCCGCTCTGTGTCGTCGTCGACGTCGAAGTGAAGCAGAGCGTGCGCGTACTCGTGAATCAGCGTCCGCGCGAGGTCGGCCTCGTTCTCACGATCACGCACCTCGACGAGCGGCTGAACGTCGACGAGGCTCAGCTGCTCGCAGATGCCCTTCGCCTCACCGTGGGGCCACTCCTCGGCTGGAACGATTCGCACCGTCACGCCGAGGTCGTCAGCGGCGGCAGTCAACTGTTCGACGAGGTCGTCGGGGTCCCCGGTCGCTTCCGTGTCCAGGTCGGGAAGCGGCTCACCTTCGGTCTGGGAGACGTCGAACACCGGCGCGGGCTTGAACCCGACCAGGCCCTCGGACCACTCCTCGGGTGGCGTCTCGTCGTACTCACAGTCGCTGTCCTCGTGGTAGCTCGGCGAGTTCTCGCATTCCGGGCACTGCTTGGTGATGATCGGCGCCCAGATCCAGATGGCCGACTCGCCCTCCGTGACGTGGCGGTCGAACTCCTCCTGCCACGTCCGATAGCCCGCCACCCGGCTCGCCTCGGGACACTGCCGCTTGATGAGGAGCGCGTTCCGGTAGGAGTAGTCGTGGAAACGACTCTGGACATCGAGCCACTCTTGGAACTCGTCGCTGGCCTGCGCGTCGTCGACGCCGGCGACGAGGTCGTCGATCCACTGTTCGATGGTGCTGTGCATCTCGTCGGATCGCGTGTCGGTCTGGTCGAAGGAGACCGACGAATCACTGGTCGTAGCCATTGTGTTCACCGAATCAAGTTTACGGCGACTGCGTCTGTTTAGACCGCGCCGCACCCCTCTGGGGCGCACAAAAAACCGCTCTGTCGGTCAGCGGAGCTCGTGGCGTTCGTCTGCAAAGCCGACCGTGACGAGGTAATCGAGGAACTCGTCGAACCGCTCGACGTCACTGGGCGTGTCGGTCGCAAGATGACGCGCCCACTCGATGGCCCACTGGAAGGCGGGATCCGTGCCGCCCTTGCCGTGAATGTACCACCACCGGGCCGCCTTGAGAACCACTATGGGATTCGTCGTCGGCTGCTCACCGGCGAGCCCACGGGTGATGGATTCGATTTCGTCGGGGACGTCGGCGGGATCGACCTCCGCTGATTGCGTGTTGTCGATATCGACGGGAATATCGTCGATCGAGACGTTGTCGGGACGCTGTTGTTGACTCACTGGAAGTCACCTCTGAGAGCTTTCGAAGGAGCCCTCGCCCTCTCGGGGGCACGAAAAACAGGTCGCGAAGTCACGCCGGCGGGAGGTAGACGCTCTGTTCGCCGGCGATCTCCTCCAGATTGTTCCGGTGACGGTGGCTGAAGTAGCACTCGTAACTGCAGTATCCACAGATTGCGCCGGTATCGTATTCGGCGACGTACGGGCCGCGGCGAGTTCGCCAGACGTTCGTCCCGCACTCGGTACAGGCGGCGTCCTCGAGATCGGCAGGACTCGGACCCTCGTACTCGACGTTGAGCCCCTCTTTTTGCGGTGTCGTTTCGGGCCAGATTCCGTGGGCTCTCCAAAACTCACGGACGCGAGCGAGGCTGTGGCGCACCGTCTTTCGCACGGTGACGTGGTCGGCGTCGCGACCGCTGTCGTCCCAGCCGTCGGCCGTCCAGAACTCACCGAACTGTGCGCCGTGATGCAGCCCGTTCCAGTCGACGCCGATGATGTCGGCTGGTGGCTCGTCGGTGAGTGTCGGTCTGGTCAGCTGTCGAATGGCGTCGAGCTGCTTGGGCGGACTCCCGCCGAGGATGTGGACGCGCCGCCCTCTCCAATCGGCTGGGTCGGAGAACTCGTGGGCCAGGCGGTCGGCGTATCCTCGTGAATACCCGAGGACGAGGGTCTCGGGAATCGCGTCGATCACCGCCCGCGACTTCGGAACGACGATGAGCTCGGCCTCTGGATAGCTCGCTTGTATCTCACGAGCCGCAGCGACGTGGGCGTCGACGTTGTCGATTTCGTCGACGTCCCCGATGACCCCGACCTGAGGTTCGTACTCGAAGAAACGGTCGACGAACCGCTCCAGATCGGGATTCCGGAAATCGTTGTCGAGCATCCCAACGGGGAGGCTGAGGTTCTGATACTGCGTCTCCTGGTACCCACAGTCCTCGCGAAAGCCGGGAAGGAAGCCGAGGTCGACAGCGTCGACGACAAACGGCGCTCGATGCAGAAACGCCACGTAGTCTGCCTGTCTGGCGGCGGCGATTTCGCGGGCGGTGCTGGCGCTGGAGCCCAGCTTGAGGGACATGATTAGGCTCGCGAGGCCGCTGCTGGCTGCCCCGCACCCTCTCAGGGGCCCGAAAAACCGAGACTCAGGCAGTTAACCAACAATAGGGAAACTCACGCGGAGTGTGTTGGTTAAGAATAGAGCTTATTCTTCGTTCTCACGCAGCTCTTCAGCCTTCCACTTGAGCCGGCGCAGAATCTGCGTTCGATTCTGGTGGGCGTTCTCGTAGGCAACACACTCCTGGAGGGTTTCCATATCCGGAATCGTCGCGATCCCTGCCTTGATCAGGCGCGTGTTCGGTGCTTCAAGCCGCTTTTCTGGCGGGAATTCGTCATTTTCGGCGTCGTCTGTTCTCTCCATATCGGTGCCCTCCACCCCTTGAGGGCCACAAAAACGACACTCTATACAGCGTCGCCAGGTCTTCCAACAAAGGGTGGCTGCCGAGCGATGATCCCTTGCTGGAATCCCGGATCAGAAAATCCTCTTCCCATGTGACTTCGAATCACTTTATATCGCTACCAGTGGCCATGAGCCGGTTTCATTCGATACAGCAGCTCATCGTTGACGTATCCCGCCGAAACGCCTGACAGGCGTGTTTGAACGCCTCACTGAATGTGGGGAACGGGTGGACGGTATCGATGATGTCGTCGACGGTGAGGCCGAACTTCACCGCCAGCGTCGCTTCCATGATCATGTCAGCGGCACGGGGGCCAACCATGTGGACGCCGACGATTTCGTCGGTCTCGTGGTGTTTGACGACCTGGACGAGGCCATCCGTGTTCTCGACGGCTTTCGCTCGCGGGACATCCGCCATCTGGACGGTTCGGCACGAACAGGTTCCGTGCTCGTCCATGTACTCCAGTTCGGTCGTCCCGACCGCGGCGACTTCCGGGCTGGTGAACACGACTGCTGGCACCGCGTCGTAATCGATGCTGACGCCCTCGTCCCCGAAGGCGTTCTTGACGGCGTGATTGCCCTCCTTGGCGGCGACCGTCTCCAGTTCGGGTTCGCCGATCACGTCGCCCGCCGCGTAGATGTCGGGATTGGTCGTCTGGAAATGTTCGTCGACACGAATCGCACCATCGGATTCGGTCTCGACGCCGACTGCTTCCAAGCCGATGTCCTCGCTGTTGGGCTGGACGCCGGTCGCGACGAATAACGCCTCTGCGGTGAACGCTCGCTCCTCGCCCTCGATGACAGTCTCCACAGCGACGCCCTTCTGACCAGGGTCAGCACCACTGTCGGTAGCCACATCCTGAACCTGCTGGAAGTCGTTACTGGTCACGACGTCGATTCCTTCCTCGCGGAAGGCTCGTTGCATCTCCCGGCCGAGTTGACCTTCCATATCTGAGAGCACGTGACCGGAGCGCTGGAGAACCGTCACATCGACGCCGACACGGTGGAGGATCTGGCCCCACTCCAGCGCGATGTATCCGCCACCAAGCATCACGATGCTCTCGGGGAGGTCGCGCTCCTCGAGGATGGTCTCGCTCGTGTAGTAGTCAACGCCGCCGAGGCCGTCGATGGATGGCGCCCACGGTGAACTTCCGGTCGCGACGAGCGCCTTCTCCCCAGTGATGCGTACGCCCTCGTCGTCGCAGTCGACGACCTCGATGGTTGTGTCGCCGACCAGCTGGCCGTAGCCCTCGTAGATGTCGGTCTCGAAATGCTCTGCGACGTCGACGTAGTTCTCCTGCCGGAACCGTTCGACGAGTTCGTCGGTGCCGTCGAGTGCGTCGGCCCAGTCGACAGTCGGTTCCTCAGGGTATCGAACGGCGTCGAAGGGGCTCTCCGACTCTGCAGCGCCGCTCTCGGCGACGGCGAGCAGATGCTTGCTCGGGACACAGCCGACGTTCACGCACGTCCCGCCGATGGGAAGGCCGGTGTTCACCATCGCAGTCGAGAGGTCCCGCCGGCTCGCTTCAGTGATCGCGGCGAAGGCTGCGGCGCCACCGCCGAGAATCACGAGATCATAGTCGGACGTCTGGGCCATCTGTGTCTATACTTTACGACGGGAAGTTCTTATACTCCAGAGTCCAAAGCCATAGAGTAGGTTGGAGGCTACGAAGCTATGGCAGATACTACTTCATCAGCGCCCGCGTGCGATGTCGAGGGGACGTGCTACTGTCCGCTCACAGGAGTTATCGACACGTTGAGCCGGAAATACGCGATGCAACTCGTCAGCATCATCGGCGCACACGACTCACTGCGGTTCGCGGAGATCGAGGAGCACCTCCCAACGGCGAGTACCTCGACAATCTCGAAACGCCTCGACGAATTTGAGGAGGCAGGGATCGTCTCACGGACGCAGTATAATGAAATCCCGCCGCGTGTCGAATATGCGTTGACCGACGATGGCGACGAGGTTCGAACGCGACTGGAACCGTTACTCGAGTGGGCGACAGAAAATAGCGGAAATGCGTAAACCAAGCCATTCCAAAAGAGGAACCAATTCTCCACGGACTCCCCTCAAGTCTGGTTAGGCCTCTGGGGATTCGAGTACTGTGAGATTCTGGACTGGGAAGGGATTCCTTTCTCCTGCGAACTCGTCCTCAGGGACGTAATGCCAGAGGTGGCCGTCTACCTGGTAGAGAAACGACTCGCCGCCTTCTGCTTCCACTCGTACTCGCTTCCCGACATTATCGTCTTCTTCCCAGTCGATCACGGTCAACGGCTCGACGGGCCATTCAAAGAATTTGACCGAGTCACCAGACTCCAACTCTTCAAAAGTCTCTATATCCCCCTGCTGTGGCTCTCGCGCGTCGAGAGTCGGATTATGCTCAATAGACATGGTCTCTGGGTACGCCCCTACTCACTTAATACTGTCAGCAGTGGATTCCAGCCGCTAGAACGGAAGCACGCCTGGCGAGTCTTCTCTCCGACTGCTCTTAGCCCATCGCCTCTTGGAACCGCTCACGCAGCGCGTCCTCGCGTTCTTCGAACTGCTCGACTTTCTCCTGCAGGTCGTCGCTGACGCGCTCGATGCTCGCCAGCGCTCGTTCACCGGCCAGCGACGCCTGTGACCCGTCGTCACCGTCCGCCTCTAGCTGCTGCTCGTACGACTGCTCGACGCGCTCAATCGTGCCTTCCGGATTGAACAGGATGTCGTTGGCGATCCGAACGTACTGATCGAGGGATGCCCCCTCTTTCCCCTGGAAGAAGTGGGTGAGAGCGTACGTCGCGCCGGAATGCAGCGTCCACATATCGATCTCGAACGGTGACGCGGCGTTGGCTTCTGCATCGCCGGCGGCACGCTCGGCCAGGTAGTCCGGGAAGCCCAGCAGGGTGTAGAACTCCGTGACGGTAAACGGGAGCTCCGAGAAATCGAGGTCGATGTCCTGGGCGTCCCGGATGAATTCGAAGAGGTCGTCGGCGACGAGCTCGACCTGTGCGAGGAGTTCCTCCCACCAGGTTCGGAAGTTCCGCACGTCGCCGACGTGCTTGATGACTTCCTTATCGGTGAGCGAGCGCATCGTGTTCGAGCAGTAGCCATCCTGGGCGAACCCCTCCACGTAGACGGCGTGCTCGCCGAAGAAGTCGTAGCCCGACGTGACGCCCATCGTGATCGGGTCCGACCGGCCGGGCAGGCGCACCTCGAGGCCGTCGAACATGATGTCCATGTGGACCTCGCCGCCGCCCCGGTAGCGCCGAATCTCGCCGAACATCACCTCGCCCAGCGGGGTCCCGTCGATGGTCTCCTCGCGGAGGACCTCCTCTAGCGGCCCGTAGACGTCGACCGGGTTGATGATCGAGTAGGAGTCAGTCGGGATGTGAAATAGTGACTCCGCCTCGGTGTTCCCATCCGCTTCTGCTTGCAAGCGCGACGGCTCGACGATGGCGTTGAATCGCTCCGTTTCAATCCATTCGTCGTTGTACGGGTTGCGATACGCGACCGCTGTATTGACTGCCTGCGGGAGGTTTCGAATCGCCTCACTGAAGCTGATTGGTTCGGGACCTCCGTGTTGATCGGCGTACCACTCGGGTAGTTCAGTCTCGGTTCGCCCATCGAGGCCTGCGAAGACCGTAGCTTCCTCTGGGTCTTTCATAGCATCCTCCGAAGGCGCGAAGCGTTCTGATCTGCGCCTCCACCCATCGAGGCGCAAAAAACGACGCTACGCCTGTCGACATTCGTGAATTTGGATTCGCTCTGGAAGCCCGACTTTCCCACAGAGCGGACACTCGACGAGTGGTGACGGCGGAAGATTCCGATACGTTGCAAGGGCTCCTCGGAGGTGGGTTATCGTTCCCGCCGACTCGGCGCTTGCGAGGGCACTAGTGAGGTGCCACCGGAGCCGTTCTCTGTTCGTGAGACCGTCTGTATTGGGCGTCGGGATAGACTCGTCTGTCTCTCGCATTTGAATCACGAGGGGGTTACCCCTCATCCCCTCGTAGGGCGAGAGCAACGCCGTCCGGCCCACCTCGCTCTGGTGGCTGTGTGGCGTCGACAATCGTATCCAACCGCTGCGGGGCGACGGCTTCCCAGATGAGATGATGCTTCGAGCAGACCGTCACGAGATTCGAGACTCGATTCGCCTGTTCATGGTCAAACTGCCCGTCCGGGCCGACGAAGAACTTCCGCGGAATCAAATGGTGGACAGAGATGTCCTTTCCGACCTGCTCTTGATGATCCGCTTGAGTCATCTCACACCACGGCGTTTGGCACCGGAAGTCATCACGTTCCAATGCTTGCCGCCGTTGCTCCGGCCAATTTGGCCCGTACGGGATCTCTAAACGTTCTTGATAGGACCGTGGTTGTGAGAAGCCAGCTTCGGTGAGTGCCTCTTCCCACCCGCCAAACCGGTGGTCATACGTCCATCTGTGATACTTCCCAATCCGATCCATCTCCCCGCTTGATGGTGGGCGACCGAGCTGCTCCGCAAGCCGGTCAATCTCGTCCACCAGGTCCTGATCGGTGAGTCGGAATTTCCGATTTGGAGCGTAGCCAGCCTCACGAAGCGCCTCGTTCCAACTCCCGAATTTATTCTGGCAGACGCGCTGGGAGTATTCTCCGTGCTCGCTCATCTCCTTTGCTGTCGGCGGTTTCCCTAATTTGTCTGCGACACGCCGAATATCGTCAAGGATTACGTCTGCGTCCGTTACGATCTGGTCGCGACGATGGACCGCGGTTACGTGGCCACCCAACTCGTTGGAAGTCGCAAATGCCTCGCCACAGTAGTCACAGATGTGGTCGGTCAACGCTACGTCACCTCCCTCCGCGGTTCCCCCGTAATGGGTTATAAACTCTCGACCCTATCCTCAACTCCTGCTTCCAGTTGGGGTTACAACGGAGCGATTCGTCTCGCTAGGGGTACTCTGAATCAGTCATAACTCGGTGATGGGGAGTGAGTTCCCCCGCACCCCTCTCGGGGGAAATAAACACTATCGACCCGAAATCGTACTTGAATCTCAGGGCCATCATATTCTGAGGTGTTTATGAAACTACCATCCACAAACTGGATTCAGTAAAACGCCCTCTATTCTCTTCGAGTTGAGGAAACAGCTGGTTAGAGGCCTACAACCGGTCTATGGTGGCAAAATTCATATGTGCCCGAAAGTTAGCCACAATAATGCCTACTGACGAAGTCCCTCCGGATTTATTGGAGCAAATGGGGACTGTGGCTTCTCTATGTGAGGAAGAAAATATACGTGTGAAAAGCTTGAGCTTCGGGAATTTTGCGTCTGAAGAGCTGATGGAAGAGTATGAATCTCTGAAATCAATCGTGGCTGACCACGAGGCCATTTCCAGAGTCAAAGTTGAGCGAGAATTGGCAAAGCAAATCGAGATTGATGAAACTAGAGAGTGTCGCTACTACCTTTGGGATATCGCTGTTGCACAAAAACGAGGGATTCTGAAAGAGACCTATCCCGAATTCACTGGTGGAAATTCTGGGGACTTAATCGAAGTCTCTCCCGAGGCTGATATGAATAAGAATAGCTTCGAATACAAGAATCACTATCTAATTCTTTGTTCCCGACTTTCCCAGAACTATCGCTTGGTTGGAAAACTGAACCAAGCCCGAGCAGAGGCTGTTAATCTCGCCGTTCCAATCACATATTCAAAAATCGGTCTACCAGACACTACTCGTCAATCGAAACTAGCCGCTCATTGGCGTGGCCCTGAAACTTTACAAGAGCTTCAAGATAGATCTGGGCACGAGTTCTTCATTCAGAAGGGGACTGAGAGCTATGATCACGGATTACAAGACCGAACTGAGTTCTATTTTGAAAAAAGAGATGGTAAGTGGCATCTGCAGATTGAGGAACTGATGCCGCGAACAGGAATCCGGCACTCATTACATACGAGTCTTGCTGATGAAATGTTGAAGTATTATACCCGATATCTACATGCGATTGTAGATGAGGAGTGTGAGCGATGTTTCCACTTAGATGGGGCACTCCGTTCATATGGAACTCTTGATGATTTCATTGACCGTCACGTAAACCGTGAATTGCGGAATCCAAACCCTCTGAAGAGAATGTCGAAGCGCCGGAAATTATTCAAAATAGACTCTCCTGAAGGTGCTTTATCTGACTTTGGAGAGGTTGCAGGCCTCTTCTTTAGGAACAACCCCCATGTACTGCGTTTCTTCGAGGGTGATTCAGAGTGGGCAGAGGAATTAGAGGAAAAAAGAGCGAGTCTGCTTGAATTTGGTCTGTCTACAGACCGAGTCCAAGACCAACTTAAAGTGTAGTACTTTTAGTGGATTCTTCGTTCTATATCTGAGTGTGATCTGGCATGAAGCAATCTCTACTGACTAATCAACCATCTCGTCTGGAGAACTCCTCTAGAACTTTCCTCTCGTAACTCGATTTGAGTAGTCTCTCGAACTGTGGTTGACCAGGTCCAGACTGCGCTCGAGGGAGAGTCGCCGATGCTCCGAGAGGTTCAGCACGACGGCTTGGCCGTCGACGCGGAAGCCGACGTACTCGACTGTGTCTCGGTGGGACTGACCGGGCGATGCGACTGGAACCGATTCCGAACTGGCCATAGGTACATTTCCGTTCATCGTTGCTCGCGGGCGGTTCGGTGACCCCCGCACCCCTCTCAGGGGTTCCACAAACAGGACGGCGTAGCGTTCGGCAACGTATTTGGCAGTTGCAACGTACTGTCCACATAATTGAGGATGGCTGTACTGGACGATCTCTCGGGGTTCGAGTTCGAGGACGTGATGGAGGACGTGTTCCGCAACCTCGGCTACGAGAACGTCCGCCAGGCCGACCGCACGGCTGACGAGGGTCGCGACGTCATTATGGAGGAGGTCGTCGACGGCACGCGGCGCGCGATCATCGTCGAGTGCAAGCACACGGGGACGGTCGGGCGGCCGGTCGTCCAGAAGCTCCACTCCGCCATCGCGACATTCGACTTCGACGGCGCGAAACGCGGAATGGTCGTCACGACCGGCCGGTTTACGAACCCTGCTCAGGAGTACGCAAACCGCCTCCAGCAGAACGACGACCCACACCCGATCGAGCTGCTCGATGGCGAGGACCTCCGGGAGATCGCCGACGAGATCGGCCTCGACCTCTACAACGGTCGCATCGAGATTCTCTGCGACGAGACGCTCCGCCCGTACGATCCGGCCGCCGACGTCGACGCGCCAGTCACGGAGGCGTTCCGCGACATCGAGAACATCGAGGCCGCCGACCTCCCAGACCCACACTCATCGGTGACGTTCCGCCCGGTGGTCGCGGTCACCGCGGACACGAACGCTGTCTTCGAGACGTCGGTGGGCGTCGTCCACCGGATCAACGACCGGACCCGATTCGTCGCCCACGCCGAACGCGGGCAGCCGCAGGTCGTCGAGGAGGACGTCGGGACGCTGGTCACCGAGAATCTCTACGCGACGGTCGACCTCGATGCCGAGCAGTTCGGAGAGGTGTTCGACGACGTCGAGGAGCGCCGGTTCGGACAGACCCAAACGGAGTACAAGGAGTGGGCCGTCGAGCGCCTCCAGCAACACCACACGACGACGGTCACCTACACCGGCGACAACAACGTCACGTACGACAAGACCTGCGAGCCGAACCGCTCGGACATCTCCGTCCAATCGATCGAACCAGTGTACCTCCCCGAGGTTCGGCACACGACCGACCTCCAGGAGTACACCTACCCCTACGAGTACTACGCGGCAGGCCCGTCACGAGTAACAGCCGAGGACGGCATCCACCGCTGCGTCCACTGTGACACGAGCGGCGGCGACGAGACGTACACCTACTGTTCGAACTGCGGGGCAATCGCCTGCTCCAGCCACATCAAAACGGAGCGGCTGGAAGGCGAGCCGGTCTGTACGGGCTGTGCGGTGACGGAACGGTTCGCGCTGAAGACGAAGTACTTCTACGACGAGGAGAACCTCGAAGCGTTCCGTGAGGAGTACGCCGCGATGCCGCTTCACGAGAAGGCGATGGAGAACAAGTGGCTGGCCGGGGGAAGCGTTGTCGCGACGCTGCTGGTCGTCGTCGGACTACTCGTCATCGGCGGCATCATCTGAGCGGGCTAAGCGTTCACGCCGGCTCAGCGACTATCTCTTCGAGCGCCTGCTCAAGCGGGCCGTGGAACTGCCAGCTGGCCCGCTCGAAGGCTTTCTCGGTCGGACCATCCCAGCGCGGGAAGGCGGAGTGACCACTCACCTTGACGGTCCACTCGAACGGCTCCTCGAACGGGTTCCGGGTCGGGAGCTCGACGACGTAGAGATACTCCTCGTCGCCGTGAATGCCGTCGGCTGGGTTCTCGACGCCGTGTCCGAGCAGGAACATCGGCTGGTCGAGGTGCTCCATATTGTCCGGCTCGAGGAGATCCGAGGGGTGGTCAGCGTGGATGCTCCGATCACGCCCTTCGTCCACGTAGAGGGTCATCGTCGATAGCGTGTCGAGGAAGAGGAACTGGGCAGCGGCGTACGCAGGCCCGCGCTCTGTTCGTGTCTCGTCGAGCAGCTCCTTCATCTGGACAAGGTCACGGAGGACGCTGTCGGGATAGCCATCCGAGTGACGGTAGATCTGTGCGATGCGGTCGGTTTCGGACTGTTCGTCTGCGGGCTCGCTCCGTTGGATGAATCGGAGTTGACTTCGTGTCGACATCGATCACCGCCGACGCGTGTGCGCCGGCACCCATCGCCGGCGCAGAAACAACTTCTCCTGAATCGAGTGGAGTCGCTGGAGTCTCGCCGAATGGCTGTCACTGGACAACTTAAACCCGGTTAAAAATGAATTCTGAGATTCGCAAGACAGCGGTCGGGCGGGGTCCTTGCTCGGAAACTGATGCTGTTCCAGCCCAAAGGTATGCGTATGTCATCGGAGTCTGAGAGGGGCTCACCACTCCCCGATCCAGATGAGATTGCCAGTCGGGCCGAACGGCAGCTTAGTCTGTACGAGGAGGCCGCCGAGAATCCAGACCGGGTGGTACCAGCGATGTTCATCGAGGACTGCGCCCGGTGTGAAACACTCGCCGATAAACGGCGTCGTGAGGGCTTCTATAAACACTTCTATCGGACACTCCCTGACCGAGAGACGGCGAAGCTGTCCAGCGACGATCTCCCCGAGGAGATTCAGTCTGCTGCGCCCGTCCATCGTGCAATCGATGATACGACTCTCGAGGACGAGAGCGCCGACGTGGCCTCCGTTTCGGAGCTGTGGGAGCAGATCGGTACTGGTGAGCACCCGGGCAAGCTGTGTCAAGCTCCACTGGTCCACTATATCGACCGTGAGGACTGCTATATCCACGCAGAACCAACGCGGGTCGGCTTCAGCTATGGTCTCCCCGTGTTCGTGTACAAACGCCGGCAATCGGACAACCACTACGGAGTCTTCTTCTCCAGTGAGAAGGCGTATCTGTGGCTCTGTGGGTGGATTCTGCACGCCAACGGATTCTTCGACCCGAAAGAGTTCATCCCATCACTCTACTTCTTGAAGGCCTCGGACCCATCCACAGTTGCTCCTGAGCTGGTGTCCAAAACAGAAGATCTCGTGTTTCGTAACGGATTTCCCGGCGTAGACGCGCCCGAAATCACAGACCTGCCGGACGGGGTCAATCTGTACCAATTCCCGTACAGCAAGGACACGTATGCGGATCAGTTTGCTCGATGGCGCCGTCTCTACTTCGACGAGCGAACCCCTCGTGGATGCGGGTCCTGCGACGTGTGTCAGGCGTAAATTTACCGCCTTAACGCGTGCTCTACGCCAGATGCGACACCTCTGATGGTTCCTCGACGTCGTCGAACTCGCCGCGCTCGACAGGTTCCCAGTCCTCCCCCGGCTCTGGACTCCACCAGTCGACCTTGTAGGCGCCCGGTGCGCCGAAGATTTTCACGCGGGCCGACCCATCAGGCAGGTCGCGCCGCAGTTTCTCGTCGACGTGGAGGTTCCAGGTCGTGGTTGAATCGAAGCAGGCGAGCACGGCCTCCTCGTAGCCGCGCGTCTCTCGGGATTCCTGGAGTTCGACCTGGGTGTTGCAGTTCTTGCAGAACACCCCCTCGAACGGGATGTGGGTGAAGACCTCCTGCCCGCAGACGGGACACCAGAGGAACTCGAACAGTGCCTCGCTGTGTCGGTCAAGTACTTCGAGACTCATTGGTTGACTCACCCGGTCGTACCGGGCCAACACCTCGTGCCCGGCCGAAAAACAGCGCCCACCGCTCACTCACTCACCGTTCGGCACCGTAGACGATGCGTGAGGGGGCTTCGTACCCACAGTCGGGGCAGTCGTACCATCGCTGGATTTTCGCCCCGTCTGCTGCCTTCTCGCCGACGCGAACGTCGTTGTTCGGACACTCCGGGCAGCTGAGGTCCGGTGCCGGCCGCTCCCGGAGTTCGTCACGGAACGACGTCGCGTCCTTCGTCTCGTACCCCCGCGACCACACCGGGTAGCCGTCGACGAGGATTGCTCCGCGCCACTTGTACCGGTAGGAATCCGGGGCTCGATGCAGGACGGCTCGCGCACCGGTCTCGGTGTTCCGATACGCAAGCGTCGGCGAGCGGCTCTCGCGTCGCCAGTTGGTGATGCGAGGCATTAGTTAGAAGTGGACGTCAGCGGGTACGATCCAGAGCTCTTCACTCTCCTCGAGGAGTCGGTCCAGTTGTCCACGGTGGCGAATGCCGGTTCCGTGTTCGGTGTACAGGAAGATCGTCGGGCCGTCGTACGCACCGACCTGGTGGAAGGCGTGTCGGGCGAGGTCCTCGTCGCGCATGATTTCCTCGTCGGAGAGCTCGTTGATGGCCTCCTTCGCCCGGTCGAGATTACGCTCGAATTCCTCCTTCGTCGCCTCCCAGCCACGCTCGAGCAGGTCTTCGCCGTCATCGGAGTCGACGGGGGCTGCAGTCGGCAGCTCACCCCATCGCGCCGTCCCCGCAACGGACGTGTCCTCCTCGTCGAAGGTCACATAGTAATCGAAGACGGCGCCGGCGTGTGGGTCCGCGCCGACCAGGCGGTCGAACACCGTCTTTCCGGTGGCCAGTGCGTCGTCGTGGGTCGATTCTTCTACCAGAGCGTAAATCACCATGTGCATCTCGAACACCTCGAAACGCCGACGCACCGGGGGTCGTTGCTCGCTCCTGCTGCGCCGGCACCCATCGCCGGCGCAATAACAAACACGATGGCTCTGTTGAGAACCCATAACTGTTGATTGGTGTCTGGGACTGTGTGAATGGCCGAACGCAGTATGGGTGGCTTGAGTGTAATTGGTAGCGTGATTAGTTGGTTTAGAATGGTACTATAGCGGCCAATCGTCTTTGGAATAAACCGAGAACCTCAACCAAATCTGGCACCTCTTCAACACAGAAACTGCTGTTTCAGATTCCAGATGGTTCCGAATAGGGAATCAGGTATCCGAAAGCAGCCATCTCTCCGTGATTTCACTCGGAATGAGTTACGATTCCGTCAATAGCTGTCGAAGTACGTAATGTAAGATGCCGCCGTGCTCAATATATCGCACTCCGGCGGGCGTCCCGACTTGGGCTGTCACTGGGAATTCAACCGATGACCCGTCTGGCCGCTCGGCAGTCACGGTCAACTCAGCCATCGGCGTCAGCCCGTCGTCCAACCCGTAGATCGTGTAGACCTCCGAGCCGTCTAAACCAAGCGCCTCCCAGGAGTCCCCGTCCTGGAACTGTAACGGCAGCACGCCCATCCCAACGAGATTGTCCCGATAAATTCGCTCGTAGCTCTCAGCGATGGTCGCACGCACACCGAGGAGGTCGGTCCCCTTCGCCGCCCAGTCACGACTCGATCCGGTCCCGAACTCCTCGCCAGCCATCACGACGAGGGGTGTTCCCTCGTCGCGGTAGCGCTGGCTGGCCTCGAAAACGGTCGTCTGCTCATCCGTTGGGTGATGGATAGTGTAGCCGCCTTCGACGTCGTCGAGCATCTGATTCTCGATGCGGACGTTGGCGAACGTGCCCCGCATCATCACCTCGTGGTTCCCTCGACGAGCACCGTACGTGTTGAACTCGTGGGGCTCAACGCCGTGATCCATGAGCCACTGGCCGGCCGGCTGATTCGTACTAAACGGTCCAGCAGGACTGATGTGGTCGGTCGTAACCGTGTCACCCAGCGTTAGCAGACACCGTGCATCCTCGACGTTGGAGACACCAGGTTTCTCCAGCGGGAAGTCCTTGAAGAACGGCGGTTCCCGAATATACGTGGAGTCCTCGTCCCACTCGTAGACCTCGCCCGTCGGCGCATCCAGTGCGTCCCACCGCTCGTCACCCTCGAACACTTCGGCGTACTTCTCCTCAAACATCGACGGGTCAACGAAGTCGTGAACCGCTTCGTGAATCTCGTCACTACCCGGCCAGAGGTCTGCGAGATAGACCGGGTTACCGTTCTCGTCGTACCCAAGGGGGTCGTGTTCCATGTCGATGTCCATCCGCCCGGCGAGCCCGTAGGCGACCACGAGCGGCGGACTGGCAAGGTAGTTCGCACGCACCTTCGGATGAATGCGCGCCTCGAAGTTCCGGTTCCCGGAAAGGACGCTCGTCGTCCAGAGGTCGTGCTCGTCGATGGCTGCCTCGATGGGTTCTGGGAGCGGCCCTGCGTTCCCGATACAGGTCGTACAGCCGTAGCCCACGACGTTGTAGCCGAGTTTCTCAAGATACGGAAGCAGTCCCGACGCTTCGAGATACTGGGTTACGACGCGGCTGCCAGGTGCGAGGCTCGTCTTGACGTAGTCCGGGACGTCGAGGCCCCGCTCGACAGCATTTTTCGCCAGGAGCCCGGCTGCCAGCATCACGGAGGGATTCGATGTGTTCGTACAGCTGGTGATCGCGCTAACGACGACGCTCCCGTGCCCGATCTCGACGTCGGTCCCATCAACCGTTACTGTCGCACGCTCCGTGAGCGGTCCCAGGTCCGGTTTCTCAGTCTGGGCCTCTTGCTGAACGCCGCCGTTTGTTCGTTCGACGTCGGTTGGTTCACCGGTCAACTCGGTCTGGGTGTTGCCGCCCTCTGCGATCCAGCGGTCGATGGCCTCCTGGTCCACGTCGCCGAGGTCCTCCTCGAACTCGCCGTGAAGCAACTCCCGGAAATGGCTCCGCATGTCGCCCATCTCGACACGTGACTGCGGCTTCTTCGGCCCGGCAAGACTCGGTGTCACCGTCGAGAGATCCAGTTCGACAGTCTCGGTGTATTCGGGATTCTGCTCGCCGAACAGCCCTTGGGCATCGAGGTACTCTCGCACGAGTTCGATGTGGTCCTCGTCGCGCCCCGTCAGTTTGAGGTAATCGAGGGTGGCCTCGTCGACGGGGAACATGCTGATGGTCGAACCTTGCTCGGGCGCCATATTCGCGATCGTTGCCCGGTCAGGGACGGTCAGCGTCTCCACGGCTGGCCCGTAGAACTCGACGAACCGGTCGACGACACCGACGTCACGGAGCAGTTCGGTGACGTGCAGTACGAGGTCGGTCGCTGTCGCGCCCTCAGGGAGTTCGCCGGTGAGTCGAACGCCGACGACTTCGGGGACGTTCATCGTGATGGGCTGGCCGAGCATCGCGGCCTCGGCTTCGATGCCGCCGACGCCCCAGCCGACGACGCCGATGCCCCCGACCATCGGGGTGTGGCTGTCTGTCCCGACGAGCGTGTCCGGGAACAGCCAGTTCTCACCGTCATGCTCGCGCTCGTGGACGACCCGTCCGAGGTGCTCTAGGTTCACCTGGTGAACGATACCCGTCCCGGGTGGCACGACACTGAAGTCATCAAAGGCGTTTTGTGCCCACTTCAGTGCGCGGTACCGTTCCCCGTTGCGTTCGTATTCGAGTTCGACGTTCTTCTCGTAGGCCTCCTCGTTGCCGAAATAGTCCACTTGGACGCTGTGGTCGATGACCAGGTCGATGGGGACCTCCGGTTCGACGAGACTCGGGTCTCGATCCTGGCGGTCGACGGCCGACCGTAGAGCGGCCAGGTCAACGACGGCCGGGACGCCGGTGAGGTCTTGCAGGATGACCCGGGACGGTTGGAACGGGATGTCGGCGTCGGGCACGTCCGGTTGCCAGCCAGCGAGGTCACGGATGTCTTCCTCGGTGATGTCCTCCCCGTCGGCATTTCGGAGCACGGATTCGAGGAGGACACGGATGCTGACCGGTAGGTTGTCGAGGTCACAGAGGCCTTGCTCTTCGAGGACGGTGAGGTCGGCCATCTTGTAGGCCGTTCCATCGGCTTCGAACTCGCGGATCGCATTGAAGGGGTTCATTATTGTGGAAGATTTCAAACGGAGTAACCGTTATTCTTGTCCCCGCTCTCGGGAGACGGGATTCGAGCAGTTCGACTTATACGTTGGACCCGCCCGAAGGGGTTCAAAGAGCTCGTTGCTCTCACGGTCGACGCGTGATACAGTTCTGGGGTGACACTGTCTTCTTCGGTAACGTTCATGCACTCGTTTCTTGGCCAGTCTCACCGCCCATGCGTTCAGGCGCGATTCGCGACAGCCGCATCGCGTTGCCGGTGACGCCGAGGCTCATCCCCATATCTCCGACGACGACAGCGACGGCGACACTGACGAGCCCAATCGGCACGCCGACGGCAAGCAGCGCCTTCACGCCGAGACTCGCCCAAATGTTCTGCCGGATCACGCCGTTGGCCGTATGCGACAGGTCGTACAGGTACGGGAGTTTCCCGACGTCGTCGCCCATCAACGCAATATCGGCTGTCTCGAGAGCGGTGTCGGTACCGGCCGCGCCCATCGCAATGCCGACCTCCGCGGTGGCGAGCGCGGGCGCGTCGTTGATGCCGTCACCGACCATCGCGACCTCCCCGTACTCCGCCTGTAACTCCTCGACAGCGTCGACCTTCTCGTCGGGCAGGAGTTCTGCGCGATACTCATCGACACCGACCTGCTCGGCGATGGCGCGGGCGGTGCCCTCGTTGTCGCCGGTCAGCATCACGACGCGCTCGACGCCCAGCTCGTGCAGGCGTTCGACGGCCCGCTTCGAGGCCGGGCGCACCTCGTCGGCGATGGCGATCGCACCCAGCAGTTCCGACTCCGTCCCGACGATAACGACCGTCTTGCCCTCCTGCTCCAGCGCGGTGAGTGCATTCTCGGCGAACGCCCCGTCGTCGGACTCGGCTGCCTCTTCCGCCATGACGCCGCCGTCCGTCTCACGGCGTGCCCGTGAGAGATCGAAGCCCAGCTCCTCGAAGAGCGCGGGCTTGCCCGCATAGTACGTCTCGCCGTCGATCTCGCCGCGGATGCCCTTCCCGGTGAGGCTCTCGAAACCCGTCGGGTCGGGCAGGTTGCCCACGCCCGCCTCCTCAGCACGGGCGAGAATAGCTGCTGCGATGGGGTGTTCGCTCCGCCGCTCCAGTCCGGCGGCGCGACGGAGCAGATCGTCAGCCGTGGTGTCACCGACCGGAACGACGTCGGTGACGGCGAGTTCGCCCTTGGTGAGCGTCCCGGTCTTGTCGACGGCGACTGCGTCGACCCCACCCATCGCTTCCAGATAGTTGCCGCCCTTGATCAGGACGCCGTTCTTCGCGGCGCTGGTGATGCCCGACACCACCGAGACGGGTGTGGAGATGACGAACGCACACGGGCAGGCGATCACCAGCAGGGTGAGCCCCCGGATGAACCACGTCTGCCAGTCGCTCGCGAAGGTGAACCCGTATCCGGCTAGGTCCACCGACACCGGATCAGCGATAACCAGCGGCGGGATAGCGGCGGTCAGGATTGCCAGCACGACGACGAGGGGTGTGTAGTAGCCGGAGAAGCGGTCGACGAACTGCTCGGACTCGGTTTTCTTCGCCTGTGCGCCCTGTACCATCTCGATGATGCGCGAGAGCGTCGAATCGCCAGCGGTCGAGGTGACCTCTACCTCGAGGTACCCCTCTTCGTTGATCGCGCCGGCGTAGACCTCGTCGCCGGCGGTCTTGTCGACGGGGACGCTCTCGCCCGTGATCGGCGACTGGTCGACTGCACTCTCGCCGTCGATGACCGTCCCGTCGAGCGGAATCTTGTCGCCGGGGCGGACGACGACGGTCTCGCCAACGTCGACCTCCTCGGCGGGAACGGTCACTTCCTCACCATCCCGAAGGACGGTCGCCTCGTCGGGCGAGAGTTCCATCAGCTCGCGCAGGGAGTCCCGTGCCCTGTCCATCGCGTAGTCCTCGAGCAGTTCGGCGATGCTGAACAGGACGGCCAGCGTGGCGGCCTCGACGAAGTAGCCGATACCGGTCGCCGCGATGATCGCCGTCCCCATCAGGAGGTCGATGTCCAGGCTTCGGTTCTTCGCGGAGTAGTATCCGCTACGGACGACCGGGATGCCACTGGCCGCGACGGCGCCGAGGAACAGGACATCCGCGATGTGGAGCGGGTACTCGAGGACGCTTGCCACCGTAATGTTCTGCCCGGTGAGGAGGAACTCGAAGAGGAGGCCGAGCGTGACGAACGCCGCACCGAGCCACGTCTTCTTCGCGCGAGGACTCGTCCAGACCTCCGATGGGGGCGCGATGTCGACGCCATCGGTCGCCTGGTTGTCCTCATCATCGCTCTCGGCGTCCGAGCCCCCGACGACCTCGTAGCCGGCGCCTTCAATCGCCTTGACTACGTCGGCTTCGCTGGTCCGATCAGGGTCGTACGTGACGTTGGCCGTGCCGGTGGTCGGCTGGAGCGTGGCGTCAGTAATGCCGTCGACACGCTGGAGGCTCTTGTCCACCTTTTGGGCGCAAGAGGGACAGTCCATTTCGGGGACGGCGAGGCGGGCGGTCAGCTCACGTCGCTGTCCGCCGCCGCTCGTTCCCCCGGCTGCGTCCGGATTCTCTGTCATCACGTCACGGTAGGAGCGGGAGTTCGATATGTCTTTGTTGGAATATTCCAATCGAGGGCGTCAGTGCGATGCCAGCCGTTCTTCCGCTACCTGTTCGCCGGCAACATGTTGCTTCGCCAAATGTTCTTCCGCCCGACGGAGTCGGTAGGTGAGTGTTGACCGTGGCACGTCGAGATGCTCGGCGAGCTCGCCGACGTCGACCTCGCGGGGTGACTCGTAGTAGCCGTGTTCGACCGCGGCCTGGAGTGCGGCCTCCTGGGCTGGCGGGAGGCCGCTCGGTTTCCCGTCGCGTCCCCCAGCTCCTGTCGTCGTGTCCGCTGTGCGGAGCATCTCCATCTGGGCGCATTCCCCGACGGCAACCCCGAGGGAATCGAAGAACGCCGCCACATCGCCCTCGCCGGCGTGAATGAGCCGCCACGTGTAGTGGCGCCCCTCGTGACGGGTCTCGAATAAGACGCCGTCGCCGAGGTGATCGCGAGCGATGTGGGGAACTGAGGCGCAGGTCGGAGTGCGCTCCCAGTCGGAGTAAAGGATGAGCGTGTCGTCCGTGCGGTCGAGGACACGGGTAGTCTGGGTTGCGCCGCAGTCCTCGGTGGCGAGACAGTCGGCGTAGTAGTCGCTGTTGCGAAACGCGTCCTCGATGGCGTCGAGTGCGTCCGGAGTGCCGGTGGCATGGTCGACTCGCCAGAGCTGGTCGGCAGTGGCGTGCAGCGAGAGTGAACGAACGCGAGCGTCGGAGTGGTCTGCGAGGGCGTCCGCCACCCGGTTGCAGCCGGGCTCGTATTCGAGAGCGAAGACGAGTTCGCGCATACCCCGACTAAGGCCTGCTACGACATAACCCATGGCCTGCAGCGTTGTCGACTAGTGGACCTCAGATTACGTCGTCAGGGTCGTGGACTTCCTGCATTCGCTGTGCTTCGGCCGCGTATTGCTCTTGGAGGTCGGGGTCATCGACTATGCCAAGATTGCCGGGTTCAGCATCGACTGCTGCTGTCGTGTCTCGGACGTCGGTGAAGGACGTGAGTGCGCGTTCCTTCCGATAGTACTGTTCTCCATCGGGTGTTGCGTAGGTGAGGATGATCAGGTTCTGCTCGTCATCGGAGTACGTCCGTTCGACAAGCCAAACACGAACGTCATCTTCAGACTGATTTGCCATACTTAGGCGTCCCCCGATATCCACTAAGGGATTGGTGTTACGGCTTGCTGAGACTCGCCGTCTCGAAGGGTGACTCTCCGGTCGGAATGAGCAGCTCCTGTCGGTCGCCGACTCGCTCGGCCAGCTTCCGTTTCAGGTACTGCCTCGCCGTCGACGGCGTGAAGACGCCCTTGTCGAGCATATCGCCGACGACGTCTTTGAGGGCCGCGGACTGTCCCTGCAGGTGGCCGTCACCGACCGGCTCGCCGTCGTACCAGCGCACCGTCGCGAGCGCGCCGTTCCCGACCGTCTCTCCCTGTTCGACTGTCTCCGAGTCGTACTGGAGCCCAAACCACAGCGTCCGATAGGCGGTCACCTCGAACGTCGTCGAGACCACGAAGAACGCCTCGTGGTGGAGGTAGTCGAGATGGTCAGCGACGATCTCGTCGAGGCTGAGCTCTGTGGCGCGGGGCTTCGGCTCGACGACCGTCGACGGTCGATCCTCGCCGGCGAGGTAGCCGTCGACCGCTTCTGCCTCGAGGCCATCGGCCAGTTCCGCCAGCAGCTGTTTCGCCCACTTGGAGTCGGTGTCGTCGCCACCGAACGGCGATTCAGCCGAAATTCGGCGCTTGAGCTTGAGGTTTGCTGCACCCCAATGGCTGTAGTGGAGCGTGTACTGTCCGTCTGTGCGTTCGTACGCAACGAGTGCGCGGTGTCCCATCGAGCAATCACCTCACGGGGCGACCGCGACTGGATCGCCCCGCACCCCTCTCGGGGGACGAACAACGCTACTCGTCGATCGGGTCGGGGGAACTGAGGTCCGCGTGGAGGACTTCGCCATCGCGAACGACGTACCGCTTGGCCAGGACTGGGAAGCGGCATTTGGTGAATCCCGCCGTCTGGATATCGAACTCTTCGTCGGCTTCGAGGTGGTCGGCGAGTTCTCGCAGGAATTCGTGGGTCACGATCCCGCCTTCGTAGTCCGGCAGGCTGTTCTCCCGCGCCTCGTACACCTCGAAGTCGTCGTACCCCCAGATGGTGAGCTCTCCGTCTTCGGTCACCTCCCAGTTGAGCGTCCCGAAGCAGTAGTTCTCACAGAGCTCGCGGACTGTCCGGGGATCCGATACGATCGCGCCAGTCGACGTGGTCGCAGCTTGCAGTGTCGCCATGTCTGGACTTCACGGGGTCGCCCCCGCACCCCTGTCGGGGGCGATAAACCAACGTGAAAGGTGCCTCCCTGGGCGTGGCCGGCGACTCCAGTTAGGAATCTGCGTGGGCGTCCGCCCCGGCACCGTCGCCCGGCCGCGTGAGAAGGCTCACCTCCTCCAGGAGGTCTCTCGCGGTCTCGACTCGCTCTCGATCCGCGTCGTCCAATCGGTCGACGTCGAGTCGGTTGAGATTGCTGAGTACACGATGCATCCGGTAGCCCTGTTTGAACTCTTGCTCCATCGGAAGCGCCTCACCGCTCGCCGGCGCGGAAAGACCCACCATCGAGACTGGCGTCGGACTTGCAGGAGATCCCGGTCTTAACCAACGAATCTCGACGGCACTCGCAGGCTGTTGGTTAATCGATGCCCAGCATTGGCCTTACTCGAGATTGGGGCCGTAGCGAGCCGAGCCACACTCCCGGCACTCCCAGATTGGTTGCCCCGTCCACGCCTCATCCGGGACCGACTCGTGGGTCTTGAACCGATGGTCGGTCGCCCGTCCACAGGTTTGACAGTCGAGTTCCTGCGTCGTCGGTACCGACGACTCCTGCCGATCAGCCCCAGCTTCGCCAGCGGATTCGGTCAGCGCCATCGCTGGAACCAGCCACACCGCATCGTCGGCGTCGTCGAGGACCGCGTCGAGACGCGACGCGGCGCGGATGCCGTCCCCACGCTGGTCGTAGAGGCGCGTCGGGGCCTGTTCCGGACGCTCCGACGCTTCCTGCCCGTGCCACCCAGCCCGGTCACGGGCGGCACTGAGAAGCCGCTCTCCCTCCGCTGACGACACCTGTACGGCGTCGGGAAGTGAGGGCCATTGCTCGGCCAGCTGGCGCGCCGGCGCCTCGTCGAGATCGTAGATGAGCGTGTAGTCGTCGACGGCCGGCTCCGCCTCGTTAGCGGAGAGGAGGTTCGCCGCGGCGCCGCCCTTCGCGACGGCGCCGTAGAACGTGGTCGACTCGACGACCAGGTGGACGATGCCGAGGAACGTCGTCGACGCGGCCTCGTCCGTGCGAGTGGCGTCACTTCCGAGATGGTTAGTGAGACAGAACCGGCATTTCGTCTGGCCGTCTGGGACTGACGCCCCACACGACTTGCACTCGCCGTCGGCGGCCGTCGGCGCATCAGGGTAGCCACCAGCGCTCGTCGCGACGCGTTGCCGCCGGGGGGCACCCTCACACCCGTCGTCCAGCCTCGTGTCCGGAATGTGGGACGCCTCGCCGGTCGGCCGCAGTTCCTCAAAGTCGGAGTAACGACCGTTCATAGATACCACCCTGTCGAAACCGATCCCCGCAGCTGAGGGAACGAATGTGTTCGCTTGCCTACGCTACCGCCGTTGCCGGTGGAGGGCAGCATCCCCCACCTGACTATATTAATACATTTAAGCATAGATCGAGTTGTGAGTTGTATGGAGGTCCGTCGAACTGTCCCGGTCAAACTCGACGTGACCGACGAGCAGGCGGACCTGCTCCACGAGACGATTGATGAGTTCCTGTGGGCGGCCAATTACGTCGTGGGCTCCGCGTGGGACGGCGAGTGGGCAGAAACCCGTTCGTCCGTCCTGCATGAGATGACCTACGACGAGGTTCGCGAGCAGACGCGACTCCACAGCAACCACGTCCAATCGGCTCGCAACCGTGCTGTTGACGCGCTCAAGAGCGTCGTCGCCGAGTGGAAGAACGGCGAGTACGCTTCGATTCCGACATTCTCCTCGCCGTTCTGCGAATACAACCAGCGCAACGCCACGTTCCACGACGACCACGCCGTGTTGTCTACCGTCGATGGGCGTGTCACCGCCGAGTACGTCTTGCCCGACAAGACTCGTGACACGCCCCACTCGAAGTACCTGCGTTCTGAACGATGGGAGACGACAGGCGCGACACTCCACTATCGCCGTGGTGACTTCTACCTCCACGTCCGAACAAAGGCGGACGTAGACGATCCCAAACCGGCCGAGAACGGAACGGTTCTCGGTGTGGACCTCGGGATCGAGAACATCGCCGTCACCTCGACTGGGGCGTTCTGGTCTGCCGACGAACTCAACCACTGGCGAACAGAGTACGTCCAGCGCCGCAAGTCGCTGCAGGAGTGTGGTTCGCGGTGGGCCCACGAGAACGTCCAAGCGGTCGGACGCAAGGAGACGGGGCGCTTCGAGCAGTATCTTCACCGTATCGCGAACGACATCATCGCTGAAGCGAGCGAGTGTGGTTGTACGGTTATCGCCTTCGAGGACCTGACGGATATCCGCGATCGGATGCCCGACACCCGCAAGTTCCACGAGTGGGCATTCAATCGTCTGTACGACTACGTCTCGTACAAGGCCGAGGGACGCGGGATTCAGGTTGAGCAGGTAAACCCGAAGAACACGTCCCGACGGTGTTCGTCGTGTGGGTTCACCCACGAGGACAACCGCCCGTCGCAGGACACCTTCCGCTGTCAGTCCTGTGGATACGAGAACCACGCGGACTACAACGCAGCGAAGAACATCGGCTATCGACTCCTTCGCAACCAAACTGGCGGCGAAGGAGGCGCACCCGTAGGCGTGCGCTTGAACATCGGGATGCTGAACGCGAACGGGGTCAAACCCGTACCAGATTCGGTTAGAGCGGGAGTCCATGGTGAAAGTCCACCTCTTTAGGTGGGCTAGCTTACAGAGTAGTCTACAGAGAACTTCGCTCGTCTTCGTGTTTAAATCGTAGCGTGGATAGACCGATGTGCAGTACAGACGGAGAGACCGTGATCAGCCTCAGGCGACCTGCTCCTCCAACGTATCCCGGTGCGCCCGAACAGTCGCCTTCGAGGCGTTCGCTACGTCCGCGGCCTCGGATTGCGTCAACCATCGGCCCTCTTCGCGACCGGCCTTGTAGAGGCAGGCCGCGGCGAACCCGGCCGGATGAACGCCCGTCGTGACGCCGCGCTCCTCGGCCTGCTCCGCCAGGGTTCGGGCCCGCTGTCGGATTTCGTCCGGACACTCGAGGTCCGAGGCGAGGCGCGGCACGAACATGCTGGGGGAGACGGGCTCGGCAGGGAGCCCCAGCTCTTCGTTCAGCGTTTTGTACGCGTTCGTGACTCGTGACTCCGCGACGCGGGCCATCTCGCTGACGTCGTCCACCAACCGCGAAAGACCGTTACACCGACAGGCCCCGTAGACGCTGGCCGCGGCGATGGCCTCGATGGATCTGCCACGAAGCAGATCCTCGTTCTGGGCGCTCCGGAAGAGCTGACACGCCTGGTCGCGGACCGAATCGGAGAGCTCGAGCGCACTCGCCAACCGGCGCACCTCGCCCAGCCCGTGGGCGAGATTCCGTTCTGCTTTCGACCGCCAGCGACCCCGGGTCTGCTCACGGCGCATCCGCGCGAGTCGCCGTCGCTTCTGCCCAGAGATCTCGTTCCCCTTCGCGTCGGTGCCGCGACCGATCTCCGTCGACAGGCCGCGATCATGGCGGGCTGCAGTGAGTGGGGCGCCCGTTCGCTCACGCTCCTCGTCGTCGTACGTACGCCACTCCGGCCCGTGATCGATGCGCTGTTCGTCGATGACCAGGCCACAGTCCTCGCAGACCGTTTCGACCGCGTTCGTGGTGACTCGGCCGTCGCACTCGGGACACTGGTTCGCACTCGATTCCGTTCGGACGTCTTCGTCGAATCCGCTCTCGTAGATGTCTCTAGTTGCCATCGTTCTCACCGTGTTCAGGGAACTCGCCAGTACAGCGAGCCCCTCACCCATTCAGGGGTAAATAAACGCTATCGAGTACGGAATTCGGTCCTGGGGGTTGTGGCACTGAATACAGTGTTTGCTCCTAAACCGGCGTAGGTAACGTACTCCAAGCGGAATTATCTACGCGTTCTTATTCCCGGAGATGCGACGGCTCATACAGCCCTAGCCGAAGCGACGGATAGGCTGTATACTCTACACCGACAGCATCCAACTCCTCGATCAGGATTTCGGCCTCGCGCTCATCCCACGCAGGCGCCACCGCGTCCAGCACCCCCCGCTCAACGACCAGAACAACGTCATCAGCCGGTGGGTAATGCGAGTCCCGATCCGCTACGGTCTCATCCTCGCCGCACTCCCACTCATGGATACTCGCGTCCGGGAGGTTCACAACTACGGACAACTCGGTGTCCGCCTCGTCGACCTCATCCTCGTCGACGCTGTCCCGATCGAACACGATATCGCCGTACACGAACCGGGAATCCTCATCGTCATCGTCGAGGTCATCCTCGTCCTCAGGGGCCTCCTGGTTCTCAGTCTTCTCCTCACTGTCAGATTCGGTGGGTTTCTCTGCCGGCTCCGCAGGCTCAAACCCGTCACCGTCGGTCGGCTGCTCCGGCTCAACGGGCGGATCCTCCGGGATCTCCTCCGGAACCTCTGGGTCTTCCTTGCTGCCCTCGTCGTTATCGTGGGGACTGACATCGTCACCATCCTCCGCGTCCTCGTCAGGTGTCTCACCATCTACAGGCGGCGAACCATTCCCCGACGCAGCACCGGCGGCAGCTGCCGCAGCACCCGCCACTCCGCCCGTGATACCGGTCTGCACCGTCTCGTCCTCGTCACCGTCCGTTTCCTCCTCTGGCTGTTCCTCGGGCTGTTCCTCGCCTCCACCGCCCGAACTGGACGGCGGACTGCCAACACGGTTACCCATGAATACGAACATTGGATTGGCTTCCGAAATGGTCTAATCTGGTCTGTGCACTGCTGATGGCGGCGTACGCCCGCACCGCCCAGAAACGATACAGCTCACGACTGAACCGGCCTGACTCCGTCTGGCTGTTCTTCCGCCAGTGATCGACCCCGGTAGCAGCCACCACTTCAGGCGGGCATCGTCGGAGATGATCGGGGGACAGCTTCCCGATTAACAAGACCCCGTCAGGACCGATGACCTCGATCAACCGGTGAACGTCCTCGAGAACCATATTGATGCTGTTGTACTGCGTCACATCGAACGCACAGTACGACAAGCCGAGATCCTCGAACGTACGCCGGCACCGTTCAAAATGCCAGTGCTTCCACCCCTTCGCGATCGGGATCACCTGCGTCGGCAGGTCATCACGGGCCTCGATTCGGTTGAACACCTCACGAGTCCCGTCCATACAACGGTCGATCTCTTCCAACTGCTCAGCATCCGTCATCGTGTCCTCGTACACCCACCGGTCACTCGGGATGTAGTACGCTGGCTGTAACTTCTCAACCCGCTCCATCTCATCGTCCGGCGTCCGCCCGACCAGGTACTTGTCAGCCTCTACGTTCGCCAGGACCAGCTCCTGGTGAGGCCCCAGTAATGCGTCGAGCTCGTCGGGCCGCTTCTCCAGCCACACCGCGTTCGTGAACGTGGTCAGCAGGTACGGTGCGGCATCGTGGCTCGAGAACAACCGCCGGTGTCGACTGTTGCGGGGTGAGAACTTGGGGATCGGTCCGTGAGGGAATCTCTCTTCCGACATGCGCTGTTGTGGTGGTGCTGTTGTGCTTCCGGGGCACCTAACCAATACTTTCTCGCACGGCAACTTAATGCTACCGACTAATAGGGTCCGGAAGTGGGGTAGTGTGTGAATATTATTCTTCAAACGGACTCTGTCGGAGAGACAACAAAACCGAGGCCGTGGAACTACGAAGCATTTTTTGTGAACACTCCGAGAGTGGTGACTGATGACTGACCGCATTCATTTCATCCCGGTCGGGTTTGACTTTCACCGGCTTATCTACCCAATCTCAAAAGGCGACCTACCTGCGGACCGCGTTGTCCTGATAGACACGGATACTGATGACGTTGACAGCCGGGCTGGAGACCTTGCCGGGAATATGGTGCAACGACTGGAGGAATCGTTCGAACTCATCGACGTCGACGTCGACCACGAGCAAATCGAGTACGAGCAGCTGTACAGTTACGAAAACCTGTACCCACGCGCCTACGATTACCTCTGGACGGAGCTGCAGAAGGGAAACGAAGTGTACGTGAACATTTCTTCGATGCCGCGGACAGTGGCGTTCGCGTTCGCCACTGCGGCCGACTCGATCATTGCCGAAAAAGACCCAAAATACCGCGACCAGGTTCATACGTACTACGCCGCACCGGATGAATACCTGGTCTTGGACATGATCGAGGCGATCGACAATCAGATCGAGTTCTTGGAGAAACTGGAGGACATTCGGATGCCGGAACGTCTCCACGAGCTCAAGGAGATCCGCGAAAAGATCGACCGTGTGGGCGTAACAGAGGGTGTTCGTGAGATCGAAGACGGCGACATGTACGTTGAGTTCCCAGCATCACCTGGGCGCGAGCTGCAGGATTTTGAAGAATCTATCTTGGAATTCCTGTACCGAGAAGGGGCGATGGAGTCCACATCACAGCTTGCAGAGCAGCTGGCGGCCGACCTCGGTGAGGAGTACAATGACTCGTTTCGCAGCCGCGTTCAGTACAATGCGTCAAATCTCGATGAGCGCGGGTACTTAGATCGCGACGAAAAGGGAAATCGGCACGAAACGTCCCTTTCAACGATGGGGATGATGTGGGTCAAAACCCATAGGGACTGACCGACACTTTCTGGAAGGTTTCACCGGAGCACTCGCGCGTCCACACCCCTCTGGGGGCCGATAAACTTCCTCGGGTCGCACACGCGCTCCCTCGGCTTGTAGGATAACTGTTGGACCGGTGCGTGAGGTCGTGGCTGCGCGCGCAGCGAAGCGAGCACGGAGCGGAGGGTGGGGCGGCGGGGTCAGGGTCGGTCCGGCACACACCAAAAAAGAAGGGCGACGCGCTCGCCTACTCTTCCCACCACCGGCCGCGCTCTGGGAATTCGATCCTGCTCCAGCCCGTGATGGCGATGCTGCACCGCCCCTGGTACCAGTTCTTCTTGACGGCCCGGAACCGGACCGTCTCACCTTCGCTCACGACCGTCTTCCGAGAGGCCTCCCAGATGGTGAACTTGATCTTCCCGCTATCGTCCTCGATCAACCCGACCTGAGAAATCGACGTGTCACACGGATCCCAGAGTTGCGTGATTTCACCCTCGACCGTCACCTCACCTACCGGGACGTCCGGCACGTCCGCGATGGGCACGATCGCCCCCGGCGCCGCCTTCAACTCCTCGAGGGTCTCCAGCACCGCCTTCGTGACGTCCCGCCCGCGCTGCACCTTCTCAGCCAGCTGCTTCGCGACGACCGCTCTCGACCAGCCGCCCTGCACTTCGTCGCTGATCCGCATCGCCTGCTCGTTGACCGCCGCGAGTTCGTCTTGCGTCAGCTTCTCCCGGGGATCCGTTCGCTCCGCCGGCGCCGGCTCGTCACGACCACACTGCTCGCTGACGACCTCTCGCGTGCGCTGCTCACGACCGTCCTGCGTTCCCAGCTCGGCCTGGGCACTGATGCGCTCCAGTTCGGCTTCCCGCGCCCGAATGCGCTCTTCCTGTTCGAGGGTGACACCGTGAATCCGATCCTGGCTCGTGTCCGCGATCCCGTCCGGGTGGTTTGCATCCACCTTCGCCTGCGTCTCCTGCTCGACCGCCGCCTCGAACTCCGGCGTCTCGTCGACGACCGGGAAGCCGTCTTCATCGACCGCCTGACCGCCCGCTTTCTCGAATGCCTGTTCATCGACCGAAACGACCTTGCTACTAGAGCTGTTACTTGACATTGGAACTTCACCAAGTTCCGAAGGCGCTCACGCGCCGACTCCGCGATGCTGCTACATCGCGGTTTTCCGACGACACCGACCGACAGACCCATCTGCGCGCTCTCGCTCGCGCCTTCGCGAGCGCCCTACCGGGCGCGAGCGAGAGCGCGCCTGCATGAGGTGGCCCCAACCAGCACCGCGCGCCGACCCGCCCGGAGCGAGCGGCCAGCGCATTCCCCGTTCGCCGCGACGCAACCACGTCCGTCGCGGTCGGCTTCGCCGAGGTCCGCAGGACCCGAACGGGTGAAGCGCTGGCGTCGAGGGCACATTTACTTTAGCCCGGAACGGGCGCGGGCGGTGCGGAGAGCGTCCGCACGCCCGGAATGGTCGGTCGCGAGCGACGCGGAGGGCGGCAGCGGCGAGCGGGGCGGGCCGTTGAACACGAGAATGTGAATCAAGCAGACAGCACGGACGATGAGAGATTCAATCTGTTTGAGGAATGGTTGACAATATATCGATAGCGTCAATCGAATTCCTGCCAACGGGTCACAAAGAGCGCGCCTACAAAGAATATCACTGCCAAACCGAGGAGGAGACCGAACGTGCCTGCCACCCCAGCAGTCGAGTCCAAAATCAGCAGCTGTCGGAGGCTGCGATGATAATGTGTCACGGGACTGAATTCGGCAACCTGCTGAAGCTTCGTTGGCATAAGATCCAGTTCCCAAAAGATGCCTGAAATGAACATAAGTGGGAGCGCAATCGCCCCGCCAAGACTGATCGCCGAGCCCGAGTCACGGATAATTCCACCGATCATCATCCCGAGGGCGGTGAATGCAATCGCCCCGAGGACGATCAACGCAATCGACAACGGTCCCGGCACGACCCGAACCCCGAAAACGGCCCAGGCTACGACAAGCATCACGCCCGTAATCCCTACGGCCAGAATCGATTGCTGGATTACGTTCGCCAGAATCCACTCGTGCTTCCGTAACGGCGTTGCGGCGAGTCGTTTTAGTGTCCCGTCCCGTTTGAACGACGCGACGGCCGACGGGACAGTCATCACCCCATTAATGAGAATCATGGCGACGATGAACGCTGGCAGAAAGTACCCCACTGCACTGATTCCCTCCGCCCCTCGTTCCTCAGTCTGAATCCTCGTTGTCGGTTCCTCGACACCGATTGAGCGGTCGTTGAATGTCCCAACGACGCTATCAAGAATGCTTTCGACGGCGCCAGCAGCGTCATCATCAGGTGTCAACAAAAGGGTCACTTCAACCGAGCCCGAGTCCCCGGACCCGGCCTGTGCAGTCATATTTGCTTGCAGCTGGTCGAGTGCCGTTTGCTGGTCGTCAGTCAAGTTGCCCCTGGTACGTGTAATCGTATCTCGAATTACGGCCATACGGACCCGTCCGCTTTGAGCCCGGACCCGGTCGGCAAATCCGTTCGGGATAACGAGCACGCGCTGATGGCCGGTCGCTTCCGCTATTTGGTCAGCGTTGGAGAGATCCTGATCCGAATCAATGTGCGCAACGTTGAGGGGCTCCGCACGCTCGAGCGCATCCACGAATGTCGCCGACAGTGGCGTCGGAGCTCCAGTTTCGTTGACATCGTTGTTCTGGACGCCGAGGTCGAACTCGGCCGCGCCACCCGCGAAGACCGTGCTAAAGATGAGCAGCAAGATTAGCGGAAAGACCAACGCGAAAAAGACTGCCTCCCGATTCCGGAACCAATCACGGAGCAGCGTCGTCGTGAGACTCGCCAATCGTTTCATCGTCGATTCCCCGCTGTATCGAGGGTACTCCCTGCGACTTCGAGGAAGACGTCTTCCATCCCCGCGCTCACCAGTTCGATCGAGTAGTTGGGGTCGATTCCGTGAAGATCGCTGAAGGTCTTTTGGGCGGTTTGCTGGTCGTCGAAGATACCAACCATTTCCTGACTGTCCGGTTGATGCGTTTCCCGAGCCCGCTGGCGAAGGGTCGTCATGATCTGGTCATCGCCGTCGGCGGTGGATTTGGGGAGAGTGACGTTGATTTTGACAGTCCCTGCATACCGTTCGACCAGCGCTGCAACTGTGTCGATAGCCCTGATGCCACCATCGACCATGAGTGCGACGCGGTCAGCGAGGGCCTCAATTTCGTCCATATAGTGAGTTGTCAACACGACGGTCGTCCCCAGAGCGGGCAGCTGGTCGATCTGTTGCCAGGTGCCACGTCTGGCGGCTGGGTCAAGGCCTGTAGTCGGCTCATCTAAAAAGAGGACGTCGGGATCGCTCACCAGCGCCATCGCGATGCCCGTGCGGCGCTGAAATCCCCCCGAAAGCGACCCAAAAGCCGTGTCCGCGTAGTCATCAAGATCCAATCGATCGAGGACCGTCTCAACTGCTAGGGGATCGGAGTAGAGATCACGCATCAGAGCGATATTTTCGCGGACGGATAGTCGCTCGAAGGTATGGAATGATTGTGGGACAACTCCAATCCGGTCTTTGACAGCGTAGAGGTCGTCTTGGATATCGTAGCCGAGGACGGTTGCCGCACCAGCTGTGGGTGTGCGAAGACCTTGGAGAAGTTCGACTAGCGTCGTCTTGCCAGCGCCGTTTGGACCGAGCAGACCAAAGATCTCGTCGGTGTGGATTTCGAACGAAACGTCGTCGACGGCGGTGGTCGATCCGTATTTTTTCTGGAGGTTAGAGACCTGAACAACGGAATGTGGAGTGTCTCCCGCCATCTGAGTGTCATGTGCCTTCTAAGACGAACAAAAAGAACGTTTCCCTCAAACCAGTCGCACCCTCATATGCAGGAGCCCCACAGTATGTGGACAGATGGAATAGGCGTCCAATACTACTCAATAGAGTGTCAGTTCAAGGCTAGATACCGGTGGTCGGCGCGGACCAGTACGTACACACCTATCCAGCCGGCCGCGACACTCGGCGACCCAGCTACCCTGGCGGACTCAGAAAGGGCGCGGCCGTCTCGGTCGCCCCCCGACCCCGCAAGCACCGCAGGTACGAGGCGCGTAGCGGCGTCCTCGTGAGCGGAGCGAACGAGGGCCAGCGAGACGCAGTCTCGCGCGGTCGCGGGACGTCGAGCGGCCGAGGGCTTTCGAGAACACTCCCTGTCTCCGCAACGAACGTCGTTATTCGTTGACGCACTCGGACTCATCCTCGACGATGACGTCGACACCGTCCGGTGAGACCTCGAGTGGAATCCCTTCGATAGTAAACTGGACGGCGATGTCCCCATCGGATGAGGCAAGCAACTGTTCGAGCGCATCGACGTCCACGTAATCGTGGAGTTGATAGCCGTCGTCTTCGAGCCCGCATGTCTCCAGTGTCTCGATGATCTCGACGACGAGGTCATTCGGTCCGCCCGAACTGTCCGCTGGAGGGGTATGCATCTGAACACTCGGGGCTTTGGGTGACAGACGTTTAAAACGTTAGGAGTCAACTACAGAAGCTTATCGCTTCTTCATTTGACTTAGCGCGTTCGGGATAGCGTCGGCGCAACCACAAGCGATTATGCGCTTTGACGCCGACTGGATGTCTCGCGCCGATGACCGCATTCTAGAGCATCTCTCCGAAGCCGGCCCCGATACCCCAAAGGAGATGGCGGACAGCGATCGGGTTCGCTTTTCCCGCCAACACATCAATGCCCGCTGCAAAACACTGGTCGAATACGGACTCCTCGTCCATCTCGGCAACGGCGTTTACGATATCACGCGAACGGGAGAGCAGTATCTCGCCGGCGACCTCGACGCTCGTGACCTCGATTCCGAATAGCGTCAGCTGTCACCGGCAATTAGATCCTCGATGAACCGAAACCCGTTCACGTACGTCACCGAGTCCCCGTACCCCTCACTCGCGAGGACGGTTTCGGCCCCCTCGCCGGCAGCGATGTCGGTCGTGTAGATGTAGACCTCGGTCGTCGTCCCCGCGCTGAGGTGTTGGGCAGCGAGGGCGGCGAGGGCAGCGTCGGCGCGTTCGACCTCGTCGGCGGGTCGATCGTCGGCGTTCGCGATGTACCGCTGGACGCCATCCATCACCCGCGAGACGACCGGGTCCGAGAACTCCAACGGTGTCGCAACCGTCACCCAGCCCTCGTCGATCGCGGTGTCGATGGGTGGCGCCTCGACGTCGGGTTCGTCGACGGTCAGCTCCTCGTACACCCGTTCGGGCAGGACGAAGGTGACGTCGTTTCGGCGAGCGAACCGCCGAACGGCCTGGTACCGGCTGTTCGAGGGCTGTCCCATCGCAACGAACAGGCCAGTGTCGGCGATGTGGAGCCGGCTCACGCGTCGTCAGCGCCGTCGCCGTCGTCGATATCCAGCTCGTCGAGTCCCGTCCCTGACTCCTCGATGTCGTAGTGCTCGTGGACGACGGGCCGGAGCGCCTGGAGGATCATCTCCGCAGCCAGCGGCGAGATGTCGAGGTCCTCGGCCATCAGCCGGTGGGTTACTTCCCCACGCTCCCGAGCGACGGCGTAGGTGAGCGCCGTCGCGAGGCCGGCGACGCCGTGGCGGTCGATGTACGTGTCGATGTCGGCGTCCGTCTCGCGGCGGCCGACGGCGTCGATGAGCGCCGGCGTGATCGTGTATTCGCGGTCGCCGGCGGCCGTCGTCACGGTCAGGTCAATCTCCCGGGCGGCGTACCGGCGTGGCTGCTCGTCGTCGGTGACGTCGACGACGCCGGCGTCGACGAGCCGGTTGACGTAGCTGTAGGCCGTCCCCTGGGCGAGTTCGAGGTCGTCCATCACGTCCTGGACGGTCGCCTCCCCCTCCCGAGCAAGGTACGCGTACAGCTGGGCGAGCTGTGGCTCCTCGAGGAGATCGGCGACCGAGAGGAAGTCCTGGACGATGTCGCCGTCGGCGCGGTTTGAGGTGCGTGACACGGGCGTTCTTGATTACAATTTACAGCGAAACAGTAAAGAGTGTTTGGGTCACTCCGCCGGCGTCGCGACGAGATGCTCCTCGAGGTCGCGCGTCCAGTACGTCGCAAGCCCACCCGGACTGCAGCGGGCGCAGAGCTGCAACGGGCCTTCCAGATGCCCGAGTTCGACCCGGAATCGGGTGAGTGCCGCGAGCGTGTCGACGACTAGTCCACAGCCGTCACAGGCGACGTGATCGCGCTCGTCGGGATCCGGCTCCGTCTGAATCGCGCAGTCGACGCAGATCGGGTGAGTGACCCGCTCGTCTTGCCCCCAGGTGTGGGCATCGCCAGTCTCGGTACCGGGCGGGGCGTCGCAGAACGCACAGCCGACGAGGGTCTGCTGCATCACTCGGCCTCCGCGTCGGCGTCGCGGCCGGCCGCCCAGCCACGGTGGGAGACGGCCAGCGGCGTTGGCGAATTGAATATAGGGCTATACAAGTCCTCACTATGACGCCGCCAAATTTCCAATATCGTAATATAAATTACAATATTTATTTGAAAACGAAGATAATTTCATTACTTTGGATTTCTTACCGGTGGTTATGCAAAATTCTACAAATAAATCTGATGGCTCCGATGGAAGCCCCCCAGACAGGGGTAAAAATATAGATGGAGGGGCGGAATGCCCAGAGAACGTCATTGAAGAAATCGAAACCAGTCAGGAGTATATCCAGATCACGCCAGTTCGAGAGCAGGTAAACTCGAAGACAGTTACGCGAGAACTGTACGGTCTTCACCAGTACGGCACAGGGCGGAAACTCCCGCTGGACATGGAGCTCCACATCGACAGCATCGAAGGCGTGTCGAACTTCGAGTTCATCATCTACAAGCCGGAGGATGCAGCTCAGTTCAAGTTCTTCCTCGGGCCGGGTGAACGCGGTGACGCGAACTGTGACCGCCTCGAGAGTACGACGCGCTCACAGTACCCGGAGAACTTCGAGTTCGACCGGAAGCAGTTCGACATCACGGAAGTCTTCGACGACGTCCCGCACATGGTTCGGTACGAAGGCGTCGAGGAACGTCGGAAGGACTGGATGACGGTTCTCACTCGCTTCGACACCGAGACTATCGACCGGTCCCCGCTGTCGAACCTGCTTGAGACGATTATCCAAGCTGACGGCGCTGTGCTCTTCCAGGTCGTGTTCGAGCCGCGTGCCGACTGGTCACCGAAAGCCCAACGGCAGAAAGGCCGTCTCAAGCGCGGTGTTCACACAACGGCCGGGATGGTCATTCGGAGTGTCCTCGACGCAGCAATGGGGGTGTCTGATGAAGAGAAACGTGAGCGGCATCGGGGAGACACGCCGGAGGAAGTCGGTGGCACCATCATGGACTCGCAGGTCGATGGGCAACGCGCCGGACAGAGTCGCATGGCTCAGATCGACCTGAAGAACCCGAGCCACACGTACAACGTGTCACTGCGCGCGGCAGCCCAGTCCCAGCGAGTCGCGGAAAATCTACAGGACTCACTCAACCAGATGAGTGGGCAGTTCTACTCCGTCGACGGGAAATACCTCGGCGAGAACAAAAACGAGTACGAGCGGATGCTGCACCACGGCATCACGTACCCGAACGGCTGGGAGATGGTGACTCGACGGAAACCAATGCTCGTCTGTAACATCGAGGAGCTCGCCAGCTTCATCACGGTCCCATCTATCGACGCGCTCCCGAAGGCCAGCCGAGGCGGGACCGGCGGGAAGCCGAAGGCGCAGTCCGCACTGACCTCACCGAACGAGGAAGTGTTCCGTGAGTTCTCGGAAGGGATGACCATCGGCCACGCTGTCACAGCCCTACGCGAAGACACGGAGAATACGGAAGAAATCAGCGCGATCGAGAGCGTGAACGAGTGGTGGACTGAACTCAACAAGCGGGACGCGCTGGCACTCTCTGCTGGAGATCTAACGCACCACTACATCCGCGCCGCGACAACTGGGAGCGGGAAGACGGTCGCGACCCTGAACGATATGCTCACGACGCACGAGAATCTGGAAGGGCCGACCATCCTCATCGACCCGAAGGGCGGGGAAATGTGTCGGAACTACCTGCGGTGTCACCGCACGCTCTTCGGAGACCTCGAGGACGTCGAGTACCTGAAGGTGCCTGAGGAAGGTGGAAACATTCCCGGCATTCCGTTCTTCGACCTACGACCGCTGGTGCGCTCGGCTGGCCGTGAGCGTGAAACAGCCATCCAAGACATCATCGATCACTACTTCCAGCTGCTACGGTTCGTCCTCGGTCGGGATTCAGTCGACCAAGCGTTCGTCGCGAACGAGATTCTCACGAACCTCATCAAGGCGCTGTTCGACGAGAAGAACGGCTCGGACTACTTCACGGTCGGCGACCTTCTCGACGCTGCTCAGAACTTCCAGCACTACGGGCGGTCTATCGAAAACCTCGAGGAAACCAGCCAGGAACAGATCGACAAGGCACTGCCGCCGGTCGAGGACGAGCAGGTTCGCGGGTTCCTGAAGTCTCACCTGGAGAAGGAAGAGCGGCAGTTCATGAACACGACGGACGCAGTCATGAACCGGATTCGGAAGCTCAAGGAGCGGGACTTCATCTGGGATATGCTGTCGTTCGAGATTCCTGAAGAGCACTGGAACGACCAGAAAGGCTGGTACGAACGAGCGGATGTCCCGATGCTGGACCTGAAGAACATCCTCAACGGCGACAAGGTTCTCCTGCTCGACACCGGGAATCTCCACGGGGAAAGCAGCGAAATATTCGCTGTGCTGTTCCTCTCGCACCTGTGGACGTCCGTGCAGTCGCTGTGGACGCCTAACGATGATGACTACATCGCGAACGTCATCATCGAGGAGTCAGCGAACATCGCACGGAACGAAATCGTCTACAACGAACTGCTGCCGAAAGGCCGCGAGTTCAATCTCTCGCTGGGACTCATCATGCAGTATCCCGAGCAGGTGCTGGGCGAAGACCCACAGGGCAACCGGCGAGCGTACCAGGAGATCCTGAACAACGTCAACACGAAGATCATCGGGAACATCGCGACCGACGATATGTTGGCAGAGTCGCTGTTCCACGAAGACCTCGACACGGACGAGATCAAGGACAGAATCGCGGGTCTCCGGCGTGGGGAATGGGTGGTGCAGCTGCCGTCGACGGGCTTCCACAAACAGAAGCCAGAGATTCTCACGCTGAAACCACTCCCGATTCCGCCGGGGCACAGCGAGGGACCATTCGACGTGTCCCCGATGTCCGAATCGGTTAGGGAAGAGAGTCGCGCCCACCACACGCTCAACCGGGAGTCCGAGTACATCAACTCCACAGCAGGGGCAGACTTCAGCTCAGACGACAATAGCAGTGATGACGATAGCGACAAGGACGACTCTGACATCGACACCAGTATGCTTGAAGACGAGCACCGTACGCTGCTGAAAACAATCTTCGACGCACTTAGTGGAGATGTGGAGTTGTACGACCTCAGCATGCCGATGACGAAGCTCCACAACAACGAGTACGCAAGTGAACTCGAGGACGCAGGATTCGTTGAGAAGGTCTCGATCGGACAGAACAAGACCTACTACATCCCTACGGAGAAAGGAGAATTCATCACCGACGACAAATCTCTCTCCCCAGACGAAGGTGGAGAGCTAGGATACGAAAGCCCAGAACACCATCTCGGAGCACGGCTCGCAGGTGCGTACTACGAACAACAGGGCTACGATGTCGAACTGTACGGCGACATCAACAATGGACAAAACAAGGTCGACGTGTTCGCAGATGATACAAAAGAGTCCCCCACGAAGTCCAAGCAGCTCGTCGAAGTCGAGACCAGCCCAGAGAAGAAGGGCCACGTCCACGAGGACTACGAGGCCCTCAAAGAGGGCTACGGTGACGTGGTCTGGGTCGTGGAGAACCACGACGCGCTCAAGACACTTCTCAAAAAGCTAGATGAGAAAGTCGACGGGTTGCCCTCCGGTCGAAGCGATAACCTCGAGAAAATCAACGAACAACTCAACGATGAAGGCATCGCAGAAGTCCACACGCTGAATTCGCTTCGAAAGCGGATTGAGTAAGGGCTTCTTTGCTTTCGAGCTACTGATTTTCCATCAGTTCCCACACTTTTCCTTCGCCCGAGGCCCAACACTCTCCCAGTAGATATCGAAACCGCCGGCAGATAGACTCTAACGCAGGCTATTCACGCCGTTGGCGTACGGGAAAACATAAGCTAGTCTCCTGTGAGTATCGTAGAAGACACAGGGGCAAGTTGCGATGATGACGGTGAACGTATAGAGCAACCAACGAAGGAGTCAGAGTCTTTCCGACAGCCACGTGAACCCGAGAGGCCTCCCGAAGATTCTGAACAGGGAAACGAGTTCATCGACGAAATCTCGGACACGCATAGTGACGAAGGCTACGGAGTTTTCCACGGGCGGGAGTTCGTCTTCGCTTCGAGAGAACGGCCAGATGGCGGCGAACTCCACAGTGTCCAAGCAATTCCTCAAGGGGAAGAAGGCCGTCATCCTCGCGTACAACGAAGGCGCGAACGAGATCGCGATCATCCCGCTGGAGGATTACGACCGGATGGATGTCTATTCGCTCCAGTGGTCAGAAAACCGCGTCACCATTGCAGTAAGCGGGTTCCTCAAGCACAACAGTATTGCGCCAGACCAGACAATTCGGTACTCGCCTGAGTGGGACGAAGACATCGGCAACGAGAAAATCCCAGGCTCGCTCGTCATTGACCTCAACCAAGAGGGCGGGATTTCTCCGGTAGCGCACGACGGGGCAGACGAGGAAGCTGACGGAGCGGAAGCGTAACCAGAGTCGTTGCGCTGGCTCCACAGTTCGGCCAGCATCTGCTCGAACTCTGTGGACGCGAAGCTCAGCGACACTCCACAACAGGCATTCTTTTCGGACACGCCAGGAACTCGGGTGCCGGTAGCCACCGCACCGCCATAGCCGTCAACCCGGCCTCGGCACGCGACCGCTGGTGCCTACCACCCCCGGCGTTTTCGCAATCTTCGCAGAATCTGCCCGCGATTCCCTCGCAGTCTTCGCAGATTTTGTTCGCAACGGTTGGGAAACGCCTCCGCTTCGGCACACAAACGACAGACTCGAGGGCCGGTTCGATACGGCGTAGCTGGTGGCGCGCTCCTCGCGTGATTATGAGACTGAACCAGCGCCGACCGTTGCTCAAGCACTGTTCCACTCCAGATAACCATCTCCATATCACGCTAATTATACTAACGGCGGGTGACTCGGACTATAATTACTAGACGCCAGCGGATTTTAAGGGGTGAGTGTTTAGTACCTTAATTACCAGACGGCAGCCGAATTCAGGGGTGGAGTGTTTACTGACAGAACACAGCCACTCCGCAGCCGCCAAATCGCGTAATTACCAGATGGCGTCGTAATATGGGCCATATGTGTTTAATCGCGTAATTACCAGACGGCAACTGGATTACGGGGTGTCGTGTTTAGCTATCCACAGCACTCTCAAAGAATTATCTCACCACTCTAATTACCAGACTGCGGCCGAATTCGAGGGGAGCGTGTTTAGCGCCGTAATTACCAGACAGCGTGGGGATTCAGCGTGCCCGTGTTTAGCTCTTAGACCGGCTTCTATTTTCACATAATTACCATACGGCGGTAGAATACGGCGCATCTGTGTTTATTTATGTATTCAAACTGCCACGTCTCGTAATTACCATACGGCGGTACGATTTCGGGGGATACTGTTTAACTCACCGACCCGAAAACCAAGCGTCGACGTTCAGCCACGCCCTCAGGTTGCTTTATAGGGTCTATAAGGGACTCTGTTCGCCTTGTCGATGTTCAGCCGAATTCACACAATTAGGGTTCAGGGGAGTTGAAGTTCCAGTGGGTAGTCGCGTGGCGGGCGATTCAGGCAGAGCCGAGTTGGAGGCGGCGGAGAGGGGTGGAGCGGGAGCGAAAGCGATAGAGGTACTACCAGATTGTTGATAGTGGAGGGAACCCTGGGGGAGCGCACGGGTGGAGGCAGGCCTTGGGGCTACTCGAGGCGGGGGGAGTCGGGGAGCGTTGACGG
>NZ_NHOA01000087.1 GCF_002727125.1 Halorubrum persicum
TCAGTACCTCACAAAGCACCGCCGGTTAGCCTGACTTGAGTTACCTGTTCTGCCGTGATGAGTCGTCGATAGCGGTTGAACAACACGGATTGATCGAGGAGCTGTCGCTGTCGGCGGCGCTCAGCCGCCGACGCGACAGCGTTGCCACTTGCGAAAACGCTTGCTCGGTCAGTGACTACCGGGAGAACCGGTCGTCAGGTGGCCGGTTTGCGGGGACGGCCCGACGCACCGCGAGGGCCGTCCACGCGGCCCGCCGAACCATATTCACGAACTCCTTGTATGGCCACCACCAGAGGCGACGCCCGCCTCGGCGCGGCGTCGCCACGTATTCGTAGTGGAGATATCGCCACGCATTCTGTAAGAGGAGACTCACCACGACGTACAGCAGTCTCACCGTTGCGTCTCGTGTCGTTGTCGTCGCTATCGCTTGCTCGGACAAGCGATAGCTCGACTCGATACCGAAGCGTTTCGAATAGTGGTATCGAGCATCGCGTGGAGTCTCGATGAACGGCGCGTCAGCGGCGTAGCCGTGACGCGCCACGCCGTTCTCGTCATACCGTCCATTCAGGTACGTACAGTCGATGTAGACGGGAAACTCGACGGTCCAGCTATGACCGTCGAGTTTCCCTGTCAGGTCGTGTTGGATGACGCGACTCCATCCTTCCGAGAGTTCCTGCTGAATCGTCTCTCCCCACCGGATGATCGGGATCACGTACGCGTAGTTGTGCGCCTGTAACAGCGTGAGACACTTGCTGTCGTAGAATCCGCGATCAAGGTAGACGGCCTTGACCTCGGTGTCAAGGCCGTCGAGAACACCGAAGAACTCAGCGAGGACGCTGCTGGCGGTGTCGCCGTCTTCGAGACGGCGCACCGCCAGCGTGTAGCGTTTGTTCTTCACACGCGCGTAAAGTGTCGCGTAAGCGTGGAACGAAGTAGTTCCTCTCTTCGCTTCCGAGTGGTAGAGAGCGTCTGCGTCGTCTTCGTCACCGTAGTAGGGCCGCAGGTGGAGGTCTGCGCAG